>NZ_JBVIGS010000017.1:0-94869 GCF_055570675.1 Streptomyces sp. NPDC031111
CCCCCCCCCCCCCCCCCCCCCCCCCCCCCCCCCCCCCCCCCCCCCCCCCCCCCCCCCCCCCCCCCCCCCCCCCCCCCCCCCCCCCCCCCCCCCCGGTCCTGTGTGTGCGCGGGTCCCGGCCGCCGTCAGCGGGTGAGGGGCGGGCGCGGACCCTGAGGGGTGTCCCCCGGAGTGCTTCCGGGCTCGTCCCGGACGACCTCGCCCTGGACGACCTTGCCGTCGGGCCGGCGCATACGGGCCTGCTGGAAGGCGTCCCCGAGGGAGCCCTGCGCGGCCTCGCGGAGCTTGCGCTCGAAGGTGCGCTCGGCGTAGCGGCTCACGGCCTTCTGGACCGGCGGCACCAGCAGGAGCAGTCCCACCGCGTCCGAGATCAGGCCGGGGAGGATCAGCAGCAGGCCGCCCAGCATCGTCAGCCCGTTGCCCTCGCTGTTGGGCCGGGCCTCGGGCATCACCCCGCCCTGCTGCTGTTGCAGCGTCTCGGTCAGGTTCTTGAAGGCCCGGCGGCCGGCGCGCTTGATGACGACCGAGCCGAGCACCAAGCCGCCCACGAGAATCAGGAAGACGACCAGTCCGCTCGACGCCCCGGCGACCATCGTGAGCAGCCAGATCTCCAGCACGAGCCATGCGGCGATCCCCAGCGGCAGGAAGGTGCGCAGCCGGGAGCGCCGCGGCCGGGCGGGATACGGGGTCTGAGCGCCAGTCGTCATGGTCCCAGTGTGCCTGGCCCCGGCTCAGGTCGGGATAAGCGGGATCGGACGGAACGACAGGGACGTCGTGGGCCTACGCCTCGGGTCGCGTGGCGTCCGGCTCGGACCGCGTGGCCACCGGCTCGGGCCGCTTGGCGTCCGGCTGGGGCCGCGGCTTCTCCTCGCCGCGCCCGAGGACTTTGCCGACCCTCTCCCCCACGCCCCACGCCGTGACCCGCCACAGCGCCTCGACGAGGATGTCACGGCTCATCTTGGAGTCGCCGAGCTCGCGCTCGACGAAGGTGATCGGGACCTCGACGACGTGGTAGCCGGCCTTGACCGCCCGGCGGGCCAGGTCGACCTGGAAGCAGTACCCCTGGGAGGCCACCTCCTCGAGGCCGAGGCCCTCCAGGGTCTCGCTGCGGAAGGCGCGGAATCCTCCGGTGATGTCGCGCAGCGGCAGATCGAGCGCCACGCGCGAGTAGAGGCTGCCCCCGCGCGAGATGAACTCACGGGACTTCGGCCAGTTCACCACCCGGCCGCCCGGCACCCAGCGGGAACCGAGCACGAGGTCGGCGCCCTTGAGGGCGGTCAGCAGACGGGGCAGTTCCTCGGGCTGGTGGGAGCCGTCGGCGTCCATCTCGATCAGCACGCCGTAGCCGTGCTCCATGCCCCAGCGGAAGCCGGCGAGATAGGCCGCGCCCAGGCCCTCCTTGCCCTTGCGGTGCAGCACCTGGACGTGGTCGTCCCCGGCGGCCAGTTCGTCGGCGAGCCTGCCCGTGCCGTCGGGGCTGTTGTCGTCGGCCACGAGAACGTGCGCCTCGGGAACGGCCTTGCGCACCCGGCCGACGATCGCCTTGATGTTCTCCGCCTCGTTGTAGGTCGGGATGATCACCAGAGCCGTGCCGAGCGGGCCGAAGTTCCGCCCCGGGGATCCTGCCGAGCGGGTCCCGTCGCCGTCGTTCACTGCTGCCCCTTCATGTCCTGTGCACAGGATCCCACCATAGTGGGCCCGGCCTGCGTCGACGTGACAGGACGTTCGTATGGTGGTGTCGTTTACCGAAGATCGGGTAGGAACACACTTTTTGAGCGTGTGAAGAGGGGCAGCGGATGGGGGCCCGGCGCCCTTCGGGCCGGCCCGGGATCCGCCGGCTGCGGATCGACCTGAAGCCGTTGTCTACTGAGCGCCCGGGCCCCACCCGGGGTCACACCTCCCCGGCCGGCTGGCACGTCCCTCGGTACCGCGCCGCCGCTGAGCCTGGCTCCCAGTGACGGTGCCCCGGTGCGGCACACCGTCCCTGACCCAGCGGCGCTGACACGAGTGGCCGGACGTTCTCCGGTCGGGCGTCCGGTGGTGGACCCGGCCGAACCTACCGGCCCCCGACGGCCGCCTGTCAACAGTCGTTCGACCTGCGCGATGTGGTTCAAGCGCCTGGTCAGCGACGAGGATCTGCAGGTCGCGGGAGAAGGGCGCGGCACATGATCGTCACCGCGCCGCCCTCGTAGATCACTCGCCCGGCCGTACGAAGACCGTGCGCCCGCCGACCACGGTGCGCAGGCAGACCGGCAGGTCACGGCCGGGGGCGAGGTCGGGCAGGCCGGGGGTGCCGGAGCGGGGGTCGGTGGACCAGCGGGCCACCCGGTCGTCGGGGGCCTGGACGACGAGTTCACCGGTGCGCCAGACGGCGTAGTCGGCGGGCGCGCCGGGCACCAGGACGCCCGCGTCGTCGCGTCCGGTCGCCCGCCAGCCACCGCGCGTGTGCGCGGTGAACGCGGCGCGTACGGAGACGCGGTGCTCGGGCGTGCGGTGGAAGGCGGCGGCCCGGACCGTGCCCCAGGGGTCGAGGGGGGTGACCGGGCTGTCGGAGCCGAAGGCGAGCGGGACCCCGGCGCGCAGCAGTGCCGCGAACGGGTTCAGGGTGCGGGCCCGCTCCGGTCCCAGGCGCTGGGCGTACATGCCGTCCTCACCACCCCAGAGGGCGTCGAAGGCGGGCTGGACGGAGGCGGTCAGGCCGAGTTCGGCGAAGGCGGCGACGGTCTCGGGGGTGACCATCTCGGCGTGCTCGACGCGGTGCCGGGCGGCACGGACGCGGGCGAGGCCGAGCTTCTCGGCGGCGGCCCGCATGCCGTCGACGACGGTGCTCACGGCGGCGTCGCCGATGGCGTGGAAGCCCGCCTGGAGACCGGCCTCGGTGCAGGCCACGACGTGGGCCGCCACGGCGGCCGCGTCCAGGTGCGCGGTTCCGGTGTGCCCGGCGTCGGCGTACGGCTCGTGGAGGCAGGCGGTGTGCGAGCCGAGGGCGCCGTCGGCGAACAGGTCGCCCGCGGCACCGAGCGCGCCCAGTTCCTTCGCCTTGGCGACGTCCTGTTCGGCCCAGTAGCCGACGACGCGGGGGCCGGACTCCTCGGCGGCGAGCCGCAGCAGGCCGGTGAAGTCGTCCTCGGAGGAGATCTCCGGGCCGCCGCACTCGTGGACCGTGCCGATGCCGAGGGAGACGGCGTGCGCGAGGGCGGCGCGCTGGGCCTCGGTGCGCTGGGCGGGCGTGACGGCGGCCAGGGCGGCGGCGCGCACGGCATGGTGGGCGTCCCCGGTGAGCGGGCGGTCCTCGCGGACGGTCCCGGCCGGCACCAGGTCGAGCAGGGCGGTGGTGACGACCGCGGAGTGGACGTCGATCCGGCTGAGGTAGAGGGGGCGGCCGCCGGTGGCCTCGTCGAGTTCCGCGCGGGTCGGCGGGCGGCCCCCGGGCCAGCGGGCGGCGTCCCAGCCGTGGCCGAGCAGCACCCGGTCGTCCGGGCGGGCGGCGGCGAACTCCCGGACGCGGGCCAGCGCGGCCTCGAGCGTGGGGGCGGCGGACAGGTCGAGTCCGGTGAGGGCGAGGCCGGTGGCCGTGGTGTGGACGTGGGCGTCCGTGAACGCGGGGGTGACCAGGGCTCCGTCGAGGTCGATCACCTCGTCGACGCCGTCCGCGAAGGCGTCGGCGGCGCCCTCGGAGCCGACCCAGGCGACCTGACCGCGCTCGACGACCATCGCGGTCGCGAAGGGGTCGGCCGGGCTGTGGACCTCTCCGCGGCGAAGCAGGACGGTGCGGGGCGGGGCGGTGCGTTCACTCATGTCCCACAGTCTCCCGCGTCGCCCGGTCCGCCCCGCACGCGGGGCGCGTTCAGATGCGCGGCGGCCGGGACTCGTACGGCGTCGAGAGGACGACCGTCGTACGGGTGGAGACGCCCGCGAGGGAGCGCACGCGGGCGAGCAGTTCCTCCAGTTCGTGCGGTGTGGACACGCGCACCTTGAGGATGTAGTTCTCGTCGCCCGCGACGCTGTGGCAGGCCTCGATCTCGGGGACGCCCGCGAGCCGGTCCGCGATGTCGTCGGGGGCGCTGGGGTCGAAGGGTTTGACCGAGATGAAGGCGGTCATGGGCAGGCCGACGGCCTCCGGATCGACCACCGCGGCATAGCCGCGGATGACGCCACGCTGCTCCAGCCGGCGCACCCGCTGGTGCACGGCCGACGTGGACAGGCCCGTGGCCTTGCCCAGGTCTGTGTAGCTCATCCGCCCGTCCTTGACGAGCAGCTGCACGATCTGTCGGTCCAGCTCCTCCATGGCGCAAGAACCTACAGTGCGCCTGATCTCCTCGGATACCTGAGCCGCCCAGGTCATACCCGGTTCGTGACATGCCGGAGGCGCGCCGCGCACACTCCGGGGGGACAAAGCCGTCGCAGCGGGCACCCTTTGACCGCGTGTGACGAACGCCACAGCTTTCGAACCGTCTCCGTGATGTTCCCGTGATTACCCCGGAGGGGGGACGGGAAGTGCTTGCTGTGGTCGAGGCCGCAGTGCCTTCACGGCCCAGCCCGAGGGGGAGAACCCAATGCAGAGTCTTAAGCGCCTTGGTCGTACCACGTCCAAGCGACAGCAGCCGGTCGTCGAGCTCGATCCGGAGTACGTCGAACCCGACGCCCAGGACGACGAGTTCGACGCGTACGACACCTTCGAGATGTACCGGGTGATCTGCCCGGACTGCGCGCAGCCCATCGCCCTGCTCGCGGACGAGGACGTCCTGCCGGAGCACGCGCTGTGCGCCTCGCCGTGGAACCCGTTCGGGCTCACGGTCTGCGCCGGCACCGGCCGCCGCGCCGCCGAGGCCCGGCCGGCGGACGAGTCCGTCACTCCCCAGGAGCAGGACACCGCCCTGCTGCTGACGCTCCCTCAGGGACTCGACTGGCGCACCCAGCCCTTCTCGCACGTCGGCGGCCCGGGCTCGCGCCCGATCAGGGTCCCGGCGATGCGGCGTCAGGCCGCCTGAGCGAGGGCCGGTACGAGGGCGGCGCGGTCCGCCCTCGTCCGCCGTACGGGGCGATCGCGAACGCACGCCCGATTCCGGGGGTCGGTGACCGGTTCGGCCGGTTCCGCGTTGCCCAGGTATGACGACCCCCACGTACTCGACGACCGGGCGTCAACGCCGTGTCTTCGTGCCGCCTCCCACGGAGGCGGCCGCAACCGTGCCGCCCCGGCTCCCGGATCCGCCGATCTACCGCGATCTGATGCGGACCTGGGCCGACCGGGGCCGTACGCTGCCCGGCCGGCAGGACCCCGAATGGACCCGGCTCGCCGCGCCCTGGCGGGGGCTCGGTCAGTTCAGCGCGTCTCCGGCCCCGCGAGGTGGCGGGCGATGACCATGCGCTGGATCTGATTGGTCCCCTCGACGATCTGCAGCACCTTCGCCTCGCGCATGAAGCGCTCGGCGGGGAAGTCCGCGGTGTAGCCGTAGCCGCCGAGGATCTGCACGGCGTCGGTGGTGACCCGCATCGCGGTGTCCGTGCAGTGGAGTTTGGCCATGGCCGCCTGCTTGGCGAACGGCCGCCCCGCGTCGCGCAGCCGGGCCGCCGACAGGTACAGCGCGCGTCCCGCCTCGATCTGCGTGGCCATGTCGGCGAGCATGAAGCGCAGTCCCTGGAAGTCGGCGATCGGTTTGCCGAACTGCCGCCGCTCGGTCGCGTAGCCGAGCGCCTCGTCGAGTGCTGCCTGGGCCAGGCCGATCGCGCAGGCGGCGATGCCGAGCCGGCCGCCGTCCAGCGCCGACAGGGCGATGGCGAAGCCCTGGCCCTCCTCGCCGATGCGCCGGGCGTCCGGGACCCGGACGCCGTCGAGATGAACCTGGGCGGTGGGCGAGCCCTTCATGCCCATCTTCTTCTCCGGCACGGCGGCGCTCAGCCCTTCCGCGTCACCGGGCACCAGGAACGCGCTGATGCCGCGCGGGCCCTCCTCGCCGGTGCGGGCCATGACGGTGTAGAAGTCGGCGATGCCGCCGTGGGTGATCCACGCCTTGGTGCCGTTGATCACCCAGTCGTCGCCGTCGCGCACCGCCTTGGTGCGCAGGGAGGCCGCGTCCGAGCCGGAGGCGGGCTCGGAGAGGCAGTACGCGCCGAGCAGGCCGCCGCCGAGCATCGCGGGCAGGTGCTCGGCCTGCTGCTCCTTGGCGCCGTAGGCGGCGAGCGCGTAGGAGGCCAGGGTGTGCACGCTGACGCCGAGGCCGACGGTGAGGCGGGCGGCGGCGAGCTCTTCGAGGACTTGGAGGTAGACCTCGTACGGCTGGTCGCCGCCGCCGTACTCGGAGGCGTAGGGCAGGCCGAGCAGTCCGGACTCGGAGAGCAGGGCGAACAGTTCGCGGGGGAAACGTCCCGCGTCCTCCTCCTCGGCCGCCCTGGGGGCGATCTCGCGCTGGGCGATGTCGCGGACGAGCGAGATCAGGTCCCGGGCCTCGTCCGTGGGCAGTTGCCGGTCCACCGGCTGCGGGGCGCGGTCGGGCATGGCGACGCTCTCCTCCCTGTTCGGGCACATCGGCGTGCGCCTTGGGTGGGGGCGGCTCCGCCGGGGTTGTATCGGTGCCTGGCCGATGCTCGCACTCCCGGGTCTCGGAAGCTGCTGACCAGCGGCTGTGCGCTGCGAGTATGCCCGATCGGCGGCACCGAGTCACCAGTTAACGAGCGCTTACTCAAAGAAATCTTTCGCCCTCCGGATTGGTCCGAACCATTGACCAACTGGTCTAGTCCTCCTAGGGTTTCGCTCCACCGGGTCACCGCGTTCATGCCAATCGACCCGCGTTCCCTCCCCCACGAGGAGACAACCGGATGCAATCCCCCCACCGCCCCCGCACCCTGCGGGCGCTCGTGTCCGCCGTCTGCGCCGCCGTGCTCGGCGCCGGACTGCTCGCCGGCGCGGGCGCCCCGACCGCCACCGCAGCGACCTCGGCTCAGGAGGCCGCCGCGGGTTCCAAGGTCCTCGGCTACTTCACCGAATGGGGCACCTACGACCGCAAGTACTACGTCAAGAACATCGAGACGTCGGGCTCGGCGGACAAGCTCACGCACATCAACTACGCCTTCGGCAACGTCACCGGCGGCAAGTGCGCGATGGGCGACTCCTACGCGGCCACCGAGCGCACCTACACCGCCGCCGAGTCGGTCGACGGCGTCGCCGACACCTGGGACCAGCCGCTGCGCGGCACCTTCAACCAGCTGCGCGAACTGAAGAAGCTCCACCCCGACCTCAAGGTCCTGTGGTCGTTCGGCGGCTGGACCTGGTCCGGCGGCTTCGGCGAGGCCGCGAAGAACCCGGCCGCGTTCGCCCGGTCCTGCCACGACCTGGTCGAGAACTCCCAGTGGGCCGACGTCTTCGACGGCATCGACATCGACTGGGAGTACCCGAACGCCTGCGGTGCCACCTGCGACTCCAGTGGCCGGGACGCCTTCCGGAACCTGATGTCCGCGCTGCGCGCCGAGTTCGGCTCCGGCAACCTGGTCACCGCGGCGATCACCGCGGACGCCACCCCGGGCGGCAAGATCGACGCGGCCGACTACGCGGGCGCCGCCCAGTACGTCGACTGGTACAACCCGATGACGTACGACTTCTTCGGCGCCTGGGACGCGGCCGGCCCCACCGCCCCGCACTCGGCGCTCACCTCGTACGACGGCATCCCGAAGGCGGACTTCCACAGCTCGGCGACGATCGCGAAGCTCAAGGGGCTCGGGATCCCCGCCTCCAAGCTGCTGCTCGGCATCGGCTTCTACGGCCGCGGCTGGACCGGTGTCACCCAGTCGGCGCCCGGCGGCACCGCGACCGGCCCGGCGGCGGGCACGTACGAGCAGGGCATCGAGGACTACACGGTGCTCAAGGCCAAGTGCCCGGCGACCGGGACCGTGGGCGGCACGGCGTACGCCAAGTGCGGCAACGACTGGTGGAGCTATGACACCCCGGCCACCATCGGGACCAAGATGACCTACAAGGACCAGCAGGGGCTGGGCGGCACGTTCTTCTGGGAGCTGAGCGGCGACACCGCGAACGGGGAGCTGATCAAGGCGATCCGGTAGTCCCTCCGGGCGTGCGGGGGCGGGGTTCCACGGGGGGACTCCCGCCCCCGCCTCCGTGCCGGCGCGCCTCAGCCGTCGCGGCGGGCGGGCGCCGGGGCCGGGTGGGCGGGGTCCAGCTCCTCGATGGCGCGCATGGCTCCGCCGAGCGTCTTCATCAGCAGCTCGCTCATGGTCTCGCGGGAGAGTTCACCGCGGTCGATCCAGGCGAGGGCGGCACCCTCCACGCTGCACACCCAGGCCAGCAACCCCATCCGCGCCACCGGCGCGATGTCCGTACGCCCGTAGGCGCCCTCGGCGATGGTCGAGACGATCGCCTCGCGCACACCGTCCCGGATGGCGTGCACCTCGGTGTCGAAGCCGACGCCGCCGCTGACGATCGCGCGGTAGGCGGCCTGGTTGTGCTCGGCGTACCGCAGATAGCTGTCGATGGTGCGGTGCACCCGCTCCACGGGCGGCAGCGTGGCCCCGCTCGCCGCGAAGGTCACCAGGCCGGCCACCGAGTCCTCGATGATCGCCAGGTAGTAGCCCCGCTTGGAGTGGAAGTAGTAGTAGATCAGCCCCTTGGCGACCCGCGCCTGGCGCGCGATGTCGTCCATCGACAGCGCGTCGTACGACGTGTCGGCGAACAACTTCCGCCCGATGGCGATGAGTTCGGCGCGGCGCGCCGACGAACGCTCGGTACCGCGCGCCGCGGGGCGCACGGCGGACTGCCGGCTGACGTTCACTTCGGACCCAGGTCTTCCTGCGGGCGGCGGGACATCCCGCCGCAGTATGGCAGGTCCGCCGACGGGCCCGGACGGGCAGCCCCGCGACCTCGGGTTACAGCAGTCCCAGCTGGGTCACGAGCATCGCGACGACCACCACGAGGGTCCATCCCATGGCGTGCTCGAGGATCTTCGGGCCGTCGTCCCGGGGGCCGCCGGTGCGGGCGCGGGTGACGGTGGCTGCGTTCGCGGTCATGGCTTCTCGCTGGTCTCTGTGGTGCGGTGGACTCCCCCTGCGACTGCCGTCCACCTTGCCACCGTGCACGGCTTCCGCGGCCGAGACGTTGGTCACAGGCGCCCGCGGGGCCCGGTCGCCCGGGGCCCGCGGGCGGACCGGATCAGCGCACGCCCACCGCCGCGAGCGCCTTGCGCTGGCGCGGGGTCGGACGCGCCGGGAAGTAGAGGTAGCAGACCCCTCCGGTGCCGGAGACGACCCTGCCCGAGGCGTTGTAGCGCTTCGTCCGCAGCCAGATGTTCTCCCACTCGCGCCGCTTGTAGACGCGGCGCACGGCCGCGTTGTCGTCCGACGCGGGGTCGTTGGCGATCACGTCGCCGTCGGCGGTGAAGCCGATCACCGTCATCAGATGCCCGGAGGTGCCGTACCCGGCTCCGGTCAGCTCCTCCGCCAGGAACGACTGGGACGTTATGGCCGGGATGCCCGCGGCGATCAGCGTCTCCAGGTCGGTGAGGGAGCCCAGCCGGGTGACCACGCCCTGGAGGTCCTCGAACGTGGCCGCGTAGGCGGCGTTGAAGGGCCAGTTGCCGCAGCCGGCGTACTGGTGGTCGTACGTGTACCGGGCCGCGTGGCAGATCTGCGGATCGGCGTAGGACGGGTCGACCCAGGAGAGCTGCTCCTCGGTGAGCCGGCCGCCCCAGTACTCGATGATCATCTGCGAGGAGGTCGGACTGCACCAGGCCTCGCCGCCGTTGTCGTACTCCGGGTACTGGCCCTTGTGGATCTCCTGCGAGTAGCGCGGGACGATCAGCTCCCTGGCGAGGCCGGGCTCGGAGGCGGGGACGGTGAACCGGTCCGGGACGTCGGAGCCCATCGCGCCGAGCCGCCACACGGTCGGGGTGAGCCGGGTGCCGGGGCGGCGGTAGAGGGTGAGGCGCAGCCGGTACGAGACGACGCGCAGGCCCGAGGCCGCGTCGTCGACGGAGAGCGTGTCGGTCCAGACGGTGCTCTTGCCGTCGCTCTGGTCGTCCACCGAGGTGCGCCGGATGTCCTGGTCACCGGCCGCCCAGCGGCCCATGACGTACCAGGGGGTGTCCGTGCCGTCGGAGTACGTGCCCTTCAGTTCCACCTGGAGCCAGGTGCCCTCGGGGGTGTGCGCGTTCCAGGAGGCGATGACCTCCGTGGCCGAAACGCCGAGGCGGTGCACCGGCGAGGTCCAGCCGGCGTACTCCCACGCGGCCGTGCGGCCGGTGTGCGGGTCGGTGTAGTCCGTGGTGCCGGCGGCCCTCGCGATCACGAGGCCGGGGCGGGCACCGGCGACGGCGCGGGTTCCGTCGGCGGTGCCGGAGCGCCAGTCGGTGTACGAGGTCCAGGCCCGGTTGTCGATGGTGCGGGCGGCGGCCCGGCCGGCGCCCACCGGGTCGGTGGCGCCTCGGCTCGGTGTGCCGACGGTGGCGGTGCCGGCGGAGGCCGGCCCCGCGCTCCCGGCGACGGCGGCGACGACCGCCGCGGCCAGGAGGGTTCTGCGGGACGGCAGTTCGGCTCTGCTCATGGGTGGAGGACCCCCAGGTGTCGGAGTCGGGACAGGACCAGTGCACGGCCGGCCGGACCGTGTGCGTCCGCCGGATGAAGCGTGTGTGCGCCAACTATGAACGCAGCCTGGCGGATCGTGCCAGCACCTCGGCCGGTGCCGCGCCGACCAACATGGGACTCGACCAATGACGGGACCCGCGCGGCCCTCCCGGCCAGGGGCCTAGAGTGCTCCCGTCAGCACGCCACTCGAGCCCTCCCCTGGAACCAGCCATTCACGATCTCGCCTCCCGCATCCGCCGGCTCGCCCCCTCGTGCGGTCCGGTCCGGCTCGTCGGTGTCGACGGGCACGCCGGCTCCGGGAAGTCGACGTTCGCCGGGGAGCTGGCCGAGGCGCTGGGCGGTGCCCCGGTGCTGCGGCTCGACGACATCGCCAGCCACAGCGAACTGTTCGACTGGACCGCACGGCTGCTGAGCCAGGTGCTCGAACCGCTCGGCCGTGGCGAGACCGCGCACTACTCCCCCTACGACTGGCGGACCCGCCGCTTCGGTCCGCCCCGCCCGCTGCCGCCCGCACCCGTGATCGTCCTGGAGGGCGTCGGCGCGGGACGCCGGGCCCTGCGCCCGTATCTGGCGCTGCTGCTCTGGATGGACCTGCCCCGCGAGGAGTCCTGGTCGCGGGGCCGGGCCCGGGACGGAGAGGAACAGCGGGAGTTCTGGGACGGCTGGGTGCGCGCGGAGCGCGAGCACTTCGCCGGCGACCCCACACGACCCTTCGCGGGCCTTCTGGTGCGTCAGCGACCAACGGGTTACGAGTTGCTTCCCGGGCCTTCCGGGACGGACGATTCACACCCTCCGCTCACGCACGGTGACGGGTCATCCTCGATGTGGTGAAGTCGTGAAGAGCGGTCCCGGACAAGTTGCCGGAGTACCCCAACTCGGCTTGACCGGGGGCCCGTACAGGTCTTACGTTCTCAATGTGCGGCCCTTCGGAGCCGCCGGCAGACGCGAAGCCCCCGGTTGTTCCCCCGTGATCGGGGGCTTCGTTCTGCCCTCTTCGCGTTTTTCGACCGCTCAGTGGCATATGACGATCACCCTGGGTCACGGAGCGCGGTCCGCGTCTCCCCTCCCACCTCGCCCTTCGGCGTGCACGGCACCCTACGGACGTGCCGCCGCCGCAGGTACGATGCCCTCGGTGCGACCTACGGACGCTGCTTCGCGCACCTTGCAACTCCGGTCCGCGGTACAGCGGTTCGACCACAGGGAGCCGACGGGCGAGGGCCGGCCGGCACACCGACGGGGGCACGGTTTGTGGGGGACGTGATGGACTTCGGCACGCAGGGCCCGCAGGCCCCGGCCGACCTCGCCTGGCTGCGAGGCGTGGACGCCTACACGATGGGCGCCTATCCGCAGGCGGAGGAGGAGTTCCGGGCCGCGGTGCGGATCGACCCGGGGATGGCCGACGGCTGGCTCGGGCTGCACGCGCTGCGCGTCGACACGACGACCGCGCTGCTCAGGATGTTCCGTCATCGGGAGCGTTTCGGCGAACAGCGCGCCCGGCACCGGCGCACGCTCAACTCCTGGTACTGGCTGGGCTGGTGGGTGCAGCCGGTGCTGGAGAGCCCCCGCGATCTGCTGCTGGCGCACGCCTCGCACTGGCTGGACGGCCGCCACGTTCCCGAACTCGACCGGGCCCTCGCCGGGCTGCCCCCGGTCGACACCGATCCACAGGTCCGCTTCCTGCACGCCTGCCGCGCCTATCTGGTCAAGGACTGGGAGCAGCTGGTCCGGCACACGGACTCACTGGTCGAGGACCCGATGCTGGGCATCGAGGCGGGCCTGTTCGGCGGCATGGCCCGGGTACGGCTGGAGATGTACGGGCAGGCCGAACCGCTGCTGTCGGCGGCGCTGATGCGGTGCCGCAGCGAGCAGCCACAGCGCAAGGAGCTGCGCTACTGGCTGGCCCGCGCCCACGAGGGAACCGGCCGCAGCGCCGCGGCGCTCCCCCTGTACCGGGCCGTGCACCGGGTCGATCCGGCCTTCATGGACACCTCCGCCCGGCTCGCGGCGATAGCCGAGGGCGACGGCTACGACGACTCCGCGGATCTCGCCGCGATCACGCTCACCGGCGCGGGGCAGGACGTGATGGACGGCCCCGACATGCTCGACCCGCTCTTCGGCACCGAGGGGCGGGACCTCAGGCTGCCCGACCCGGAGCCGGCACCGGGTCCCCCGCCGCCCCCGGCCGGCGGTCCCGGAGTGCGGGAACGGACGGGCGGCGGGGTGTCACCGCTGCCCACCGGCCCCACCGACCCCGCCTTACTGGAGGAGGCGCTCGCCGAACTGGAGCGCATGGTGGGCCTGGAGCCGGTGAAGCGCCAGGTCAAGGCGTTGTCGGCACAACTGAACATGGCGCGGCTGCGGGCGGGGCAGGGGCTGCCGGTGCAGCCGCCGAAGCGCCACTTCGTCTTCTCCGGGCCCTCCGGAACCGGCAAGACCACCGTGGCCCGCATCCTGGGCCGCGTCTTCTACGCCCTCGGGCTGCTCGGCGGCGATCACCTCGTCGAGGCGCAGCGGGCCGATCTGGTCGGTGAGTACCTCGGACAGACCGCGGTGAAGGCGAACGAGCTGATCGACTCCGCGCTCGGAGGCGTCCTGTTCGTCGACGAGGCCTACTCCCTGTCCAACTCCGGGTACGGCAAGGGGGACGCCTACGGGGACGAGGCGCTCCAGGTGCTGCTCAAGCGGGCCGAGGACAACCGGGACCATTTGGTCGTGATCCTGGCCGGGTATCCCGAGGGCATGGACCGGCTGCTGGCCGCGAATCCCGGGTTGTCGTCTCGGTTCACCACGCGGGTGGACTTTCCCTCGTACCGGCCGTTGGAGCTGACCTCGATCGGGGAGGTGCTGGCGGCGGAGAACGGGGATGTGTGGGACGAGGAGGCGTTGGACGAGCTGCGGTCGATCGCCGGGCATGTGGTGGAGCAGGGGTGGATCGACGAGCTGGGGAACGGGCGGTTTCTGCGGACGCTGTACGAGAAGAGTTGTGCGTACCGGGATCTGCGGCTGTCGGTGTATCCCGGGGCGTTGAGCCGGGATGATCTGGCGACGTTGCGGTTGCCGGATCTCATGCAGGCGTATGGGGAGGTTCTGTCGGGGCGGGGGCCCTCGGACCCGTCGCCGATGTGAGGCACCGGCGACGGGGCGACTCGGGGGGGGCGTTCGACTTGCCCGCGCCTGCGGGGTGCCGCTGCGCCCACCCGTGCCGCCCCAGCGGCACGACTGCCCGCAGCTAGGGGGTCAGGGCCTCCTCCGGGGTTCCGCTCGCCCTCTGGGGTGTGACCGTTACCTCTCGGTGGGCCGGGTCGCGTACCTCGCCGACCAGGAGTTCCAGGACGTCCTCCAGGGCCACCAGGCCCAGTATCCGGCCGGAGGCGTCGGAGACCTGGGCGAGGTGGGTAGCGGCACGGCGCATCACCGTCAGGGCGTCGTCCAGCGGGAGTTCGGGGCGGAGCGTCGTCATGGGGCGCCACAGCTGCTGGGGGACGGCCCGGTCGGAGTCCTCCAGGTCCAGTACGTCCTTCACGTGCAGATAGCCCATGAAGGCGCCGCTCTCCGCGGCCACCGGGAAGCGGCTGTACCCGGTGCGGGCGGTGAGTTCCACGACCTCCCCGGGGGTGACCGCGGGCGTGACCGTCACCAGCGACTCACGGTCCAGCAGGACGTCCGTCACCGGGCGCGAGCCCAGCTCCAGCGCGTCCTCCAGCCGTTCCGCCTCCTCGGGGTCGAGGAGACCCGCCTGACCGGAGTCCTCCACCAGCCGGTTGAGCTGCTCACTGGTGAAGACGGCCTCGACCTCGTCCTTCGGCTCGACGCGGAAGAGCCGCAGAACGGCCCGGGCGCAGGCGCCGAACGCGATCGTGACCGGCTTGCACAGCCGGGCGAACCAGACCAGGCCGGGGCTCAGCCACAGCGCGGCCTTCTCGGGGGCCGCCATCGCCAGGTTCTTCGGGACCATCTCGCCGATGACGAGGTGGAAGAAGACCACGACGGCGAGGGCGATGACATAGCCGAGCGGATGGATCAGGCCGTGCGGAATGTGCATCCACGCGAAGACCGGCTCCAGCAGATGGGCGACCGTCGGTTCGGCGACCGCGCCCAGGGTCAGCGAGCAGACGGTGATGCCGAACTGGGCGGCCGCCATCATCTGGGGCAGGTGCTCCAGGCCGTAGAGGACCTGGCGGGCGCGGGCCGTGCCGAGCGGTTCGATCTGGCTGCGGCGGACCGAGACGAGCGCGAACTCGGCGCCGACGAAGAAGCCGTTGGCGAGCACGAGCAGCGCGGCGAAGAGAAGTTGCAGGAGGCTCATCCGGCCGCCTCCACGAGAGGCAGCGGTGCCGTTCGGACCAGGCGGACGCGTTCGGCGCGGTAGTGGCCGACGCGGCGTACCGACAGCCGCCAGCCCGGCAGCTCCGCGCGGTCCCCGACGGCCGGGATCCGGCCGAGCAGATCGGCGACCAGGCCGGCCACCGTCTCGTACGGGCCCTCGGGCACCTCCACGCCTATGCGCTGGAGGATGTCGACCCGGACGCCGCCGTCGACGTCCCAGGCGGGGTTGCCGTCCTCCGGCGGGGCGGCGGCCAGTTCGGGCACCTCGTGGCCGTCGTGCTCGTCGCGCACCTCACCGACGACCTCCTCGACGATGTCCTCCAGTGTGACGACGCCGGCCGTGCCACCGTACTCGTCGACGACGACCGCGATGGGCTGCTCGCTGCGCAGCCGGGTGAGCAGCGGCCGTACCGGCAGGGTCTCGGGGATGAGCAGCGCCGGACGGGCGATGCGGCCCACGGGGGTGCGCAGCCGGTCGTGCACGGACACCGCGAGGGCGTCCTTCAGATGCACCATGCCGACGATCTCGTCGATCCGCTCCCGGTACACCGGGAAGCGGGACAGGCCGGTGGCCCGGGTCAGGTTGACCACGTCCTCCGCGGTGGCGGAGGACTGCAGGGCGCTGACCTTCACCCGCGGGGTCATGACGTGCTGCGCGGTCAGTTCGGCGAGGGAGAGGGTGCGGACGAAGAGGTCCGCGGTGTCCTGCTCCAGGGCACCGGCCCGGGCGGAGTGCCGAGCCAGGGAGACGAGTTCGCCGGGGGTGCGGGCGGACGCCAGCTCCTCGGCGGGCTCGAGGCCGAGGGCGCGCACCAGGCGGTTGGCGACGGCGTTCAGCCCGGCGATGACCGGGCGGAACAGGCGTGCGAACACATGCTGGGGGCCGGCCACGAAGCGGGCGACCTGGAGCGGGCGGGACACGGCCCAGTTCTTGGGCACGAGTTCGCCGATCACCATCTGTACGGCCGAGGCCAGCAGCATGCCGACGACGACGGCGACACCGGGGACCGCTCCCTCGGGTATGCCGATGCCGGTGAAGGGCCCGTGCAGCAGTTCGGCGAGCGCCGGCTGGGCCAGCATGCCGACGACGAGCGAGGTGATGGTGATGCCGAGCTGGGTGCCGGAGAGCTGGAAGGAGAGTTCCCTGAGCGACTCGACGACCCGACGGGCGCGCCGGTCGCCGCCCGCGGCGGCCTCCTCGGCGTCCTGTCGCTCGACGGTGACCAGGCCGAACTCGGCGGCCACGAAGAATCCGTTGGCCAGGATCAGCAGGAAGGCGGCTGCGAGCAGCAGCAAGGGGGTGGTCATGATGCCGCCGCCTCCGCATGCGCGCGGACCTCGTGGAACGGGTCCGCGCTATGTCGGCAGGGGGCGGCGCAGGTACTACAGGACGATCCGTCCATCGCCGGAGAGGGTCACTCCTCGGGTAGCTGGAGCCCCTGGGCACCGGGCGGGGCGGCAGGGGCGGAGGCGCGGTCGTCGCGCCTCCGCCCACCAGATTAATCAAGACATGGGCGACTGCGGCAGGTGGACGTCCCCGACGCTTCCCTGAGGTGTCAGCTCCGGGGTGCGCCGGGCCCGGCCGTGGAGCGGGCCTCGGCGAGGGCGCGCAGGGCCCGCGCGTCGGCGACGGCCCGCTGCCTGGCGATGCCCGGCTGGATGCCGAGCGCGGGCATGCTGGTGCCGTCGCTGAGGTCGAGGAAGACCCAAGGATCACCGGGACGGAGGTTCACCTGAAGGATCTCCGCCCAGTCCAGGCGGCGCCGGCTCACGATGTTGACGACGGTGACGCCCGCCTCGTCGGCGACGACCTTCGGCCGGGCCAGCAACAGCAGCACGCCGGCCAGCATGGCGGCGGTGAAGACGAAGCTGATCCGCTCCCCGGGGCTGAGCTGCTCGAGGAGCAGCGCGATCAGGGTGATGACCACGAAGAGCGCGGCGCCCGCCGTGAGCAGCACCACACGGGTGCGGCCCGGACGGAAGGTGACGGGCAGTTCGGGCGGCTGGTCCGCGGTTGCGTCCGGCATGGCGTTGCTCCGGGGCCCGGTCAGAGGCGGCAGGCGTGGATGGCCGTGGTGAGGATGGCGCGGGCGCCGATGTCGTAGAGGTCGTCCATGATCCGCTGTGCCTCCTTGGACGGGACCATGGCGCGGACGGCGACCCAGCCCTCGTTGTGCAGCGGGGACACGGTCGGGGACTCCAGGCCCGGGGTGAGGGCGACGGCCTTCTCCAGCTGCTCGACCCGGCAGTCGTAGTCCATCATCACGTACGTCCGGGCGACCAGGACGCCCTGGAGGCGGCGCAGGAACTGCTGCACCTTGGGCTCCTCGCCGTCCGCGCCGGTGCGGCGGATGACGACGGCCTCGGACTTCATGATCGGGTCGCCGACGACCGCCAAGCCGGCGTTGCGCAGTGAGGTGCCCGTCTCGACGACGTCGGCGATGACCTCGGCGACGCCCAGTTCGATGGCGGTCTCGACGGCGCCGTCGAGGTGCACGACGGAGGCGTCGACGCCGTGGTCGGCGAGGTGCCTGGCGACGATGCCCTCGTAGGAGGTGGCGACCGTCTTGCCCTTCAGGTCCGCCAGGTCGTCGCCGACGGTGCCCGGCTTGGTGGCGAAGCGGAACGTGGAGCGGGCGAAGCCCAGCGCCAGGATCTCCTCGGCGTCGGCGCCGGAGTCGATCAGCAGGTCACGGCCGGTGAGGCCGATGTCGAGCTGGCCGGAGGAGACGTAGATCGCGATGTCGCGGGGGCGGAGGTAGAAGAACTCGACCTCGTTCTCCGGGTCGACGATGCGCAGTTCCTTGGACTCGCGGCGCTGCTGGTAGCCGGCCTCATGCAGCATCTCCGCCGCAGGGCCGGACAGTGAACCCTTGTTGGGGACGGCGATGCGCAGCATGAGGTCGGCTTCCTTCGTGTGAGAGGGGTGTGTCGCGAGCGTCGGTTCTTACAGGTGGGCGTAGACGTCGTCGAGGGTGATGCCGCGGGCGACCATCATCACCTGGACGTGGTACAGCAGCTGCGAGATCTCCTCGGCCGCCGCCTCCTTGCCCTCGTACTCGGCGGCCATCCAGACCTCGGCGGCCTCCTCGACGACCTTCTTGCCGATGGCATGGACGCCCTTGTCGACCAGCTCGGCGGTACGGGAGGTGGCGGGGTCGCCGTGGGCGGCCTTCTGCTGGAGCTCGGTGAAGAGCTCCTCGAACGTCTTCTTGGACATGGTGGTCCTTACCCTACGCGGTGACGGGGCCTGCTCACCGCCAGGGTTCGGATACTGAACGCAGGCAGGCCGCGGTCGCCACGGCCGCGGTGACCGCCTCGTGGCCCTTGTCCTCGCTGGAGCCGGGCAGTCCGGCGCGGTCCAGGGCCTGCTCCTCGTTGTCACAGGTGAGCAGGCCGAAGCCGACGGGCACACCGGTGTCGACCGAGACCTGGGTGAGGCCCTGGGTGACGCCCTGGCACACGTAGTCGAAGTGGGGCGTGCCGCCCCGGATGACGACGCCGAGGGCGACGACCGCGTCGTAGCCGCGGCCGGCCAGGACCTTGGCCACCACCGGGAGTTCCCAGCTGCCGGGGACCCGGAGCAGGGTCGGCTCGTCGATGCCGAGGTCGTGCAGGGCGCGCAGGGCGCCGTCCACCAGTCCGTCCATCACCTTCTCGTGCCACTGTGCCGCGACGACGGCGACCCGCAGGTCCCCCACGTCGCGTACGGACAGTTCCGGTGCACCCTTGCCGCTCACGTCTCTCCTCGCTGGTTTCTCTTACTGGTTGCCGCAGGCGGGCACGGTCGGCGTGTCCAGCCAGGGCAGGTCGTGGCCCATCCGGTCCCGCTTGGTGCGCAGGTAGCGGAGGTTGTGCTCGCTCGCGGTGACGGCCATCGGCTCACGTGCGCCGACCTTGATGCCGTGGCGGACGAGCGCGTCGGACTTGTCGGGGTTGTTGGTCATCAGGCGGACGCCGCGGACCCCGAGGTCGGCGAGGATCTGCGCGGCGGCGCCGTAGTCGCGGGCGTCGGCGGGCAGGCCGAGTTCGAGGTTGGCGTCGAGGGTGTCCCGGCCGCGCTCCTGGAGTTCGTAGGCGCGCAGTTTGGACATGAGTCCGATGCCGCGTCCCTCGTGTCCGCGCAGGTAGACCACGATGCCGCGGCCCTCGGCCTGGATCCGGTCCAGGGACGCGTCGAGCTGGGGGCCGCAGTCGCAGCGCTGGGAGCCGAAGATGTCGCCGGTGAGGCATTCGGAGTGGACGCGGACGAGGACGTCCTCGCCGTCGCCGATGTCGCCGTGGACGAGGGCGACGTGTTCGACGCCGTCGACGGTGGAGCGGTAGCCGTACGCGGTGAAGGCGCCGTGGGAGGTGGGCAGACGCACCTCGGCCTCGCGGCGGACGGTGGGTTCGGCGGAGCGGCGGTAGGCGATCAGGTCCTCGATGGAGATGATCGTCAGGCCGTGCTTGCGGGCGAAGGGGATCAGCTCGGGCAGCCGGAGCATGGTGCCGTCCTCGCCGGCGATCTCGACGATCGCGCCGGCCGGGCGCAGGCCGGCGAGGCGGGCGAGGTCGACGGCGGCCTCGGTGTGGCCGTTGCGCACCAGTACGCCGCCGGTGCGGGCGCGCAGCGGGAAGATGTGGCCGGGGCGGACGAGGTCGGCGGGTTCGGCGGTGCCGCTCGCCAGCAGCTGGAGCGTGGTGGCGCGGTCGGCGGCCGAGATGCCGGTGGTCACGCCGTGGGCGGCGGAGGCGTCGACGGAGATGGTGAACGCGGTCCTCATCGACTCGGTGTTGTCGTCCACCATCTGCGGCAGCCGCAGCCGGTCCAGCTCGTCGCCCTCCATGGGGGCGCAGATCAGGCCGCGGCACTCGCTCATCATGAAGGCGACGATCTCGGGGGTGGCCTTCTCGGCGGCGATGACGAGGTCGCCCTCGTTCTCGCGGTCCTCGTCGTCGACGACCACGACCGGGCGGCCGGCCGCGATGTCGGCGATGGCCTGCTCGACCGGGTCGAGCTCGAGGTCCTCGACGCCGTCGGTGCTGTACAGGATCGGTGCCGCACTCATGCCGGCGCTCCTTCCAGGGCGGGCCGCGCGTCACGGGAGCGCAGCCACCAGTCGCGCAGGCCCCACAGGACCAGCGCGCCGTAGATGACGTAGACGAAACCGGAGAAGGCGAAACCGTTGGCGAAGTTCAGCGGGACGCCGACGAGGTCGACCAGCAGCCAGGCGAACCAGAACTCGACCATGCCGCGGGCCTGCGCGTACATGGCGACGATGGTGCCGACGAAGATGTAGGCGTCCGGCCAGGGGTCCCAGGACAGGGACGGGTAGAGGGTGAACAGCCCGCCGACGGCGAGGGTGCCGACGGCAGCCGCGCCCAGCAGGAGCAGGCGTTCCTGATTGGTGGCGAACCGTACGGCGACGGAGCCGTCCTGCGCCTGCTGCCGGCCGCGGCTCCACTGCCGGAAGCCCCAGGCGGCGACCAGCATGACGACGACCTGCTTGCCCGCGCTGCCCGAGAGGTGGGCGGTGGCGAAGGCGGCGAAGAGGATCAGGCCGGAGACGAACTGGGCGGGCCAGGTCCAGATGGAGCGGCGCCAGCCGAGCGCGAGCGCGATCAGACCGATCACGTTGCCGATCATGTCCGACCATTTGATGTGCTGGTCGAGGAGGGTGAACGCCTCGGAGTTGAGCCAGTTCACCGGGCCGCCCCCTCGCCGATGGCGCGGTCGCCGAGCATCCGCTCGACGTACTTGGCGATGACGTCCACCTCGAGGTTGACCGGGTCGCCGGGCTGCTTGGTGCCGAGCGTGGTCAGGGCGAGGGTGGTGGGGATGAGGCTGACGGTGAAGTAGTCGGGTCCGGCGTCGACGACGGTGAGGCTGATGCCGTCGACGGTGATGGAGCCCTTCTCCACGACGTAGCGGGAGAGGTCGGCGGGGAGGGAGATCTTCACGAGCTCCCAGTTCTCCGAGGGCTTGCGCTCGAGGATCTCGCCGGTGCCGTCGACATGGCCCTGCACGATGTGGCCGCCGAGGCGGGAGCCCACGGCCGTGGGGCGTTCGAGGTTGACGCGCGATCCGACGGTGAGGACGCCCAGGCTGGAGCGGTTGAGGGTCTCCGCCATCACGTCGGCGGTGAACTCGTCGCCCTCGTGCTCGACGACCGTGAGGCAGACGCCGTTGACGGCGATGGAATCGCCGTGCTTCGCGCCTGCGGTGACGACGGGGCCACGCAGCCGGAAGCGACAGGCGTCGTCGAGGGTCTCGACGGCGGTGATCTCGCCCAGCTCTTCGACGATTCCGGTGAACACTTCCCGGGTCCTCCTGCCTCTTCGGGCACGGACTCCGGGGCTGTCGATGACGACAGAAACCACGGGCGACGACACCGGGAGCGACGCCGGACAGAGCTCGCCTCCACGGGCGAACCGGTACGACGGCGCGCATGGATGCCCGCCCGCCGCGCACTGCCTCCCATCCGGACTTTAACCGTCGGTCCAGGAATTTCACCTGGTCAACCGGCCGCTGGAGGCGACCGGGTCGCGGACTGTAACCGCCGGTTCGGACTTTCACCGACCCCGGAGTGCGCTGCTACTGGTACAGAGCCAGTCTGCCACGACCGGAACCCCTCCATGCGGGCGAACGGTGTGGAGTGGCTCACAGCGGGTGACGCGCGGGCTGCCCGGCGTCGCGCGAAGGGCAACTCCCCCGCCGCCGCGACCCTTTGACGAGCCCCGAGATTGGTCCATACCTATTGACGCTGTGGTCTAGTCCTCTTAGGGTCTGCGCCAACTTACGTGGAGAGGAACCCACTGTGCCGTCCCCCTCACGCCCGGGAGCGAGACCCGCGCTCCTCGCCTCCGCAGCGGCCGTCGCCGGACTGCTGCTCGCCGCCCTCCCGGCCACCGTCTCGCACGCCGCCGACCAGGAGTCCTGCCGTCCCGACGGCCTGTACCGGACGCCGGGCGTCGACGTCCCGTACTGCTCGGTCTACGACTCGGCCGGGCGCGAGAGGATGGGCGCCGACCACCAGCGCCGGGTGATCGGCTACTTCACCGGCTGGCGCACCGGTAAGGACGGAAAGCCCGCCTACCTGGCGTCCGACATCCCGTGGGACAAGATCACCCACATCAACTACGCGTTCGCGCACATCGACAAGGGCAACAAGATCTCCGTCGGCACGGACGGAGCCGCCAACGCGGCCACCGGGATGACCTGGCCGGGCGTGGCCGGCGCCGAGATGGACCCGCAGTTGCCCTACAAGGGCCACTTCAATCTGCTCAACAAGTTCAAGAAGCAGCACCCGGACGTCAAGACGCTGATCTCGGTGGGCGGTTGGGCCGAGACGGGCGGCTACTTCGACGACGGCGGAAACCGCGTGAACTCCGGCGGCTTCTACTCGATGGCCACCAACGCCGACGGGTCGGTCAACCAGGCCGGTATCAACACCTTCGCCGACTCGACGGTCGACTTCATCCGCAAGTACGGCTTCAACGGCGTCGACATCGACTACGAGTACCCGACGACGATGAAGGACGCGGGCAACCCGCTCGACTGGTCCTTCGCCAACGCCCGCCGGGCCGGACTGGTCAAGGGCTACGCGGCGCTGATGAAGACGCTGCGCGAGAAGCTGGACCGCGCGGGCGCGGCCGACGGCAAGCACTACATGCTGACGGTGGCGGCCCCCTCGTCCGGCTATCTGCTGCGCGGCATGGAGACCTTCCAGGTCCAGAAGTACCTGGACTACGTCAACATCATGTCGTACGACCTGCACGGCGCCTGGAACGAGTACGTCGGCCCGAACGCCTCCCTGTTCGACGACGGCAAGGACGCCGAACTGGCCGCCGCGAACGTCTACGGCAGCGCCCAGTACGGCGGCATCGGCTACCTCAACACCGACTGGGCCTACCACTACTTCCGCGGCTCCATGCCGGCCGGCCGCATCAACATCGGCCTGCCGTACTACACCCGCGGCCACAAGAACGTGCAGGGCGGGACCGACGGTCTGTGGGGGAAGGCGGCCGCCTCCTCCTGCCCGGCGGGCTCCGGGCTGACGAAGTGCGGTGACGGCGCCGTCGGCATCGACAACCTCTGGCACGACCTCGACACCAACGGCAAGGAGTCCCCGGCGGGCTCCAACCCGATGTGGCACGCCAAGAACCTCGAGAAGGGGATCGTCGGCGACTACGTCACCGACTACGGCTTCCCGGCCGACACCGAGCTGACCGGCACGTACGCCCGCAAGTACGACTCGACGCTGGTCGCCCCCTGGCTGTGGAACGCCGAGAAGAAGGTCTTCCTGTCCACCGAGGACGAGCAGTCGGTCGCGGCCAAGGCCGACTACGTCGTGGACCGCGGCATCGGCGGCACCATGGTCTGGGAGCTGGCCGGTGACTACGACTGGAACGCGACCGAGGGCCAGTACGAGACGGGCGACACGCTCACCTCGCTGATGTACGACAAGTTCAAGGCGGCCGCACCGTACGGCGCGCGGAAGTCCAACGCGGACCTGCCGGCGGAGGCCGTGAACGTGGACGTGGAGTTCACGGACTTCAAGCTGGGCGACTCCAACTACCCGATCACGCCCAAGCTGCGGATCACGAACAACACGAGGACCGCGCTGCCGGGCGGCACGGAGTTCCAGTTCGACTACGCGACCGCCGCTCCGGGGAACGCCTCCGACCAGTCCGGCTTCGGCACCAAGGTCATCAGCAGCGACCACACGGGCGGCAACGTGGGCGGCCTGAAGGGCGACTTCCACCGGGTGTCGCTGAAGCTGCCGGCGTGGCAGTCGCTGGCG
Organism: Streptomyces sp. NPDC031111; assembly: GCF_055570675.1. Lineage (NCBI taxonomy): Bacteria > Bacillati > Actinomycetota > Actinomycetes > Kitasatosporales > Streptomycetaceae > Streptomyces > Streptomyces sp. NPDC031111. The sequence goes on from NZ_JBVIGS010000017.1 coordinate 23,700, forward strand.
CCGGGGGCGACCGTCGACCTGTCGTTCAACTACTACCTGCCCGTGTCGACCCCGTCCAACTGGACGGTCACGGTCGGCGGCAAGAAGTACGCCCTCGCCACGGATCTCGCGCGCGGGACGACCGTCGTCGAGCCGGGCACCGGCACGACGCCGACGGACCCGCCGACGACGCCGCCCGGTGAGCCCGGCGACTGCTCGGACCCGGCGTGGAACGCCTCGTCCGCGTACGGCGGGGGCAGCGTGGTGTCCCACGAGGGCCACGTCTGGAAGGCGCAGTGGTGGACGCAGGGCGAGGAGCCCGGCACCACCGGCGAGTGGGGGGTCTGGCGGGACCAGGGAGCCTGCTGACCCTCGCAGGACCGGCCCGGCGGCGGTGACGACGGCCCTTGCCCGCCGCCGGGCCTCACCACGCGCGGATGCGGCCGGTGCCGGACCCGGCGAAGCTGGACGGCGTACGACGTCGCCGGCACGGCCATGTCACATCCGACGGTGGCTGATCCGTCCCGGTTGACGAAGGCGCTCCGTCCGGGAGCGCCGGGTGTCCGAAGGGGCTGAACAGCATGAGCACGATCCTGGTGACCGGCGGTACCGGAACGCTCGGCCGGCACGTCACCGAACGGCTGCGGGCGGACGGTCACGAGGTGCGGGTGCTCAGCCGGCACTCGCAGCCGTACGCCGCCGACCTGCGCGAGGGCGGGAGCGGGCTGGAGGCTGCCGTCACGGGGGCCGACACGATCGTCCACTGTGCGACGTCCGCGCGGGGCGGCGACGAGAAGGCCGCACGGAACCTGATCGACGCGGCCCGGCGGGCCGGTGTCGGCCATCTGGTGTACATCTCGATCGTCGGGGTCGACCGGGTGCCGTTCGGCTACTACAAGACCAAGCTGGCCGTGGAGCGGCTGATCGAGGAGTCGGGGCTGGGCTGGACGGTGCTGCGCGCCACCCAGTTCCACGATCTGGTGCTCACGGTGCTCCAGGGCATGGCGAAGCTGCCGGTCCTGCTGCTGCCGGCCCGGGTGAAGGACCAGCCCGTCGAGGTCACCGAGGTCGCGGAACGTCTGGCGGAGCTCGCGCAGGCCGCGCCGGCGGGCCGCGTCGCCGACATGGGCGGCCCGGAGGTACGGACGTTCGATTCCCTGGCCCGCGCCTATCTGAAGGCGACGGGCCGCCGCCGTGCGGTGGCGAAGCTCCCCCTGCGCGGCGCGGCCTACAACGCCTTCCGCGAAGGCGGCCACCTCGCCCCGGACCGGGCGGTCGGCAAGGGCACCTTCGACGAGTACCTGGCGAAGCGATTCGGAGCCGCCGCCACGCGCCGCTGACCGCCGCGTGGCGGCGGCGCCCGCACCGCACGGCCGACGCAGCCGTTCACCGGCCCGGTCGCCGGCAGCCCGCACACACGGCCGACACGGCACTCACCACCCCGGCCACCGGCAGCCCGCGCCGCCCGGCCGACACGGCGCTCACGGGCCCGGCCACCAGCAGCCCGCGCCGCCCGGCCGACACGGCGCTCACCGCCCCGGCCACCAGCAGCCCGCACGCACGGCCGACACGGCGCTCACCGCCCCGACCACCAGCAGCCCGCACACACGGCCGACACGGCGCTCACCGCCCCGACCACCAGCAGCCCGCACACACGGCCGACACGGCGCTCACCGCCCCGGCCGCCAGCAGCCCGCACACACGGCCGACACGGCGCTCACCAGCCCGGTCGCCGGCAGCCCGCACGCACGGCCTGCCCGCGCCGGCCTCGCATTCGGCTCCGCCGGGCGAGCCGGGCGGCGCCGGCGGCGCCCGAAGCGGCCCCGGGCCCGCGCCACCACCGGGCGGGGCACCGAAGGGCCGCAGCGACGGAGCAGCGCTCTCGACAGCCCCGCCCCACATCGCCCCCACCGCACGCCGGGCCTCCGCCACCAGGACAGGCGGACCACGGCCCCAGCGCGCCCGAGGAGGCCCACCCCTGGAGCGCGCTCCGACGTCCGGCAAGGCGGTCGGCGCGGCGGCGCCCTGTGTGCTGCCGGCCCGGTCGGCGGGCGGCTGGAGGGCTGTCTCGTTGATCAGGCCAGGCTCCCGACGCCTGGCACCGCGCCTCGCCGCGTTGTCGTCACTCGCCGATTCCCCGACGCTCGAGCGGGGGACCCCCTTGCGCGGGAGGGACCCCATCGCATCGACTCCCTTGCGATGCACGGCACCGGGCGCCGCTCGCTGATCCGGCGTGATCGGCGCGGACCGCCCTAGAGTTCGGGCGCGCCGAAGAGTTCGTTCTGGGCCTGGTCGCGGGCCGTCAGGAGGGCTCCGCGCAGGACCGCGCCGCCGCCCAGCGTGCTGGGGTGCACGTCCACGGGCAGGGGTGACATCGCGGCCAGGCGGTCCCGGACCCGGGCGGCGAGCGGCTCGCCGCCGGCCTGGCCGATCTCGCCGCCCAGGACGACGTGCCCGGGGTCCAGCAGCGCGACCACCGAGGCGACGCCCACCGCGATCCGGTCGGCCAGGGTGTCGAGGAAGCGTGCCTCCGGGGAGGCGGCCCCCTCCGCCGCGACGGCCGTCCGCACCGCGCCCGCCGCCGGTGGCTCGATCCCCGGCTCCGCCACGACGCCGTACTCCGCCGCCAGTTCCGCGACCGCCGCCGCCCCCACCAGGGAGTGGAAGCCGCCGTCGCAGCCGGTGGCCGACGGCAGGCCGCTCGTGCCCGGGACCGGGAGGAAGCCGATCTCGCCCGTGCCGCCGGAGGCACCCCTGCGCAGGGTGCCGTCGAGGATCACCGCGGCGCCGGTGCCGTGGCCCAGCCACAGCAGGACGAAGGTGTCCCGGTCGCGGGCCGCCCCGTCCCGCTGCTCGGCCAGCGCCGCGAGGTTCGTCTCGTTCTCCACGGTGACCCGGGTCTCGGGCAGCCGCTCCTGGAGTGCGGCGACCAGCCGCCGGTGCCACTCGGGCAGCCCCGTGGAGTCGCGCAGTTCGCCGCTCGCGGGGTCGATCAGCCCGGGTGCCCCGATGCCGACGGTGTGCAGCCGGTCGGCGCCCGCCTCCTTCACCGTCCGCTCGACCAGTGCCACCGCCTGTTCGACCGCCGGGCCGGTCCCCGCGTCCCCGGTGATGGGAAGGGCGGCCTCGGCCAGCACCTCGCCGACGAGGTCCGACACGATCACGGTGACGCCCTCCGTGCGGACGTCCAGCGCGGCCAGATGCGCCCGCCCGGCGACGATGCCGTACAGCTTGGCGTTGGGTCCGCGCCGCTGCTCCCCCGCCTCGCCGACCACCGCGATGAGCCCGGCCTCCGTGAGCCGGTCGACGAGGTCGGCGACGGTCGGCCGGGACAGACCGGTCAGCTGCTTCAACTGGCCTGCGGTCAACGGGCCTTGCTGCTGGAGCAGGCGCAGGGCGAGCCGGTCGTTGAGGGCTCTGGCGGTGCTCGGGGATGCGGCCATGCCGGGATCCTTCCAGATCGGCGGGACCGGTCCGTACGAGGACCGGAGGCGCGGACGGGCGTGGACGAGCGGGGAGCGAGCGAATAACCCCTTATCTTTCAGGCAGGGTTCCTGATAGTTTACGGCGGCGCGTTCGGGAACCGGCGACAGGGAGGGGCGGGACAATGACCGCAGTGGTCCATCAGCAGCGCGATGTGAGGCGGGCCCGGTATGCCGTGGCCGCCGTGTTCGCCGTGCACGGCGCGGTCACCGGTTCGTTCGCCACCCGCGTCCCCTGGATCCAGGACCACGCCGGGATCGGCGCCGGGCAGCTCGGACTCGCGCTCGCCTTCCCCGCGCTCGGCGCGTCCATCGCGATGCCGCTCGCGGGAAGCATCAGCCACCGCTTCGGCGCCCGCACGGCACTGCGCGGCCTGCTCGCGCTGTGGACGCTCGCGCTGGTCCTGCCGTCCCTCGCCCCGAACCTCGTCACCCTCTGTCTGGCCCTGTTCGTCTACGGCGCCACGGCCGGCACGTCCGACGTGGCGATGAACGCGCTCGGCGTCGAGGTGGAGAACCGTCTCAACAAGTCGATCATGTCCGGACTGCACGGCATGTGGAGCGCCGGCGCCCTGATCGGTTCGGCGGCCGGCACGCTCGCCGCCCACCTCGGCTCGGACGCCCGGCTGCACCACGCGCTCGCGGCCGCCGTACTGACGGTGGTGGGCGTGACCGCCTGTACCTGGGTGCTCGACCTCCAGCCCGCGGAGGACGAGGAGCCGCCCCCGCGGTTCGCGCTGCCGCCCCGCTCCGCGCTGCTCATCGGCGCGATCGGGTTCTGCGCGGTGTTCGCGGAAGGCGCGAGCCTGGACTGGTCGGCGGTCTATCTCCGCGACCAGTTGGAGACCTCGGCCGGTCTCGCCGCGGCCTGCACCACCGGTTTCACCCTCACGATGGCGATCGCCCGGATCGCCGGAGACCACGTGGTGGACCGCTACGGCGCCGTCCGTACCGTCCGCGCGAGCGGTGTCGTCGCGATCCTCGGCGGGCTGCTGATCGTGTTCGCCGAGCACCCCGCGATGGCGATGGGCGGATTCGCGCTGATGGGGCTCGGCATCGCGGTGGTCGTGCCGCTGTGCTTCGCCGCCGCCGGCCGCAGCGGCTCCAATCCGAGCCTGGCCATCGCGGGCGTCGCGACCATCACCTACACCTCGGGGCTGATCGCCCCGAGCGCCATCGGCCTGCTGGCCCAGGCGACCAGTCTGATGGTGTCGTTCGTCCTGGTCACCGTGTTGTCGTGCGGCATCGCCGGCTTCGCGAGCGTGCTGCGCGCGGGGGACCGTACGAAGATCACCCGGCCGGAGGCAGCAGTTCCCGAGCCGCGGCCCTGAACGTCTCGCTCCAGGGCGCCGGGCGCAGGGTCGTGGCGTCGAGCCGCACCAGCACCCGACTGCCCCGCGCGTAGGTCACCGCCCCGTCCTCGGAGCAGAAGCGGAAGCCGTACGTCAGCCCGGTCGTGCCGAGCCGCTCCAGCCACAGGTGGACCGCGTACGTGCCGGCCCGGGTGACGGGCGCCTCGTAGCCGATCCGCAGCTCCCTGACCGCGTTGCAGGCGTCACCGGCCGCGACCCAGTCGCCGTCGAAGCGGATGCCCTTCTCCTGCCACAGCTCGGTCCACGCCCGCTCGACCAGCAGCGGGTAGCGGGCGTTGTGCAGCAGCCCCAGCGCGTCGAGGTCGTCGAAGTGGACGGTCACGGGGATCAGCCGGCCGTACGACAGGGCGGGGGCGGGCGGGGCTTCGGCGGTCACGGGCGGGACTCCTGGGACGTACGGGATGAGTGCCGCCTACACGGAAAGCGGCGCGCCCTCATCCTAAGCAGACGCTCAGACGGGCCGCCCCGCCCGCCCGTCTGTACGAAGCACTGCTGCTCAGACCCCACAATGGTCCGGACACGCTGCTCATACGACGAAAGCGACAGCCCATGGATCTCGGCGTCCGCTGGACACTGCACGGCGACGGACGCACCCCAGCCCCCGGCGCGGTGGTCCGCCCCGACGAACGGCTCTCCTGGCCCCGCACGGCGGGTCTGGGCGCCCAGCACGTCGTGGCGATGTTCGGCGCCTCCTTCGTGGCGCCGGTGCTCATGGGTCTGGACCCCAACCTCGCGATCATGATGTCGGGCGTCGCGACCGTCGTGTTCCTGCTGGCCACCCGCGGCCGGGTGCCCAGCTATCTGGGCTGCTCGCTCTCCTTCGTCGGCGTCGCCGCGGTCATCCGGGCCCAGGGCGGCTCCAGCGCCACGGTCACCGGCGCGGTCTTCGTGGTGGGGGCCGCGCTGTTCCTGGTGGGTCTCGCGGTGCGGCGGTTCGGGGCGCGGATCATCCACGCCACGATGCCGCCGATCGTGACCGGCGCGGTGGTGATGCTGATCGGCTTCAACCTGGCGCCGGTCACCGCCTCCACCTACTGGCCGCAGGACCAGTGGACCGCCCTGTTCGTGATGCTGTTCACCGGTCTGGCCGTGGTCTGCCTGCGCGGCTTCTGGTCCCGGATCGCGATCTTCCTCGGACTGGTCTTCGGGTACGTCCTGTCCTGGGCGCTGGACCGGATCTTCGGCCGGATCCACTCGGCGGACGCGAGCGGCGAGGTCACCGACCACTGGCGCCTGGACCTGTCCGGTGTGGGGCAGGCGGACTGGATCGGCCTGCCCACCCTGCACGGCCCGTCCTTCGAATGGTCGGCGATCCTGGTCGCCCTGCCGGTGGTCATCGCGCTGATCGCCGAGAACGCCGGGCACGTCAAGGCGGTCGGCGAGATGACCGGCGACAACCTCGACGACAAGCTCGGCACCGCCATCTCCGCCGACGGTGTCGGCTCCATGCTGTCCACCGCGGTGGGCGGCCCGCCCAACACCACCTACTCCGAGAACATCGGCGTGATGGCCGCGACCCGCGTCTACTCCACGGCCGCGTACTGGGCGGCCGCCGGTTTCGCCCTGCTGTTCGGTCTCTGCCCGAAGTTCGGCGCGGTCGTGGCGGCCATCCCCGGCGGTGTCCTCGGCGGGATCACCGTCATCCTGTACGGCATGATCGGCCTGCTCGGCGCCCAGATCTGGATCAACGCCAAGGTGGACCTGCGCAACCCGCTGAACCTGGTGCCGGCCGCGGCGGGCATCATCATCGGCGTCGGCAACGTGAGCATGGAGTTCACCGACACCTTCTCGCTCAGCGGCATCGCGCTCGGCACCCTGGTCGTCATCACCGGCTACCACGCGCTGCGCGCCTTCGCCCCCGCCCACCTCAAGACGCAGGAGCCGCTGCTCGACGAGGGCACGTCCTCCTACGACACGAACGGCGCCGAGGACGATCAGCGCGCCAAGTCGTAGGCGTACGACGGGGTGAAGGTGCCCGGCGCGCCCTTGCAGCCGTCCGACTCCCCCGGCAGCTTGACCCACAGGTAGGCGTCGATCCTGGCCTCCCCGGTGCCGAGCGTCGGGGCGCGGCCGAGCTTGCGGCCCGCGGGGTCGCACCACTCGCCGTCCGACGGGGCGCCGTTGCCGTTGCGGCTGGTGTCGATCACCGCGCCGAGGCTCGGGGGACCGTCCAGGGCGTCGAGCACGGCGCGGTCGTAGGCGATCTCGTCGGCCGTGGCGTGGAAGTTGGAGACGTTGCTGAAGACGCCGTCGGAGGAGGCGGCCGAGGCGGCCCCGGCCTGCCGCAGCAGGCTCGCCTGCTTGGCCGGGGCGTGCCAGCCGGAGTGCCCGGCGTCGAAGTAGACCCGCGCCCGGGGGTTGGCCTCCTTCAGCACCCGGCCGGCCCGCGCCAGCGAGGCGAAGCGGTCGGCGCGCTGCCCGGCGGAGAGGCACTCGGACTGGGCGATCGAGTCGGGCTCCAGGACGACGACGACCTCACCGCTCCCCAGCCCGGCGGCGAACCGGTCGATCCACGCGTCGTAGGCGGCCAGGTCGGGCGCCCCGCCCTCGGAGTGTCCGCCGCAGTCACGGTCGGGGATGGCGTACGGCACGAGAACGGGCACCCGTCCCTGTGCCGCGCCCCCGGACGCCACGGCGCGCACCCGGGAGGTGATCGAGTCCGGGGAGTAGTCCGCGAACCACACGGCGGCGGGTTGGTCGGCGATGCGGGACTCTATGACCGCGCGGCGCGGGTCGTCGGGGTTGGCCCGCACCCAGTCCAGGACCCGGCTCGCGGGGTGGCGGTAGAGGCGGGTGGCCACGGGGGCGGCCTGCCGCTTCCTCTCCGTCCTGGACGCGGACGCCTTCGGGCTCGCCTTCTTCTCGGGACCGGCCGTGGGCGAAGGGGACGTCGTCGGGGACGGTGAGGGCGACGGCACGGCGGGCAGCGGATCCAGGCGGGGCGAGGAGGTCGTCTCCGGGCGCGCCTCGTCCGATCCGGCTCCGTCACCGACGGCCGACATCATCCCGGTGACGGTGCCGATCGCGACCACGACGGAGGCCGCCGCGACCATCGCGCCGCGCCGGGCGGCACGTCGGCGCTCGGCCCTCCGCGCGGCCAGGCGCCGGGCACGCGAGCCTGACACAGTAGTGCTCCCCCTCCCCCACGGCGGGCGTGTTCCCCCGTTCCGGGGACGCGTCGGGCCCGCCGCCACCGGCGCCAGCCTAAAGGTGCGACTCTGCGCTCATGGCGCAATGCGAACAAGTCCTCACGTCCGTGGACGAGGTCCTCTCCCGTATGCGCGCCCTCGACGCGGCCCTTCCCGCGCGGGACGGGGTCGCGGTCTTCAACCGTGTCTACCTCGCCGTCACGGAGGCCGTGGACCGGCACGTCGACGCGGGCCGGTTCCCGGACGCGCGGGCGGCGATCACGCTGGACGTCCGCTTCGCGGAGCGCTATCTGGCGGTGGTGGACGCGGTGTTCGAGGAGCGGCGGCCACCGGCCTGCTGGCGCCCGCTGTTCCAGTTCCGCCGCCATCCCGGGGTACGTCCGCTGCAGTTCGCGCTGGCGGGCATCAACGCGCACATCGGTCACGATCTGGCGCTCGCCGTCGTGGACGCGTGTCGTAGCCTCGGCTGCGAACCCGTCGATCTGGAGGACGAGTTCGACGAGGTGGGCGATCTCCTCCTCTCGCTGGAGGAACGTATCCGCGAGGAGCTGACGCCGGGCCCCGATCTGTTGCGGATCGCCGACCCGCTGACCCATCTGCTCGGCGCGTGGAGCCTGGAACGCGCGCGGGACGCCGCCTGGACGGCGGCCCGCGCCCTGTGGGCGCTGCGCGGACTGCCGGACGTCGCCGGTGAGTTCACCGAACGCCTGGACACGGCGGTGGGCTTCGCCGGCCGCATGCTCCTCACACCGCTGCCGGACTGATCCGGCCACCGACGCGCCCGAACCACTCTCCCCGCGCTGTACGTTGGGCGCGATCCGACGTCTCGCGAAGGAGCACGGAGCATGGTGACACGGCTCGGCCTCGGCCTCCCCCAGAACCGTACGTACGACCTCGGACGGGACGTGCCCGACGTGGCGCGCGCCGCCGAGGAGACCGGCTACGACAGCCTGTGGGTGTACGAGCGGGCCCTGTTCCCGGAACCCGCCACTCAGGGCCTGTACGGCGTCGAGGGCCTCCCCTGGCCCGACGAGTACCGCGGTGTGGCCGATCCGCTGGTCACGCTCACCCTGGCAGCCGCGGCCACCCGGCGCGCGGAGCTGGGCACGAGCGTCCTGGTGGGACCGCTGCACGTGCCGTTCCAGCTCGCCAAGACCCTGGCCTCGCTGGACGCGGCGAGCGGCGGCCGGGTGGTGGCCGGCTTCGGCACCGGCTGGTCGCACGACGAGTTCGCGGCGTCGGCGGTGCGGCCGTTCGAGGACCGGGGCCGGGCCCTGGACGAGCTGATCGGGGTGTGCCGCGCGGTCTGGGGGCCGGACCCGGTGTCGTACGACGGGGACGTCACGCGGATCGCCCCGGCCGTGGTGGGCCCGAAGCCCGCCCGGCCGATCCCGGTCCTGCTGGCCGGGCGCAGCGCGAAGGCGTGGCGCCGCATCGTGGACCACGCCGACGGCTGGATGCCCACCGGGGCGGGCCCCGAGGAGCTGGCCGCGCAGTGGAGCCGGCTCCAGGAGCTGGCGGCCGAGCGCGGGCGCACGGCACCGCTGCGCACGGTGCTGCGGGCGAACCTGCGGTACTCGGCGAAGACGTACGACGGTGCCGGCCGCCGGCCCTTCCAGGGCAGCGTGGACCAGATCGTCGAGGACCTCGTCACCCACGCCGGGATCGGTTTCGACGAGATCCTCGTCGACGCGCAGAGCACCACGCGCGACGCCCAGGAGCTCAAGGACGTCGCCGCCGCGGTGTACGAGAAGGCGCGGGCCGCCGGGGTCTGAGCGGGCTCAGTCCTCGGGGAGTTCGACCGGGGCGATCTCGTCGTAGAGGTCGCCCGGCCCCGGGTTGACCGGGTCGGTCCCGCCGCCGAAGTGGTGCATGACGCCCCAGACCGCGTTCAGCGCGGTCTGGACGGCTCCCTCGGCCCAGCCCGCCGTCCAGGAGATGTCGTCGCCGGCGAGGAAGATGCCCCGCTTGTCCTCGGGCAGCGCGTCCTGCATGAAGTGCGTGAACAGGCGCCGCTGGTAGCGGTAGTGGCCGGGCAGGTTGGCCTTGAACGCGCCCATGAAGTAGGGCTCGTTCTCCCAGGAGACGGTCACCGGGTTGCCGATGATGTGCTTCCTGATGTCGACCTTGGGGTAGATCTCGCCGAGCGACTTCAGCATGACCTCCATCCGCTCGTTGGCGGACAGCGGCAGCCACTTCAGGCTGTCGTCGCACCAGGTGTACGACAGGCAGATCACGGCGGGCTTGTCCGGACCGTCGTCCAGCAGATAGGTCCCGCGCGTCATACGGTCCGTCAGCGTCATCGACATGACGTCCCGCCCGGTGTCCTCGTCCTTGTCGAGCCAGAACGGCCGGTCGACGGGTACGAACAGCTTGGAGCTCTCCATGTAGTGGGTGCGCTCGATGGCGGTCCAGTGGTCGATCGGGAAGAGGGAGTCGTCGCAGGCGATCTTGGACAGCAGCATCCAGGACTGGGCGGTGAAGATCGCCGCCTGGTAGGTGCGGATGTCGCCGTTCGCGTCGGTCACCGTGATCCGGTTGCCGGCGGTGCGGTTGAGCCGCGTGACCGCCGGGCGGGGCTCGCCGGCCACGTGCAGGGAGCTCAGCGAGGTGCCGTGGGGCCAGTGGACGATCTTCTCCGGCTGGCGCTCCCACAGGCGCAGCGGCAGCTGCTGGGAGCCGCCGACGATGCCGCGGTGGTGGTCGTCGGCCTCGGTGTAGACGACCCGGAGGATCTCCAGGATGGAGTTGGGGAAGTCGGTGTCCCAGCCGCCGGTGCCGAAGCCGACCTGGCCGAAGATCTCGCGGTGGCGGAAGGACTTGAAGGCCTCGGAGTCGCAGAGGAAGCCGTAGAAGGTCTGGTTGTCGAGCTTCTCGACCAGCTTCGACCAGATCTCGCGGATGCGCGGGACGTCCCGCTCGCGCAGGGCGCGGTTCATGTCGGAGAAGTCGGCGCCCTCTTCGAGGCACCTGGCCCAGGCGTCGGCGACGTCACGGTAGACCTGCGGCAGGTCGTCGAGCGTCTCGGCGTAGTGGGACTCGCCCTTGAGGTCGACGACCGTCGACGGCGTCGCCTCGGCCAGCGGGTTGGGGAAGGGACGGGTCTCCAGGCCCACCAGGTCGATGTAGTGCTGGAGCGCCGTGGAGGACGGCGGGAAGCGCATCGCGCCCATCTCGGCCGTCAGTGACGGGTCACACCCCTCGAACCCGACGGTCCGCAGCCGCCCGCCGATCCGGTCGGCCTCGTACACGACCGGCTTCAGCCCCATCTTCATCAGCTCGTACGCGGCGACGATGCCGGACAGCCCGCCGCCGATGACCGCGACCTCGGTGCCGTGCTCGGTCGCCGGTATCTGTCCGAGGCCCGCCGGGTGGGCGAGGAAGTCGTCGTACGCGTACGGGAAGTCCGGGCCGAACATGGTGATCGGCGGCTGCTGCTCGTCGGCGTGCTCGATCGCGTTGGGCACGGTGGACGTCATGGGGTACGGACTCCTTGCACAGGTGAAGCGGGGGTGGGGGTGGTCAGACGAGGGACCCGTAGAGGCCGGGGCGGCGGTCGGTCAGATACGGGTTGGCCTCACGGGAGGCGGCGAGGAACTCGGGGTCGGCGTCGGCGAGGACCAGTTCCTCCGCGCGGCCGGCCCGGGTGCGGGCCACCCCGTCGGGTCCGGCGAGCGTGGACAGCCCGACGAACTCGAACTCGCCCTCGCGGCCGACCCGGTTGACGTACGCCACGTACATCTGGTTCTCGAAGGCGCGCACCGGCACCATGTGCTCGGCGACGAACTGGAACGGGTGCATCTGGGCGGTCGGTACGACCAGGAGGTCGGTGCCGGCGAGGGCGTGGGCGCGCACGTTCTCCGGGAACTCGACGTCGTAGCAGATCATCAGGCCGACGGTGAGGCCGTTCAGCTCGGCCTGGACGACGGGCTGCTCGCCCGGGGTGAAGTGGTCGCGCTCGAAGCAGCCGAAGAGGTGGGTCTTGCGGTAGTTCGCGAGGCGCGTGCCGTCGGCGGAGATCAGCTGCACGGAGTTGAAGACGCGCTCGCCGTCCCGCTCGGGGTAGCCGTAGGCGATCGCCACGCCGTGCCGGGCCGCGGTCTCCGCGATCGCGTCGGCGGCGTCGCCGTCGGCGGGCTCGGCGAGCCGGGGCATGTCGTCGCCGATCGCGTATCCCGTGAGGAACAGCTCCGAGGTGATGAGCAGCGCGGCGCCCGCGGCGGCGGCGCGGGCGGTCGCCTCGTCGAGGACCTTGAGGTTCTCGGCGACGGAGCCGGGCCGGCCGGAGCTCTGGAGCAGGGCGGTGCGCATGCGTGTTCCTCACCGGGGCGCGGGTGGGTTGGGGGGTCAGAAAGACGGTACGGGTGGGGGGCTCGGGGGGACAAGGCGGAGCCGTTGCGTGCGGGTGAGGGGTTTGTTGCGTCGTCTGTGGGGTCGGCGGCGATTCGTTGCACTGTGGGGGCTGCGTGCTCCTGGGCACCGTGCGGTGGTGTGGGCCGGGGGTGGGTTGGCGTGGCCCGGCGCGGTACGGGTGCCCTGTGCTGGTGCGTGCCGTTCGCGCGGCTCGGCGCGGGATGGTCTGTGCGGCCCGGCGCCCTGCGGGGTGCCCCGGCGTTGGTGTGGGTCGGGGGTGGGTCGCGCGGCCCGGCGCTTACGGGGTGCCGTCGCGCCCACCCGTGCCGCCCCAGCGGCACGACTGCCCGCGGGAGACGCGGCACGACTGCCCGCGGATGGGCGGCATGCGGCTGACCGCGGCCGGCGGAGACGGATGGCCGCCGACGGCGGTGAGGGGGCGGGGGTGGTCGCCCGCAGTGGCTGGCGCGTCCGCGCCCCGCGCCCTCCAAGAAGCGTGATTCGCGCCAGTCCGAGGACGGGCACCCCCGGCGCGGCCTACGCGCGCGCCTTGGCCGTCCCGCCGAGCAGCAGCAGCGCCGCCGCCAGGTAGGGGACCGCGAAGACCACGAAGGCGGTGCTGTGGGCGTACCCCGAGGCGATCAGCGCGTAGCCGCCGAAGACCCCGACCGTCGCCAGCTCCGTGCCCAGACCCGCGACCGACGTCAGGGTGGCCCGCCCGGAGTCCTCGATGCGCCGCTGGAGCCGGGCGTCCGCCAGCACGGTCGCCGCCTGGAAGCCCCCGAAGGCGAGAGCGACGAGAACCAGCCCCACCGGTGTCCCGACGCCCGCCCCGACGGCGAGGGCCAGGCCGGCCCCGGCCAGCAGCGCGGCGAGCCCGGCCGTACCGAGCCGCTCACCCTCACCGGCCAGCAGGCTTCCCACCGTGGCCCCGGCCCAGATCAGCAGCAGCAGATAGGGAACCGCCCCGTCGGCGACCCCGGTCCCCCGCACCAGCAGCGGCGTGTACTCGTCGAGCGCCCCCCAGACGGCACTCACCGCCGCCACCAGCAGCAGCGCCCGCCGCACGGACCGGTCCGCGCGGGCCGTGGCAAGCCCGGCGCGCAGGATCGCGGTCCAGCTCTCGTGCCCGCTCCCCGAAACCCGGTGCTCGGGAAAGCGCAGCGCCGTGGCCGCCGTCAGCAGACACACCAGCACGCTCGCCGCACCCACGGCGGCATGGCCGCCCCATGCGAGCACCGGTCCGGCGAGCCCCATCGCCGCCATGACGGCGACCAGCCCGGCCGCACGGGCCCGGCCCATGATCCGGGCATAGCGGTCAACCGCATCAAACCGTTCCAGCTCCTCGTGGACCAACGCCTCCAGCGCACCGGAACCAAGCGCTCCACCGGCCCCCCACAGCACGAACCCGAGGGCGAAGGCGCCGTACGACGGAACGAGCACCCACAGGGCGAAGCCGGTCGCGGTGAGCAGCGGCCCGAGCCACAGCAGCAGGCGCCGGGAGACCGCGTCTGCCCACGCCCCGGAGGGGACCTCCAGCAGGACACCGGTGACGGACCAGAGGGCGAACAGGGACGAGATCTGCCAGACCGACAGCCCGGTGTCGCTGAAGAGCAGCGCGTACACCGGGTACAGAAGGATGAAGTCTTCGAGGAACGCGTAGCCGTACAGCGTCGTCGTCAGCCGTCGCACGCGAACGTCGGACACACGCGTGGGCGTGAGAGTCATGAGGCCTTCCCAAGGGGGCGTTTCGGACACCGGACGTCGAGGACGTACGGCGCCCGAGGTGGCCCTCGGGAGGCACGACTGGTGGATCAATGTCGCCAGGTCATGGCACCGATGCTAGCGGGACGGCGTGCCACGCGCCCACCCTTTGCCCACGCGGGCGCCCCGGACCGCCTACGTGGGCGACCCGGACGAGAACCGCCGCAGCAGCGGGGACAGCACCAGCACGGACTTGGTCCGCTCGACGAACGGCTCGCCCGCGATGCGTTCCAGGACCCGCTCGAAGTGGCGCATGTCGGAGGCGAAGACCTGGGCGACCGCGTCCGCGTCACCGGTGACGGTGGATGCGGCCACGACCTCCTGGTAGCGCTCCAGACCCCGCTGGATGGTCTCCGGGGAGGTGTTGCTGCGGCAGTAGATCTCGACGAACCCCTCGGTCTCCCAGCCGAGGGCGGCGGGGTCCACCCGTACGGTGAATCCGGTGATGGCCCCGGTGGCGCGCAGCCGGTCCACGCGCCGTTTGACGGCGGGCGCGGACAGGCCGACGAGCTGGCCGATGTCCGCGTAGGAGCGGCGGGCGTCCTCGGCGAGGGCGTGCACGATGCGTTCGTCGAGATCGTTCAGCACTGCGGGTGGTTCACTTCGCTTCTGGTGTGGCCGGGGCGGCGAGCCGGGAGCGGCGGTAGCCGTAGAGGAAGTAGAACACGAGCCCGACGGCCATCCAGACACCGAAGACCGCCCAGGTGATGCCGGACAGGCTGCCCATCATCCACACGCAGAAGGCGAAGCCCAGCGCGGGCAGGACCGGCGACAGCGGCACCCGGAAGGTGCGGGGCATCTCGGGACGCTTCCGGCGCAGCACCACGACGGCCACGTTGACCAGCGCGAAGGCGAACAGGGTGCCGATGCTGGTGGCGTCGGCGAGCTGGCCGAGCGGCACCGCCGCGGCCAGGACGCCGCAGAACAGGGAGACGATCAGGGTGTTGGCGCGGGGCGTGCCGGTCCTGGGGTTGACCTTGGCGAACACCTTGGGCACGAGCCCGTCGCGGGACATGGCGAACAGGATGCGCGTCTGGCCGTAGAGCACGACCAGCACGACGCTGGCGATGGCGACGACGGCGCAGAACGCCAGCAGGGTGCCCCAGAAGCCCTGGCCGGTGACCTCGTGCATGATCTGGGCGAGCGAGGCCTCGGAGTCGGTGAAGTTCCGCCAGGGCTTGGCGCCGACGGCGACGGCGGCGACGAGGACGTACAGCGCGGTGACGACGACGAGGGACAGCATGATGGCGCGCGGCAGGTCACGCTGGGCGTTCTTCGCCTCCTCACCGGCGGTGGAGGCGGCGTCGAAGCCGATGTACGAGAAGAAGAGCGTCGCCGCGGCGGCGCTGACGCCGGCCATGCCGAGCGGCATGAAGTCCTCGTAGTTGCCGGAGCGGAAGCCCTGGACGCCGATGGCGCAGAACAGCACCAGCGCGCCGATCTTCACGACGACCATGACCGTGTTGGCGCGGGCGGACTCGCGGGCCCCGCCCATCAGGAACGCCATGGCGAGCAGGACGACGATCAGCGCGGGCAGGTTGAAGACGCCTCCGTCGCCGGGCGGGGCGGACAGGGCCGCCGGGATGGTGACGCCGATGGTCCCGTCGAGCAGTTCGTTGAGGTACTCGCCCCAGCCGACGGCGACGGCGGCGACCGACACGCCGTACTCCAGCATCAGGCACCAGCCGCAGACCCAGGCGATCAGCTCGCCCATCGTTGCGTACGCATACGAGTAGGAGGAGCCGGAGACCGGGATGGTGCCCGCCAGCTCGGCGTAGGAGAGGGCGGAGAAGAGGGCCGTCAGACCGGCTATGACGAAGGACAGCGTGACCGCGGGACCGGCCTTGGGGACGGCCTCCCCGAGGACGACGAAGATGCCGGTGCCGAGGGTGGCACCGATGCTGATCATGGTCAGCTGCCACAGCCCGAGGGAGCGGCGCAGGGAGCCGCCCTCACCCTGGCCACCCTCGGCGACCAGGCGTTCCACGGGCTTGCGGCGCATGAGGCGCGCGCCGAGGCCCGGGGACGGCGGGGCGGCGGGGCGGCCGTTGTGCGGGGGTGCGCCTTGGTCGAGCACGCGCTGACTCCTTTGTCACTGCCGGTGTTCCGCGGCAGGGACCGACGGCGTCCCGCGACAGCCGGGACCCGTCGAGCGGGGTCCCCGCCGCACCACGTACAGCGCGTAACCCTACGAGGTTCTTCGTTGCTACTGAAATGCAGCAACCTTGCGCACTCGCGCAAGATCATTGCGTTCCTGGGGGTGGGGCGGGTGTTCGTTGCGTCGACGGTGTGGGCCGTCGCACACCCGCCCCGACCCGTTAGGGGGCCGTCAGCTCCAGCTGGCGTGCAGGGGCTTGCCCTCGGCGTAGCCGGCGGCGCTCTGGATGCCGACGATGGCCTTCTCGGCGAACTCCTCCAGCGAGCCGGCACCGGCGTAGGTGCAGGAGGAGCGGACGCCCGCGATGATCGAGTCGATCAGGTCCTCGACGCCGGGGCGGGCCGGGTCGAGGAACATGCGGGAGGTGGAGATGCCCTCCTCGAACAGCCCCTTGCGGGCGCGGTCGTACGCCGACTCCTCGGAGGTGCGGTTGCGCACGGCACGCGCGGAGGCCATGCCGAAGGACTCCTTGTAGGGGCGGCCGTTCGCGTCGTGCTGGAGGTCGCCGGGGGACTCGTGGGTCCCGGAGAACCAGGAGCCGATCATCACGTTGGACGCGCCGGCCGCGAGCGCCATCGCCACGTCGCGCGGGTGGCGGACACCGCCGTCGGCCCACACGTGCTTGCCGTACTTCCTCGCCTCGGCCGCGCACTCCAGGACGGCGGAGAACTGCGGCCGGCCGACGCCGGTCATCATGCGGGTGGTGCACATGGCGCCGGGGCCCACGCCGACCTTGACGATGTCCGCGCCGGCCTCGATCAGATCGCGGACGCCGGCGGCGGCGACGACGTTGCCCGCGACGATCGGAACCTGCGGGTCCAGGTCGCGGACCAGCTTCAGCGCGCTGATCATCGACTCCTGGTGTCCGTGCGCCGTGTCGATGACGAGGGTGTCGACGCCCGCGTCCAGCAGCTGCCGGGCCTTGCCGGCGACATCGCCGTTGATGCCGACGGCGGCGGCGATGCGCAGCCTGCCGTCGGCGTCGGTGGCCGGCGTGTACAGGGTGGCGCGCAGGGCGCCCTTGCGGGTCAGGATGCCGGCGAGGCGGCCGTCCTGGTCCACGGCGGGCGCGTAGCGCCGGTTGGCGCCGTCGAGGTGGTGGAACGCCTCGCGCGGGTCCATGTCGGCGTCGATGAGGAGCAGGTCCTTGGACATGACCTCTTCGAGCTGGGTGAAGCGGTCCACGCCGGACAGGTCGGTGTCGGTGACCACGCCGATCGGCCTGTGCTCGTCGTCGACGACGACGCCCGCGTTGTGCGCGCGCTTGGGCAGCAGGGCGAGCGCGTCGGCGACGGTCTGGTGCGGGGCCAGCACGATCGGGGTGTCCAGGACGTGGTGGCGGCCCTTCACCCAGGAGACGACCTCGGTGACGACCTCGATGGGTATGTCCTGCGGGATGACCACGAGCCCGCCGCGCCGGGCCACCGTCTCGGCCATGCGGCGGCCGGCTATGGCGGTCATGTTGGCGACGACGAGCGGGATGGTGGTGCCCGTGCCGTCCGGGGAGCTGAGGTCCACGCCCTGACGCGAGCCGACCGCGGAGCGGCTCGGCACCATGAAGACGTCGTCGTACGTCAGGTCGTACGCGGGCTGGATGTCGTTGAGGAAACGCACGTGCTGCACATCCCAGTCGATCAGAGGTGGCCCCCGGACAGGTCAGCCAGGGGGAAGAGCACGTACTTCATTGTCCCATGTCGACCGGAACGCCATCTCCAGTCGCATCATCCAGGCTGGTCAGGGCCCTGTTCGGAGGATCCTCCGAGGGCGAGTGCCACGGTGAGCGACGGCGTCCGGTCGGCGGCCTCGGCGAACACGTCCTGGGCGGTCGCCCACTCGGCGGGGCTCGCCGACGCGTAGGCCCGCCAGCCGCG
This sequence comes from Streptomyces sp. NPDC031111, assembly GCF_055570675.1. Taxonomy (NCBI): domain Bacteria; kingdom Bacillati; phylum Actinomycetota; class Actinomycetes; order Kitasatosporales; family Streptomycetaceae; genus Streptomyces; species Streptomyces sp. NPDC031111. The sequence goes on from NZ_JBVIGS010000017.1 coordinate 41,829, forward strand.
TACGACGATCAGCAGTCCCCGTTCCACGGCGCCCTCGGGCCAGACGGTGTGGTCGGAGAGGGAGTCCACGAGGGCGTCCCAGTTGCGGCCGAACCAGTCGGGCAGGGCCAGCGCCCGGGCGCAGCGGTCCATCAGTCCCGCCTTGTCGGTGACCCCGTCGAGGTCCAGCGCGACCACGAGCCGGTCCGTCGGTTCGTACGTCATTGCGGTACCGCCGTGAACGATGCGTGGTGGTCGTCGGTGCAGTAGGTCTCACCGTCCCGCCCGCCCCGGCGCACCAGGACGAGCAGGCAGGCCAGGAGACGCGGGAGCAGGGCCCGTCTCAGCACCATGCGGCCGATGCTGCCAGGCCCGCCCCCGCCTCACCCGCCGTCAGGGGCCATCCGGGTCCGCGCGGTTGAGGGCGGACCTCGGCGCCGGGCCCGCCGTCATCAGGTAGTCCGCGGCCGACGTGTCCGTCACCAGGCTGGTGACAAGACCGGAGCGCAGTACGGCGTCGATCGCGGGTCCCTTGCGCTGTCCGCCCGCGATCGCCACGACCTCGGGGACCCGGCGCAGCTGGTCGGTCTTGACCGTGATGCAGCGCTCCCCCAGGTCCCGGCCGACCCGGCGTCCCTCGGCGTCGAAGAGGTGCGCGGACATCTCCGCGGCGACACCGAGGGAGGCGTAGTGCGCCCGCTCCTCGTCGCTGAGCATGTCGTGCACCGTGGAGATGCCCGGCTCCCAGGAACCGATGGAGACACAGGCGACCGTGACCTTGTCGAAGTACTCGAAGGCCCGCGCGATGCCCGTCTGGTGGCGCAGCGCCTGGGCGGTGGCCGCGTCCGGCAACAGCATCGGGGCGTAGATGGGGTGGGCGTCGCCGCCCGACACCTGCGCGGCGCGCCGCACGGCCTCCACCGAGCCGCGCTCGGCGGTCCCGGCGTCGTACACGCCCGTCAACTGCACGACCGTGCAGGGCGGCAGCCGGTCCAGGGCCGCCGCCATGTGGATGGTGGAGCGGCCCCAGGCCAGACCCAGCACATCCCCTTCGTTGACCAGCTCGCCGAGCAGGTCGGCGGCCACCTCTCCCAGGTTCTCGGGGTCGGGTGTCTCCTCGGCCTCGGCCGGGGACTCGACCACGACGGCGTGCCTGAGGCCGTACCGGGCGCGGAGCGCGTCGGAGCGCTCTGCGTCCAGCTCGGCCGGCACGCGGATCTCGATCCGTACGAGATCCCGTTCGAGGGCGGTCTCCAGGACCCGGGCCACCTTGAAGCGGCTGACGCCGAACTCCTCGGCGATCTGGATCTTGGATTTGCCCTCGAGGTAGAAGCGGCGGGCCATGGCCGCCGCCTGCACCAGCTCAGCGGGTCCCATCCGCATGGCTGACCGGCCCGCCGACATACCCGACACGGCGATCTCCTCACTGCTGTTCACACTCTGGATTCGCCGTTCATCCTTGCAGATCCGGCGCGGTCGATCAGCCCTGCTGGGTGCCGTTCATGTTCCTGACGCTCAGTGGTCGCACGCCCACGACGCCTTGGCCGTGGCGGCCTCGGCCTGGTTGCGCAATGCACGTACCGCCTCGGCCGGATCCTCCGCCCCGTACACGGCGGAACCCGCGACGAAGACATCGGCGCCGGCGTCGGCGCACCGCTCGATGGTGGACGCCGAGACCCCGCCGTCGACCTGGAGCCAGAGCTCCAGACCGTGCTTGCTGATCAACTCGCGGGTACGGCGAATCTTCGGAAGCATGATGTCGAGGAAGGCCTGACCCCCGAATCCCGGCTCGACCGTCATGATCAGCAGCATGTCGAGTTCGGGGAGCAGGTCTTCGTACGGCTCGATGGGGGTGGCCGGGCGGAGCGCCATGGAGGCACGGGCGCCCTTGGCGCGGATCTCCCGGGCGAGCCGCACGGGCGCGGTGGCCGCCTCGACATGGAAGGTGACCGAACCGGCCCCCGCCTCCACGTACTGGGGCGCCCACCGATCGGGGGCCTCGATCATCAGATGACAGTCCAGCGGGGTGTCCGTCGCACGGGCGAGCGACTCTACGACCGGCACGCCGAGCGTGAGGTTCGGGACGAAATGGTTGTCCATGACGTCGACGTGAAGCCAGTCGGCGCCGGCCACCGCCTTTGCCTCGTCGGCGAGGCGGGCGAAGTCGGCGGAGAGGATGCTGGGGCTGATCTGCGGGGCCATGCCCCAAGCGTATGCGCTGTCCTGTGCTTGGACGGTGGGGGCCCCGGAGGGCTGGCGGTTCGGTTCGGCTGCGGGTTGAGTGTGGCTGGTCGCGCAGTTCCCCGCGCCCCTTGCCGGTGCTGCTGCGGAGGTGGGTATGACGGCTAGCCGTGGGATTGCACAGTTGGTCTGCGGGCGGCGTTCGAAGTGGCTGGTGTTGGTTCTGTGGGTGGTGGTGCTGTTCGTGACGGCGCCGTTCGCGCAGAAGCTGACCGATGCGCAGGACAATGACGCGGCCTCGTGGCTGCCGGGGTCGGCGGAGTCCACGCAGGTGCTGGAGATCTCCGAGGACTTCCGGCCCGAGCAGATCCCCGCGATCGTGGTCTACGCGCGGGACGGCGGTCTGACGGCCGCCGACCGGGAGCGGATCGCCGAGGACGTGGAGCAGCTCGGGCAGTTGAGCGACCACGGCATCAGGGGCGACGAGGCCCGCGGTCCGGTGTTCGACCGGGAGACCGACCCGCGGGCCGCGCAGGTCTTCGTGCCGATCACGATGGACGCGCAGGGCTGGGAACGGATCGGACCCGCGGTCGACTCGATCCGGGACGACGTCGGGGAGAGCGGCGAGGGACTCGCCGTGCACATCACGGGCCCGGGCGGCACGTCGGCCGACTTCGCCGAGGCGTTCGAGGGCATCGACTCCACGCTGCTGTTCGCGGCGATGGGCGTCGTGATCGTGATGCTGCTGGTCACCTACCGCAGCCCCACCCTGCTGCTGGTGCCGCTGCTCTCGGTGATCTGCGCGCTGTTCACGGCGCAGGCACTGATCTACTTCCTGGCCGAGTACGCGGGCCTGACGGTCAACGGGCAGAGCGCCGGCATCCTCACGGTGCTGGTCTTCGGCGCGGGCACGGACTACGCGCTGCTGCTGGTCGCCCGCTACCGGGAGGAGCTGCGCCGGCACGAGGACCGGCACGAGGCGATGGCGCTGGCCCTGCACCGCGCGGGCCCCGCCGTGCTGGCCTCCGGCGCGACCGTGGTGCTCAGCATGCTGGTGCTGCTGACCGCCGAGATGAACTCCACCCGGGGCCTCGGCCCGGTCGCCGCGATCGGTGTCGCGGTCGCCCTGCTGGCCATGCTGACGCTGTTCCCCGCGCTGCTGGTCATCTGCGGCCGGTGGATCTTCTGGCCGGTGATCCCGCACCACGGCGCCCCCGACCCCACCGAGCGGGGCGTGTGGGCCCGCACGGGCCGCCGTATCGCCCGCCGTCCCCGCATGGTGTGGGGCGTGACGGCCGCGGTGCTGGCGGTCTGCTCGCTGGGCCTGATCCAGCTCCGCGCGGAGGGCATCGGCAACGCGGACGCGTTCACCGGGAAGCCCGACTCGATCACCGGACAGGAGGTCTCCGCGCGGTACTTCCCCGCGGGCAGCGGCGATCCGCTCGTCGTGGTCGCCAACCAGGCGCAGGCCGAGCAGGTGGGCCGGGCGGTCGCCGGTACGGAGGGGGTCGTCCCGGAGTCCCTCGGGCTGCCACCGGGCACGAAGCCCTCCTTCGAGGGCACGGTGCTGTTCGAGGCCACCATGACCGCCCCGGCGGACAGCGACGCGGCGAAACAGACCGTGGAGCGGGTCCGGGACGCCGTGCACGCGGTCCCGGACGCCGACGCCCGGGTGGGCGGTGGTACGGCGGCCCTGCTGGACATGGACGAGGCGACCACGCACGACAATGTGCTGATCATCCCGCTGGTGCTGGTCGTGGTGCTGCTGATCCTCTGTGTGCTGCTGCGGGCCCTGATCGCCCCGCTGCTGCTGATCGCGACGGTGATCCTGTCGTTCGCGGCGGCGCTCGGCCTCAGTGCCCTGGCCTTCCGGCACGTCTTCGACTACGCGGGCGAGTCGACCGACTTCCCGCTGTTCGTCTTCGTCTTCCTGGTGGCCCTCGGCATCGACTACAACATCTTCCTGACCACCCGCGTCCGCGAGGAGGCCGCCCGCCAGGGCACCCGGCCGGGCGTGGTGACCGGTCTCGCCGCCACGGGTGCCGTGATCACCTCGGCGGGACTGGTCCTCGCCGGCACCTTCGCCGCGCTCGGCACGCTCCCCATGGTCGCGTTCGCCGAGATCGGCTTCGCGGTGGCCCTGGGCGTGCTCCTCGACACCTTCGTCGTGCGGTCGGTGCTGGTCACGGCGCTGTTCCTGGACGTGGGACCGAAGGTGTGGTGGCCGCACCGGCTGTCCCGCGAGGACGCCGGCGCGGTGCGGGAGCCCGAGGAGACGGTCAGCCGGTCCGGCGGATGAGCGCCAGATACATCGCGTCGGTCCCGTGCAGATGCGGCCACAGCTGGACGTCGGGGCCCTCGCCGAGGTCAGGCACACCGGGCAGCAGCGGCCGGGCGTCGATCAGCTCGGCGTCCGGGAACTGCTTGAGCAGGTCGGCGACGACGGACCGGGTCTCCGCGAGGTGCGGCGAGCAGGTGGCGTAGCCGACGACACCGCCGGCCCGCACGGACTCCAGGGCGGTACGCAGCAGCCCGCGCTGGAGCGGGGCGAAACCGTCCAGGTCCTCCGGCCGGCGCCGCCAGCGCGCCTCGGGCCGCCGGCGCAGCGCGCCCAGGCCCGTGCACGGCACGTCGACCAGCACCCGGTCGAAGCTGCCGGGCCGCCACGGCGGACGCGTCCCGTCGGCGGCGACGACCTGATAGGGCCCGGGGTTGCCGTGCAGCGCCTTCGCCACCAGCCCGGCCCGGTGCGGCTGCTTCTCGGAGGCGAGCAGTACGGCGCCCCGCTCGGCGGCGAGCGCCCCGAGCAGCGCGGCCTTCCCGCCCGGTCCGGCGCATCCGTCCAGCCACATCCGGTCGCGGCCCTCGACGGGCGCGTTGGCGAGCGCGAGCGCGACGAGCTGGCTGCCCTCGTCCTGCACCCCGGCCCGGCCCTCCGCGACCGCCGTGATGGCGCCCGGCTCCCCGCCCTCGGTCAGCCGCACCGCGTACGGCGACCAGCGGCCGGGTACGGCGGCCTCCTCGTCGAGCAGTTCGGCGGGCGTGGCCCGGCCGGGACGGGCGACCAGGGTCACCTCGGGCCGCTCGTTGTCGGCGCGCAGCAGCTCCTCGATGCCGGCGCGTCCGCCGCCGAGGGAGTCCCACAGCGCGGACACCACCCAGCGGGGGTGCGAGTGCACGACGGCGAGATGGTCCTCGGGGTCCTCGTCGTAGGGCGGCGCGACCCGCTCCAGCCAGCCGTCGAGGTCGTCCTGGGCGATCTTCCGCAGCACGGCGTTGACGAACTTGGCGCGTCCGTCGCCGAGCACCACCCGGGCCAGCTCGACGGTGGCGGACACGGCGGCGTGCGTCGGGATCCGCGTCCCGAGCAGCTGGTGCGCGCCGAGGCCGAGGACGTCCAGCACGGGCGGGTCCACCTCGCGCAGCGGCCGGTCGACGCAGGCCGCGACGACCGCGTCGTACGTGCCCTGCCGGCGCAGCGTGCCGTACACCAGCTCGGTCGCCAACGCCGCGTCTCTCGCGTCGAAGTCGCCCTTCTCGCGCGCCTTGCGCAGCAGCGGGGGCAGGACGAGGTTGGCGTACGCGTCCCGCTCGTCGACGGCCCGCAGGGCCTCGAAGGCGAGGATGCGGACGGGGTCCTTCTTGGGCCGACGGTAGGGCTTGGCGGGCCTGCGGGGCCGACGGGGCTGGTCGCTCACGAAAAATGTGCTCCGGATGTGAGGTGAGGTGCGCGCTCCAGCCTACGTCGTGCGGGTCCCGGTGGCGTCAGCCGCCGACGCTCTCCCCTGCGGCGATGCGCACCCCGCGCGCCCAGTCCGCCGCCCGCATCGGCTTCTTGCCCTGGGCCTGCACCCACAGCAGCTCCACGGCGTACGACCCGGTGCCCACGTACACGTTGTTCTTGCCGGCGGACAGCTGCCCGGGCGCGAGATCGGTCAGCTCCGGTACGGGAGCGGCCTGCACGATCTTGAGCCGCTCGCCGCGGAAGGTGGTCCAGGCGCCGGGAGCGGGGGTGCAGCCGCGCACCACCCGGTCGACGCGCAGCGCCGGGGTGTTCCAGTCGACGTGGGCGTCCTCGACGGTGACCTTGGGGGCGAGGCTGATGCCGTCGGCGGGCTGCGGTACGGCCTTCAGGGTGCCGTCCTCGATGCCGTCCATGGTGGCGGCGAGCAGCCCCGCGCCGGCGAAGGCGAGCCGGGTGAGCAGGTCGCCGCTGGTGTCGGTCGGGCGGATCGCCTCGGTGACGGTGCCGTAGACGGGCCCGGAGTCCAGGCCCTCCTCGATCAGGAAGGTGGCGGCGCCGGTGATCTCGTCGCCGGCCATGATGGCGTGCTGCACGGGCGCGGCGCCGCGCCAGGCGGGCAGCAGTGAGAAGTGCAGGTTGACCCAGCCCCGGGCGGGGATGTCGAGGGCGGCCCTGGGCAGCAGGGCTCCGTAGGCGACGACGGGGCAGCAGTCCGGGGCGATCCGCTCGAGCCGCTCCAGGAACTCGGGGTCCCTGGGCCTGGCCGGCTTCAGCACCTCGATCCCGGCTTCCTCCGCCCGCTCGGCGACGGGGGAGGCGACGAGCCTGCGCCCGCGTCCGGCGGGCGCGTCGGGGCGGGTGACGACGGCGGCCACCTCGTGCCGCCCGGAGGCGAGAAGAGCGTCCAGTGCGGGAACGGCGACCTCGGGGGTACCGGCGAAGACGAGCTTCATGGGGTGCTGGGGGCCTCTCGGGCGGGGACGGACACGGGCAGCGCACCAGTCTATGAGGCGGCGTCGCACGCACCCACGCAGGGCGAGCCGCCGGCGGCGAACACCCCCCCACGGGAAACGTCCACCTCTCGACCCACTGGAAACGGGCGGTGCGCGGGCGGGGAGAAACCTCGGCCGAAGGCCGAGGCGCAAACCTCCCACAGGGGCGTGGGCATATGCCCCCACGCCCCCACCCCGTGACCCGCGGAGCGCTCCCGCGTTGGTCAAGAAAGAGTTGACCACGGGCCCCCGACACGGGCTCATCCCTTTCAACGCCGGTTCGAGAGGCTTGTTCATGGCCGACCACGCAACCCACGACGCCCAGGCTCGGGCCAGCCTGCACCTGCTGGTGCGGGACATCGAGCGGGTCCGCCGGCAGGTGGACGCGCTGCGCACGCTCACCGCCCAGCTGGGCAACGTCTACCGCCCGCGCCGCTCCGGCCCCTCCACGGGCTTCGTCGTCTACGGACGCGCCCCCGCCCCGACGGTCCGTCTCGCCCAGGAGCTGCGGGACAGCGTCGAGACCCTGGTGACGGCGGCCGTGGACTTCGACCGCTCACTCGGCTTCTCCTGGGACGCGGTGGGCTCCGCGCTCGGAGTCACCAAGCAGGCGGTGCACCGCCGCTACGGCGCCCGCCGTGCCGCCCAGGCACCGGCGGCCACCGAGGCCGCCGCGGAGGCGGCGGGCACCCGTACGGTCAATGTCGGCGCCGGCGTCTCCACGGTGCCGACCGTCCCCGCGGCCCGTTCCATGCCGACCCAGCCCACGGCCGGCAGCCCGTCCCTCCGCGACGAGCCACGCCCGACCGCCTTTCCCGCCCCCCGCAACAGCTGAGCCCCACCCTTCCCGCCCTCCCGGACGCACCGCCCCGGGAGGGCGGGGACGTTCCGGCGGGATCAGCCGATGTCCGGGGGGTCGATGCGGACCCACACGGGGGTGCTTCCGCCCCGGGCCATTCGAGCGGCCTGGGCGGACTTCAGCGCGGCCGTCAGCGCCGCGCCGACGCCGGGGGGCACCCGGATCAGTGCGCGGTCCCAGTGCTCACCCGGTGGCGGTGCGCCGGGCCGTCGCGGGCGGCCCGCCGGGGTGACCGGCAGGGGCACCGGGCCCAGGATCTCCGCCCGCTCGGGCAGCTCCACCGCGCGGAGGAACCCGGCCACCGCCTCCCCCGGCCCCGACACCGCCGCCATCCGCGACACCGGCGGGAACGCCAGTTCGCCCCGCTCGGCGAGTTCCCGCAGCGCGTGCCCGACCGGGTCCCAGCGCACCAGCGCCTGCACGGGCCGCAGGGTCGGCTCGGCGACCACCACCACCGTGCCGCCGGCCGACTGCGGACGCACCAGCGCCGCCGCGCCGATCCAGCGGCGCAACGCGTCCTCCCCGGCCCGCAGATCCGGCCGGCCGAGCATGGCCCATCCGTCCAGCAGCAGCGCCGCCGCGTACCCGCCCTCGGCCACGGGTTCCGCGCCCGGGGTGCTCACCACCAGCGCGGGCGTCCCCGGCACCGTGTCCAGCACGTGTTCGCGTCCCGAGGTCCGCACCGGCACCGCGGGGAAGGCGCGGCCCAGTTCCTCGGCGGTCCGCCGCGCGCCCACCACCTGGGCCCGGAGCCGGACCCCGCCGCACTCCGGACAGTGCCATCCGCCCTCCTCGCGCCCGCACCAGCCGCACCGCAGGTCGTCGGCGCCCTGTGCCTGGAGCGGTCCGGAGCAGTGCCGGCACCGCGCCGGTTCCCGGCAGTTGGCGCACGCCATCCGCGGCACGTATCCCCGGCGGGGCACCTGGACGAGCACCGGCCCGTGCCGCAGCCCCTCCCTGGCGGCCTGCCAGGCGAGGCTCGGCAGCCGGGCCGCGCGGGCGGCCTCGTCGCGGGCCAGCTCCCCGTCGCCGACGGTCCGCACCAGCGGCGCGGCGGCCCGCACCCGCTCCCTCCCGGCGACCAGCGGTCCGGCCCAGCCGGTCTCGACGAGCTGGGCGGCCTCCACGGTGCAGGTCCAGCTGCCCAGCAGGAAGCCGCACTTGTCCTGCGCGGCCCGCAGCAGCAGCACTTCGCGGGCGTGGGGCTGCGGGGCGTGCTGCTCGCTGTGGCTGTCGTCGCCGTCGTCCCAGACGGCGACCAGTCCGAGGTCGCGCACCGGTGCGAACATCGCCGCCCGCGTCCCGACGACGGCCCGTACGGACCCCCGCCGCACGGCGAGCCACTGCGCGTACCGCTTCTCGGGGCCGGCGTCGGCGGTGAGCACCGCGTGCCGCCCCTCCCCCAGCAGCGCGGTGAGGGCCTCGTCGACGCGGGCGACGGACCGTCCGTCCGGCAGGACGACCAGCGCGCCCCGCCCCGAGGCCAGGGTCGCGGCGACGGCCCGGGCCAGTTCCTCGCTCCAGCCCGGCCCGGGCAGCGCGTTCCACACGGCCCGGGGGGCGCCGCCCGAGGCCAGCGACGTCAGGAAGGCGGGCCCCTGTTCGTACCGGTCCCAGGAGCCGGGTGCGGGCGGCGCGGGCGGGGGCAGCGGGGCCGGTGAGGGCCGCTGCTCGGCGCGGGCGTTGCGCGGCGGCACGGCGAGCTGGAGGACGTCGGCGAGGCTGCCCGCGTACCGGTCGGCGACCGCGCGGGCGAGCCCCAGCAGCTCTTCGCTGAGCACCCGCTCGGGCGAGACGACCTGGGCCAGTGCCGCCAGAGGTCCCGAGTAGTCGGACTCGGCGAGCCGCTCGACGAGGAATCCGTCGATCAGTCCGCCGCCCTCGCGCCGCCCCTCGCGCACGCGGTGCCGCCCGGCCCCGAAGCGCACCCGCACCCGCACGCCCGGCTGGGCGTCGGCGTCCAGTTCCTCGGGCACGGCGTAGTCGAAGTAGCGGTCGAGGTGGAGTACGCCCTTGTCGACGAGGACCCGGGCGACGGGCAGTTCCCTGGCGAGCGCGGCGCCCCGCCAGGTGCGCGGTTTGGCCCGGGGCGCCTTGGCCTTGCGCACGCTCTCCCGGATGAGCGCGAGCTGCTCGGGCGGCGCGCCCTCCGCGCCGCCGTCCGGCTGTCCGTTCTCGCTGCTCACACCTGCATTCTTACCAAACACGACTGACAGCGACGCCGGCCCGAGGTCTGCCCGGGTACGGATCACGAACGCCCGAAGGCGCTTCTGCCTTGGGCCGCTCGGCCATACCGGTCGGGGACCGGCAGCAGGATTCGAACCTGCGAGGTGTTCACCAGAAGTATCCGTGCCCTTCGCACCGGGCCGTGGCGTCGCCGCGCTCACAGCCTAGGGCTCTCCTCGGCGGTGTGCGCGGAGATTTTCGGCGGCCGGCCCGCGGACGCGCCGAGGCCCGGCGCCCCCCGCGGAGGGGGTGCCGGGCCTCGTGGGACGTGGGGCGGCCGGGCCTACAGCCCCGCCGCCTTGCGGAGGGCGTCCACGCGGTCGGTGCGCTCCCAGGTGAAGTCGGGCAGCTCACGGCCGAAGTGGCCGTAGGCGGCGGTCTGGGCGTAGATCGGGCGCAGCAGGTCCAGGTCGCGGATGATCGCGGCCGGGCGGAGGTCGAAGACCTCGTCGATGGCCCGCTCGATCTTCTCGGTGTCGACCTTGGCGGTGCCGAAGGTCTCCACGAACAGGCCGACCGGCTCGGCCTTGCCGATGGCGTACGCCACCTGCACCTCGCAGCGGGCGGCCAGACCGGCCGCCACCACGTTCTTGGCGACCCAGCGCATCGCGTACGCCGCCGAGCGGTCCACCTTGGACGGGTCCTTGCCGGAGAAGGCTCCGCCGCCGTGGCGGGCCATGCCGCCGTAGGTGTCGATGATGATCTTGCGGCCGGTCAGGCCGGCGTCGCCCATCGGGCCACCGATCTCGAAGCGGCCGGTCGGGTTGACCAGCAGCCGGTACTTCTCGGTGTCGAGCTTGATGCCCTCGTCCAGGAGCGCCTTCAGCTCCGGCTCCACGACGAACTCGCGGATGTCGGGGGCGAGCAGCGACTCCAGGTCGATGTCGGAGGCGTGCTGGGAGGAGACGACCACGGTGTCCAGACGGACCGCCTTGTCACCGTCGTACTCGATGGTGACCTGGGTCTTGCCGTCCGGGCGCAGGTAGGGGATGGTCCCGTTCTTGCGCACGTCGGAGAGGCGCTTGGACAGCCGGTGGGCGAGGAAGACGGGCAGCGGCATCAGCGTCGGCGTCTCGTCCGTCGCGTAGCCGAACATCAGGCCCTGGTCGCCGGCGCCCTGCCGGTCCAGTTCGTCGTCGTCGCCCTCGACACGGGACTCGTACGCGGTGTCGACACCCTGAGCGATGTCCGGGGACTGCGCGCCGATGGACACCGAGACGCCGCAGGAGGCGCCGTCGAAGCCCTTCTTCGAGGAGTCGTAGCCGATCTCCAGGATCTTGTTGCGCACCAGCGTCGCGATGTCCGCGTACGTCTTGGTGGTGACCTCGCCGGCCACGTGCACCAGGCCGGTGGTGATGAGGGTCTCGACGGCGACCCGGGAGGTCGGGTCCTCGCGGAGCAGCGCGTCGAGAATGGTGTCGCTGATCTGGTCAGCGATCTTGTCGGGGTGACCCTCGGTCACGGACTCCGAGGTGAACAGACGACGGGACACAACGCTCCCTGGGGTTGCAGCGGCTGCTGGCTGATCATTGGCGGACGGCGGGGGCTGCACCCGACGCCGTCCGTGGAACAGTTTATCGGTCGTGCTTCGCCACCGGTCCCCCCGTCTCGTCTCGCGAGAGCGCTGTGACCTGCGGCACGGGCATTCTGCCCATGCCGAGCGGCGTTGGCCAGTGGCGCCACGCCCCGAGGGGCGAGCTTTCGGGGAACTGGTGGACGAATGAATCACTCATCCAAGTCGTTCGGCCACCAGGTCCCACACGGTTTCGGCCAGGGCTTCCTTGGGGCCGTGCGCCACGGGGGTCTCGCTGCCGTCGGCCCCCAGCACCACGGCCTCGTTCTCCTCGGAGCCGAAGGTCCTGCTCTCCCCCACCTCGTTCACCACCAGCAGATCGCAGCCCTTGCGCTTCAGTTTGGCGCGGCCGTTGGCGAGCACGTCGTCGGTCTCCGCGGCGAAGCCCACGACCACCTGTCCGGCGCGTGCCCGAGTGCCGGAGATCTCGGCGAGGATGTCCGGATTCCGCACCAGGGTGATGGGCTCGGGCTCCTGGTCGTCCTTCTTCTTGATCTTCCCGGCCGCGTAGACGGCAGGGCGGAAGTCCGCGACGGCCGCGGCCATGACCACCGCGTCGGCGTCCCGGGCCGCTCCGAGCACCGCCTCGCGCAGTTCGACGGCGGTCCCGACGCGCACGACGTCCACGCCCGCCGGGTCGGGCAGGGCGGTGTTGGCCGCGATCAGCGTGACGCGGGCGCCCCGGGCGGCGGCGGTGCGGGCGAGGGCGTAGCCCTGCTTGCCGGAGGAACGGTTGCCGAGGAAGCGGACGGGGTCGAGGGGCTCGCGGGTGCCTCCGGCGCTGACGACGACGTGTCGGTCTTTGAGGTCGGGTTCGGTGACACCGCGGGCCAGCACCCGGCGGCAGACCTCGAAGATCTCGCCCGGGTCGGGCAGCCGGCCCTTGCCGGTGTCGACGCCGGTGAGCCGGCCGACGGCCGGTTCGACGACCACGGCGCCGCGCGCCCGCAGTGTCGCCACGTTGTCCTGGGTGGCCGGGTGCTCCCACATCTCGGTGTGCATGGCGGGGGCGAAGACCACCGGGCAGCGGGCGGTGAGGAGGGTGTTGGTGAGGAGGTCGTCGGCCAGGCCGTGGGCCGCCTTGGCCAGCATGTCCGCGGTGGCGGGGGCGACGACCACCAGGTCGGCGTCCTGTCCGATGCGGACGTGCGGCACCTCGTGGACGTCGTCCCAGACCTCGGTGGAGACCGGGTTGCCGGAGAGGGCGGACCAGGTGGCGGCGCCGACGAAGTGCAGCGCGGAGGCGGTGGGGACGACCCGGACGTCGTGTCCCGACTCCGTCAGCCGCCTGAGCAGCTCACAGGCCTTGTACGCGGCGATGCCACCACTGACCCCCAGAACGACCTTGGGCTTGTCCACCGTCTCTCCCCGGACCTCGGAAACGTGCAACCACCCCCATGAGACACCACAGGCCCGGCAGACGTACTGCCGGGCCTGTGGAAAAGTCAGCTGCAATCAGCTGATACGACTTACCGACCGATTACTGACCGGGGCCCTCGACGGCCTCGGAGGTCAGCAGTCCCGCGTTGATCTCGCGCAGGGCGATCGAGAGCGGCTTCTCGTGGACGTGGGTGTCGACGAGGGGACCGACGTACTCGAGCAGGCCCTCGCCGAGCTGCGAGTAGTACGCGTTGATCTGGCGGGCCCGCTTGGCCGCGTAGATCACGAGGCTGTACTTCGAGTCCGTGGCCTCGAGGAGCTCGTCGATCGGCGGGTTGATGATGCCCTCGGGCGCGGAGATGGAAGAGGACACGCTCTACCTTCCGATGGATGGGAAAGATTCAGTCGGTGCGACCGGTGAACGACTGCTCACGATCACACGACGTTCATCAAGGCTAGCAGCTCGCGGGCCACGTCCTCGACGGAGGTGTTGACCAGGGTGGTGTCGAACTCGGGCTCGGCGGCCAGTTCGGTCTTCGCGGCCCCCAGTCGTCGTTCGATGACCTCGGGCGACTCCGTGCCCCGGCCCGTGAGCCTGCGCACGAGCTCCTCCCAGGAGGGAGGAGCCAGGAACACCAGCTGCGCCTCGGCCATGGAATCGCGGACCTGCCGCGCGCCCTGGAGGTCGATCTCCAGGAGCACGGGCACACCCGCCTCCAGGTGCTCCAGCACCGCCGCGCGCGGCGTGCCGTAGCGGTTGCCGGCGAACTCGGCCCACTCCAGCAGCTCGCCGTTGGCGATCAGCTTGTCCATCTCCTCGTCGGTGACGAAGAAGTAGTGGACTCCGTGCTGCTCCCCCGGGCGGGGCTTGCGGGTCGTCGCCGACACCGAGAGCCAGACCTCGGGGTGTTCCTTGCGCATATGGGCGACGACCGTGCTCTTGCCGACCCCGGAGGGGCCGGAGAGCACGGTCAGCCGCGGACGTTCAGTCATGCAGCGATTATTCCAGCAATCCCGGAGTGCCCGGGACTCAGGAGCCAGTGCTGCCGAACTCGCGCTCCAGGGAGGCGATCTGGTTGGAACCGAGACCGCGCACGCGGCGGCTCTCGGAGATGCCCAGTCGCTCCATGATCTGCTTGGCGCGGACCTTGCCCACGCCCGGCAGGGACTCGAGCAGGGCGGAGACCTTCATCTTGCCGATGACGTCGTTCTCCTGGCCCTGCTTGATGACCTCGTGAAGGGAGGCGCCGGAGTGCTTGAGTCGATTCTTGACCTCGGCCCGCTCCCGGCGAGCCGCGGCGGCCTTTTCGAGCGCGGCTGCGCGCTGTTCAGGGGTAAGGGGCGGAAGAGCCACGCCTACGTCACCTCGGATGTCGAACTGTCGGATACGGACCGGTGAGGAACCTAGTCGCCCCACACCTGGGGAGCCACGAGCAACACGCTTGCCCGTTTACTCTCCGTCGGAGACTAGCGGCCAACTCCGCCGGAGTCAGCGAGAACAGCGGAAAAGTCCTGGTCAGCCTTTGCCAGGCCGGACATTGAGGACATACTGCCCCGGATTTGAGGATGTATCCAGAGTCCGGCGACCTCGGAATCCGTCGTCGGACGGTTCAGGCCGGCGTCACCGCGGCCCGGATCTCCTCCGCGAACCGCTCCGCGGCGTCACGCAGAGCGACCGCGTGGGGACCGTGGCGCAACACTCCCCGGCTGACGTTCGGCACGACATTGCGCACCGCGCCTCCGAACACCGCCGGAAGGTCGGCCGGCGTGGCTCCCTGCGCGCCGATGCCGGGCGCGAGGATCGGCCCGCCCATGTCCAGGTCGTACGAGGAGAGGTCGCCGAGCGTCGCGCCGACCACCGCGCCGAAGGACCCGAGGGGCTCCTCGCCGGCGTTCTCGACGGCCAGGTGCCCGAGCATGGTCGCCCCGATGGTCCGCCCGTCGGCACGGATCGCGTGCTGCACCTCGCCGCCCTCCGGGTTCGAGGTGAGCGCCAGCACGAACAGCCCCGTGCCGGTCTCCCGCGCCAGTGCCACGGCCGGGCTCAGCGAGCCGTAGCCGAGGTACGGCGAGACGGTCAGCGCGTCCGAGAACAGGGGCGCGTCCTTGTGCAGGAAGGACTCGGCGTAGGCGGCCATGGTGGAGCCGATGTCGCCGCGCTTGGCGTCCATGACGACCAGAGCGCCCGCCGCCCGCGCCTCCTGGACCGTCTGCTCCAGGACGGCGACCCCGCGCGAGCCGAAGCGTTCGAAGAACGCGCTCTGCGGCTTGAGCACCGCGACCCGGTCGGCGACCGCCTCGACGACCGTGCGGCTGAACCGCTCCAGACCCGTCACGTCGTCGTTCAGGCCCCACTCGGCGAGCAGGGAGGCGTGCGGGTCGATGCCCACGCACAGCGGGCCCCGCTCGTCCATGGCACGGCGCAGCCGCGCGCCGAAGGGTTCCAGACCGGTCATGCCGTCGTCCTCACGTCGGCGCCCACCGCGTCGGCGAGCGTGGCGTACGGGCTGGTGCGCAGCCGCGCGGCGAGCCCCTTGTGCATGGCGCGACCCCAGAAGGGGCCTTCGTAGATGAACGCGCTGTACCCCTGGACCAGCGTGGCACCGGCCAGGATGCGCTGCCAGGCGTCCTCGGCGTTCTCGATGCCGCCGACGCCGACCAGGGTGATCCGGTCGCCGACGCGCGCGTAGAGGCGGCGCAGCACGTCGAGGGAGCGCGCCTTCAGGGGGGCGCCGGACAGTCCGCCGGTCTCCTGGACCGCGGCCGGGTCGGACGTGAGGCCGAGTCCCTCGCGGGCGATGGTCGTGTTGGTGGCGATGATGCCGTCCAGGCCGAGTTCCACGGCGAGGTCGGCGACCGCGTCGACGTCCTCGTCGGCGAGATCGGGAGCGATCTTCACCAGCAGCGGCACCCGGCGGGCGGGCACCGTACGGTCGGCGGCCTCGCGGACGGCCGCGAGGAGCGGACGCAGCGACTCCGTGGCCTGGAGATCGCGCAGGCCCGGGGTGTTCGGGGAGGAGACGTTGACCACCAGGTAGTCGGCGTACGGGGCCAGCCGCTCGGCGGACTTCACGTAGTCGGCGACGGCCTCGGCCTCCGGAACGACCTTGGTCTTGCCGATGTTGACGCCGACGACCGTCCTGAAGACGGGCGTGCGGGAGGCCAGGCGCGCCGCGACGGCGAGCGAACCCTCGTTGTTGAAGCCCATGCGGTTGATCAGGGCCCGGTCGGCGACCAGGCGGAACAGCCGCTTCTTGGGGTTGCCGGGCTGCGGCTCCCCCGTCACCGTGCCGACCTCGACGTGGTCGAAGCCGAGCATCGCCAGGCCGTCGATGCCGACGGCGTTCTTGTCGAAGCCGGCGGCGAGGCCGAAGGGGCTGTGCAGGCGCAGCCCGAGGGCCTCGGTGCGCAGCTCCTTGTGGCGGGGGGCGAGCACGGCGGCGACGAAGGTGCGCAGCACGGGGACGCGGGCGACGAGACGGATCCAGCGGAAGGCGAGGTGGTGGGCCTGCTCCGGGTCCATCCGCCGGAAGAGCAGAGTGAAGAGAATCTTGTACATGGTGTCCTCATGAAGAGGGGGACACCGTTTCCGGTGTCCCCCTGGGGGCTGCTAGTCGCGGGCCGCGGTCAGATGTTCCGCGTGTTCCTGGAGCGAGCGGACGCCTACGTCCCCGCGGTTGAGCGCGTCGATGCCCTGGACGGCGGCGGCGAGCGCCTGGACCGTCGTCAGGCACGGGACGGACCGCGCCACGGCCGCCGTACGGATGTCGTAGCCGTCGAGGCGGCCGCCGGTGCCGTACGGGGTGTTGACGATGAGGTCGACCTCGCCGTCGTGGATGAGCTGGACGATGGTCTTCTCGCCGTTGGGGCCGGTGCCCTCGGACTGCTTGCGCACCACGGTGGCGTTGATGCCGTTGCGCTTGAGGACCTCGGCGGTGCCGGAGGTGGCCATCAGCTCGAAGCCGTGGGCGACCAGCTCCCGCGCGGGGAAGATCATCGAACGCTTGTCGCGGTTGGCGACCGAGATGAAGGCGCGTCCCTTGGTGGGCAGCGGGCCGTAGGCGCCGGACTGCGACTTGGCGTACGCGGTGCCGAAGACGGAGTCGATGCCCATGACCTCGCCGGTGGAGCGCATCTCCGGGCCGAGGACGGTGTCGACGCCCCGGCCGTGGATGTCGCGGAAGCGGGACCACGGCATCACGGCCTCCTTGACGGAGATCGGCGCGTCCAGCGGCAGCTCGCCGCCGTCGCCCTTGGCCGGGAGCAGGCCCTCCGCGCGCAGCTCGGCGATGGTGGCGCCCAGCGAGATCCGCGCGGCGGCCTTGGCCAGCGGCACCGCGGTCGCCTTCGAGGTGAAGGGGACCGTGCGCGAGGCGCGCGGGTTGGCCTCCAGGACGTAGAGGATGTCCCCGGCCAGCGCGAACTGGATGTTGATCAGGCCGCGCACGCCGACGCCCTTGGCGATGCCCTCGGTGGAGGCGCGCAGCCGCTTGATGTCGAAGCCGCCGAGCGTGATCGGGGGCAGGGCGCACGCCGAGTCGCCGGAGTGGATGCCGGCCTCCTCGATGTGCTCCATGACGCCGCCGAGGTACAGCTCCTCGCCGTCGTACAGGGCGTCGACGTCGATCTCGATCGCGTCGTCCAGGAAGCGGTCGACCAGGACCGGCCGGGAGGGGCTGATCTCGGTCGACTCGGCGATGTACGACTCCAGCCGGGTCTCGTCGTAGACGATCTCCATGCCGCGTCCGCCGAGCACGTAGGACGGCCGGACGAGGACCGGGTAGCCGATCTCGTCGGCGATGGCCTTGGCCTCGGCGAAGGTGGTGGCGGTGCCGTGCTTGGGGGCCGGCAGGCCGGCCTCCTTGAGGACCTGGCCGAAGGCGCCGCGGTCCTCGGCGGCGTGGATGGCCTCCGGGGAGGTGCCGACGATCGGCACGCCGTTGTCCTTCAGCGCCTGCGACAGCCCGAGCGGGGTCTGGCCGCCGAGCTGGACGACGACGCCCGCGACCGGTCCTGCCTGCTGCTCGGCGTGGACGATCTCCAGGACGTCCTCCAGGGTGAGCGGCTCGAAGTAGAGCCGGTCGGAGGTGTCGTAGTCGGTGGAGACGGTCTCCGGGTTGCAGTTGACCATGACGGTCTCGTAGCCGGCGGCGCTGAGCGCGAAGGAGGCGTGGACGCAGGAGTAGTCGAACTCGATGCCCTGGCCGATGCGGTTCGGGCCGGAGCCCAGGATGATCACCGCGGGCTTCTCGCGCGGCGCGACCTCGGTCTCCTCGTCGTAGGAGGAGTAGAAGTACGGCGTCTTCGCGGCGAACTCGGCGGCGCAGGTGTCGACGGTCTTGTAGACCGGGCGGATGCCCAGCGCGTGCCGCACCTCGCGGACGACGTCCTCGCGCAGGCCGCGGATCTCACCGATCTGCTGGTCGGAGAAGCCGTGCCGCTTGGCCTCGGCGAGCAGCTCGCGGGTCAGCTCGGGGGCCTCGGCGAGCTCGTCGGCGGTCTCCTTGATGAGGAAGAGCTGGTCGACGAACCAGGGGTCGATCTTCGTGTACTCGAAGACCTCCTCGGGCGTGGCGCCCGCGCGGATGGCCTGCATCACCGCGTTGATCCGGCCGTCCGTCGGGCGGACGGCCTCGCGCAGCAGCTCGGCCTTGTCGCCGGGCTCGCCGACGAAGGTGAACTGGCTGCCCTTCTTCTCCAGCGAGCGCAGTGCCTTCTGGAAGGCCTCGGTGAAGTTGCGGCCGATGGCCATGGCCTCGCCGACCGACTTCATGGTGGTGGTGAGGGTGGAGTCGGCGCTCGGGAACTTCTCGAAGGCGAACCGGGGGGCCTTCACGACCACGTAGTCGAGCGTCGGCTCGAAGGAGGCCGGGGTCTCCTGGGTGATGTCGTTCGGGATCTCGTCGAGGGTGTAGCCGACGGCGAGCTTGGCGGCGATCTTGGCGATCGGGAAACCGGTCGCCTTGGAGGCGAGCGCGGAGGAACGCGAGACGCGCGGGTTCATCTCGATGACGATGACTCGGCCGTCCTCGGGGTTCACCGCGAACTGGATGTTGCAGCCGCCCGTGTCGACGCCGACCTCACGGATCACGGCGATGCCGATGTCGCGCAGGATCTGGTACTCGCGGTCCGTGAGCGTCATCGCCGGGGCGACGGTGATGGAGTCGCCGGTGTGGACGCCCATGGGGTCGAAGTTCTCGATGGAGCAGACGACGACCACGTTGTCGTGCTTGTCGCGCATCAGCTCCAGCTCGTACTCCTTCCAGCCGAGGATGGACTCCTCCAGGAGCACCTCGGTGGTCGGGGAGAGCGTGAGGCCCTGGCCGGCGATGCGGCGCAGCTCCTCCTCGTCGTGCGCGAAGCCGGAGCCGGCG
Source organism: Streptomyces sp. NPDC031111 (assembly GCF_055570675.1). NCBI lineage: Bacteria > Bacillati > Actinomycetota > Actinomycetes > Kitasatosporales > Streptomycetaceae > Streptomyces > Streptomyces sp. NPDC031111. Next base: position 61,138 of record NZ_JBVIGS010000017.1, read on the forward strand.
CCGCCCATGGTGAAGGAGGGGCGCACGACGACCGGGTAGCCGCCGAGCTCCTCGACGCCCTTGAGGACGTCGTCCATGGAGTGGCAGATGTAGGACCTGGCGGACTCGCCGTGGCCGATCTTGGCGCGGACGGCCTCCACGACCTCCTTGAACTGGTCGCGGTCCTCGCCCTTGTGGATCGCCTCGACGTTGGCGCCGATCAGCTCGACGCCGTACTTGTCGAGCACGCCGTTGTCGTGCAGCGAGATCGCGGTGTTGAGGGCCGTCTGGCCGCCCAGGGTGGGCAGCAGCGCGTCGGGCCGCTCCTTGGCGATGATCTTCTCGACGAACTCGGGGGTGATCGGCTCGACGTAGGTGGCGTCGGCGATCTCCGGGTCGGTCATGATCGTCGCCGGGTTGGAGTTCACCAGGACGACGCGCAGGCCCTCGGCCTTGAGGACGCGGCACGCCTGGGTGCCGGAGTAGTCGAACTCGGCGGCCTGGCCGATGACGATCGGGCCGGAGCCGATGACCAGGACGGACTGGATATCGGTGCGCTTAGGCACGCTGGCCCTCCATCAGGACTGTGCTCATCAAAGACGTGAAGCGGTCGAACAGGTAGGCGGCGTCGTGCGGGCCCGCTGCCGCTTCGGGGTGGTACTGGACGCTGAAGGCCGGGCGGTCGAGCAGCCGGAGGCCCTCCACCACGTTGTCGTTCAGGCAGACGTGGGACACCTCGGCGCGGCCGAACGGGGTGTCGGAGACCTTGTCCAGCGGGGCGTCGACGGCGAAGCCGTGGTTGTGCGCGGTGACCTCGACCTTGCCGGTCGTGCGGTCCTGCACCGGCTGGTTGATGCCCCGGTGGCCGTACTTGAGCTTGTACGTGCCGAAGCCGAGGGCGCGGCCCAGGATCTGGTTGCCGAAGCAGATGCCGAACAGCGGGGTGCCGCGCTCCAGGACCGCCTGCATCAGGGCGACCGGGTGGTCGGCGGTGGCGGGGTCGCCGGGGCCGTTGGAGAAGAACACACCGTCCGGGTCGACGGCGTAGACGTCCTCGACGGTCGCGGTCGCGGGCAGGACGTGCACCTCGATGCCGCGCTCGGCCATGCGCTGCGGGGTCATGCCCTTGATGCCGAGGTCGACGGCGGCGACGGTGAACTTCTTCTCGCCGATCGCGGGGACGACGTACGGCTCGGTGGTGGCGACCTCGGCGGAGAGGTCGGCGCCCTTCATCTGGGGCGCCTCCTGGACGCGGGCGAGCAGCGCGGCGTCGTCGCGGACGGCGTCGCCGCTGAAGATGCCGACGCGCATGGCGCCGCGCTCGCGCAGGTGACGGGTGAGCGCGCGGGTGTCGATGCCGCTGATGCCGACGACGCCATGCGCGGCGAGCTCGTCGTCCAGCGAGCGCCGCGAGCGCCAGTTGGACGGCGTGCGCGCGGGGTCGCGCACGACGTAGCCGGAGACCCAGATCCGCTTCGACTCGGCGTCCTCGTCGTTGACACCGGTGTTGCCGACGTGCGGGGCGGTCATCACCACGACCTGGCGGTGGTACGACGGGTCGGTGAGGGTCTCCTGGTAGCCGGTCATGCCGGTGGAGAAAACCGCTTCGCCGAAGGTCTCCCCCACCGCCCCGTAGGCACGGCCGCGGAAGACCCGGCCGTCCTCCAGGACGAGTACGGCGGGAACCTTGCCGGTTCCCCTGGTGGAGGTTGTCATCGTGCGCCTTCCGTCTTGTTGATCATGTGGTTCAGGGTCTCGACCCACTCGTTGTGCTCCGCCGCGTGGTCGGAGCGGAAGCCGGAGTCGATCAGCCGCTCGCCGTGCGCCCAGGTGACGACGAGCAGGCCGCCCTCGGTGAGGACCTTGCCGGCGATGCCCTTGTCGAGCCGGGCCTCGCGCAGCGCGGCGGCCGGGACGAAGAAGTCGTTCGCGCCGGGGCGCACGACGTCGAGTCCCGCGTCGGTCAGCGTGAGCTCGGCCCGGCTGCGGGTGCCCAGGCCGTGCGCCACGATGCGGTCGAGCCACTGACCGGCGGTGGTGGAGCCGTGGTAGCGGCCGCTCATGCTCAGTTTCACCGGGCCGGGGTCGTCCGGCGCGCCGGGCAGCTCGGGCAGGTCGCCCTGGAGGGTGCCGCGCCACTTCCAGCCCTCGCGCATCAGCCAGTAGACGAGCGCGACGAAGAGGGCGAGTCCGACGACCCAGCCGATCCGGGCGGCCCAGTCGGTCACTTCCGCCGATTCCTTCTCGGCGGCCAGCAGGAGTACAGGTGTCACGTGAGCTTCCCGTCGACGAGCGTGGCCTTGCCCCGGAGCCACGTGTGAGTGACACGGCCCGGCAGCTCACGGCCCTCGTACGGGGTGTTGCGGCTGCGCGAGGCGAAGCCCGCGGGGTCCACAGGGCCACGGTATGCCGTGTCGACGAGGGTGAGGTTGGCGGGCTCACCTGCCGAGACGGGACGTCCGTGGCCCTCGGCCTGTCCGATGCGCGCGGGCTTGAAGGACATGCGGTCGGCGACGCCGGCCCAGTCCAGCAGGCCCGTGTCGACCATGGTCTCCTGGACCACCGACAGCGCGGTCTCCAGGCCGACCATGCCCATGGCGGCGGCCGCCCACTCGCAGTCCTTGTCCTCGTGCGGGTGCGGGGCGTGGTCGGTGGCGACGATGTCGATCGTGCCGTCGGCGAGCGCCTCGCGCAGCGCCAGCACGTCGCGCTCGGTGCGCAGCGGCGGGTTGACCTTGTAGACCGGGTTGTACGTCCGGACCAGCTCGTCGGTGAGGAGCAGGTGGTGCGGTGTGACCTCGGCGGTGACCCGGATGCCGCGGGACTTGGCCCAGCGGACGATCTCGACGCTTCCGGCGGTCGACAGGTGGCAGATGTGGACGCGGGAGCCGACGTGCTCGGCGAGCAGCACGTCCCGGGCGATGATCGACTCCTCGGCGACGGCCGGCCAGCCCCCGAGGCCGAGCTCGGCGGAGACGACGCCCTCGTTCATCTCGGCGCCCTCGGTCAGCCGGGGTTCCTGCGCGTGCTGGGCGACGACCCCGTCGAAGGCCTTCACGTACTCCAGGGCGCGGCGCATGATCACTGCGTCGTGGACGCACTTGCCGTCGTCGGAGAAGACGGTGACGCCGGCGGCGGACTCGTGCATGGCGCCCAGCTCGGCGAGCTTCTGCCCCTCCAGGCCGACGGTGACGGCGCCGATGGGCCGTACGTCGCAGTAGCCGTGCTCCTTGCCGAGCCGCCAGACCTGCTCGACGACGCCGGCGGTGTCGGCGACCGGGAAGGTGTTGGCCATGGCGAACACGGCGGTGTAGCCGCCGCTGGCCGCCGCGCGGGTGCCGGTCAGCACGGTCTCGGAGTCCTCACGGCCGGGCTCGCGGAGGTGGGTGTGCAGGTCCACCAGGCCCGGCAGGAGCACCTTGCCCTCGGCCTCGACGACCTCGGCGCCCTCCGCGGAGAGCCCGGTGCCGACCTGGATGATCGTTTCACCGTCGATCAGGACGTCCTGCGGCTCGCCGCCGAGGACCTTCGCACCACGGATCAGGGTCTTGCTCATGGTTCCTACTTCTCCTCGGTGGTACGGGCGTGGGTGACGGCGGGTTCGTTGCCGCCCAGCAGCAGGTACAGGACGGCCATCCGGATGGAGACGCCGTTGGCGACCTGTTCGATCACGGTGCAGCGGTCGGAGTCCGCGACCTCGGCGGTGATCTCCATGCCGCGGACCATCGGGCCGGGGTGCATCACGATGGCGTGCTCGGGCATCCGCGCCATGCGGTCGCCGTCGAGGCCGTAGCGGCGCGAGTACTCCCGCTCGGTGGGGAAGAACGCGGCGTTCATCCGCTCGCGCTGGACGCGCAGCATCATCACCGCGTCGGACTTGGTCAGCGTCGAGTCGAGGTCGTACGACACCTCGCAGGGCCAGGTCTCGATGCCGACCGGCAGCAGGGTCGGCGGGGCGACCAGCGTGACCTCGGCGCCGAGGGTGTGCAGCAGGTCGACGTTGGAGCGGGCGACCCGGCTGTGCAGGACGTCGCCGACGATCGTGATGCGGCGTCCCGACAGGTCCTGCCCGAGTCCCGCGTCCCGGCCGACCAGCCGGCGCCGCATGGTGAAGGCGTCGAGGAGGGCCTGGGTGGGGTGCTGGTGGGTGCCGTCGCCCGCGTTGATGACGTGGGCGTCGATCCAGCCGGAGGTGGCCAGGCGGTACGGGGCCCCGGAGGCGCCGTGCCGGATGACCACGGCGTCGACCCCCATGGCCTCCAGGGTCTGGGCGGTGTCCTTGAGGGACTCGCCCTTGGAGACGCTGGAGCCCTTGGCGGAGAAGTTGATGACGTCCGCGGAGAGCCGCTTCTCCGCGGCCTCGAACGAGATGCGGGTGCGGGTGGAGTCCTCGAAGAAGAGGTTGACGACGGTGCGGCCGCGCAGGGTGGGCAGTTTCTTGATCGGCCGGTCGGCGACCCGGGCCATCTCCTCGGCGGTGTCGAGGATCAGGACGGCGTCGTCGCGGGTGAGGTCGGCGGCCGAGATGAGATGACGCTGCATCTGTCAGGCTCCGTAAGGCAGTTCAATGAGGCGAAATCGGGCAGACGGGTACGCGCGTGGGCGCGCCGAGCCGGCGCACGCCGTCGACGTGCGCTCCGACGTGCTACTGGGGGGTCTGCTTGGCGCCGAGCAGCACGGTGTCGCGACCGTCCTCCTCGGCGAGCAGGACCTTGACCGTCTCCCGCAGCGACGTGGGGAGGTTCTTGCCGACGTAGTCGGCGCGGATGGGCAGTTCGCGGTGTCCGCGGTCGACGAGGACGGCGAGCTGCACCGCGCGGGGGCGCCCGATGTCGTTCAGCGCGTCGAGGGCGGCGCGGATGGTGCGGCCGGAGAAGAGCACGTCGTCGACGAGGACGACCAGCTTGCCGTCGATGCCGTCACCGGGGATCTCGGTGCGGGCCAGCGCACGCGGTGGGTGCATGCGCAGGTCGTCGCGGTACATGGTGATGTCCAGCGAGCCGACCGGAACCTTGCGCTCGGTGATCTGCTCGAGCTTGGCGGCGAGCCGCTGGGCGAGGAAGACGCCTCGCGTGGGGATGCCGAGGAGCACCACGTCGTCGGCGCCCTTGGCGCGTTCGACGATCTCGTGGGCGATGCGGGTCAGCACCCGCGCGATGTCGGGGCCTTCGAGAACGGGCCGCGCATCGGACTGCGTGTCCTGCGTTTCCTGCTTGTCCATACGAAACGGACCTCCTTCTCCGCCTCACGGGACGGACCTTAAAGGACGTCGGATTGCGTCACTGAGGTTATCAGGTCGGGATTCGTACGGAGCGACACCCCCGATCACTCCAATGGCGTAGCCGATCTTCGCTACCACGGAAGAGTCGGTGTGGACCATTCGGCTTGACGCACGAGAGTAACGCTGCGTAACCTCACAGTGAGTTACCAGCCGCGCGGCATGGAAATCAGCCAGAGCCGCGTCGACACAGTGCCGGGGAGCTATATGTCCAGCGAATACGCCAAACAGCTCGGGGCCAAGCTCCGGGCGATCCGCACCCAGCAGGGCCTTTCCCTCCACGGTGTCGAGGAGAAGTCCCAGGGCCGCTGGAAGGCGGTCGTGGTCGGTTCGTACGAGCGCGGCGACCGCGCCGTGACCGTGCAGCGCCTCGCGGAGCTGGCTGACTTCTACGGTGTCCCGGTTCAGGAGCTGCTGCCGGGTACGACCCCGGGCGGCGCCGCCGAGCCGCCGCCGAAGCTGGTCCTGGACCTGGAGCGGCTGGCCACGGTGCCGGCCGAGAAGGCGGGCCCGCTCCAGCGCTACGCGGCGACGATCCAGTCGCAGCGCGGTGACTACAACGGCAAGGTGCTCTCGATCCGCCAGGACGACCTGCGCACCCTCGCCGTCATCTACGACCAGTCGCCGTCGGTCCTCACCGAGCAGCTGATCAGCTGGGGCGTCCTCGACGCGGACGCGCGCCGCGCGGTGGCCTCGCACGAGGAGGCGTAACCGCGCCGCGGTCACGCAGAAACGTACCGCCGGGGTGGCCGGAACCTCATGGGTTCGGGCCACCCCGGCGGCTTTTTCAGGCGGGGAGCGGCGTTTCACGCGGTGCAGGGCAACGCCGTCAGGGGCGCGGGGCTGTATCGACATGCGGCTCCGCCGCGTGGGCGCGATCAGCCACGGCCGACGCACAGCCGCCGCACCGCTGCACCCCTACGGCGCGCAGGCGCTCACGACTCGCGGCGAAGCGACGGCTTCAGCTCCTTGAGCCGGCCGAGCAGCCCGTTCACGAACGAGGGCGACTCGTCCGTCGAGAACTCCTTCGCCAGCTGCACCATCTCGTCGAGGACAACGGCGTCCGGCGTCTCGTCGACCCAGATCAGCTCGTACGCGCCGAGACGCAGGATACTGCGGTCGACGACCGGCATCCGGTCGAGCGTCCAGCCGACCGAGTACTGGGCGATCAGCTCGTCGATGCGCTTCGCGTGCTCCGCGTAGCCCTCGACGAGCTGCATCGTGTACTCGCTCACCGGCGGCTGCCGGGTGTCGGACCGGGAGTGCCGGATCCAGTCGGCGAGGACGGTCAGGACCTCGGCGCCGCGCTGGTCGCCCTCGAAGATGATCTGGAAGGCGCGTTTGCGGGCCGTGTTGCGGGCAGCCACGGTTAGCTGTTCACCCGGCCGAGGTAGTCGCTCGAACGGGTGTCGACCTTGATCTTCTCACCGGTGGTGATGAAGAGCGGGACCTGGATCTGGTGGCCGGTCTCCAGCGTGGCGGGCTTGGTGCCGCCGGTGGAGCGGTCGCCCTGGACGCCCGGCTCCGTCTCCTGGATGGTCAGCTCGACGGCGGCGGGCAGCTCGACGAAGAGGACCTCGCCCTCGTGCTGCGCGACGGTCGCCTCGAAGCCCTCGATGAGGAAGTTGGCGGCGTCCCCGACCGTCTTGCGGTCGATGTGGAGCTGGTCGTAGGTCTCCATGTCCATGAAGACGAAGTAGTCGCCGTCCATGTAGGAGAACTGCATGTCGCGCTTGTCGACGGTGGCCGTTTCGACCTTGACGCCGGCGTTGAAGGTCTTGTCGACGACCTTGCCGGAGAGCACGTTCTTGAGCTTGGTGCGCACGAAGGCCGGGCCCTTGCCGGGCTTGACGTGCTGGAACTCGACGACGGACCAGAGCTGGCCGCCTTCGAGCTTGAGCACCATGCCGTTCTTGAGGTCGTTCGTGGAAGCCACGGTTGCGGAATCTCCTGGACTGGACTGACGTGGACGACGGCCGGGGCGGCGGCAGGCGCACAGCGCGGGGCTAGAGCGCGAGCAGCTCCTTGGTCGTGATGGTGAGTAGCTCGGGTCCGCCGTCCGCCTCGGGGCGCACGACGAGCGTGTCATCGATCCGGACACCGCCCCGGCCCGGGAGGTGGACCCCCGGTTCGACGGTGACCGGCACGCAAGCGTCCAGTTTACCCATGGCCGCGGGGGTCAATTGAGGGTCCTCGTCGATTTCGAGTCCGACACCGTGACCGGTGAGTACGGGGAGGGCCTCGGCGTACCCGGCGGAGTCCAGCACCTGACGGGCGGCCCGGTCCACATCGCGGCAGGCGGCGCCGGGGACGAGGGACTCGCGTCCGGCGCGCTGGGCGGAGAAGACGAGGTCGTACAGCTCGATCTGCCAGTCCGCGGGGGCCGTGCCGATGACGAAGGTGCGGCCGATCTCGCAGCGGTAGCCGCGGTAGGTGGCGCCCAGGCAGACGGAGAGGAAGTCGCCCTCCTCGACGCGGCGGTCCGTGGGGCGGTGACCGGGGCGGCCGGCGTTGGGGCCGGTGGCGACGGAGGTGGGGAAGGCGGGGCCGTCGGCGCCATGGTCGACGAGGCGGCGTTCGAGTTCCAGGGCGAGGTGGCGTTCCGTGCGGCCGACGAGGATGGACTCCAGGAGTTCGCCGAGGGCCTGGTCGGCGATCTCAGCGCCGATGCGGAGGCACGAGATCTCCTCCTCGTCCTTGACGATCCGGAGCTGTTCGACCGCGCAGCCGATGCCGGCGAGGCGCAGCCGGGGGGCGACGGAGCGGATCTCGCGGTGCCGGGTCACGGTGAGGTGGTGCTCCTCGACGGCGAGGGAGTCCACGCCCTGGGCAACGGCGAGGTCGGCGGCCGCGACGGCGGCGTCGCCGCCGACGCCGGGGACGACGTGGAGGCGGAGCGCTTCGTCGGGGTGGCTCTGCGGCGAGCGGTCGTCGGGCGGGCCGGCGCAGACGAGCAGGTCCTCGGTCCTGCCCAGGAGGAGGACGGCGCCCTCGGGGGCCGCGCCTGCGAGGTAGCGCACGTTGGCGGGCCGGGTCACCAGCGCCGCCGCGCTGCCACCCGCGTTGCAGCAATCCCGTAGCCGCGTCCGGCGGACCGCGTAGACCTCTGACATGATTCGAGCGTAGGAGCGGTGGCGGGATGTCGCCGGTCGAGCGGGGCCGAGTGGGGGTCGGCGGACAGTCGTGCCACCGCAGCTGCGGGCAGTCGTGCCTCCCCCAGTGCCTTAAGGGCCTGGGAGGTGCCCCCAGGGCGATGGGGGGTACCTCCCGCTCGAGCGAAGCCGAGAGTGGAGGAGGGTGGGCGCAGCGGCACCCCGACAGCGGGGCGAGCGGAAACCCAGTCCCGGGGCGTTACGTGGAGTCGGCCACTACCACTGCGGCGGGCTGGCTATCGAGCGAGCCAGGACGTCGTCCAGGATGCGCGCCGTTTCCGGTATGTCCAGCTGGGAGTTGTCGATGATCGGCAGACCCGACCCGTACCAGCCGGCCATACGGCCGTGAATACGGGCCACCTCCTCATCGCTGAGACGCCGATTGCCTGAACGCTCCGCGTTGCGCTCCAGGACGATGTCCAGTCCGGGGAGAAGGACGACCGGCAGCAGACCGGGACCCACGTGCCGCTTCCAGCCGCCGAGGCCGACGACCGGACGGTCGGGGAAGACCGCGTCGTCGAGGATGCAGGAGATGCCGTTGGCGAGGAAGTTCCGCGCGGCGAAGCCGCAGGTGCGGCGGGCCAGGCGGTACTGCGCCTCGGAGTTGTCGTTCCACCCCGACTGCGGGTCGGCGAAGCCCGAGCGGACCCACTCGCGCACGTCGTCGAGGCTGATGTGGGCGGTCGGCACCCGGCGGTGGTCCGCCCAGTACTTCGCCACGCTCGTCTTGCCCGCGCCCGCCGGCCCGATGAGCAGCACGGCGATGATCGTCCCGGCCGGATCCGGCGCGGCCGGGGCCTGTGGTGGGCTCGGCATGGCGACGGGGCCGCCGGGCGGCAGCGGCACATGGCCCGTGGTGTCGGGCGGCGGAGGGACCGGGCCCTGCGGCACCGCCGTGGGCTGCGGGGGCGCCGCGAAGCCCGGTGTCAGGGGCGGCGTGGGCACGGGGCCCTGGTGCGCTCCCGCTCCGGGCGGCGGGCCAGGGTGGTGTGCGGCCGGCGACCAGCCCACGGCCGGTCCCTGCCCCTGATGGTGGGGCGGCGGCAGCGGAGAACCCACTGCGTGCTGCATCCGGTGCCACTCCGTCTCGTTCAGGCGATGGGCGCTGACCTGCGGGCGCCTGCCCGCTCTCCCGCACAGCCTAAAGGGCGCGGGGCGATCCCCTACCGAACGGTACCGCCCCCGGCTGTCGTTCGGTGAACGGGCGGGGGCGGTCCGAAGTGCCCGCGTTACTCTCCCACTTCGCCGTACGCGGCGAGCAGTACCGCCGGGTCCGGCCCTTCCAGCACCGTGGGCTTGGCGAGTCCGTCGAGGACGATGAAGCGCAGCAGGTCACCCCGGGACTTCTTGTCGACCTTCATGGTCTCCAGCAGCTTGGGCCACTGGTCGTGACGGTAGTGCAGGGGGAGCCCGACGGACTCCAGGACCGTACGGTGGCGGTCCGCCGTGGCGTCGTCCAGGCGGCCCGCGAGGCGGCCCAGTTCGGCGGCGAAGTGCATGCCGACCGACACCGCCGCGCCGTGGCGCCACTTGTAGCGCTCGTTCTTCTCGATGGCGTGGCCGAGGGTGTGTCCGTAGTTCAGGATCTCGCGGAGGCCCGATTCCTTGAGGTCGGACGAGACCACGTCGGCCTTGACCCGGATCGAACGCTCGATCAGTTCCGCGGTGTGCGGGCCGGCCGGGGTGCGGGCTGACTCGGGGTCGGACTCGATGAGGTCCAGGATCACCGGGTCGGCGATGAAGCCGGCCTTGATGACCTCGGCGAGGCCCGAGACGTAGTCGTTGACCGGGAGGGAGTCCAGGGCGGCGAGGTCGCACAGGACGCCGGCGGGCGGGTGGAAGGCGCCCACCAGGTTCTTGCCCTCGGCGGTGTTGATGCCGGTCTTTCCGCCCACGGCCGCGTCCACCATGGCGAGGACGGTGGTCGGGACGGCGATCCAGCGGACCCCGCGCAGCCAGGTCGCGGCCACGAAGCCGGCCAGGTCGGTGGTGGCTCCGCCGCCGACTCCGACGATGACGTCGGTGCGGGTGAAACCGGACTGGCCCAGCGCCTTCCAGCAGTAGGCGGCGACCTCGGCGGTCTTGGCCTCCTCCGCGTTGGGCACCTGGACGGCGATCACCTCGTAGCCCTGCTCGGCCAGGTCCGCGCGGAGCGCGTCGCCGGTCTCGGCGAGCGCCTCGGGGTGCACGACGGCGACCCGCTTGGCCTTCTCACCGATCAACCCGCCGAGCTCGCCAAGGAGCTGACGGCCCACCAGGACGTCGTAGGGCTCGGTGCCCGCCGTGCCCGCGATGTGGATCCGGGTCACTGCCTCGCTGCTCATGCTTCCTTCAACTCCAGTGCGTCCAGGGCGGCCTCGGTGACCTCTTCGGGCGTACGGCCGTCGGTGGCCACCACGGCCGTGGCTGCCTCCTCGTACAGGTGCCGGCGGGCCTCCATCAGCTCGCGCCACTGCTTGCGCGGGTTGACCGCGAGGAGCGGGCGGGCGGCGTTGAGGCCGGTGCGCTTGACCGCCTCGTCGACGTCCATCGAGAGGTACACGACCCGCTGCCCCGCGAGCAGGGCGCGTGTCTCCGCGTCGAGGACGGCGCCGCCTCCCAGGGCCAGGACGCCCTCGTGCTCGGCGAGCGCCGTGCGCACCATGCGCTTCTCGATGGCGCGGAAGGCGGGCTCGCCCTCGTCGACGAAGATGTCGGCGATGGTCCTGCCCTCGGCGGTGACGATGTCGTCGTCGGTGTCGCGGTAGGCGACGCCCAGCCGCTCGGCCAGCAGCCGCCCCACGGTGGACTTGCCCACGCCCATCGGGCCGATCAGCACGATGACCGGTGCGCTCATCGGACGGCCAGGTTCTCGAGGTACGACGTCACGTTGCGGCGGGTCTCGGTGACGCTGTCGCCGCCGAACTTCTCCGCGACCGCGTCCGCGAGGACCAGGGCGACCATCGCCTCGGCGACGATGCCGGCGGCCGGCACGGCGCACACGTCGGAGCGCTGGTGGTGGGCGGCGGCCTCCTCGCCGGTGGCGACGTCCACGGTCCTCAGGGCCCGCGGCACCGTCGCGATCGGCTTCATCGCCGCCCGTACGCGCAGCAGCTCACCGGTGGTCAGTCCGCCCTCGGTGCCGCCGGAACGGCCCGAGGCGCGCTTGATGCCGTCGGGGGTGGCGAGGATCTCGTCGTGCGCCTTCGAGCCGGGGACGCGGGCGAGGTCGAAGCCGTCGCCGACCTCCACGCCCTTGATCGCCTGGATGCCCATGAGGGCGGCGGCCAGGCGGGCGTCCAGACGGCGGTCCCAGTGGACGTGGGAGCCGAGGCCGACCGGGACGCCGTACGCCAGCACCTCGACCACTCCGCCGAGGGTGTCGCCGTCCTTGTGGGCCTGGTCGATCTCCGCGACCATCGCCTTCGAGGCGTCCGCGTCCAGGCAGCGCACCGGGTCGGCGTCGAGCCGCTCCACGTCGGCCGGGGTCGGGTACACGCCGTACGGAGCCTTGGCCGCGGCCAGCTCGACGACGTGGCTGACGATCTCGATGCCTGCCGTCTCCTTGAGGTACGACCGTGCCACCGCGCCCAGCGCCACACGGGCGGCGGTCTCGCGGGCGGAGGCACGCTCCAGGATCGGCCGGGCCTCGTCGAAGCCGTACTTCTGCATGCCGGCCAGGTCGGCGTGACCGGGGCGGGGGCGGGTCAGCGGGGCGTTGCGCGCCAGGCCGGCCAGCACCTCGGGGTCGACCGGGTCGGCCGCCATGACCTGCTCCCACTTCGGCCACTCGGTGTTGCCCACCATGACCGCGACCGGGGAGCCGAGGGTCAGACCGTGCCGGACGCCGCCGAGGAAGGTGACCTCGTCGCGCTCGAACTTCATCCGGGCACCGCGTCCATAGCCGAGCCGCCGCCGCGCGAGGTGGTCCGCCACCATGTCCGTGGTGATCGGCACGCCGGCGGGAAGGCCCTCCAGCGTCGCGACGAGTGCGGGACCGTGGGACTCCCCCGCGGTCAGCCAGCGCAACCTGCTCAACGGTGCTCCTCAGTGCTCGCGCCCCGGTACTGCCCTGCGTACGCGTGTCCTCGCGTACGCCTGTGGCGTGACGGGGTGCGCGGCCCCGGTCCGCCACCTCCGATCCTCCCACGTCCGGGCCGGGGATCCGGTCGCCGGTCCATCAGGCGGACGGGCCGGGATCAGGCGGGGCCGTCGCTCCGGTGCTGCTGGGGGGCGTAGGCGCCCAGGTGGTCGGCGCCGCTCGGCTGCCGCGTCGGCCGCGGTGCGTACGGGCCCAGGTGCTCGGCGCCGCTGCCCTGGCCGTACTGGGCCGCGACGTGCGTCGGCCGGCCGTCGCGGACGGCTCGGCGGTGCGCGATCCTGCGCTTGATCTTCACGACCCAGGTCGCCAGGACGGCGAGCACGACCAGGGCCAGCACCGTGATCTGCACCCAGTCGGGCAGGAAGCCCAGCACGGACTCGAAGATCTGGGTCTTCACCGATGCCAGCGGTATGCCTTCGGACATGGAACGTCTTCCCCTCCCCTGTTCCGCCCCCTGCGGAACCGAGGACGGATCCTAGCGGGCCGCGAGGGCCCGCTCGCCCGCTTTTCGCATGGCGTCCAGCGGGGCCGGCGAGCACCCGGTCATCTGCTCCACCTGGAGCACCGCCTGGTGCACCAGCAGATCAAGACCGCTGACCACGGCACCCCCGTACGCCGACCAGCGGGCGGCGAGGGCCGTCGGCCACGGGTCGTAGAGGACGTCGAAGAGGGCCGTCGGGCGTTCCGGGACGGCCCGGGCGAGGGTGTCGGTGACGCCGGCGGGGGTGGTGCTGACGACCAGCGGGGCGCGCAGCGCCTGCTCGGCGTCGTCCCAGTCGGCGATGCGCACCGCGACGTCGAGCCGCTCGGCCCACTGCCGCATCTCCGTGGCACGGGCCGCGCTGCGGACGTGAACGGTCACCTCGCCCGAGCAGATCCGGGCCAGCGCGGCCAGCGCGGAGGAGGCCGTGGCGCCCGCTCCGAGGATGGCGGCGGACTCCACCTTGTCGATGCCGTGCTCGCGCAGGGCGGCGACCATGCCGGGGATGTCGGTGTTGTCGCCGGTCCGGCGGCCGTCCGGCGTGAGGACGACCGTGTTGACCGCCTCGACGGAGGTCGCGGTCTCGCTGATCGAGTCGAGCAGCGGGATCACCACCCGCTTGAGCGGCATGGTCAGCGACAGTCCCGCCCACTGCGGCCCGAGGGTGTCGAAGAAGCCGGGCAGCGTCGCCTCGTCGACCTCGAAACGGTCGTACGTCCAGCCCTCCAGGCCCAGCTCGGCGTAGGCGGTGCGGTGCAGCACCGGGGAGAGCGAGTGGGCGATGGGCGAGCCGAGGACGGCGGCCCGGCGGGCGGCGGGCATCAGTTACCCCTCGTGGCGTTGAACTTGTCGACGAGCTTCTGGTGCTCCTCGATGGTCTTGGCGAACTCGGTCTTGTTCATGCCGTCCGTGGCGACGAAGTACATCCAGCCGTCGCTGGTCGGATTCAGCGCGGCCTGGAGCGCCTCCTCGCCCGGGTTGCCGATCGGACCGGGAGGCAGGCCCTTGTTGGTGTACGTGTTGTACGGATCGGGGTTGCTGTTGATCTCCGACTCGGAGATGTCGATCTCGCTCTGGCCCTTGAGGTAGTTGAAGGTCGAGTCGAACTGGAGTTGCTGGTTCGTCTCGGTGTTGGTGGTCTTGAGGCGGTTGTAGATCACCTCGGACATCCGGCGGAAGTCGTCGTGGGTCTTGCCCTCCGCCTGGACCAGGCTCGCGACCGTGACCAGTTCCCACGGTCCCTCGAGACCGAGGCTCTCGGCCTTGCCCTCGAAGTCCAGCTCCTCGTACTTCTCGGTGGCACGAGCCACCATCTGTTTGAGCACCGCCTCCGGCTTCTGGCCCTTGGCGACCGAGTAGCTGGACGGGTAGAGGAAGCCCTCCAGCGGATCCTTGACGTTCTCGTGGTTCACGGCCCAGTCGGGCAGACCGAGGGTCTTCCACTTGGTCTCGGCCACCTTGGCCGTGGTGCCCGTCTTCACCCCGAGGCGTTTGTCGATCGCCTCGTAGATGACGACGTTGCGCCGGCCCTCCGCGATGATCAGGCTGTTGCGGCTCTCCGGGCTGAGCATCATCTCGACCGCGCTCGCGGCCGACATCTCCTTCTCCAGCGTGTACACGCCGTCCTGGATGTTCTTGCCCTGGGGATTGGCCGCCTGGGCCGCCACGAACGCGTCGACGCTCTTGATCACGCCCTGCTTCTTGAGCTCCTGGCCGATGGCGTACCCGCCGGAGCCCTTGGGGATCGTGACGGTCACCTGCTCGCCGTTGCCGGACCCCGCGAAGTCCGGGGCGCTGCCGAAACGATCCTGGTAGAACTGGTACCCGAAGTAGCCGACACCGGCCAGGCCGCCGCCGAAGACGACGACCACCACCAGACAGGCCAGGCCGTTGCGTCGCTTCTTCTCCTTGCCGCCCCGGCCCCGGCGCTCGCCGCGCCCCTCGCCGGGCCCGTCACCGCGGTCGTCATCGTCGCCGCCGCCCGCGAAGAAGGCGTGTTCGCCCTGGTCGGGGCCCGGGTCCCAGTCGGTCTCCGGCTCTGGGTCGGGCCGCCGGCGGCCGGGTGGCTCGGGTGGCGGGTAGGCGTCGGGGGTGCCGTAGTAGTCGGCCTGCTCCCCGCCGTACGTGCCGGGCTGCTGCTGCGCGTACGGGTCACCGGCGTACGGGTCCTGCGGGTAGGAGCCCGTGGGCCAGCCGTTCTGGTCGTACTGCGGATGCTGCGGGTGCTCCTGATGCTGCTGGGGCGCGTACTGCTGGTCGTACTGCGGGTACTGCTGCTGGCCGTACCCGTGCTGTTCGCCGGTGCCCCAGTCGCCGTACTGCTGCTGCGGCTGCGGCTGCGGCTGCTGCGGATAGTGCTGTGGCTGGCCGCCGTAGGGGGACTGCTGACCCTGCTGGGTCTGCTGTCCTCCCCATCCGCCGTCCCCGTACAACGGGTCGTCCGGATGCCACGGTTCGGAGCCTTGGCCCCGGCCATACTCAGTCATCGATCCCCTAGAGCCGCGAGGCGGCGGGCGCGCGGCCACCTGAAGACCACGGCTACCGTCCCGCCTCTCTCTGTGCGGCGGCTGTTCGAACACCGGCCGCATCGCGCGGAACGTTACCGTATCGCGATCAGATGACCACTTCGACGCCCTCGCCGGGTGGTCTGCCTGACACCCGTTCGGATTCCAGTGCCTGCTGGAGGATGATCACAGCGGCGGCCTGGTCGATGACGGAGCGGCCCTTCTTCGACTTGACGCCGGAGGCCCGCAGCCCCTGGCTCGCCGTCACCGTGGTCATCCGCTCGTCGACCAGGCGCACCGGGACGGGCGCGATCCCCCGGGCCAGTTCCTGCGCGAAGCGCCTGACCTTGGCGGCGGCCGGGCCCTCGCCCCCCTTGAGGGAGCGCGGGAGCCCGACGACGACCTCGATCGGCTCGTACTCCCCGACGAGCTGCCGCAGCCTGCGGTGGGCGGCCGGTACGTCCCGGCCGGGGACGGTCTCGACCGGCGTGGCGAGGATCCCGTCGGGGTCGCAGGAGGCGACCCCGATGCGGGCGTCCCCGACGTCGATCGCGAGGCGTCGGCCGCGGCGCATCACCGGGCCGTCCGCCTGCTCGTTCGCCGGACCGTTCACTTGGCGCTGTCCGCCACGAGCCGCTCGACGGCGTCGACGGCCTCGCCGACGGCGGCCGGGTTCTGGCCGCCGCCCTGGGCGACGTCCGGCTTGCCGCCACCGCCGCCGCCGAGGGTCTTGGCGGCCGTGCGGACCAGGTCACCGGCCTTGAGGCCGCGCTCGCGGGCGGCCTCGTTGGTGGCGATGACCGTGAGCGGCTTGCCGTTGTTCACCGCGAACAGGGCGACGACGGCGGCCCGGCCGCCCTGGATGCGGCCGCGCACGTCGAGGACCAGCTTGCGCAGGTCGTCCGGCGTGGTGCCGTCGGGGACCTGCCCGGTGACGACGGCGATGCCGCGGACGTCCTTGGCGGACTCGGCGAGACCGGCGGCGGCCTGGAGGACCTTCTCGGCGCGGAACTTCTCGATCTCCTTCTCGGCGTCCTTCAGCTTGCCGAGCATGGCGGAGACCTTCTCGGGCAGCTCCTCCGAGCGGCCCTTGAGCAGTTCGGTGAGCTGGTTGACGACCGTGTGCTCGCGGGCGAGGAAGTTGTAGGCGTCCACGCCGACGAGGGCCTCGATACGGCGCACACCGGAGCCGATGGACGACTCGCCGAGCAGCTTCACCAGGCCGAGCTGGGCGGTGTTGTGCACATGGGTGCCGCCGCACAGCTCCTTGGAGAAGTCGCCGATGGTGACGACGCGCACGCGCTCGCCGTACTTCTCGCCGAACTCGGCGATGGCGCCCTGCTTCTTGGCCTCGTCGATGCCCATGACGTCGGCGCGCACGTCGAGGTCGCGGGCGAGCACCTCGTTGATCTTCTGCTCGACGTCGGTCATCACGGCCGTCGGTACGGCGGACGGCGAGCCGAAGTCGAAGCGGAAGCGGCCGGGCTGGTTCTCGGAGCCGGCCTGGGCGGCCGTCGGACCGAGGGCGTCGCGCAGGGCCTGGTGGGTGAGGTGGGTGGCCGAGTGGGCGCGGGCGATGGCCTTGCGACGGCGGTCGTCGATCGAGGCGTGGGCCTTGGCGCCGACGGTGATCTCACCGACCTGGACGACACCCTTGTGGACGTACACGCCCGGCACCGGCTTCTGGCAGTCGCGGATCTCGACGACGGCACCGGAGTCGGCCCTGATCCGGCCGGTGTCGCCGATCTGGCCGCCGCCCTCGGCGTAGAACGGGGTGCGGTCGAGGACGATCTCGACCTCGTCGCCCTCGGTGGCGGCCGGCGAGGAGACGCCGTCGACGAGGATGCCGACGACGGTGGACTCGCCCTCGGTGTCGGTGTAGCCGATGAAGTCGGTGGCACCGGCCCGGTCGGCGATCTCCCGGTAGGCGCCCATGTCGGCGTGGCCGGTCTTCTTGGCCTGGGCATCGGCCTTGGCCCGCTCCCGCTGCTCCTTCATCAGGCGGCGGAAACCGTCCTCGTCCACGGAGAGGCCCTGCTCGGCGGCCATCTCCAGCGTGAGGTCGATGGGGAAGCCCCACGTGTCGTGGAGCAGGAAGGCCTTGTCGCCGGCGAGCACGGTGCCACCGGCGGCCTTGGTGTCGCTGACGGCGGTGTCGAGGATGTTGGTGCCGGCCTTCAGCGTCTTGAGGAAGGCGTTCTCCTCGGCGAGGGCCACCTTCTCGATGCGCTCGCGGTCGGTGATGAGCTCCGGGTACTGCTGTCCCATCATGCCGATGACGACGTCGATCAGGTCCTTGACGACCGGGCCGGTGGCGCCGAGCAGCCGCATGTTGCGGATGGCGCGGCGCATGATGCGGCGCAGGACGTAGCCGCGCCCCTCGTTGCCGGGGGTGACTCCGTCGCCGATCAGCATCACGGAGGTGCGCATGTGGTCGGTGACCACGCGCAGGGAGACGTCCGAGGACTGGGCGTCGCCGTAGGCCACGCCGGTGAGCTCGGTGGCCTTGTTGATCACGGCCATGGAGGTGTCGATCTCGTACATGTTCTGCACGCCCTGCAGAATCATGGCGAGTCGCTCCAGGCCGAGCCCGGTGTCGATGTTCTTGCTGGGCAGTTCGCCGAGGATCTCGAAGTTGTCCTTGCCGATGCCCTCGCCCCGCTCGTACTGCATGAAGACGAGGTTCCAGATCTCCACGTACCGCTCGTCGTTGACGGCGGGGCCGCCCTCGACGCCGAACTCGGGGCCGCGGTCGTAGTTGATCTCGGAGCAGGGGCCGCAGGGGCCGGGGACGCCCATGGACCAGTAGTTGTCCTTCATGCCCAGGCGCTGGATGCGCTCCTGGGGCACGCCGACGACCTCGCGCCAGATCCGCTCGGCCTCGTCGTCGTCCTTGTAGACGGTGATCCACAGGCGTTCGGGGTCGAGGCCGTAACCGCCCTTGTCCTGGGGGCTGGTGAGCAGCTCCCAGGCGAGCTTGATGGCGCCTTCCTTGAAGTAGTCGCCGAAGGAGAAGTTGCCGCACATCTGGAAGAACGTGCCGTGGCGGGTGGTCTTGCCGACCTCTTCGATGTCGGGCGTGCGCACGCACTTCTGCACGCTGGTGGCGCGGTCGAAGGGCGGCTTGACCTCGCCCAGGAAGTAGGGCTTGAAGGGCACCATGCCGGCCGGGACGAGCAGCAGAGTCGGGTCGTCCGCGATGAGCGACGCCGACGGGACGACGGTGTGCCCGCGCTCCTCGAAGAAGCTCAGCCAGCGGCGGCGGATCTCGGCCGACTCCATCAGTGGTCCTCATTCCGGTTGTACGGGTACGTCTTGTACGTCTGGTGCGCCGGCTTCCGCGCCGGGCCCTCGAGGTACTTGGGGCTGTTGCGGTTCTCGATGACGACGTGGCCGCGCGGTGCGGGGAGTTCGCGGTCGACGGGGGCGTTGAGCCCGAGCGCGTCGCCCAGTTCGGCCTCGCGCTGGGCCATGTTGTCCCGGACCTCGAGCGCGAAGTCCACCGCGCGGTCCTTGAGCCGGCCGCCGGCCTCGATCGCCTTGTTGGCCGCGGTCACGGCGAGGTGCTCGGGCGTCAGCTGCTTGATCTTGCGGTTGACCTTGGTGGTGGCCCACACGCCGGCGGCGACGCCGGTGGTGAACCAGAACGTTCGGCGGAACATCGCTGGGTCAGTCCCTCTTTCCCCGGGTCCGCTTTTCCCGCCGCGCGCCCGGGACGGTGCGGCCCACGATCACGGTACGCCTCGACGCCTTGGCCGGGGCGTCCTCCTTGCGTCCGCTGACGGCCCGGCGGACGCCGTAGCCGAAGGCGGCGACCTTGACCAGCGGGCCGCCGAAGGTGGAGGCCACGGTGGTCGACAGCGCGGAGGCGTTGGAGGTGACCTCCTGGACGTCGGAGGCGATCGCGTCGACCCGTTCGATCTGGGTCTGCGCGGACCGCACCGCCGTGGAGGCGTCCGCCAGCAGGGGGACGGCCTGGTCGGTCACGTCCGCCACGAGCTTGGTGGTCGCCCGGAGCGTCTGGGCCAGCCTCGCCAGCGCGACGGCGAGGAAGGAGACCAGGATCGCCCAGAAGACGGCCACCAGGATTCCGGCCACCTCGCCACCGGACACTGTGTGCACCCGCTCCCTGTGAAACGCGCCTGAACATCGAGAAGTCGTGCGACCGAGCCTATCGCGCCGGTGACGCGACTCCGTACCGGATTACCGTCCGCCACGGCCGGAGTCGTGGGACGGAGCGAGTCGAGCCCGCCGTCCCCCCGCCGGGAGGGGCGGGGGGACGGCGGGCTCGGGATACCGCGTGCCTGCTGGGATCAGCGGGCGTAGTACTCGACGACGAGCTGCTCGTCGCAGATCACCGGGATCTCCTTGCGGTTCGGCTCACGGTCCAGGCGGAACGCCAGGGCCTTGAGGTTCACCTGGAGGTAGCGCGGGGTCTCACCGTCGGGGGCGAAGCCGCCTTCACGAGCGATCGTGAAGAGGGTCTTCTCCTTGCTGCGGTCACGGACCTGCACGACGTCGTCCGGGCGGACACGGAAGGAGGGCTTGTCGACCTTCTTGCCGTTGACCTGGATGTGGCCGTGCGTGACCATCTGGCGGGCCTGGTAGATCGTGCGGGCGATGCCCGAACGCAGGACCAGCGCGTCGAGGCGCTTCTCCAGCTCCACGATCAGGGCCTCACCGGTCTTGCCCTGCACCTTGGAGGCGCGGTCGTAGGCACGGACCAGCTGGCGCTCGGAGATGTCGTACTGCGCGCGCAGACGCTGCTTCTCCAGCAGACGGACCTTGTAGTCCGAGTTCTGCTTGCGGCCACGGCCGTGCTCGCCCGGCGGGTAGGGGCGGGCCTCGAAGTACTTGACGGCCTTCGGGGTCAGCGCGATGCCGAGGGCACGCGACTTCTTGACCTTGGGGCGGGACTGGTTCGCCACTTCTGTTCCTTTTCCTTTTCGGCTGCCTCAGGGTTACGGGAGGTCGCATCCGCAGCCGGGGAATTCCCATCGGGTCCGCGAGGACCTGGTGGGCAGCCGCTCCCCTGGTCTGGGCACATACGTGCAGCACACGAACGGCCCACCGACCGGTCCCGGGACTTGCGGGGTGGTGGTGGGCTGCCCGCGACACCTACGACGGTGCGCGACGCTCCTGGATCGAAGGATCCGGCTGGGTGTCCCGCCTGAGGCGCCGACCGGAGCCGGACACGGGACTCAGCACTTCCACAGAGTCTACAGGGTGGTCAGGACCGCTTCCGACCGAGGTGTTTCCTGGTCCATTCCACCGCGTCCGCGTAGCGCGCCTCCGCGCCGTGCCGGGTGGGCTCGTAGTACTCGCGGTCCTTCAGGGCGTCCGGCGCGTACTGCTGTTTCGCGATGCCCTCGGGCAGGTCGTGCGGGTAGGTGTAGCCCTTGCCGTGCCCCAGCTTGGTGGCGCCCTTGTAGTGGCTGTCCCGCAGATGGGACGGCACGGGCCCGGCCAGCCCCTTGCGTACGTCCTCCAGGGCGGCGCCGATCGCGGTGGTGGCCGCGTTGGACTTCGGGGCGAGGGCGAGGGCGATGGTGGCGTGGCTGAGGGTGAGGGCGGCCTCGGGGAAACCGATCATGGCGACGGCCTGGGCGGCGGCGACCGCGATGGGCAGCGCGTTCGGATCGGCGAGGCCGATGTCCTCGCTGGCGGAGATCATCAGCCGGCGGGCGATGAAGCGCGGGTCCTCGCCGGCCTCGATCATGCGGGCCAGGTAGTGCAGGGCGGCGTCCACGTCGGAGCCTCGGATCGACTTGATCAGGGCGCTGGCGACGTCGTAGTGCTGGTCGCCGTCGCGGTCGTACTTCACCGCGGCCCGGTCGACGGTCTCCTCCAGGGTGGCCAGCGCGATCTCGGCCTCGCCCTTGTCGAGCGCGGCCCCGGCGGCGGCCTCCAGCGCGGTCAGGGCGCGGCGGGCGTCGCCGCCGGCGATCCGCAGCAGGTGGCCCTCGGTGTCCGCGGGGAGGGTGACGGCGCTCCTCAGTCCCCGCTCGTCGGTGAGGGCGCGCTCCAGCAGGCCCCGGATGTCGTCGTCGGTGAGGGGTTCCAGGGTGAGCAGCAGGGAGCGGGAGAGCAGCGGGGAGATGACCGAGAAGTAGGGGTTCTCGGTGGTCGCGGCGATGAGGGTGACCCAGCGGTTCTCCACGGCGGGAAGCAGGGAGTCCTGCTGGGCCTTGCTGAAGCGGTGGATCTCGTCGAGGAAGAGGACGGTCTCCTGGCCGTACCCCCCGGAGGCGCGGCGGGCGCCGTCGATGACCGCGCGGACCTCCTTGACGCCCGCGGTGATCGCGGACAGTTCGACGAAGCGCTTGTTGGTGGCCTTGGAGACGACATAGGCCAGGGTCGTCTTGCCCGTGCCGGGCGGGCCCCAGAGGATCACCGAGGAGGGTCCGGCGGGGCCCGAGGCGCCCTCGCCGACCAGTCTGCGCAGCGGTGAGCCCGGCTTCAGGAGATGCTGCTGGCCCACCACCTCGTCGAGGGTGCGGGGGCGCATCCGGACCGCCAGGGGGCTGCCGGTCGGGTCCTTCTCCTGGCGTTCTTCTGCTGCGGCGGTGAACAGGTCGGGCTCCACGCTGAAACCCTAAGGCACCGCACCGACAGCCCGGGGCGGGCGGTCAGCTGGTCCAGAAGTCCCACCATCGGGTCAGGATCAGCATGCCGATGATGCCGATGTGCAGGACCGGCATGACCCAGGTGAACTCGCCGAAGAAGCTCTTCAGCCAGCCCGGGGCGGGCAGGAAGCCCTGGCGGATGTTGAACGACGTCACGTACCAGAACATGATGATCGTGGCGACCCAGGCCAGGCAGCACCACAGGCACAGGGCGTTGATCCGGTACAGGGACTGGAACATCAGCCAGGCGCAGAAGACGACACCGAAGAGCGTGCCCGCGTTGAAGGTGAGCCAGTACCAGCGCGGGAAGCGGGCCCGGGCGAGCAGGCTCATGCCGACGCAGACGACGATGCCGTAGGTGACGAGGCCGAGCACCGGGTTGGGGAAGCCGAAGACGGAGGCCTGGTCGCTCTCCATGACGCTGCCGCAGGAGACGACGGGGTTGAGGCTGCACCCGGGGGTGAAGGTCTCGCCCTTGACCTTGGCCTCGAGCAGCTTGAACTTGTCGAGCGTGATCACCCAGGCGGCGAGCACACCGGCGGCGCCGGTGATCACCAGGAGCAGGGCCAAGGCCCGGCTCGCGCCCTCCGTGCGCGGCGCGGAGGCGGCGCGCTGCGGCGCGTGCGAGGGTTCGGGCTCCATGTCGACGTCCCTGACTGTCGTCTTGCTCATCACGCCGATTCCGTCACTAGAGAGTGTGGACCTGCTTCGGGCAGGGGCCATTGTGCCGTACGGAGCTGAGGATGCGCCGTTGTACGGGCATAAGGACAAACGGGTGTCGGTCGACGACGAAGGCGCCGGGCACCCCGTGGGGTACCCGGCGCCCGGTGGCCGTGTCAGCCGAGCCGGGACTCCAGCTCCGCGACGATCTCGTTGACGCCGACCGCCGTCTGCTCGCCGGACTCCATGTCCTTGAGCTGGACGACGCCCTCGGCGAGGTCGCGTTCGCCCAGGACCAGGGCGTAGCGGGCGCCTGAGCGGTTGGCGGCCTTCATCGCGGCCTTGAGGCCCTTGGCGCCGTAGCTGAAGTCCGCGGCCACGCCGTTCTTGCGCAGTTCGGTGACCTTCGCGAACAGCACGCGGCGGGCCTCCTCGCCGAGCGGGACGGCGAACACGCTGGTGGCGGCGGGGAGTTCGAGCTCGACGCCCTCAGCCTCCAGGGCCAGTACGGTGCGGTCGACGCCGAGGGCCCAGCCGACGGACGGCAGCGCGGGGCCGCCGATCATCTCGGACAGTCCGTCGTAGCGGCCGCCGCCGCCCACCGCGGACTGCGAGCCGAGGCCGTCGTGGACGAACTCGAAGGTGGTGCGGGTGTAGTAGTCCAGGCCGCGCACCAGCTTGGGGTCGTCCTCGAAGGCCACGCCCGCCGCCGTGATCAGCTCGCGGACCTCCTCGTGGTAGGCCTTGCAGGCGTCGCAGAGGTAGTCGCGCAGCAGGGGCGCGCCGGTCAGCTGCTTCTGCACCGACTCGCGCTTGTCGTCCAGCACGCGCAGCGGGTTGATCTCCGCGCGGCGCAGGGTGTCCTCGTCCAGGTCGAGGCCGCGCAGGAAGTCCTGGAGCGCGGCCCGGTACACGGGGCGGCACTCCTTGTCGCCGAGGCTGTTGAGCAGGATGCGGAAGTCGCTCAGGCCCAGCGAGCGGTACGCCTGGTCGGCGAGGATGATCAGCTCCGCGTCCAGCGCCGGGTCCTCGGCGCCGATCGCCTCGGCGCCGACCTGGGAGAAGTGGCGGTAACGGCCCTTCTGGGGGCGCTCGTAGCGGTAGTACGAGCCGGAGTACCAGAGCTTGACCGGGAGGTTGCCCGCCTTGTGCAGGTTGGCCTCCAGGGCGGCGCGCAGCACGGAGGCGGTGCCTTCGGGGCGCAGGGCGAGCCGGTCGCCGCCCTTGGTCTCGAAGGCGTACATCTCCTTGGTCACGATGTCGGTGGACTCACCGACACCGCGGGCGAACAGCTCGACGTTCTCGAAGCCGGGCGTCTCGATGTAGCCGTAGCCGGAGCCGCGCAGCGGGGCGGCGATGGCCTCACGGACGGCGAGGTACTTGGCGCTGTCCGGCGGGATCAGGTCGTACGTGCCCTTGGGGGCCTTGAAGGTGCTCACGGAAGTCTCTCGTCACATTCCTCGTCGGGGAGCGTCGGCATCCGCTCCCTGGCCGGCGGCCACCTGCCGCAGATACGGGTTGGTGGCGCGCTCCTGGCCGATGGTCGTCTGGGGGCCGTGGCCGGACAGCACCACGGTCGAGTCGTCGAGCGGCAGGCACACGCGGGCCAGCGAGTCGAGCATCTCGGCCATGTCACCGCCCGGCAGGTCGGTGCGTCCGATGGAGCCGGCGAACAGCAGGTCGCCCGAGAAGAGGATCGGCGGGATGTCCGCCGCCTCGGGCAGGCCGAAGGTCACCGACCCCTTGGTATGGCCCGGCGCGTGCGCGACCGTCAGCTCCATGCCCGCCAGCTCGAGCTTCGCGCCGTCGGTCAGTTCCTTGACGTCGTCCGGCTCCCCGACGGTCAGCTCGCCCATCAGCGGCATGCCGATGGCGCGGCCGATCCCCTTCTCGGGGTCGCTCATCATGTACCGGTCGTCGGGGTGGATCCAGGCCGGTACGTCGTGCGCTCCGCAGACCGGGACGACCGAGGCGACGTGGTCGATGTGGCCGTGGGTGAGGACGACGGCGACGGGCTTGAGCCGGTGCTTGCGGACCGCTTCCGCCACTCCGTCGGCGGCCAGATGGCCCGGGTCGATGATCACGCACTCCTCACCGGCGGCGGGGGCGACGAGATAACAGTTCGTCCCCCAGGCCCCGGCGGGGAACCCGGCAATGAGCACGATCGTCCTTCGTTGTGTCGATACGGGAGGCTTGCGACGGGGCTGAGCCCGTGGTCAGAGCCTACCGGCGCTGCCGATTCCTCAGCGAACCCATATACGGTACGGGGCACACGCAGGCGGTCGGCTCACCGCACGCACGCACGCGTACCGGCCGGCACACGAGACGCATGAGGAGAGAACCCGGTGGTCAGCCAGGAACAGCGGCGGCGTCAGCTCGCCCGGGAGAAGTTCTTGCGGCAGCAGCAGCGGCGCACCGAAGCGCGTCGGAAGTCGCGTATCCGCAACTCGGTGATCGCGTCCGTGCTCGGGGTGGTCCTCGTGGGCAGCCTGGCGCTGTACACGACCGGGACGCTCAAGCAGGACGACGACAAGACCAACGCCAACGCGGAGGTCACGCCGAGCGCCTCCGCGCCGAGCAAGGCTCCGGACCCGTGCGACAAGCCCGCCGAGGGCAAGGTCGGGACGGAGACCTGGAAGAAGGAGCCGGCCGTCGCCATCGACAAGTCGGCGGAGTACACCCTGAAGCTGGACACGACCTGCGGCGCGATAGACGTGGCGCTGAAGGCCTCGGCGGCCCCGCACACGGTCAACTCGTTCGACTTCCTCGCCAAGAAGGGCTACTTCGACCACAGCAAGTGCCACCGGCTCACCACGAACGGCATCTACGTGCTGCAGTGCGGTGACCCGACGGGCACCGGCACCGGCGGCCCCGGCTACACGATCCCGGACGAGAACCTGAAGGACAGAAGCCTGAAGGACAACATCTACCCGGCGGGCACGGTCGCGATGGCCAACACCGGGCAGAAGGACAGTGGTGGCAGCCAGTTCTTCCTGGTCTACCAGGACAGCCAGCTTCCGCCCAGCTACACACCGTTCGGCACCGTCTCGGACGCCGGCATGAAGGTGCTGAAGAAGATCGCCGACGCCGGGGAGAGCACCGGAGCCGGTGACGGGGCGCCCAACGCGACGGTCGTGATCGACAAGGCGACCGTCACCAAATCCTGACCCCCAACTGCGAAATTTCGGTCGCGCGGGATGCGGACAGGCATCCCGTCGGTCGCCTATGTTGGCCGTGACGAAACTGTGGACGATGCCCGGGGGAGCTTCGAGGCCCCCTCGACGGCATCATGTGGAGGAGGCGCTGTGAGCAGCGACCCGTGGGGCCGCGTCGACGAGACGGGGACCGTGTACGTGCGTACGGCCGACGGCGAGCAGGTCGTCGGTTCCTGGCAGGCCGGCTCCCCCGAGGAGGCGCTGGCCTACTTCGAGCGCAAGTACGAGGGCCTGGTTGTCGAGATCGGCCTCCTCGAGAAGCGAGTGAAGACCACCGACCTGTCGTCCAAGGACGCCCAGACCGCGATCGACCACCTGCGCGAGCAGGTGGACGCGCACCACGCGGTCGGTGACCTGGATGCCCTCAGGGCCCGGCTGGACAAGCTCGTGGAGCTGGTGGAGGCGCGTCGCGAGGAGCGCAAGGCGCAGCGGGCCAAGCAGTCCGACGAGGCGCGCCACGCCAAGGAGGCGCTGGTCGCCGAGGCGGAGCAGCTGGCGCAGTCCGACCAGTGGCGGGCCGCCGGGGAGCGGCTGCGGTCCCTGGTGGACACCTGGAAGGGTCTGCCGCGGCTGGACCGCAAGTCGGACGACGAGCTGTGGCACCGGTTCTCGCACGCCCGGTCGGCGTTCTCCAAGCGGCGCAAGCAGCACTTCGCGCAGCTGGACGCGCAGCGCGAAGAGGCCCGCCGGACCAAGGAGCGGCTGGTCGCCGAGGCCGAGTCGCTGTCGGGCTCGACGGACTGGGGGCCGACGGCCGCCCGCTACCGCGATCTGATGTCGGAGTGGAAGGCCGCGGGCCGCGCGCAGCGCGAGCACGAGGAGGACCTGTGGAACCGCTTCCGCGGTGCTCAGGACGTCTTCTTCGCCGCCCGCAGCTCGGTCTTCGCCGAGCGTGACGCGGAGCAGGCCGAGAACCTCAAGCTCAAGGAGGAGCTGGCCGGTGAGGCCGAGAAGCTCCTGCCGATCACGGACCTGAAGGCCGCGCGGGCCGCGTTCCGCGGGATCAACGAGCGCTGGGAGGCCATCGGCCATGTGCCGCGGGACTCCCGCCCGAAGGTCGAGGGCCGGATGCACGCCGTGGAGCGGGCGCTGCAGGAGGCCGAGGAGGCCGAGTGGCGCCGGACGAACCCGGAGGCACGCGCGCGTGCCGCGGGTCTGACGGGTCAGCTCCAGGCCGCCGTGGACAAGCTGAAGGGCCAGATCGAGCAGGCCCGGGCGCAGGGCAACACCGCCAAGGCGGACAAGCTCGAGCGGGAGCTGGAGGGCCGCCAGGCCCTGCTGGACCAGGCGCTGAAGGGTCTCCAGGAGTTCGGCGGCTGAGCCCGCAGAGCCCGTAGGACGCGCAGGGGCTCCCGTACCTCGGGTACGGGAGCCCCTCTGTCGTGTGTCTGCCGGTCCTACGTGCGGTTGCGGGCGGATGTCACCCGGTACACGTCGTAGACGCCCTCCACGCCGCGTACGGCCTTCAGGACGTGCCCGAGGTGCTTGGGGTCGCCCATCTCGAAGGTGAACCGGGAGGTGGCGACGCGGTCGCGGGAGGTCTGGACGGCCGCGGAGAGGATGTTGACGTGCTGGTCGGACAGCACGCGCGTGACGTCCGACAGCAGCCGGGACCGGTCGAGCGCCTCGACCTGGATGGCGACCAGGAAGACCGAGGACTGGGTGGGGGCCCACTCGACGTCGAGGATCCGCTCGGGCTCCCGGGAGAGCGAGTCGACGTTGACGCAGTCGCTGCGGTGGACCGACACGCCACTGCCCCGGGTCACGAATCCGATGATCGGGTCGCCGGGCACCGGCGTGCAGCAGCGGGCCAGCTTCACCCAGACGTCCTCGACGCCCTTGACGACGACGCCGGGGTCGGCGCTGGAGCGGCGCTTGCGGCCGCGGCCGCGGGCCGGCGGCACCGACTCGTCGATCTCCTCGGTGGCCGCCTCCTCGCCGCCGAGGGCCTGGACGAGCTTCTGCACGATGTTCTGCGCGGAGACATGGCCCTCGCCGATCGCCGCGTACAGCGCGGAGATGTCCGAGTAGCGCATCTCGTGCGCCAGGGTGACCAGCGAGTCGCCGGTGAGGATGCGCTGGATCGGCAGGTTCTGCTTGCGCATCGCGCGGACGATGGAGTCCTTGCCCTGCTCGATCGCCTCGTCGCGGCGCTCCTTGGAGAACCAGGCGCGGATCTTGTTGCGGGCGCGTGGCGACTTCACGAAGCCGAGCCAGTCCCGGGAGGGGCCCGCGCCGGCCGCCTTGGAGGTGAAGACCTCCACCAGGTCGCCGTTGTCGAGGGTCGACTCCAGCGGGACCAGGCGGCCGTTGACCCGGGCGCCGATGGTGCGGTGGCCGACCTCGGTGTGGACCGCGTACGCGAAGTCCACCGGGGTGGCACCCGCGGGGAGCGCTATGACGTCGCCCTTGGGGGTGAAGACGAAGACCTCGTTGCGGGACAGGTCGAAGCGCAGCGACTCCAGGAACTCGCCCGGGTCCTCGGTCTCCTTCTGCCAGTCCAGGAGCTGCCGCAGCCACGCCATGTCGTTGATGGCGTCCTTGTCCTTGCCGGACGACTTCGGCGCGTCGGTGCGGATCTTGGAGGCGCCGGCGACGGCCTCCTGCTTGTACTTCCAGTGCGCGGCGATGCCGTACTCGGCGCGGCGGTGCATGTCGAAGGTGCGGATCTGCAGCTCGACGGGCTTGCCGCCGGGGCCGATGACCGTCGTGTGGAGCGACTGGTACATGTTGAACTTGGGCATCGCGATGTAGTCCTTGAACCGGCCGGGGACCGGGTTCCATCGCGCGTGCACCGTGCCGAGGGCCGCGTAGCAGTCGCGGACGGTGTCCACGAGGACGCGGATGCCCACCAGGTCGTAGATCTCCGCGAAGTCACGGCCGCGGACGATCATCTTCTGGTAGACGCTGTAGTAGTGCTTGGGCCGCCCGGTGACGGTGGCCTTGATGCGGGCGGCGCGCAGGTCCTGCTGGACCTCGTCGGTGACTATGGCGAGGTATTCGTCGCGCTTGGGGGCGCGCTCGGCGACGAGGCGGACGATCTCGTCGTACATCTTGGGGTAGAGGATCGCGAAGGCGAGGTCCTCCAGCTCCCACTTGATGGTGTTCATGCCCAGGCGGTGGGCGAGCGGCGCGTAGATCTCCAGGGTCTCGCGCGCCTTCTTCTCCTGCTTCTCGCGCTTGAGGTAGCGCATGGTGCGCATGTTGTGCAGGCGGTCGGCGAGCTTGATGACCAGGACGCGCGGGTCCTTGGCCATGGCGACGACCATCTTGCGCACGGTCTCGGCCTGTGCGGCCTCGCCGAACTTGACCTTGTCCAGCTTGGTGACGCCGTCGACGAGGAGGGTGACCACGTCGCCGAAGTCGCGGCGCAGGTCCTCCAGGCCGTACTCGGTGTCCTCGACGGTGTCGTGCAGCAGTCCGGCCATCAGGGTGGCCGGGTCCATGCCGAGCTCGGCGAGGATGGTGGTGACGGCGAGCGGGTGCGTGATGTACGGGTCGCCGCTCTTGCGCTTCTGGCCGCGGTGCCAACGCTCGGCGACCTGGTAGGCGCGCTCGATCTGGCGGAGCGTGGCGTTCTCGATCTTGGGGTCGTTGCTGCGCACGATCCGCAGCAGCGGCTCCAGCACCGGGTTGTACGGGTTGGCGCGCTGGACGCCGAGCCGGGCCAGGCGGGCACGGACGCGGTTGGAGGAGCCGGAGCGCGGCTGGCCGGTGTTCGGCCGGGTCACGGGCGCGGAGCGCTCGGGCGGGGCCGGCTTGGGGCGCGGCTGCTCGGGCTTGTCGACGGGCGCGGACTGGGCGTGCTGGACCGGCCCGCGCGTGTCGTTCTTCGCGTGGGGCGCGCTCGGCGCGGGCTTGGCCGCGGCCGCCGAGGCGGACTCGGGCTTGGCGGCGGTCAGGTGTTGGGCCTCGTCTGGCAAGAGGACTCCTCGTGCGCGATCCGGGTCCCCCGGTCAGGCTCCGGAGACCCCATGGTAGCGATCCCGTGCCCGCGGATCGCCTTCGGAGCGGTGTGAGGACCGTCTACCCGAGAAACGCACGAGGCGGACACCGGATTCCTCCGGGTCCGCCCGCGTGCTGTGGTAAGGGACTCAGATCGTGAGCAGTGCCTCCAGGGGGGCGCCGGCCAGGGCCGGTTCCAGGCGGGCCCGGCCTCCGAGGAAGCCGAGTTCCATCAGTACGGCGAGGCCCGCGACCTCGGCGCCGGCCCTGCGGATGAGCTGGACCGACGCCTCGGCGGTGCCCCCGGTGGCCAGGACGTCGTCGACCACCAGAACGCGGTCGTCGGCGGTCAGGTCCTCCGCGTGCACCTCGATCTCGGCCGAGCCGTACTCCAGGTCGTACGCCTGGCTGAGGGTGGCTCCGGGGAGCTTGCCCGCCTTGCGTACGGGGATGAAGCCGAGGCCCGCGCGGACGGCGACCGGGGCACCGAGGATGAATCCACGGGCCTCCAGGCCGACGACCTTGGTGGCACCGGTGCTGCGGGCGATGCCGGCCAGGGCGTCGCTGAGCGCGGTGAACGCCTCGGGGTCCGCCAGGAGCGGGGTGATGTCCTTGAACATCACGCCCGGCTCCGGGTAGTCCGCCACGTCCCGGATGCGGCTGAGCAGCAGTGCGGAGACGTCTGTGAGCTCGGTCATCGGCGCTTCCCGGAGGGACGGCCCCGGCCTCGGGCGCGGGAGCCGGGCTGGTTGCGCGGGCCGACGACCGCGGGGGCGGCGTCCTCGGGCTCGTCGCCGTGGTCCCCGTCGGTGACCGGGGCCTCCTGGGTCCCGCCCGCGGTGGCGGCCTGGGCGCGCTTCGCCAGGACGCGCTTCTTCAGGGACTTCATCCCCGGCTCGAGCTCCTTGAGGTCGGCGACGAGCGGGGTGGCGATGAAGATCGAGGAGTACGCACCGGCGGCGAGACCGACGAACAGCGACAGCGAGATGTCGTTCAGCATGCCGGCGCCGAGGACACCGCCACCGATGAACAGCAGGCCGGCCACCGGCAGCAGCGCGACCACCGTGGTGTTGATGGAGCGGACCAGGGTGCTGTTGATGGAACGGTTGGCGATCTCGCTGTAGGTCCAGCGGGTCTGTTTGGTGATGTCCCGGGTCTGTTCCTTGAGGCTGTCGAAGACGACGACCGTGTCGTACAGCGAGTAGCCGAGGATGGTGAGCAGACCGATCACCGTGCCCGGGGTGACCTCGAAGCCGACCAGGGCGTAGATGCCGACGGTGATCGTGATGTCGTGGATCAGCGCGACGAACGCGGCGAGCGCCATGCGCCACTCGAAGGCGATCGCCAGATAGATCACGACCAGCACCAGGAAGATGCCGAGGCCCTGCCAGGCCTTGTTGGCGATCTGCTCGCCCCAGCTGGGACCGACCAGCTCGGCGTTGATCTGCTCTCCGTCGACCTTGAGGTCCTCGGCGAGCGTGTCCTTGATCTTGTCCGAGGTGTTGGTGTCGATGCCGGCGACCTGGATGCGCAGGCTGCCGTCACCGAGCTTCTGGACGATCGCGTCGTGGCCGGAGGCCTCCTCCGCGTACTCCTCGGCCGCGGAGACCGAGACGCTCATGTTCTTCGGGGTGGTGAAGACCGCTCCGCCCTGGAACTCGATGCCCATGTGCAGGCCGCGCACCGCCAGGCCGACGATGGCCGTGATGGTGATCAGGATGGAGATGCCGTACCAGATCTTGCGGTTCTTGACGAAGTCGTACCCGACCTCGCCATGGTGCAGTCGGGCACCGAGGTTGCCGAGCTTCGACATCTCTCACGCCTCCTTCGTCTGGGTGGGGGCGGAGGGACGGCGGGTGCGGCGCAGGGGCGGTTTCGCGCCCAGTGCCTTCGGGTCGAGACCGGACCACTTGTGGCCGCTGGCGAAGAACTTCCGGCGGGCCATCAGCGTCAGCAGCGGCTTGGTGAAGAGGAACACCACCACGACGTCGAGGACGGTGGTCAGGCCGAGCGTGAACGCGAAGCCCTGGACCTTGCCGACGGTGACGACGAAGAGCACCGCGGCGGCGAGGAACGACACGAAGTCGGAGACCAGGATGGTGCGCCGGGCACGCGGCCAGGCCCGCTCGACGGAGGGGCGCAGCGAGCGGCCCTCGCGGATCTCGTCCCGGACCCGTTCGAAGAACACGATGAACGAGTCCGCCGTGATGCCGATCGCGACGATGGCGCCGCACACGGCCGGCAGGTTCAGCGCGAAGCCGATGGTCGGGCCGAGCAGCGACATGATCACGTAGGTGAGGGCCGCGGAGACCAGCAGGGAGGCGATGGCGATGAACGACAGGCCCCGGTAGTAGACCAGCAGGTAGAGGACGACCAGGGCGAGGCCGATGGCACCGGCGATGAGGCCGGCCTTCAGCTGCTCGCCGCCGAGGGCGGCGGTGACCGTGGTGACGCTGTCCTCGCGGAAGGTCAGCGGCAGGGCGCCGTAGGACAGCATGTTGGCCAGTTCCTGGGCCGACTGCTGGGTGAAGTTGCCGGAGATCTCGGCGTTGCCGCCGGTCAGCGCCTGGCTGACGTACGGGTCGGAGACGACCTCGTTGTCCAGGACGATGGCGAACTGGTTCTGCGGCGACTGGTTCTGCGCGAGCTTGCCGGTGATGTCGGCGAACTTCTTGCTGCCCTTGCCGGTGAAGTCCATCGTCACGGTCCAGCCGGCGCCGGACTGCGTGTTCAGGACGGCCTGGGCCTTGTCGACGTCGGTGCCGTCCACCGCGGCGGGGCCGAGGATGTACTTCTGCCACTGGCCCTGGGAGTTCTGGCCGCAGGCCACGGTCGTGTCGGAGGACTTGGATCCGTCACCGGCCTTGGCGCGGACGCTCTCCTTGGTGCAGTCGAGCGCGGCGTACTGGGCCTGGACCTCGTCCGCGTCGCCGGAGGTGCCGCCGGTCGCGGAGGGGGTGGGGCTCGCCTTGTCCTCGGCGGCGCCGCTCGGGGAGGCGGACGGCGTCTCGTCGGCCTTCAGGGCGTCGGTGACGGCACGGCCCTGGGTCGTGGCGCTCGCCGACGGGGACGCGCCGTCGGTGGCCCCGTCCGTCGCCTTGTCGGTCGCCTTCTCCGTGGCCTTGTCGGTCGCCTTGTCCTTGCCGGAGTCCTGGTCCGCGCCGTTGCCGGTGGGGCTGGGCGAGGGAGGGGCGCCGCCACCGGAGAGTTCGGTGGCGAGGACGGGACGGAAGTACAGCTTCGCGGTGGTGCCGACCTGTTCCCGGGCCTGCTTGGAGTTCGTGCCCTTGGGAATGTTGACGATGATGTTGCGGGTGCCCTGCGTCTGGACCTCGGCCTCGGAGACACCGAGACCGTTGACACGCCGCTCCATGATGGAGACCGCGGTGTCCATGTTGGTCTTGTTGATCGCGGACTCCTGGCCGGCCTCGGGGACCGCTGCCAGCGTGATGCTCGTACCACCGGCGAGGTCGATGCCGAGACGCGGAGTGGTGTGCCCGGAGGCGAACATGCCGCCGGTGAGCGCCACGATGGCGATCAGGATCAGAGCCAGCGAGCGCCACGGCTTACTTGTGGCGCTCGCGTTCCGTCCCTTTTTGATTGCTGCCACCTTCTCGTACTCCCTCTCGGGCCGCCTCACGCCCGGTCGACGGGCGGGCGGCCATGACATGGTGTCGGGATTCCGTGCGAGCTGGGCATGTCCCGGGGGGGGGGGGGGACACCCCCCAGCCCCCGAGCAAGACCCCCTCTCCTCCTGGGCGCCCCCCGAACTTTTCTCACGTGTGTTCCACCTTTTCCCCCTCTAGAGAGA
>NZ_JBVIGS010000017.1:94879-209978 GCF_055570675.1 Streptomyces sp. NPDC031111
GTCTGTTTGGGTTTTTCTGGTCGCTTTGCCTCTGTCCTGGGGGCGGTGTCCCCCCCCCCCCCCCCCCGGGACACGACTACTTCGCGTCGGAGTCGCCCTCGGACTTCTTCGACTGTGCGTCCGCCTTGTCCCCGTCGGCGGGATCGGCGTCGGCCGGCTCGTCGGCCGCGTCCTTCTTGCCGAGGTCGACAGGCGTGTCGTCGGAGGCGGCGGCAGCGTCGGAGGTGTCGTCGGTCTCGGTGAGGGAGGAGGCGTCGTCGGGGACGACGTCGGACTTCAGGTCGTGCTCGATGCCGTGGACGATGCGGTTGTACTCGTCGTCGGTCAGCACGGCACCGATCGCGTTCTTGGCGAACAGCAGATCCACACCGGGGCCGGCGTCGAGGAGGACCGTGTCCTCGTTGACCTCCTTGACCGTGGCGTACATGCCCCCGATGGTGCGGACGCCGGAACCGGGCTGCATCTGGTTCCGCATGTCGATGGCCTGCTGCTGCTTCTTCTTGGCCGATCGGGTCATCAGGAACATGGCCCCGATGAGCACGATGAACGGGAGTAGGGTCAGGAGACTCACGGGTCGGAACTTCCTTCACACGACCGCGATGGTGAACGGCCTGATGGTTGGGGGTATGTGATGCCGCCGACAAGGGTGGCATCGGCGGAGTCTAAGCGAGTCCGCGCGCAGGGAACAACGCTCAGCATGGCACCGGGGTTCCTGCATGGGCCACCGTCCTCGCCGTCACGCCCCGAACAGGTCCCCTTGTCCGTTTCCGGGGCCCTGTGAGCGGGGCGGCGTGAGGCCGAGATGCTCCCATGCCGCCGGGGTGGCGACCCGTCCGCGCGGGGTGCGGGCGAGCAGGCCCTCCCTCACGAGGAAGGGTTCGGCCACTTCCTCCACGGTCTCACGTTCCTCGCCGACCGCGACGGAGAGCGTGGACAGGCCCACGGGTCCGCCGCCGAAGAGCTTCAGCAGGGCCTCCAGTACCGCCCGGTCCAGCCGGTCGAGGCCCCGGGCGTCGACCTCGTAGACGGCGAGGGCCGCCGCGGCGATGTCCTTGGTGATCAGGCCGTCGGCCTTGACCTGCGCGTAGTCCCGGACGCGGCGCAACAGCCGGTTGGCGATCCGGGGCGTGCCGCGGGACCGGCCGGCGATCTCCGCGGCGCCCGCGGGATCGATCTCCACGTCGAGGAGGCTCGCGGAGCGGTGCACGACCCGCTCCAGCTCGGCGGGCTCGTAGAACTCCATGTGCGCGGTGAAGCCGAAGCGGTCGCGCAGCGGGGGCGGCAGCAGGCCGGCCCGGGTGGTGGCGCCGACCAGGGTGAAGGGGGGCAGTTCGAGGGGGATGGCGGTGGCGCCGGGGCCCTTGCCGACGATCACGTCGACGCGGAAGTCCTCCATGGCCATGTAGAGCATTTCCTCGGCGGGCCGGGACATCCGGTGGATCTCGTCGAGGAAGAGGACCTCGCCCTCCTGGAGGGAGGAGAGGATCGCCGCGAGATCGCCGGCGTGCTGGATGGCCGGGCCCGAGGTGATGCGGATGGGGGCTTCCATCTCAGCGGCGATGATCATGGACAGGGTGGTCTTGCCCAGGCCGGGGGCTCCCGAGAGCAGCACATGGTCGGCGGTCGCGCCGCGTGCGCGGGCGGCGCGCAGCACCAGGTCGAGCTGTTCGCGGACCTTCTCCTGGCCGATGAACTCGCCCAGGTCCTTGGGGCGCAGGGCGGCCTCGACGGCCTGGTCCTCGCGGTCGGCGACAGAGCCCACCAGCCGCTCGCCGGTGGCGTCGGTGTCGGCGGCGTCGTCCCAGTTCATGTGCGTATGCCTCAGCTCTCCGTACGGGCTATCGGGCGCGGTTCAGCGTCTGCAGGGCCGCCTTCAGCAGCTGCCCCACCTGCGGAG
The DNA here is from genome assembly GCF_055570675.1 of Streptomyces sp. NPDC031111. Lineage (NCBI taxonomy): Bacteria > Bacillati > Actinomycetota > Actinomycetes > Kitasatosporales > Streptomycetaceae > Streptomyces > Streptomyces sp. NPDC031111. Next base: position 96,777 of record NZ_JBVIGS010000017.1, read on the forward strand.
TGCCCTCGGCGGCCTCCGCCTGGGGCGCGACGGCGGACACGGCCTCGTCGGCCTCGCGGGTCGCGTACCCGAGGCCGATGAGGGCGGCGTGCAGCTGGTCGCGCCAGCCGCTGGTGACGGGTGCGCCCACGGCGGGGGCGCCGACCGGCTCGCCGAGGCGGTCCTTCAGCTCCAGGAGCAGCTTCTGGGCGCCCTTCTTGCCGATGCCGGGGACGGCGGTCAGCGCCTTCTCGTCTCCCGTGGCGACGGCTCTGCGCAGGGCGTCGGGGCTGTGCACGGCGAGCATCGCCTGGGCCAGCCGGGGGCCGACGCCGCTGGCGGTCTGGAGCAGTTCGAAGACCTGGCGCTCGTCGTCGTCGGCGAAGCCGTACAGGGTCAGGGAGTCCTCGCGGACCACCAGGGAGGTGGCGAGCTTCGCCGGCTGTCCGACGCGGAGGGTGGAGAGGGTGTTCGGCGTGCACTGGACGGCCATGCCGACCCCGCCGACCTCGACCACCGCGGTGTCGGGGGCGAGGGCGGCGACCGTGCCGCTGACGAAGGCGATCATGCCGTACGGCCTTTCGATGCGTGCGGGGCTTGTGGTGCGCGGGTGGCTTTGGAGGCCTGCCGGGCGACGGCCTGCTGGAGCCGGTTCTGGGCGGGGGCGCGCCAGATGTGGCAGATGGCGAGCGCGAGGGCGTCGGCGGCGTCGGCGGGCTTCGGCGGGGCGTCCAACCGCAGCAGGCGGGTGACCATGGCCCCGACCTGGGCCTTGTCGGCGCGGCCCGAGCCGGTGACGGCCGCCTTGACCTCGCTGGGCGTGTGCAGGGCGACGGGGATGCCCCGGCGGGAGGCGCACAGGATGGCGACGGCGCTGGCCTGGGCGGTGCCCATCACCGTACGCACGTTGTGCTGGCTGAAGACGCGCTCCACGGCGACGAACTCGGGCCGGTGCTCGTCCAGCCACTGTTCAAGGCCCTGTTCGACGGCGACGAGGCGGTGGCCGAGGTCGGCGTCCGCCGGTGTGCGGACGACTCCCACGCCGCGCATGGTGAGGGGCCGGCCGGCGACACCCTCCACGACGCCGACGCCGCAGCGGGTCAGCCCCGGGTCCACCCCCAGTACGCGCACGCGCCGCCCCCTTCCCTCGATCACCTGTTTGTGCAGGCTATCGGGTGCCACTGACAGAGCGACGGGCCGACGGGGTGTGTCCCGCCGGCCCGCTGCGCGGTGGACGCGTTACGCGTCGACCTTCTCCATGATCTCGTCGCTGACGTCGAAGTTGGCGAAGACGTTCTGCACGTCGTCGCTGTCCTCGAGCGCGTCGATGAGCTTGAAGATCTTCTTGGCGCCCTCCTCGTCCAGCTCGACCTGCATGGTCGGGACGAAGTTGGCGTCGGCGGACTCGTAGTCGATGCCGGCGTCCTGGAGGGCGGTGCGGACCGCGACCAGGTCGGTGGCCTCGCTGAGGACCTCGAAGTTCTCGCCGAGGTCGTTGACCTCCTCGGCGCCCGCGTCGAGGACGGCGGCCAGGACGTCGTCCTCGGTCAGCTCGCCCTTGGGGACGATCACCACGCCCTTGCGGTTGAACAGGTAGGACACCGAGCCGGGGTCGGCCATGGAGCCGCCGTTGCGGGTCATCGCGACACGGACGTCCGAGGCGGCGCGGTTGCGGTTGTCGGTGAGGCACTCGATGAGCACCGCGACACCGTTCGGACCGTAGCCCTCGTACATGATCGTCTCGTAGTCGGCGCCGCCGGCCTCGAGGCCCGCGCCGCGCTTGACCGCGGAGTCGATGTTCTTGTTCGGGACCGACTGCTTCTTCGCCTTCTGGATGGCGTCGTAGAGCGTCGGGTTGCCGTCGACGTCGGCACCGCCCATCCGGGCCGCGACCTCGATGTTCTTGATCAGCTTCGCGAAGAGCTTGCCGCGCTTGGCGTCGATCACGGCCTTCTTGTGCTTCGTCGTGGCCCATTTAGAGTGGCCGGACATCTGCCTGTCTCCTTCGCGTAACCCATCTCTGCAACGAACGCAGGAATCCTACAAGGACTCGGCCGTCCGGTACGCGCGCACCATGGCGACGAACAGGCCGTGCACGCGGTGGTCGCCGGTCAGTTCCGGGTGGAACGACGTGGCCAGCGCGTTGCCCTGGCGCACCGCGACGATGTGGCCGTCGTGCTCGGCGAGCACCTCGGCCGAGGCGCCGACGGACTCCACCCAGGGGGCGCGGATGAAGACGCCCTCCACCGGGTCGCCGGGGACGCCCCTGACGTCGACCGCGGCCTCGAAGGACTCGTTCTGCCGGCCGAAGGCGTTGCGGCGCACGATCATGTCGATGCCGCCGACGGTCTCCTGGCCCGAGCGCGGGTCGAGGATCTTGTCGGCCAGCATGATCATGCCGGCGCAGGTGCCGTAGACGGGCATGCCGTCGCGCACGCGCGCGCGGAGGGGTTCCATCACGCCGAACAGGACAGCCAGTTTGGAGATCGTGGTGGACTCCCCGCCGGGGATGACCAGGCCGTCGACCTCGGCGAGTTCCTCGGGGCGCCTGACCGGCCTGGCCACGGCGTCGGCCGCGGCCAGGGCGACAAGGTGCTCCCGTACGTCGCCCTGGAGGGCCAGGACGCCTATGACAGGTGCTGCGGTCATGGGTGGGTTACCAGCCGCGGTTGGCGTAGCGCTCGGCCTCGGGGAGGGTGTCGCAGTTGATGCCGACCATGGCCTCGCCGAGGTTGCGGGACGCGTCCGCGATGATCTTCGGGTCGTCGTAGAAGGTGGTCGCCTTGACGATGGCGGCGGCGCGCTTGGCCGGGTCGCCGGACTTGAAGATGCCGGAGCCGACGAAGACGCCCTCGGCGCCGAGCTGGCGCATCAGCGCGGCGTCGGCCGGGGTGGCGACACCGCCGGCGGAGAAGAGGACGACGGGGAGCTTGCCCAGCTCGGCGACCTCCCGGACCAGCTCGTAGGGGGCGCGCAGCTCCTTGGCGGCGGCGTACAGCTCGTTGTTGTCGTAGCCGCGCAGGCGGGCGATCTCGTTCTTGATCTGGCGCAGGTGGCGGACGGCCTCGACGACGTTGCCGGTGCCTGCCTCGCCCTTGGAGCGGATCATGGCGGCGCCCTCGGCGATGCGGCGCAGGGCCTCGCCCAGGTTGGTGGCACCGCAGACGAAGGGGGTGGTGAACGCCCACTTGTCGGAGTGGTTGACCTCGTCGGCCGGGGTGAGGACCTCGGACTCGTCGATGTAGTCGACGCCGAGCGACTGGAGCACCTGGGCCTCGACGAAGTGGCCGATGCGGGACTTGGCCATCACGGGGATGGAGACCGCGTCGATGATGCCCTCGATCATGTCCGGGTCGGACATCCGGGCCACGCCGCCGTCCTTGCGGATGTCGGCGGGGACCCGCTCCAGGGCCATGACGGCGACGGCGCCGGCGTCCTCGGCGATCTTCGCCTGCTCCGGCGTGACGACGTCCATGATCACGCCGCCCTTGAGCTGCTCGGCCATGCCGCGCTTCACGCGGGCGGTGCCGGTCTCGGGACCCTGGTTTTCGGAGAGCGTGCTGGACACGAATGACCTCGCTGGGGGAAGGAGGGGATTTCTGCAGCACCGAGGAAACGTGAGCGGAGCAGTCCACAGCAAGGGCCAATGGGAAGCCGGTGGATCCTTTTCGGTCGGCGCGGCCCGGCCGGGTGGCCGGATCCCGCCGCTATGCGGCCCGTTCGACCAGGGCGGCCGGCGGCTCGTCGTCCATCTCGAAGGCCAGCGGGAAGGGGGCGTGTCCCGCGAGGCGGAACCAGCGCACCTTGCGGTGCCGGCGCAGCGCCCGCGCGGCGCGTACGGCGTCGTTGTGGAAGCGGCGGGCCATCGGGACCCTGCGGACCGCCTCGGCGAGCTCCAGGGCCGCCTCCTCTCCCCCGGGTGCCTCCCTGACCGCGTCCACCTGCGGCGCGTCGGCGAAGACCGCGCGCAGGGCCTGGCTGAGCTCGCTCTCGGCCACCTCGCGCTGCTCCTCGACCGACTGCCGCGCGGCGTGCGCGGCCTCGTAGAGCACGATCGAGGCGGCGGGGTCGAGCACGCCCGAGGTGGCCAGTTCCTGGGCGACGGAGGCGCGGCGCAGCAGTTGCGCGTCGAGCGCGGCACGGGCGGCGTCGATGCGGGCGTGCAGCCGGTCCAGGCGCCCCGCCGTCCAGCTCAGGTAGAGGCCGACGGCGACGAGGGCGACGAGGATCCAGATGAGGGTTGCGGTCACGGGCGGAAAGGCTAGTACCGCCGGTCACGGTTCCGTCCCCGGGGGCCGCGCCCACCCCGGGCCGTCAGTCGCGTGCGAGGCCGAACCGTGCCCGCAGCCCCGTCGCGCGGTCGTCGGTCGCCACCGCCGCCGCGCCCGCCGTGACCGTCTCGTAGACCGACAGGATGTCCGCGCCGACCGTGGACCAGTCGAAGCGGCGGACGTGGGCGCTGCCGCGTTCGCGCAGCCCCGCGCGGCGTTCCGGGTCCTCCAGGAGCCGCAGCGCCGCCTCCGCGAGGGCGTCCGCGTCCTCGTTGGCGAACAGCTCGCCCGCCGCCCCCTGGTCGAGGACCTGCGCGAACGCGTCCAGGTCGGAGGCGAGCACCGGCGCGCCCGCCGACATCGCCTCGACGAGGATGATGCCGAAGCTCTCGCCGCCGGTGTTGGGCGCCACGTACAGGTCGACGCTGCGCAGGAAGCGGGCCTTGTCCTCGTCGCTGACCATGCCGAGGAACTCCACGCGCGGGCGCAGCTCCCGGGGCAGCGACTCCACCGCCTCCTTCTCGTCGCCGCGGCCGGCGACCAGCAGCCGGGTCTGGGGACGGGCGGCGAGGATCTTCGGCAGCGCCCCCATCAGGACCGGCAGGCCCTTGCGGGGCTCGTCGATCCGCCCGATGAAGCCGATGGTGTCGCCCTGCCACTCCGGCCGGGGCTCGGCCTTGGCGAAGAAGTCCACGTCGACGCCGTTCGGGATGACCACCGCGTCGCCGCCCAGGTGCTCGACGAGGGTGCGCCGGGCGTACTCGCTCACCGCGATCCGCGCGCTGATCTTCTCCAGGGCGGCCTGGAGGATGGCGTACGCGGCGATCATCGCGCGGGAGCGCGGGTTGGAGGTGTGGAAGGTGGCGACGATCGGCCCCTCGGCGGCCCAGCAGGTGAGCAGGCCGAGCGAGGGCGAGGTCGGCTCGTGGATGTGGACGACGTCGAAGGCGCCCTCGTGCAGCCAGCGCCGCACCCGCGCGGCGGACAGGAAGCCGAAGTTGAGCCGGGCCACCGAGCCGTTGTACGGCACCGGCACCGCGCGGCCCGCCGAGACCACGTACGGCGGCAGCGGGGTGTCGTCGTCGGCCGGGGCGAGGACGGACACCTCGTGGCCGAGCCGGATGAAGTACTCGGCCAGGTCGCGGATGTGGAACTGGACGCCGCCCGGTACGTCCCAGGAGTACGGGCAGACGATGCCGATCCTCACGAGGTCCCCTCCCGGTCCTGCCCGGGGGCGGTCGCGGGGTCCCGCGCGGGATCGAGGTCCTCGAGCCACAAGCGCTGGAGCATGTGCCAGTCCTCCGGATGGTCGGCGATCCCGGTGGCGAAGGCATCGGCCAGCGCCTGTGTCATGACAGACGTCTTCTCCGCCCGGGTACCTGACTCGGGGACCTCGACCGGCGGGTGGACCCGGCCCCGCATCACCGGCGAGTCGTCGTACCAGAGGGTCACCGGCAGCAGCCGGGCGCCGGTCTGCTGGGCGAGCAGGGCGGGTCCGGCCGGCATCCGGGCGGTCTCGCCGAAGAAGCCGACCTCGACCCCGGAGGCGGACAGGTCGCGGTCGGCGACCAGGCAGACCAGTCCGCCGTCGCGCAGCCGCCGGGCCAGGGTGCCGAAGGCGGAGCCGCCGCTGTGCGGCAGCACCTCCATGCCGAGGCCCTCGCGGTAGGCGACGAACCGGTCGTACAGCGTCTCCGGCTTCAGGCGCTCGGCGACGGTGGTGAACGGTATGCCGAGCTTCGTGGTGACCCAGGCTCCGGCGAGGTCCCAGTTGGCGAGGTGCGGCAGCGCCAGGACGACGCCCTTGCCGGCCGCCATGCCGTCGGTGAGGTGGTGGAGGTCCTTGGGGTCGAAGCCGGCCGCGATGCGCTCGGGGCTCCAGGCGGGCAGCCGGAACGACTCCATCCAGTAGCGCAGATACGACCGCATCCCCGCGCGGGAGAGCTCCGCCAGCCGCTCGGGACCCGCGTCCGGCACGACGCGCGCGTAGTTGCTCTCCAGCCGGAGGACGCCCTTGCCGCGCCGCTTCCACGCGAGGTCGGCGATGCTCCGGCCCAGGCGGACGGCGACCGGCTCGGGGAGTTTCTTGACCGTGCCCCAGCCGGCGCCGTACAGGGCGTCGGTGAGCCGCTCCTGGGCGCTCACTTCGCGGCCTCGCTCCCCTGGGTCTCCTGCCGCTCCGCGGCCTCCGCCTCGGCGGACTCCCGGCGCACGGTGACGACCCGCTGGATCAGTGTGACCAGGCTGCCGACGGCGACGATCCACAGGGCGACGGGCAGCAGGTACTGGATGCCGGGTACCCCGAATGCGTGCATCCCCGCGAGACCGGCCGCGACCAGCGAGATCACCAGCCGCTCGGCCCGCTCCACCAGACCGTTGACGGCGACCGGGAGGCCGATCGACTCGCCGCGCGCCTTGGTGTACGACACCACCTGGCCGCTGGCCAGGCAGAAGATCGACACCGCGCACAGGGCGATGTCGTCGCCGCCCCCGGCGTACCACAGGGCGAAGCCGCCGAAGATCGCGCCGTCGGCGACGCGGTCCAGGGTGGAGTCCAGGAAGGCGCCCCAGCGGCTGGAGCGGCCCAACTGGCGGGCCATGTTGCCGTCGACCAGGTCGGAGAACACGAACAGCGTGATCACCACCGTGCCCCAGAAGAACTCGCCCATGGGGTAGAAGACCAGCGCGCCCGCGACCACTCCGGCGGTGCCGATGAGGGTGACCGTGTCGGGGCTGACCCCCCGCCGGATGAGAAACGCGGCGAACGGTGTGAGGACACGCGTGAAGAATGCACGCGCGTACTTGTTCAGCATGGCCTTCCCGACGGTCGGTGTGGCCGCGTGGCCCCTGCTGGCCACCGGCGGGCCCAATCGTAGCCACGCGCACGCGCGGGCGGCGGCGGGGCACCCGCACGCCCGCGCTGGGAGGAGGACCCGCCCGGCGGATCGAGCCGTCCGGCCAGGCGCAACACCCCGACGGGCACCCCGCCGGCACCGGGCCCACCGGCATGCTGCCGCCCGCGCCGACGCGGCACCCCCACAAGGAGCCGGAGCGCCGGCACCGGACAACTCCGCCACGGCGACCACCGGCCCACAAACCGGCCGACGCGCCCCGCAGCCCGGAGCCACCGGCGGGGGCGGCGCGGCACCCGCATGCCCGCGCTGGGAGGAGGACCCGCCCGGCGGACGGGCACCCCGTCGGCACCGGACCCACCGGCATGCTGCCGCCCGCGCCGACGCGGCACCCCCGCAAGGAGCCGGAGCGCCGGCGCCGGACAGCTGCGCCGCGGCTACTGCCAGCCCACAGACCGACAGGCGCGCCCCACGGCCCGGCGCCACCGGCGCGGGCGGCACCGCTCAGGCGGTGTGCCCCCGGCGCCGTTGGCAGGCGCGGGACGACTGCGCCGCGGCGACCGACGGCCGACAGACCGGCAGGCGCGCCCCGCAGACCGGAGCCACCGGCGCGGGCGGCACCGCTCAGGCGGTGTGGCCCCGGGGCCCCGAGCAGGCGTGGGCGGCGGGATCGCGTCCTTCGTATGGACGCACCGTGACGGGAGTGGAAAGCTCGAAGGACCGCGGGCGTCGCCGGAGCCGCACCGCACGCGGATTCCGCGGGTCCGCGCCCACAGTGACCTCACCGTGCACGGGAGGCAGGATCATGGGCGACAAGGCGCACACACACCCCGGAGCCGCCGGCAGGGCACAGGCGGCCGACCACCCCGCGTCCGTACGGAATGTGGTGCTGGTCGGCCACTCCGGATCGGGCAAGACGACTCTGGTGGAGGCTCTCGCGCTGACCGCGGGAGCGGTGAACCGGGCGGGCCGCGTGGAGGACGGCGGCACCGTCTCCGACTACGACGACATCGAGCACCGTCAGCAGCGCTCGGTACAGCTCTCCCTGGTGCCGGTGGAATGGGACGGCATCAAGGTCAACCTACTGGACACCCCCGGATACGCCGACTTCGTCGGGGAACTCAGGGCCGGTCTGCGAGCGGCGGACGCGGCCCTCTTCGTCGTCTCGGCCTCGGACGGCGTGGACGGCTCGACCCGCATGGTCTGGGACGAGTGCGCGGCGGTCGGCATGCCGCGCGCCATCGTCGTCACGCACCTGGAGGCGGCCCGCGCCGACTTCGACGAGATGACGAGGATCTGCGCGGAGACCTTCGGCGGCGACGACCCCGACGCCGTACTGCCGCTGTACCTGCCGCTGCACGGCCCCGAGGGGCCCGACGGGCACGCGCCCGTGACGGGCCTGACCGGGCTGCTGACGCAGAAGCTGTTCGACTACTCCACCGGCGAGCGCAAGGAGTCCGAGCCGGGCGAGGACCAGCTGCCGCTGATCGAGGAGGCCCGCGGCCGGCTCATCGAGGGGATCATCGCCGAGAGCGAGGACGAGACCCTCATGGACCGCTATCTCGGCGGTGAGCAGGTCGACGTCAAGACACTGATCGAGGACCTGGAGCGGGCGGTCGCGCGCGGGGTGTTCTTCCCCGTCCTGGCCGCCGCCCCCGCCGCCGACGGCGCCCGTCAGGGACTCGGCACGGTCGAACTGCTCGAGCTGATCACCCGCGGTTTCCCGACGCCGCTGGAGCACGGCACCCCGAGCGTGACCACCGTGGACGGCAGGCCGCGCGAGCTCAAGCCGTGCGACCCCGACGCCCCGCTGGTCGCGGAGGTCGTGAAGACCTCCTCCGACCCGTACGTCGGCCGGATCTCCCTGATCCGGGTCTTCTCCGGCACCCTGCGCGCCGACCAGACCGTCCATGTCTCCGGGCACGGGCTCGCCGACCGCGGACACGAGGACCACGACGTGGACGAGCGGATCGGCGCGCTGTCCACTCCGTTCGGCAAACAGCAGCGGCCCGTCTCGCACGTCATCGCGGGCGACCTCGCGTGCGTGGCGAAGCTCGGCCGCGCGGAGACCGGGGACACCCTGTCCGCCAAGGACGACCCGCTGCTCATGGAGCCGTGGGAGATGCCCGATCCGCTGCTGCCGCTGGCCATCGAGGCACACAGCAAACCCGACGAGGACAAGCTCTCGCAGGGGCTGGCCCGGCTGGTGGCCGAGGACCCGACGATGCGGCTGGAGCAGAACCAGGACACCCATCAGGTGGTGCTGTGGTGCCTGGGCGAGGCGCACGCGGACGTGGCCCTGGAGCGGCTGCGCAGCCGCTACGGCGTCCAGGTCGACGTCGTACCGCACCGGGTGTCGCTCAGGGAGACGTTCGGCGGGAAGGCCGCCGGGCGCGGCCGGCACGTCAAACAGTCGGGCGGGCACGGGCAGTTCGCGATCTGCGAGATCGAGGTGGAGCCGCTGCCGAACGGCTCGGGCATCGAGTTCGTCGACAAGGTGGTCGGCGGCGCCGTGCCACGGCAGTTCATCCCCTCCGTCGAGAAGGGCGTACGGGCCCAGGCGGTCAAGGGAGTCGCCGCGGGGCATCCGCTGATCGACGTGCGGGTGACGCTCCTCGACGGGAAGGCGCACTCGGTGGACTCCTCCGACGCCGCGTTCCAGACGGCCGGCGCGCTGGCGCTGCGGGAGGCCGCCGCGGACGCGAAGATCCATCTCCTGGAGCCGGTGGCCGAGGTGAGCGTCCTGGTCGGCGACGACTACGTCGGCCCGGTGATGAGCGACCTGTCCGGCCGGCGCGGCCGGGTGCTCGGCACCGAGCAGTCGGCCGGCGGACGCACCCTCATCAAGGCCGAGGTCCCGGAGATCGAGATCGGCCGGTACGCCGTCGACCTGCGCTCCCTCTCGCACGGCACGGCCCGCTTCAGCCGCCGGTACGCGCGGCACGAACCCATGCCGCCGCAAGTGGCGGAACGGGTCAAGGAAGAGGCGCGCGCCGCCTCGTAGTCGGCGCCGGGCGCCCGCGGGGAGACCCGGCGGGCGCCCGCGTACGCGCCCCGCCCCGGGGCGACTTCGGAATGCTTCACTCCGTGGCGGCGGACGGCTTGGGCCGTCCGCCGACGGACGCCCGCGCGTGCGGATACGCTGAAGACCTGATCAACAGGTGTGCGCAGCAAGGAAGTCGGGAAGGCCGCAAGACGACAGTCGCGGCGATCGGGGGCGGGAATGACCGTTGAGAGCGGTTACGCGGAGTTCTTCGGTCCGCAGGTGCCGCGCACGGGTGACGAGGGGCAGACGCCGACGTTCGCGCTGGCGTCCGCGGCCTACCGGGACAACGAGGCCGAGGAGATACTCAAGGCCAACAACGAGTGGCACAAGTCGGAAGTCAGCGCGCCCAGGCTGAAGCTGTTCCGGCCCAATCTGGGCGAGGCGTTCTCCAGGGCGATCATCGACCGGATGCTGGGCTCCGGGCGCGCGCCTCTCATCCAGTCCTTCGGCACCCAGCCGCAGGTGGTGGTCGAGCACTCGCTCGCCGCACACCGTATCCGCCGCGAGCGCGACAACTGGCTGAGCGCCGTCATGGTGCTGTGCGGGCTGCTGTTCCTGCCCGGTCTCCTCCTGTGGCTGCTGGTCTTCCAGATCCGTACGACGATGGCCAAGCGGGAGGACAAACGGGCCGGGGCGCTCGCCACCACCCTGCTGGTCGCCGTGGGCGCCCTCGCCGTGCTCTTCCTGATCCGCATGCCCTTCGAGGGGTTCTGGGGCTGGTACGCGCGCGCGGCCGTCGTCGCACCGGTGCTGGGCTGGTTCTGGGCCAAGCAGATCTGCGAGCGCACGGCGAAGGACCTGCGCGAGCGCTGGGACAGCCTGCTCTCCGGCAGCAGTGTCGGCGCCAAGGTGCCCGAGGCGGTACCGAGCAGTCCCGGCGAGACCGCGGCCGAGCAACTGCGCCAGTCCCTGGCCCGGCTCAGCGCCGAGCAGCAGTCCAACTCCGTCTTCTACGCCGGGCCCAAGGGCATACTCGGCATGGGTACCCGCTGGGGCAGCTGGCAGCTCGCCGAGGACCTGGTGCCCGTCGACCCGGACCGGGAGATCAACCCGTTCCGCAGCTGGGACGTCGTCAAGTCCATCCACGACCGGCTGCGGATGCTGGAGCGCGGGCCGCTGCACACCGGCGGTTTCCCCAAGCCGTCGGTACGGCACTGGATCGTCACGCCGATCGGTGAGAACGCCACGTCGGTGTCCAGGCCGGAGGGCACGGACGTCGAGGCGTACCAGATCAAGTCGCACGCCATACAGGACATCTGCAACAAGCAGCAGTTCGGCGCGGGCGACCGGCACTACCTGGGGGTGCAGTGGACGCTGTGGGACGGCCAGCTGGTGATCACCATGCTGATCACCGTGACCGTGCTGCACGAGACGCTGCGCATCGAGGTCACCGGGCACGCGCTGGGGCCGGTGCACTCGCTGTTCACCAGCAAGCCGGCGGCCAAGGAGAAGGAGGTCCAGAAGTCGATCAAGTTCTGGGAGACCCGGAAGGTGAAGCTCCCGCTGGTCGACTCGGACGAGGTGGTACGCCTGGCCGCCCGGGCGCCGCTGACCTGGTACCCGCCGCTGCTGTACTGGCTCGGTGGCAAGCTGAGCCTGCCCGAGCCGTTCGGTCTGCGGCACGCGTGGGCGGACAAGCCGTGGCGGCACCGGTTCATGGCGGACGACGCGTTGCGGGCGGCTGCGCCGGTGCTGCGAGTGGTGCACTCGGCGGCGATCAAGGTGCTGGAGGAGAACGGGGTGGACACGGAGAAGTTCGGGTCGCGGTCGTCGTTCCTCAGCACGGCGGTGCAGGATGCTTCGCCTCGTAAGGCGGACGTGTACGACGCGTAGGCGTCAGGTACGGCGGGTTGTGGCTGGGCGGGGGGTGGTGCGCGGCTCGGCGCTTACGAGGTGCCTCCCCCACCGCCCACCCGTGCCGCCCTGGGGGCACCTCCCAGGCCCTTAAGGCACTGGGGGAGGCACGACTGCCCGCAGCTAGGGCGTCGGCCAGGCCTCTTCGAGCATTTTGCGGGTGTCCGCGAGGAGCTGGGGGAGGATCTTTGTGTGGCCGACCACCGGCATGAAGTTGGTGTCGCCGCCCCAGCGCGGGACGACGTGCTGGTGCAGGTGGGCGGCGATGCCTGCGCCCGCGACCGTGCCCTGGTTCATGCCGATGTTGAAGCCGTGCGCGCCGGACGCGGTGCGCAGGGCCGTCATCGCCTGCTTGGTGAGCTCGGCGAGCTCCGCCGTCTCCGCCACCGTGAGGTCCGTGTAGTCGGCCACGTGCCGGTACGGCACGGTCATCAGATGGCCGCCCGTGTACGGGTACAGATTGAGCACGGCGTACACCAGCTCACCGCGCCGGAGGACCAGCCCGTCCTCGTCGGACTTGGCCGGGATCGAGCAGAAGGGGCAGCCGTCGTCGGCGCCCGGGCCGGTCGGCTTGTTCTCGCCCTGGATGTAGGCCATCCGGTGGGGCGTCCACAGACGCTGGAACGCGTCCTGCGTGCCCACTCCCAACTGCTGCTCCGGCTCACTCGTCATGCGTGCAGCATATGGCGTGACCGGGGGCACGCGGAAAAGGCCCCCGGGCCGAAGCCCGGGGGCCGAAGGCCGAACCCCGCTGACGCGGGGAGCACGTCTACGCGCCCCAAGCCACCAAGGGCAAGCTCGGACCACCCCCGCATCGGCGGGGAACATCACACCTGCGCGCGACGCTCCACCACATCAACGAGCTTCGCCAGCGCCTGGTCACGCGGAATGCCGTTCTCCTGCGAGCCGTCGCGGTAGCGGAACGACACCGTGCCCGCGTGCATGTCCTCGTCACCGACGATGATCATGAACGGGACCTTCTGCTTCTGCTGCGTGCGGATCTTCTTCTGCATCCGGTCCGAGGAGGAATCCACCTCGACGCGCAGCCCCTTCCGCCGTGCCTCGCCCGCGAACTCCTCCAGGTACTGCACGTGGGCGTCACCCACCGGGATACCCACCGCCTGCACCGGCGCCAGCCACGCCGGGAACGCGCCCGCGTAGTGCTCCAGGAGGACCGCGAAGAACCGCTCGATCGAGCCGAACAGGGCGCGGTGGATCATGACCGGGCGGGTCTTCGAGCCGTCCGCGGCCGTGTACTCCAGGTCGAAGCGCTCCGGCAGGTTGAAGTCGAGCTGGATGGTCGACATCTGCCAGGTGCGGCCGATGGCGTCCTTGGCCTGAACGGAGATCTTCGGGCCGTAGAAGGCGGCGCCGCCCGGGTCCGCCACGAGCTCCAGGTTCTGCTTCTCGGCGACCTGGCGCAGCGTCTCCGTGGCCTCCTCCCAGGCCTCGTCGCTGCCGACGAACTTCTCCGGGTCCTTGGTCGACAGCTCCAGGTAGAAGTCGGTCAGACCGTAGTCGCGCAGCAGGTTCAGGACGAAGGTGAGGGTCTTGTCGAGCTCCTCGGACATCTGCTCGCGGGTGCAGTAGATGTGCGCGTCGTCCTGGGTGAAGCCGCGGGCGCGGGTCAGGCCGTGCACGACGCCCGACTTCTCGTACCGGTACACGGTGCCGAACTCGAAGAGCCGCAGCGGCAGTTCGCGGTAGGACCGGCCGCGCGCATCGAAGATCAGGTTGTGCATCGGGCAGTTCATGGGCTTGAGGTAGTAGTCCACGCCCTCGTCGAGCTGCATGGGCGGGTACATGCCGTCGGCGTACCAGTCCAGGTGGCCCGAGGTCTCGAAGAGCTTCCCCTTCGTCGCGTGCGGGGTGTAGACGAACTCGTAGCCCTCCTCCTCGTGCCGACGGCGCGAGTAGTCCTCCATGACCCGGCGGATGATGCCGCCCTTGGGGTGGAAGACGGCGAGGCCGGAGCCGATCTGCTCCGGGATGGAGAACAGGTCGAGCTCGGAACCGAGCTTGCGGTGGTCGCGCTTCTCGGCCTCGGCGAGGAACTCCAGGTGCGCCTTCAGCTCGTCCTTGGTCGGCCAGGCGGTGCCATAGATGCGCTGGAGCTGCTTGTTCTTCTCGCTGCCGCGCCAGTACGCCGAGGCGTTGCGCATCAGCTTGAACGCCGGGATGTTCCGGGTGGTGGGCAGGTGGGGACCGCGGCAGAGGTCCTTCCAGCACAGCTCGCCGGTCCTGGCGTCCAGGTTGTCGTAGATCGTCAGCTCGCCGGCGCCGACCTCGACGTCCGCGCCGTCGTCGTGCGAGGCGGAGCCCTTGAGGCCGATCAGCTCGAGCTTGTACGGCTCGTCGGCGAGCTCCTCGCGGGCCTCGTCGTCGGTGACGACGCGGCGCGAGAAGCGCTGGCCGCGCTTCTGGATCTCCTGCATCTTCTTCTCGATGGCCTTGAGGTCATCGGGGTGGAAGGGCTTCTCTACGTCGAAGTCGTAGTAGAAGCCGTCCTTGACCGGCGGGCCGATGCCCAGCTTGGCCTCGGGGAACAGCTCCTGCACGGCCTGGGCCATGACGTGCGCGGTGGAGTGGCGGAGGATGTTGAGACCGTCCTCGGAGGAGATCTCCACTCCCTCGACGGTCTCGCCGTCCTTGACCTCGTAGGAGAGGTCCTTGAGCTCGTCGGCCACGCGCGCTGCGACGATCGAGCGCTCGCCGGCGAAGAGCTCGGCGGCCGTAGTGCCCGTCGTCACCACGCGTTCTTCCCGCTCGGAATCGCGTTGGATGATCACACGGACGTCTGACACCGGTCTCTCCTGACTGAAGGCTGTGGTCGCGGCGCCATACCGGAGCGCACGCTTGGGTGCGATCGTACCGACCCGGGCCCGCCGACCGCGAAATCATTCCCCGCAGTCCGGCCCGCGGGCCTCGCCGAAGAAGGCCGCTGTCTCGGCGTTGGCCTGGAGCGCCTTCATCAGCCGGTCCCGCTCGGCGTCGTCGACCTGCACCGGCGCCACCTCCTCGACCTCGGTGAGCCGGCGGAAGCCGCCCCGGCTCTCCAGCCGCCCGCGGACCCGCACGGGCAGCCCGACGAGGTGGGCCTGTCCGGCGATGCGGTAGTTCTCCTCGTCGAGGGTGATCCGGACGTGGCCGACCTCCGCCCCGGCGAGCACCCGGAGCCGGACCATGCCCTCGCCACGGGGCCCGGACCGGTGCATCCGCACCACCGCGCCGGTGATCCGTACCGCGACGGAGGGTTCCGTGCGCTGGAGACGCAGGCCGGCCTCGAGCAGGACGGGCAGGTCGCCGGGCGAGAACTCGACGGGTTCCGCGGAGGCCGCGCAGCCCCCGGGGACGCCGGCCGCCGGGGACCAGGCGACGGCCACCCGGGCGCCCTCGGTGCCCCGGACCAGGGCGACGAGGGCCTCGGTGAGCTCCTGGCTGACGCCCGCCGTGACCGCCGTGTCGAAGGCGTCCATGCCGCCGGTGGCGCGGCGGTAGTCGATGGCCTCGCGGGTGGCGTGGACGGCGTGGTGGAGGCGTACGGCGAGGGAGCGGCCGGTGGTGACGGGGGCGAACGCGGTCAGCCGGCGGCCGTCCGGTGCGGGGCCGACTAGGACGGTGTCCAGCGCCGCGGCGGCCGAGCGGCGGTGCCGGACGCCGTGGAAGCCGGCTCGCGCGCGGGTGGCGAGCGCGGCGGCCAGCAGGGTCCGGCGGGCGGCGGAGCGCAGTTGTTCCTCCGAGGTCCAGGCGGTGGCGTCGCCGGGTCCCGCCGGTATGTCGCGCCACCAGTGGATCTCGTCGCTCGGTACGGCGAGGGCGAGCAGGATCTCGCGGGCGGAGGGCGTGGCGCTGCGGGACAGGGCGAGCAGGGCCTCGGTGATCAGGTCCTCGCTGTCGGGGAAGGCGCGGCTCGCGGGTACCAGCAGGCTGGTGCCGGTGCCCGGTCCGGGCGGGGTCCAGCGGCCGTAGCGTCCGGCGGCGCCGCCGCGCCGCTGCCAGCCGTGCCGGTGCAGGAGGGCGGTGAGGACGGCCGGGTCGACGTCGGCGGGGTCGGGCGGTGGGCCGTCGTGGGCGGCGTCGGGGTGCGGGCGTACGGTCCTCAGGCGGTCTCCGGTCGGGCGGTGCGTCACGGTTTTCCTCCCGTCCCGACCCGCGTCATGATCTCGCACAGCGCCCGGTCGTCGAAGATGCGTGAGGTGGGGATCCGTACGGTGGTGCGGCGCCGGCCGGTGACCGGGTGTCCGGCGAGGTTGGTCCAGTAGCAGCAGTGCCGCAGGTCGAGCCGGTCGTGGCCGGCCCGCAGCCAGTCGTCCTGGGAGCGCGGCACGATCATCACGACCAGGATCTTGTGCACCGAGACGGGGGTGCGGGCGAGCTTCTCCAGGTGGGCGTTGTCGAGCGTGAAGGAGAAGTGGCGGCCCGGCGGGTTCGGCGCGATCTGATACGTCGCCTTGAGCTGCACCTTGATGGTGACCTCGTCGTCGACGAGGTGTCCGGCGGCGCTGTGGCTGACGTGCCAGTCGATGCCGTTGTCCGGGAAGGGCTGGGACAGTGAGCAGCCCGCGGCGGCCGCGACGGCGTGCAGATAGCCGACCTGCAAGGTCTCCATGCAGGCGGTGGTGGCGAGAGAGCCGCGAGTGGGTGGCGTGCGCTCGGGCAGCAGCCCGCCCCGTTCGGGCTGCGCGATGGCCATGGCCAACAGCCTTCCAGAACAAGTGTTTCCCCGTGACGGGTCGCTGAACTGCAAAGACCCGTACTCCTGTTGTCTCCTTCCGGCGTACGGCGCAAACAGCCCGGGTATCACCGGTTCGGGCAGCGGACGGTGCGTCAACTGCCGATGGGGAGCGAGGGGTTGTTGGGAATGACGAGCTGGTACGAAGGGCCGCTGGCCGCTTTCGACACGGAGACGACGGGTGTGGACGTCGAGACCGACCGGATCGTGTCGGCCGCGCTCGTCGTCCAGGACGCGCCGGGCGCCCGGCCGCGGGTGACCCGCTGGCTGGTGAATCCGGGGGTGCCGGTGCCGGCCGCGGCGACGGCGGTGCACGGGCTGACGGAGGAGCATCTCCAGCGCAACGGCCGCTGGCCGGCGCCGGTGATGTACGAGATGGCGGAGGCGCTGGCCGAGCAGGCCGCGGTGGGCCGTCCGCTGGTGGTGATGAACGCGCCGTTCGATCTGACCCTGCTGGACCGGGAGTTGCGCCGGCATCGCGCGTCGTCGCTGGGCCGCTGGCTGGAGCGGACGCCGCTGCTGGTCCTGGACCCGTGGGTGCTCGACAAGCATCTGGACCGCTATCGCAAGGGCCGGCGCACGCTGACCGATCTGTGCGCGCAGTACGGCGTCGCCCTGGAGGGGGCGCACGACGCGGCGGCGGACGCGGTGGCCGCGCTGGAGGTGACCCGGGCGGTGGGGCGGCGCTTCGCGGCGCGGCTGGAGCGGCTGTCCCCCGCCGAGCTGCACACCTTGCAGGCGGTGTGGCACGCGGCGCAGGCCCGGGGGCTCCAGGCGTGGTTCGCGCGCAGCGGCACGGACGAGGTCGTGGACCCGGCCTGGCCCCTGCGCCCGGATCTGCCGGCGGCGGCCTGAGGCAGCACGGGGCCACACAAAAAGCCGGTCCGTCGTGTGACGGACCGGCTTTCCCGGTGGGCGATACTGGGTTCGAACCAGTGACCTCTTCGGTGTGAACGAAGCGCTCTCCCACTGAGCTAATCGCCCGGGAACGGAGTGAACAATACAGGTCCGGGCGGGCTTCCTTCAAACCGCTTCCAGGTGTGCGGCCAGTCCGCGCCGGCCGGCCCGCATCATCCGTGCGTGGTTGGCGCGGAAGAGGGGCCGGCCCGGCACGGCGAGCAGGCGCAGCAGTGGTCTGCGGACGTCGACCTCCTGCTCGTAGTGGGCGAGACAGCCATGGGCGCCCAGGGGGGTGACGGTCCAGCGGGCCCAGCCGTCGATGTCGCCGGACAGGCCCACCTCCAGCAGGCCGATCTCGGGGTCCCGCCGTCCCGCCCGTACGGTCGAGGTCAGGTCGTACGGCAGGAGGGAGCGGATGGTGACGATGCCGCTGGTGTCGTCGAGGCGGGTGACCTGGCGTACCTGGGGCCACCACAGGGGGTAGTCCTCGATCCGTTCCAGTGCGCCGTACACCGTGGCCGCGGGCGCGGACAGGGTCCACAGACTGCGGAAGCGGTAATGGTTCCAGTCCATGGACGCAGTGTTCCCGTCCGCGCCCGTTCTGTGCGTCTACGGCATCCGGTCCCCCAGCAGCGACAGGAGCTCGATGGCGGCGAGGCCGTAGAGCGCGGTGTCGTTGGTTGACACCCAGGTGGCGTCACTGCCGGCGACCAGGGCGGTGGGGCCGCTCACCTTCTCGGTCCTCCAGGGTGCCGACTCCTTGTAGCCGTCGGAGTTGTAGAACTTCTCCCAGGCCCGCTTCGCCAGCTTCTCGTCGTCGGTCTGCACGGCGGCGTAGGCGTCGAGGCGGGAGTGGCCCTGGAACAGGATGAGGCTGCCGAAGTTGGATCCGTAGCGGGCGGCCTGGTCGGTCTTGCTCGCGTTGAAGTAGCGGCAGTAGTCGTAGTAGGCCTCGTTGAACTTCGGCATGTCGACGAGGTCGATGAGTTCCGCGCAGAGTTCGTTGAGGCCGAAGACGGCCGACAGGTGGGAGACCTCGACCTTGGGGGTCTCGGCGACGGCGAACTTCCCGGTGTCGAGGTCGTACAGGCCGCTGCCCTGGACGAAGCCGTTGGGCTGGGCGGCGATGGTCTCCATGGTGGAGAGCACGCGGGCCTTGGCCTTCTCCCACTTCGGGCCCTTGCGTTCCCACTCGGTGAGCCAGGCGGAGACGAGTCCGCTCCAGTCGGTGCCGAAGCCGATGGACAGGGCGTTGCGGTCGGGTGTGTAGGGCTCGGTGCGGATCTTGCGCAGGGGGTCCAGGGCGAGGAAGGTCTCGTCGGAGTCGACGTTGGCGTGCATGAGGTCGCCGACGCGTTCGTCGGCGGTGAGGAAGTAGTAGTAGCGGCGGTAGGTGGTGTTGGCGATGCGCTGCTGCTTGGCGCTGTCGGCGTAGTGCTGGACGCCGTGCCGGGTGCCGAGGCCGGCCCATTTGCCGAGGTGGTAGACGTCGACCTCGCCGGTGTGGCGGGTCATCGCCTCGGCGAAGCGGAAGATGTCGGCGCGGCCGGAGCGCAGATAGGCGTACCAGAGCCACAGGTCGGGTGAGAGCTCGGAGTTGTCCCAGGCGTAGCCGCCGACGTCGTAGCGCCACTGGCGGCGGACGGTGTCGTAGGTGTGCATGATGTCGCCGTAGTCCCAGAAGCCGTACCAGCGGCGCTGCTCCACCTGGTCCTTGTAGTAGGTGAAGAGGAAGTCGAGGTGGTCCTCGATCTTCGCCTTGGCCGGGGTGGAGCGGTCGGGCTCGGCGAACAGGCCCTTGCCGAAGACGCCCGCCGTGATGAGCTGCTTGGGCGGGGCGGCGAGCTGCGGGAGGACGCGGACGGCCTCGACCTGTTCGGCGAGCTTCTCGGCGCTCGGGGTGGAGGCGTTGGCCCAGAACAGGAGTTCGGAGGTGCGGGCGATGCCGTAGGGGGTGCCGAACTCGGGCTCGTAGTCCTCGTAGGTGATGTTGAGACCCTCGAGCTGTTCGGGGAAGGTGTCCTGGCCCAGTCCGTCGT
Source organism: Streptomyces sp. NPDC031111 (assembly GCF_055570675.1). NCBI lineage: Bacteria > Bacillati > Actinomycetota > Actinomycetes > Kitasatosporales > Streptomycetaceae > Streptomyces > Streptomyces sp. NPDC031111. Next base: position 116,450 of record NZ_JBVIGS010000017.1, read on the forward strand.
GGTAGAAGCGCAGGTCCATGGGCTGGGCCTCGGGTGACCAGAGCCAGAGGGTGACCTCGGCCTCGTCGGTGTGGGCGTCGCGGATGTCGAGCTGGGCGGGGTGCTTCTCCCAGAAGTCGCGCAGGCCGAAGGAGAGGCCGCCGCTGACGCCGCCGACGTAGCCGAAGCCGGAGGCGCGCCTGCCGCCGCCGGCTGCGATCCAGCCGTGGCCCTTCTTGGTGCGCTTGCGCACGCTGAAACCGTCGGCGGAGAGCTGGGAGAGGGTGTAGTCGCCCCACTCGGGGATGTACTGGAGGCGGGTGGTGACGCGCTGGTCCCAGGTGGACGGGTCGGGCAGCTTCTCGCCGGCGAACTGGGCCGCCTGGACGGCCGCTCCCGGGTCGCGGCGCAGTCCGGTGATGCCCTTGACGGCCTCGCGGAGCAGGCCGGTGCCCTCGCCGCCGATGCGGATGTGGCGGTCGTAGGACTCGTCGCGCAGGGGGACGGTGAAGCGGACGCCGAGGCCGCGAATGAAGTCGCCGCTCGCCTTGCCGGGTTCCTGGTTCCCGTCGTAGGTGATGGTGTGCACCATGCGGAAGGAGTCGGCGCCCGCGTAGAAGTAGAGGCGGATGGAGAAGGGCAGCCAGCCACGGGTGCCCTTGCGGTGCTTGCCGTCGATACGGACGACCGCGCGGACGGGGCCGTCCTGTTCGACGGTGACGTCGGAGATCGTCCCGTCGAAGCGCTCGGTCCTGACCGCGGTCTGGTCGCCGTCCTCGGCCTCGGGCTGGCGCAGGAGGACGAGGCGGCCGTCGCGGGCGATCTCGGTGGAGCCGCGGGTGACCGACTTGACGAGGGTGGCGCCGGAGGCGCCGATCTTCGCGGTGATGACGCCGGTCGACACGTCGATGGTGCCGCCGCGCCGGTCGACGGTGACCTTCTTCTCGGGTGCGGCGGGCGTCCCGGCGGTCAGGGTCAGCTTGCCGGAGCCCGAACTCACCGCGTGCGCGGTCCACTTGAGGGAGCCGTCGGGCCAGTAGGCGATCGGCCAGGTCTGGACGGGGACGGACTGTCCGTCGGCGTCGGTCAGCGCGAAGGTCTGGTCCTCGTGGTGGGCGCCCCTGGGCCAGGGCACGCCGACGGTGGAGCCGGGGGCCACGCCGAGGCCGCCGTCCTCCAGCCAGTCCAGGGTCACCGGGTCGGCGTCGGCGGCCTCGGCCCGGGGCGCGGCGGCGGCGTTCCGCGTTCCCAGGGCCCAGCTGAACTGGGCGGCGGCGCCGGCGACGGCGGCCGCCTTGAGCAGGGATCTGCGGGGAATGGGGGACATGGCCTTTCCTTTCCGTTGCGGGTGCAAGGTGGTGACAAGGGCATGACAGGCAGAGGTGCGGCGCCGGGGCGCCGACCTCGGGATGGGGGCACCGCCCGTCAGCGGTGCCGGTACCGCTCCTCCACGGCGACGGCCGCCGCCGCGACGGCCCCCAGGACGGGGACCGCCAGCGGCGGGACGAACCAGGCGGACACGGCCACGACGGCAAGCCCGCAGACGACCAGGAAGGATCCGGCGGGATCGAGCACGGTCCGCCGTCCGGCATCGGCGAGCAGCGCCCGCCAGGCCGCGCCGGACGTCCAGACGGCGGCCGCCCGCAGCAGCGCCACGGCGGCCCCGATCAGCGCGAAGACGCCGACGGCCCCGACGAGCGGCCCACCGGGCAGCCCGGCCCGGGCGGCCAGGACGTCCACCCACACCGCGACGGCCACCGCCCACCCGGCGAGCCCGACGACCCATCCGCCGCGCACGGCCGCACGGAAGTCCGCGGCGAACTCCCGCAGACCGCCGCCCTGGTGGGCGGTACGACGCCGCAGATGCCGGGCGCCGGCGGCGAAGGCCGCGGGGTAGGTGACGATCCCGAGACAGGCCACCGCGATCCACACGCCGGTGAGCAGGCACTCGGCGAAGACCGCGAAGCGCTCGCCGAACACGGACTCCCTGCGCGCGGTACGGGCCTTCACGCGTGCTTCCGCCATGGTGACCGCCTCAGCCCTTCAGTCCGGAGGTCGCCATGCCGTCGATGAGGTAGCGCTGGAAGGCCATGAAGAAGGCGATGACCGGCATCAGTGCCACCAGCGACATCGCGATCATGCTGCCGTAGTTGGAGATGCCCTCCTGGTCGCGGAACATCATCAGGCCGAGCGAGACGGTGTACTTCTCCGGGGTGTTGAGGTAGATCAACGGGCCCATGAAGTCGTTCCAGGCGTTGATGAAGGTGAAGATCGCGCTGGTGATGATCGCGGGCCGGCTCAGCGGCAGCACGATCGACCAGTAGGTGCGCAGATGCCCGCAGCCGTCGAGCTTGGCGGCCTCGTCCAGCTCCCTGGGCAGTCCGCGCATGAACTGCACCATCAGGAAGACGAAGAAGGCTTCCGTGGCCAGGAACTTGCCGGCGACGAGCGGCACCAGGGTGTCGGTGAGCTCGAGGTTGCGGAAGAGCACGTACTGCGGGATGAGCAGCACGTGGTACGGCAGCAGCAGGGTGCCGATCATCAGCGTGAACAGCAGGTTCCGCCCGGCGAACCGGATCTTGGCGAAGGCGTACGCGGTCAGCGAGCTGGAGAGCACGACACCGACCACGGCGAGGACCGCGTACATCAGCGAGTTCCAGAAGAAGCTGCTGATGGGGATGCCGGAGATGCCGTCGGCGAGTCCGGAGAAGTTCGCCCAGACCGGCCTGGTGGGCAGCAGGTCGAGGCTGGCGATGATGTCCTTGCTCGGCTTGAACGAGGCGCCGACCACCCAGATCACGGGATAGAGGACGACCGCGAGGACGGCGAGCGCGCCCACGTGCCAGGCGATCGATCCGAAGCGCCGCCGCTCCTTCGCGGTGGGCAGGGCGGGGCTGGTGGCACTGGTCACTTGGCGGCCTCCTCGTAGTGCACCCACTTCTTCTGCGACCAGAACAGGACCGCCGTGACGAGCGCCACCGCGATCACCAGCGTCCAGGCCATCGCGGAGGCGAAGCCCATCTGGGCCTCCTTGAAGCCCTTCTGGTAGAGGTAACAGGTGTAGACGAGCGTGGCGTCGGCGGGTCCGCACCGGGTGTCGGAGACGACGTAGGCGGAGCCGAACACCTGGAACGCGTGGATGGACTCCAGCAGCACGTTGAAGAACAGCACCGGGGAGATCATCGGCAGCGTGATGTTCCAGAACCGCCGCAGCGGGCCGGCCCCGTCCACCTCGGCCGCCTCGTACAGCTCCTGCGGGACCTGCTTGAGGCCGGCCAGGAAGATGACCATGGGCGCGCCGAACTGCCAGATGCTCAGGGCGACCAGGGCGTAGATGACGTAGTCCGGGTTGCCGATCCAGCCGCCCACGTCGAGACCGAAGATCTTCTGCGAACGGTCCACGATCGCGTCGTCGGAGAACAGCGCCCGCCATACGAAGCCGACGGAGACGCTGGCCCCGATGAGCGAGGGCATGTAGAACGCGGCCCGGTACAGGCCCTGTCCGCGCCGCTTCTGCGCGAGCAGCAGCGCGACACCGAGGGCGAGCAGCAGCTTCAGCGGGGTCGCGACGACGACGTACTTGAGGGTGACCTCGACCGACTTCTGCCAGCGCGGGTCCTGGAACATCGTCGTGAAGTTGTCCAGCCCCACCCACTGGGGTGGCGTGAACAGGTTGTAACTGGTGAACGCGTAGTACAGCGACGCGATCATCGGTCCTGCCGTGAGCAGCAGGAACCCCGCGATCCACGGCGACATGAAGAGATAGCCGGCGAGATTCTCGCGGCGCCGCCCGCGCCGCCCGGCGGCGGGGGCGGCGGGCCGCTTCCCGGCCGGGCGCGCGGGCGCTTCCTTGACGAGCGTCATGGTGGTACGTCCCCTCAGCCGGCGAACGCGGCCTTGGCCTCGCTGAACAGTGCCTTGGCGGCATCGGCCGGCTTGGTCTTGCCCTGGGCGACCTCGCCGCCGATGCGCAGGAACGCCGCCTCGACGACGTCGGCGCCCGAGGGGTGCGGGGTGATCTTGCCGAGGACACCGGCGGCGGCGACCTCTTCCTCGTACGCCTTGACGCCCTTGTTGTTGTCGTCGGTGGGCGTGAACGCCTCGTACTGCTCGGTGGTGGCGAGGATGCCGCGGTCGTAGCCCATGATCTTTCCGACCTCGGGGTCGTGGACCATGAAGTCGATGAACTGGGCGACCTCCTTGGGGTGCTTGGTCCCGGAGAAGCCGCTCAGCATCAGCGAGCCGAGGTACTGGCCGGTGTCCTTGCCGTCCGTGGTGGGGATCGGCGCGAGCCCGTAGTCCGACTCGCCCTCGCCCTCGTAGCGGATGGAGAAGTTGTCCCAGGTGAACTCGGAGGCCGCGAGGCCCGCGGAGAGCGCGGACTTGGGCTTGACCTGCTCGACCTTCTTCGGGTCGGCGACGAGGCCGGACCGCACGCGCTTGTAGCCGTCCTCCCACCACTGCGTCAGATCGTCCTCGGTGAAGCCGAGGTCGGAGTCGGTGAAGAAGGCCTTGCCGTTCTGGCGCAGGTACAGGTCGTAGAGGTACATGATGCTGAAGTAACCGGTGTCACCGGCGATCTTCAGCTTGTCCTGGATCGTCTGGAGCGCGTCGAAGTACTCGTCCCAGGTCCAGCCGAACTCGGCCTGCACGCCGGCCTTCTCGAAGGCCTTGAGGTCGATGACGAGCGCCATGGTGTTGGCTCCGACGGGGACGGCGATCTGCTTGCCGTCGACCTGACCGTTCGCCAGGACGCCGTTGCGGAAGTTGTCCAGGCTCAGATTCCCGGCGTCCGCCTGGGTCTTGAGATCCAGCAGAACACCGCGCTTGTCGTACTTGCGCAGGAAGCCGACCGCATTCTGGAAAACGTCCGGCGGATTCCCGCCGGAGGCCTGGGTCTGGAACTTCTCCCAGAACGCCTCGTAGTCGGTGAATTCAGGCTTGATCTTGATCTTCGGGAACTTCTTCTCGAAGAGGTCGATCGTCTTCCTGATGGCGATGGTGCGCGGCTCGCCACCCCACCACGCATAACGGAGCGTCACCGTCCCGTCCCCGGAACCGCTTCCGCCGCCACACGCGGTGGCCGTGGCACCGAGTCCCGCGACGGCGAGCGAGGCCCCCGCCGCTTTGAGGATCGTCCGCCTCTCCACATTCCCACCCTGCTGCATATGAGCCTCCCCGCGACGTTCGCGTCCGCCTCATGAATCGTTTCAAGTAAGCGCTTGCTGGCACAAGTTACGGAGGGCCTACGGGCGCGTCAATGATTCGGACAGGAATTCATGGGCGGCCCGGCGCGACAGCCGCGCCGGCAGCCCCGCACCCCGGGGCCTCGCCCGATGGGAAACGCCCAGGTGGGGACCCTGCGGCCGACGGGTCGAACGCCTGCCCGCCGACCGGGCCGGTCGCGGCGCAAGGTCACGGTTGGATGAAGACGACCGGAAGCGGAACGCTCCGGACACACGGCGCCGTGCCCGCGCCCACGGCGCCCCGCCACCGACGGTGCCGCCCCGCCCGCACGACGAGGCGGCCCGGCTCACCACTGGTGAGCCGGGCCGCCTGATGATCCGGTGGGCGATACTGGGTTCGAACCAGTGACCTCTTCGGTGTGAACGAAGCGCTCTCCCACTGAGCTAATCGCCCGGACGCAGGAAGAACATTACCCCATGTCAGGGGGTGCCCGTGACCAGCGGGGGCCGGGCCGCCCGACCCCCGCCGCGGATCACTGGTCCTTGATCTTCCAGGGCATCTCGAGGCCGAACTTCCACAGGTAGATCCCGGCCAGCACGCCGATGATCACGACGCCGATCGAGGTCAGGATGATGTTCCGGCGCCTCACCTTGGGATCCAGAGCCCGCTGGGCCGCCTCGGTGACCTTGCGCTTGGTCCAGCGCAGCACCAGCTGGGCCCAGACGAACTCGGTCGCCCAGATCGCCATGCCGCCGAAGATCACGACCCAGCCCGGTCCGGGCAGCGGCAACATGATGATGCCGGCCACCACGACCGCCAGGCCGACTATGAAGACGCCCACCTGCCAGCTCAGGTGCAGCGCGCGGCGCGCCTTGATGAATTCCGGCGCCCTCGAGCCGAGCCCCCGCTCGCCCTGGCTCTCACCGTCGTCCATGGTCGCCCCCTGGGCCACCACGGTGGCCTCGCCAGGCTTGTCACTCCCCGTGTTCATGCGTCCAAACACTACCCGAGCGAAACACATCACCGGAATGGGCGCAGACCGCGAACGATCTCTCGGCCGGAAGAGTTACGTAAACACACGCAAAACACTCAGAGGGGTTTACAACGGCACCGTAGGTGGCATGTCGATTTCGCCGACGTGCGAATCCCCGAGCGCACACTGAGCGAAAGGCCCTGGCGCTTATGAACACCACGGTCAGCTGCGAGCTGCACCTGCGCCTCGTTGTGTCGAGCGAGTCCTCCCTGCCTGTCCCCGCAGGCCTGCGGTACGACACGGCCGACCCCTACGCCGTGCACGCCACCTTCCACACCGGAGCCGAGGAAACCGTCGAGTGGGTGTTCGCCCGCGACCTCCTCGCCGAGGGGCTGCACCGCCCCACGGGCACCGGCGACGTCCGCGTCTGGCCGTCGCGCAGTCACGGTCAGGGCGTCGTCTGCATCGCCCTGAGCTCGCCGGAGGGGGAGGCTCTGCTCGAGGCCCCGGCGCGGGCCCTGGAGTCCTTCCTGAAGCGCACCGACGCCGCCGTGCCGCCCGGCACGGAGCACCGGCACTTCGATCTCGATCAGGAGCTCTCGCACATCCTGGCGGAAAGCTAGGCGAGGCTCACGAAGCCGCCCGGCGCCGTCGACTCGGGGAGACGGCTCGGGCCAGGACAGCCGTGTGCGGGCAGCCGCACCCGGCCCACTCACACCGGCGCCGACGCCGCGGGGTTCCGCGGCCGGCGCCGTTGTGCTGTGGCCACGCGGTCCGGGAACGGCGGAGGGTGTTCCGGCGTTGTATTCGAAGCCGTGTGCGGAGTGGGAGGTGCTGGACACGCCGGAGCCACTACCATCGGCCAGCATCGGCGGGCGCCCGCCCGACCCCCAGGCCAGGGAGCGAATCGTGCTGATCACCCACGACACCCGGTGCGCGCTCGACACCGTGGTGGATCTGGTGAACTCCGCGCCGGAGGACGACACGACACCGGAGGGGCTGCCGGACGTCGCGACCCTCGTGGAGTTCGTGCGGCAGCACAAGGTCAGCGAGGTCGGGACGCTCACGGAGCTCGACCTGGCCGCGGTGCGCAAGCTGCGGGGCCGGTTCGCGGCGGTGTTCGCCGCTCCGGACGCCCGCTCGGCCGCGGGGCTGATCAACGAGCTGATCGCGGCCGCGGGCACCACGCCCCGGCTCACCGACCACGACGGCTACGACTGGCACGTGCACTACTTCGCGCCCGGCGCGTCCGTGGCCGACCACCTGGCCGCCGACTGCGGGATGGCGCTGGCGTTCTTCGTCGTCGCCGGTGAGCAGGAGCGGCTGCGCCGCTGCGAGGCCCCGGACTGCCGGCACGCCTTCGTCGACCTCTCCCGCAACCGCTCCCGCCGCTACTGCGACAGCCGCACCTGCGGCAACCGCCTGCACGTCGCCGCTTACCGGGCGCGCCGCAAGGAGGCGGCGGGCTAGGGGGTGTCCGCACAGTCGCGTCGTCCGCCCGGGGGGCGGTCCTCGCGGCGGCCGGTGCGTGCGCCGGGTGCGGCGAGAGGGCGTGCCAGGCGTCGCGGGGCGGACGCGCCTGCGGGCACCGCCTCGCCGCGCGGCCCCGGAGAGAGGCCCTGAGGTCGGTTTCGATGCCGTGCCGACGCGGTCCCGACGGGTGACGTCGGGTACCGCGGGTACGGCTCACAGCCAGAGCAGGTCGTGCAGTGCGGCCGTGAGCAGCAGACACCCGATCACCGCCAGGAAGATCATCAGCGGTGGCTGGGAAAGGGCGAAGAGACATCCACGCGGCTCGTCCTGCTGCGGCGCGGCATCGCTCTGTGTCGTGTCCAGCATCTCGCCGCGATGATGACGCATCGGGAGCTCCCGACGCGATCAACACTCACGGAAAGGGTGCGAGTTCGCCGATTCCGCGATCTCCGGGTCGGGTTGTGATCACTTCGGGGCGCTCGGGGACCCCCTGTGACGCTTCTGCCGGTCGGAGGGGGTGCGGGGGTGCGGCGGGTCAGATGCCGTGCTTCTTGAGGATGGCCTCGATGTCGCTGAAGTCGTCGTCGCCCCGGGAGGCGGGGGCGGGACGGGCCGCCGGCCGGGCTCCCTGGCCCAGGGAGGGCGCGGAGGCCCCCGGGGAAACCGCCTCGGGCTGTGCGGCGGCGCGGGCGGCCTTGCGCTCCTTGCGGGTACCGCCGCGCCGTCGCTCCACGGTGCGGGTGGTCGCGAACAGCACCCACGAAAGACCCAGCACGCCGAAGCCGGCCCATGCGGTCGGGCTGAAGGCGGTGTCGGCCAGCCAGTCCACGACGCCGGTCATCACCAGGCCGATGGGAACGAGCGAGTAGGCGGCGATGCGGGCCGCCGCGAGGAAGCGTTTGCGGTAGGCCGTGACCACCGCGATGCCCAGGCCTGCCGCGGAGACGGCGGAGCAGACGGTCTCGGCAATCATCCGGTCCTCCAGGCAGGGTGCGGTCGCAGTGGGCACTTCGTCTCTTCCATCCTGCACCTGCCGGGCCCCGCCGGGCCATGCCCGGCCGGGACATCAGGGACATCTCCGGGTCGGCGCTCCTCCCCAGGTGCCGGTGGGCACCCGCCTGACGAAGAGGACGGCCACCCGCAGCGCCACCCCGCTCCGGTCTGCTGCCTGCATCGGCTCCCCGCGCCAGTGCCGCAGCCGCACGTCGACCCGGCGGCGCGGCGGCAGCGGGTTGACCCACAGCAGCCCGGTTCGCCGGACGGTCCCCCGGTGACGGCCGCGGAGGCCGAGCACCAGGCCCGCCCGGTCCGATTCGGTGGTGCGGGGGCCCGGCTGGGAGACTGTGGCCATGAGCGACTCCTCCCCCGCCCGTTCCGCCGTTCCCGTGCTCGACGTCTGGTGCGAGCTTCAGTGCGCGGACTGCCGTACCGCCCTCGACGACCTCCGCGCCCTGCGGGCCCGCTACGGCGACCGCCTGGAGCTGCGGCTGCGGCACTTCCCGCTGGAGAAGCACAAGCACGCCTTCGCCGCCGCCCAGGCCGCCGAGGAGGCGCTGGAGCAGGGGCAGGGCTGGCCGTACGTCGAGGCCGTGCTGGGGCGGGTCGAGGAGCTGGACCGAGCGGGAGAGCCCTTCCTGGTCGAGGTCGCCCGCGAACTGGGGCTGGACGCCGAGGAGTTCGACACCGCGCTGATCGACGGACGGCACATCCTGATCGTGGACGCGGACCAGGCGGAGGGCAAGGCGATCGGGGTGACGGGCACCCCGACGTACGTCATCGGCGGTGAGCGGCTCGACGGCGGCAAGAGCCAGGAGGGCCTGCGCGAGCGCGTCGAGGAGATCGTGGACCGGCTGCTGGCCGAGCAGGAGGGCTGACCCCGTACGGCCGGACCCCGCCGGCCGTCACAGGAGCGGTTTGTACAGGAAGTACCGCGTCGTGCCGTAGCCGAGCGAGTCGTAGAGCCGCTCGGCCGGGGTGTTGCCGGCGAACACGTTGAGGCCGATGATCCGCTTGCCCGCGGCGGCCGCCTGGGCCTCGGCGAGCAGCATGAGCGTGCGTCCGTGCCCCCGGCCGCGGTGGGCGGCGCCGGCCTCGACGTCGAAGACGAAGGCCCGGTCCTCGCGCACCGCCAGCCACAGGGTGCCCACGGCGGTGCCCCGGTGTTCGAGGACGCTGAAGAGCATGCCCTCGGTGGTGCGGCCCGCGGGCAGCAGCACGGCGTCGTCGCTCACCGCCTTGGCCCGCGCCTCGGCCTCCGGGACCCCGCGCTCGGTCCAGTTCCGCGCGTAGTCCTCCTGGCCCTTCGCCCTCCAGCGCCCGAACTCGGCCTCCGTCATGGGCCGTGCCACGCTGCCCTCCGGCAGGGCGGGCGGGGTGTCGCCGAGGTGCTTCTCCATGTTCCGGTTGCGGACGACGTAACCGAGCGCGGTCGCGAGCGCGAGGGCGGTGCCGGAGTCGGCGGGGACCGTCGCCTCGATACGCGCGCAGCCCCAGCCGCGCGCCACCTCCTCCGCGGCGAGCGCGGCCACCGTGCCCCGGCCGCGCCGGCGGTCCGGCTCCTCGATGCGCAGGCTCATGATCCGGGCCACGCCCTCGCCGAAGACGGGATGTGTGCCGAGGTGGACGTCTCCGACGGGACGGCTGTTCACACACACCTGGTAGCGGCGCGAACGCGTGCCGTCGGGGTTCTGCTGAAGCGGCTCGGCCGGCCGCAGGGTCGTGGTCATCGAAGGTGTTCTACCCGTTGCCGAGACCGGGATCAGCCGAATTTCGGGCCGGTCACGGATCCAGGTCGGCCCCGGAGCGCTCGTCGAAGATCCGCATGGCCTTGGCGGTCACCGGGCCCGGGGCGCCGGGCAGTTCGCGGTCGTCGGCGCGGTGGACGGCCTGGACGTCGCGCAGGGTGGACGTGAGGAAGATCTCCTCGGCCCGCTCCAGGACGTCCAGCGGCAGGTCGGTCTCCCTGGCGCCGGTCCACTCGACGGCGAGGGCGCGGGTGATGCCGGCGAGACAGCCGGAGGCGAGCGGCGGGGTGTGGATCTCGCCGTCGAGGACGACGAAGACGTTCGACCCGGTGCCCTCGCAGAGCTGCCCCACCGTGTTGCCGAACAGCGCCTCGGAGGCGCCCCGCTCGCGGGCGCGGGCCAGGGCGACGACGTTCTCGGCGTACGAGGTGGTCTTCAGGCCGGTGAGCGCGCCGCGCTCGTTGCGGGTCCAGGGGACGGTGACGACCGCGGTGGAGTCGGGGCGGCGGGTGGTCTCGCCGACGGCGACCACCAGGGTCGGGCCGTGGTCGCCGCGGTCGGAGCCGAGCGGGCCGTGGCCGCCGGTGTAGGTGAGGCGCAGCCGGCCCAGCGGCATCGGGTTGGCCTCGAGGACGGCGGCGCAGGCGCGGCGGACCTCGTCGAGGTCCGGGTCGGGCAGCCCGAGCCCACGGGCCGACCGGGTCAGCCGGTCGAGATGCCGGGTGAGCGCGAACGGATGGCCGTCCACGGCCTTCACCGTCTCGAAGATGCCGTCGCCCACGGTCAGTCCGTGGTCGAAGACGGAGACACGGGCGGACTCCATGTCCTGGAGCCCGCCGTCGAGCCAGATCTTCACCTCTAGGTCCCTTCACTCACCTCGTACGTTCCCGACGCTACCGCGAGCAGCCGGGAGGCCTTCAGTTCGGTCTCCCGCCACTCCCCCTCGGGGTCGGAGCCCCAGGTGATGCCGGCGCCGGTGCCGAACCGCAGGACGGCGTCGCCGCCGGCGGCCCGGTCGATCCAGAAGGTGCGGATGCCCACCGCCAGCACTCCGGTGCCGCGGTCCGCGTCGACCCAGCCGATGCCGCCGCAGTACGGGCCGCGGGGCGCCGTCTCCAGCGCGTCGATGATCCGCAGGGCGCTCGACTTGGGCGCCCCGGTGACGGAGCCGGGCGGGAAGGCGGCGCCGAGCAGCTCGGGCCATCCCGCGCCGTCCCGCAGCTCGCCGCGCACGGTCGACACGAGGTGGACGAGACCCGGATGCTTCTCGACGGCGCACAGGTCGGGCACGGTCACCGTGCCGGTGGCGCAGACCTGTCCGATGTCGTTGCGGACCAGGTCCACGATCATCACGTTCTCGGCGTAGTCCTTCTCCAGCAGGTCGGCCTCGGTGCGCCCGGTGCCCTTGATCGGCCCGGACTCGACGACCCGGCCCTCCCGGCGCAGGAACAGCTCGGGCGACGCGGTGGCGATCTCCACGCCGTGCCCGGGCAGCCGAATCGTTCCGGCATACGGTGCCGGGTTCCCGCGGGCGAGCAGGGCGGTGAGGGCGTCCACGTCGGCGTCGGCGGGCACGGGGGCGGACAGGACCCGGCAGAGGTTCGCCTGGTAGACCTCGCCGGCGGCTATGTGATCGCGGATTCGGCGTACGGCCGCCGTGTACGCGCCGCGGTCCAGCGAGGACGTCCAGTCACCGGCCCCCGGTCCCCGCCAGGCCCCCGGCACCGGGGCCGGGACCGGTCGCTCCACGACCTCCCGGAAGCGGGCGCAGGTCAGCCGGCCCTCGAAGTCCGCGGCGACGGCCCAGAAACCGGTGGAGTCCAGGGCGGCGGGGTCGTCGGTGACGTCGAGGAGTCCGGTCGCGACGAGGTCGCCGAAACGGGCGAGAGGCGCAAGGTCGAGCACGTGACGAGTCTATGACCGCCGCCTTTCCGCCGACGTGGTCACGCCTGTCGGGGGACGCCGGGCACGTCCGTGAGCAGGCGCAGCGCAGCACGCTGCACAAACGGGTTTTTGTACTGGCCCCGGAATCCGCTAGAGTTCACTTCGTCGCCGGGACGCGCAAGCCGACCGAAACGACAGGCGGACGTAGCTCAGTTGGTAGAGCGCAACCTTGCCAAGGTTGAGGTCGCGAGTTCGAGCCTCGTCGTCCGCTCGAAGGAAGAGGGGGCTTCCCGGTCCCCTACACTCCTGGTGGAGTGGCCGAGAGGCGAGGCAACGGCCTGCAAAGCCGTCTACACGGGTTCAAATCCCGTCTCCACCTCCAAGGACGATTAGCTCAGCGGGAGAGCGCTTCCCTGACACGGAAGAGGTCACTGGTTCAATCCCAGTATCGTCCACTGGATCTTCGACAGATCATCGAAGGTCTGACCCGCGCGATTAGCTCAGCGGGAGAGCGCTTCCCTGACACGGAAGAGGTCACTGGTTCAATCCCAGTATCGCGCACGCAGTGCCCATGATCCGCTCCTTGGAGTGATCGTGGTCCCGAGGACGATTAGCTCAGCGGGAGAGCGCTTCCCTGACACGGAAGAGGTCACTGGTTCAATCCCAGTATCGTCCACAGCCCGAAGCCCCCGGTCCGCCGACCGGGGGCTTCGTCGTGTCTCCGTCAGCTGGAGAAGAGCATGTGCCCGAAGCTCTTGCGGCGGTGGTGACCGTGGTGGCCGTGCGGGGCGCCCCAGGCGGGGGCCGGCGCGGCGGGGTAGGCCTGCGGCGCGGCGGGCGGCGGCGGGGCGGGCTGCGACCACTGGGCCTCCAGCCGGGTCAGCGACTCCAGCTCGCCGTAGTCGAGGAAGATGCCTCGGCACCCGCTGCACTGCTCGATCTGGACACCGTTGCGGTTGTAGGTGTGCATCGGGGCACGGCACTTCGGACACTGCATGATCGGTTCAACTCCTCGCCGGTCGTTCCTGCTTCGCGTATCGCCAGGACAGACTCTGTCCGGCTGTGGGTCGGTTGCACCCTACTTCGCGAAACTTCGGCTCAACTCGACGGGCCGGACGGGCGGCCGGAGCCGATGCGCACGCAGGCGTCGACCAGGGACCGCTCCACCTCGTCGAGGCCCCGGCCCGCCGCGACCGCCTTGGAGACGGCACGGGCGGCCGTCTGTGCGGTGAGGGCACGGGCGGGAACGTCCAGTACGTCCCAGGGGTCGCCGCCCGCGGGTACCGCGGGGCCGCCGGCGGCGCGGTAGGCGGCCAGGAAGCGGAGCCACTCCTCGGGCGCGAGCAGTCCGCAGGCGAACCAGGCGGCCGGGCGGGCCAGGTCCCACGCCGGTACGCCCGTGCCGAGGTCGTCGACGTCTATCAGCAGCCAGGGGCCGTCGGGTGCCGGGTGGCGTACGAGCTGGCCGAGGTGGAAGTCGCCGTGGCAGAGGGTGGTCGTCGGGGTGGTCGTCGCGTCGGTCGGCGGGAGGTGCTCGCCGCGGGCCCAGGGCGGGAGGGTGGCCCATGCCCGGAGTACGGGGGCGGTGGCGGGGTGGTCGGGCGCGGTGGTGCGGAGGCGGGTGAGGGCGTGGGCGGCCTTGGCGGGGCCGCGCATGGGGGGTACGGCGGTGGGGGGTGGGGTGCGGTGGAGGAGGGCGAGGAGGGTGGCGGCGGCTTCCCAGGGGGCGGCGTCGGGGTCGTCCGGGTCCACGGGGGTGCCGTACGGCCAGTGGGTGACGAGGCGTCCGTGCAGTTCGACGGGTGTCGGGGTGAGTGGGGGGAGGAGGATGCCGGGGAGCTGGGCGGCGGTGGTGACCCGGGGGGTGAGGTCGGTGGGGGTGGTGCCGGGGGCGTGGGCCTTGGCGACGGTGCCGGCGTGGCGGAGGACGGTGGTGTCTTCTCGGTCGGTGAGGGTGGTTGTGGGGCAGGGGCAGGTGGGGGTGCGGGTGCGGGTGCTCAGGTGGGCCGTTGCCGTGACGTGCGCGGTCAGGGCGGGGAGGAGGTCCGTGGTCACGGGGTGAGGTTAGCCGGGGGCGCGTGAGGTGCTGCGGCGCGCTGCGGTTGGGGGATTGCGGGTGCGGGGTGCTGCTGTGGGCGGGGGGGTGTCTGCGCGGCCCGGCGCTTGCGGGGTGCCCGCCTTGGTGTGGTCCGGGGGTGGGTCGCGCAGCCCGGCGCTTGCGGGGTGCCGTCGCGCCCACCCGTGCCGCCCCAGCGGCACGACTGCCCGCGGATGGGCGGCAGACGACTGCCCGCGGATGGGCGGCAGACGACTGCCCGCGGATGGGCGGCAGACGGCTGCACGCGGATGCGGCGGGGTGGCTGTCCGCAGCCGGCGGAGATGGGGAGCCGCGTAACGGCGCGGAGGGGGCGGGGAGGGGTGGCCGCCCGCAGTGGGTGGCGCGTCCGCGCCCCGCATCACCCCGAGATATGTGGTTCGCGCCAGGCCGTGGGCGGGCGCCGCCGACGCGCCCACCAGCCGTGGGCAAAAGCAATGCCGGCGCAGCTCCCCAGCTGCGCCGGCATTTTGCCGTCCGCCGCACCCCCGTCCCCACGGGGTTTCATGGGTGGATGTCCCCGCCCGGACCGCTCTTCCGGGCCTGGGGTCGCTGTTCAGCGCCCCAGCATCTCGCCCACGGACGACGCCTGTGTGGTCACCGTCTCCCACCCGTCGAAGACGAGGAGGAGCAGGACCGCCAGGGGAAGAGCCATCAGCGTCGCCACCAGCGGATGGCGACGTCCCTCGCCGCTCTCCCGCGTGCGGAGCGTCGTCCGCGGTGCCGTGTACGCCATGATCCCTCTCCTGGCCGTTTCTGTTGTCTTTGGCAGCGGCGGGCGTCTGACCTCGGGGGACGAGTGCTGCACCCGCCGCTTGACCTCAAATCTAGGCGTCCGGCGCTCCCCGGGCGTCATGCCCTCGTACCGATTGCCGGGCCTCCCGGAGGATGAGCCATTCCGCACGGTGTACTCCCCTGGGTGGAGACGGGGTCCTACGTCTCAGGGACATCCCCGAAGGGCCGCCCGCTCTGCCCCGCTTTCTCCGAGCCGTCCTCCCGCGGCACCGGCTGTTCCACCAGCGCGAGCACCCGGTTCGCCATGAACCGGGCCGTCCGTACGACCGCCCCGGTTCGGGTGACTTCGCTCACTTCCACCACCCCCCGGCGCACCGCCGTCTCGACCCTGCGGCCCGCCCTGCTCGCCACCACCTCGTATGTACGCGTCGTGTCCCCCGCGTCCACGACGATCTCCACTCGGTCACCCTTCACGCGATCAATCCCCCTTCGCTGTCGGGTGGTTGGGATCACCTCCCGCGCGAACCCGGCCCGCCCGCACGCTCCCTGACCACTCTTCAAGTCTCCCACCCACCACTGACAATCCATCGATCCGAGAGGGCGCGGCCTCTGCGCACGGGCGGCCGTGGAAACGTAAGCTGTGGCACGTCACAGGACCGGGCAGCGGGGATGAACATGGCGATGATGCGCCTGAGGCGCGAGGACCCGCGCGTCGTCGGCTCTTTCAGGCTTCACCGACGGCTCGGCGCGGGCGGGATGGGCGTGGTCTACCTGGGCTCCGACAAGAAGGGGCAGCGGGTCGCGCTGAAGGTCATCCGTCCGGATCTCGCGGAGGACCAGGAGTTCCGCTCACGGTTCGCGCGCGAGGTCTCGGCGGCGCGTCGCATCCGCGGCGGCTGTACCGCCCGGCTGGTGGCCGCCGACCTGGAGGCGGACCGGCCGTGGTTCGCCACGCAGTACGTGCCCGGTCCGTCGCTGCACGACAAGGTCGCCGACGAGGGTCCGCTCGGCGCGGCCGAGCTCGCCGCCGTGGGCGCGGCCCTGTCCGAGGGCCTGGTCGCGGTGCACGAGGCCGGTGTGGTGCACCGTGACCTCAAGCCGTCCAACATCCTGCTGTCCCCGAAGGGGCCGCGGATCATCGACTTCGGCATCGCGTGGGCGACCGGCGCGTCGACGCTCACCCACGTCGGCACGGCGGTCGGCTCCCCCGGCTTCCTCGCCCCGGAGCAGGTGCGCGGCGCGGCCGTCACACCGGCCACGGACGTGTTCTCGCTGGGTGCCACGCTCGCCTACGCGTCGATGGGCGACTCACCGTTCGGGCACGGCAGTTCCGAGGTGATGCTGTACCGCGTGGTGCACGAGGAGGCGCAACTGCACGGCGTCCCGGACGCCTTGGCCCCCCTCGTCCGCGCGTGTCTGGCGAAGGACCCGGAGGAGCGGCCCAGCACGCTCCAACTGTCGCTGCGTCTCAAGGAGATCGCCGCGCGGGAGGCCCAGGGCCTGGCCGACGTCCGTCCCCCGGCCCCGCGCGACGCGGAGTCGGAGCGGCACACCGGACGGCTCGCGGACACCTACCCGGACGTCACACAGCGACGGCGTCAGGGCGACCCGAGCTCACGGGGAGGCAACGGAACTCCCCCACCGCGGGGCGGGCGCGGCAGCAACCCGAAGGCGAACGGGTCAATGCCCCGGCGCGGCAACCGGAGCGTCCCTCCGGCGCGCGGCGCCGGGTCGCGCGACAGCTCCCCGCGCGCCGGCACGCCGTCCCGCTCCGGATCGCGCCCCACGCCGGCGTCGCGGAACTCCACTCCCGCGCCGCGCAACTCCACGCGTTCCGGCTCCGGTGCCCGCCGTCCGGGCCCCCGTACGACCGGTACCGGTCTGCGCCCGGCCAACCCCCGGCTGCTCAGGCAGCGCCTGTTCGTGTTCGTGGTGGTGACGCTGGTGGTCGCGCTCGGCATCGCGCTGGTGCAGGGCTGCCAGGGACCGGCGTAGGTCCCAGCCCTTACGCCTCGGGACGTCCCGTGGCCACCGCGTAGAAGGCGACCGCCGCCGCGGCTCCCACGTTGAGGGAGTCGACGTCGTGCGACATGGGGATGCGCACCCACTCGTCGGCGGCGGCCAGGGCCCGGGCGGAGAGGCCCTCGCCCTCCGCGCCGAGCATCAGGGCCACCCGTTCCATCCGGTGCGGGGCCACCTCGTCCAGGGCCCTGGCCTTCCCGGCCGGGGTGAGGGCGAGCAGTTGGAACCCGGCCGCGCGCACCGCCTCCAGGCCTTGGGGCCAGGTGTCCAGACGGGCGTACGGCACGGAGAAGACCGCGCCCATGGAGACCTTGACGCTGCGGCGGTAGAGGGGGTCGGCGCAGTCCGGGGAGAGCAGGACGGCGTCCATGCCGAGGGCAGCCGCGGAGCGGAAGATCGCGCCGATGTTGGTGTGGTCGTTGACCGCCTCCATGACGACGACCCGGCGTGCGGTCCGGAGCACGTCGGCCGCGGCGGGCAGCGGTGCGCGCTGCATGGAGGCGAGCGCGCCGCGGTGCACGTGGTAGCCGGTGACCTTTTCGGCGAGCGCGGGGTCGACGACGTACACCGGGGCGCCCGCGCGGTCGATGACGTCCCGCATGACGTCGACCCACTTCGCCGACAGCAGCATCGAGCGCATCGCGTAGCCGGCTTCCCCGGCGCGCCGGATGACCTTCTCGCCCTCGGCGATGAACAGGCCCTCGGCGGGTTCGCGGCGGCGGCGCAGTTCGACGTCGGTCAGGTTGGTGTAGTCGTGCAGACGCGGGTCGTCGGGGTCCTCGACGGTGATGAGTTCGGCCATGTCACGCCGCCCCGCGCGGGCCCACGCCGACGACGTCGCCGATGACGATGACGGCCGGCGGCTTGACCTCCTGGGCGACGACCGCTTCGGCGACCGTGGCGAGGGTGGCGTCGACGCGGCGCTGGGCGGCCGTGGTGCCCTCCTGGACCAGGGCGACCGGGGTGTCCGGGGACTTGCCGTGGGCGACCAGGGTCTCGGCGATCCGGCCGATCTTGTCGACGCCCATGAGGACGACGAGGGTGCCGGTCAGCTTCGCGAGCGACGGCCAGTCGACCAGGGAGCGCTCGTCGTCGGGGGCGACATGGCCGCTGACCACGGTGAACTCGTGCGCCACACCGCGGTGGGTGACCGGGATGCCGGCCGCGCCCGGGACGGAGATGGAGCTGGAGATGCCGGGGACGACCGTGCAGGGGATGCCCGCTTCGGCGAGCGCCTGGAGTTCCTCCATGCCGCGGCCGAAGACGTACGGGTCGCCGCCCTTGAGCCGGACCACCGACCTGCCCTTGCGGGCGTGCTCGATGAGCGCGTTGTTGATGGCCTCCTGGGCCATGAAGCGGCCGTAGGGGATCTTCGCCGCGTCGATCACCTCGACGTGCGGCGGGAGTTCGGCGAGGAGGTCGCGCGGGCCGAGCCGGTCGGCGATGACGACGTCGGCCTCGGCGAGCAGGCGACGGCCGCGCACGGTGATCAGGTCCGGGTCGCCGGGGCCGCCGCCGACCAGGGCGACGCCCGGGGTGCGGGTGCGGTGGTGGGGGGCGACCAGGGTTCCGTCGCGCAGGCCCTCGACCACGGCGTCGCGGATGGCGGCGGTGTGGCGGGGGTCGCGGCCGCGCGCCTTCGTGGTGAGAACGGCGACGGTGACGCCCTCGCTGGTGCCGGTGGCCGGGGTCCATGCCGTCGCCGCGTCGGCGTCGTCGGAGCGGACGCACCAGACGCGGTTCGCCTCGGCCTCGGCGGAGGCACGGGTGTTCGCCTCGGGGTCGCTGGTGGCGATGAGGGCGTACCAGGCGTTCGAGAGGTCGCCCTCGGCGTAGGGGCGGCGGTGCCAGGTGATCTCGCCGGTGTCCGCCATGGCCTCGACGGAGGGGGTGGCCTCGGGGGACACGAGGTGGATGTCGGCGCCGGCGGCGATGAGGGCGGGGAGGCGGCGCTGGGCGACCTGGCCGGCGCCAAGGACGACCACGCGGCGGCCGGTGAGGCGGAGGCCTACGGGGTAGGCGGGGTGTTCGGCCATGAGGGTACGGCTCCTCTTGCGGCGTGCGGTGGCCCTGACGTGCGAATTTTAAACGGGCGGGGTTGTTTGGCGGGGCCGGTGTCCGGTGGGTGGGCAGGGTGCGCCGGGTGCCGGCTGTGGGGTGGTTGTGCCCACCCTCCCCCACTCTCGGCTTCGCTCGAGCGGGAGGTACCCCCATCGCCCCAGCGGAACGACTGCCCACAACCACCGGCACGTCCACGGCGGAACCCGGTGCTGTCCACGGCCAACGGCGCGTTGACGGCGGCACCCGGTGCTGTCCACGGCCAACGGCCGTGGACAGGCGTCCCTACTTCTCCGTGACTCCTGCCGAGTCGAAGGTCGCCACCTCGTGCATCGCGCGTGCTGTGCTCTGCACGAGCGGGAGGGCCAGCAGGGCACCCGTGCCCTCGCCCAGGCGGAGGTCGAGGTCGACCAGGGGGCGCAGGCCCAGTTTGTTGAGCGCGGCGACGTGGCCGGGCTCGGCGCTGCGGTGGCCGGCGATGCAGGCGGCCAGCACCTCGGGGGCGATCGCGCGGGCCACCAGGGCGGCGGCACCGGCGCTGACGCCGTCCAGGATCACCGGCGTACGCAGCGACGCGCCACCGAGGAGCAGGCCGACCATGGCCGCGTGCTCGAAGCCGCCGACGGCGGCGAGGGCGCCGATGGGGTCGGCCGGGTCCGGCTGGTGGAGTTCGAGGGCGCGGCGCACGACCTCCGTCTTACGGGCGAGGGTCTCGTCGTTGATACCGGTGCCCCGGCCGGTGACCTCCGCCGGGTCGGCGCCGGTGAAGACCGAGATGAGGGCGGCGGACGCGGTGGTGTTCGCGATGCCCATCTCACCGGTGAGGAGTGCCTTGTTGCCGGCCGCGACCAGGTCACGGGCGGTCTCGATGCCCACCTCGATGGCCTTCTTGGCCTCCTCGCGGGTCATCGCGGGGCCGGTGGTCATGTCGGACGTGCCGGGGCGGACCTTGCGCGGCAGCAGACCGGGCGTGGCCGGGAGGTCGGAGGAGACTCCCACGTCGACGACGCAGACCTCGGCGCCCACCTGGGCGGCGAAGGCGTTGCAGACCGCTCCCCCACCGAGGAAGTTGGCCACCATCTGGGCGGTGACCTCCTGCGGCCAGGGGGTGACGCCCTGGGCGTGCACCCCGTGGTCGCCGGCGAAGATCGCGACGGCCGCGGGCTCCGGGACGGGCGGCGGGCACTGGCGGGACAGTCCGGAGAGCTGGGCGGAGATGATCTCCAGCATGCCGAGCGCGCCGGCCGGCTTGGTCATGCGCTTCTGGCGCTCCCATGCCTCACCGAGCGCCTTGGCGTCCAGGGGACGGATCTGTGCGACGGTCTCGGCGAGCAGGTCGTGGGGGTCCTCTCCGGGCAGGGCGCGACGGCCGTACGTCTCCTCGTGCACGACCCAGGACAGCGGGCGGCGCTTGGACCAGCCGGCCTGCATCAGTTCGGGCTCGTCCGGGAACTCGTCGACGTAGCCCACGCACAGGTAGGCGACGATCTCCAGGTGCTCGGGCAGGCCGAGGGCGCGGACCATCTCGCGCTCGTCGAAGAAGCTGACCCAGCCGACGCCCAGGCCCTCGGCGCGGGCGGCGAGCCAGAGGTTCTCGACCGCGAGCGCGGAGGAGTACGGGGCCATCTGCGGCTGGGTGTGCCGGCCGAGGGTGTGGCGGCCACCGCGGGTCGGGTCGGCGGTGACGACGATGTTCACGGGGGTGTCGAGGATGGCCTCGATCTTGAGTTCCTTGAACTGCTTGGCCCGGCCCTTGGGGAGCGACTTCGCGTACGCCTCGCGCTGACGCATGGCCAGTTCGTGCATGCTGCGCCGGGTCTCGGCGGAGCGGATGACGACGAAGTCCCAGGGCTGCGAGTGGCCGACGGAGGGCGCGGTGTGGGCGGCCTCCAGGACGCGGAGCAGCACCTCGTGCGGGATGGGGTCGCCGCGGAAGCCGTTGCGGATGTCCCGGCGCTCGCGCATGACCTTCAGTACGGCCTCGCGCTCGGCGTCGTCGTAGCCGGGGGCGGCCGGGCCGGCGGGCCGTGCGGTGGCTTCGGTGTCGACCCCGGCGCCCTGGGTGTCCAGGTCGTCCGGGTTCTGCGCGGGCTCGGTGTCCGCCTCGAGGGGCTCCTCGGCCGGGAGGGTCACGCCCTGCGGCGGGGTCGGCGCCAGGTGCGGGGTGGTGGGCACGGTACCGGCCACGGGGACGAACTCACCCAGGGGCTGGTCCGGCTCGGCGTCCGGGTGGACGGTGCCGGGGAGGGTGGGGGTCGGGGTCTGCTGGGGGCCCTGGACGGGGGTGCCGTCGGCCGGAGTCGGTGCGAGGCCGGGTTCGGCGGCGGCCGGCTCGCCGACAGCGGGGGGTGTCACGGCGAAGCCTTCGGCGGCCGTCGTTCCGGAGTCGGGTGCGGCGGCGTCCGCGGGCTCGGGCACGGCCTGGACCATGTCCGCCTCGACGACCGATTCCTGGGCGGCGGGCGTCGCGGGGAGCACGACGGGGTCGGCGACCGGCGTGGTGGGCTCCGGGGACGGCGCGGTTCCCGCCGCCGCGGCTTCAGGAGTCCCCGCCTGCTCCGGCACGACGTCCTCGACGACGGGCGCCTCGGCGATCTCCTCCGGCGCGACGGCCTCGGCAACCTGCGCCTCGGCAGCCTGCGGAACAGCGGCCTCGGCCACCTCCGCAACCTGCTCCGAAGCGACCTCGGTACCGGGCAGATCCACACTCTGAGGCACGGTGCCCTCGGCAACCGGCGCCTCAACGACCTGGGGAACCTCGACAGCCTGCGCCGAACCGACCTCGACAGGCTCCGTCCCGGCACCTTCGGCCTCCGGCGCCTCCACGGCCGGCGGCACTTCGGCCCTCTGGACCTGCTCCGGCGGGACGGGCTCAGCGACCGGCGCCTCGGCAGCCTGCGGCGCGACGGCCTCGGCCACCGGCTCCGGAGCGGGCTGAGGTGTGTCGGCCTCCTGCGCGTACTCGGGAGCGGCAGGCTCCGCGGGCGGCGCGGCCACTTCGGCCGCCGGCTCCGGCTCCGGCGCGACGGCCGGCGCGGCCGCCACGGCATCGGCCGGAGCAGCATCCGCCTGGTCCGGCGCTGCGGCCTCCGGCGACGGCACGGTCTCGGGGCCGGGTACGCCGACGGCTTCCGCCGACGGGACGTCCGCGGCCTGCGGCACCCCCGCCTCCGGTACGGCCTCGGCGACGGCCGGGCTCCCGCCCGCACCCGCCACCGCGATCCCGCCGCCCTCCGTGTCCTGCGCGGCCCCCGCCTCCGTGGCGACGCGAGCGACGACGGCCTGGGCCGCGTCCACCGGCCCGGGCGCCGGAACCGGAGCCGGAACAACCGTTTCCGCAGCCGGTGCCACCCCGCTCACCTGCCCCTGCGCGGCCCAGGGCGCCGCCGCCTGCGGTGCCGCCGCCTCCCGGGCGCGCGGGATGTCGAGGTACTCGGGGCCGAGGGTCGGCGGGCCGGCCTGGCGGGTCGGCAGGTCGGCGGGCCCGCGGTCGGCGAGGGAGCGGACCGGGCCGGCGGACAGGTTGGGAATGGGCGGGCCCAGGTGCAGCGGACGGGGCGGCGCGGCCGACGCCGGCGGAGGTTCGGGGAGCCGGACGCCGCCGAGGTCCACCGAGCCGCTGTCCCGGCCGGCCGTCTCGTGCGGGCCCGGCTCGTGCACGGTCTCGACGACCGGCTCGGGCGCGGGCGGGGCGATCTCGTTGCCCCAGGCACCCTGGGCGCCGGGCAGCAACAGGTCCTCGTCCTCGGCGGGACTGGCGGTGTTGGGGGGAGTGTCGGAGAGGTAGGTGTACGCCTCGGGCGCGGGAACGCCCGGCTGCTCCACCATGCCTGCGTTCTCCGGCAGTCCCTCGCCCGGAACCTGGCCGGTGTCGGTCATGCGTACCCCTCGCCCATCGGTTAGTGCTCCTACGACCAGCTCACCCGGAACGGCGCACCGACCGCCCCACACTGAAGAACGAGCGTGCGTCCCCAGCGGCACGAACGGCCCGTCCGAAAAAGGCGACAAAGCCATTCACTGGCATTGTCGCGGCCGTACGGCCGTCGCGTCAGCTTGATCGGCGACGGTTCCGCTGTGGACTGCGCCACGTTGCGCGTCCTCCGGTTCCTGCCGTACCACGACCCACCCCAAAACGGGTGCGTTTTCCGGACATTGAACGACGAAGCGCCGGGCGTCCGAGTGCGGTACAACGATCGGCCAGCCTACCTCGCGCGGTGGGACAATCCGATCACGGGGACGGCAATCGGATCAGTTCTCGCGTGGGGGCAGTACCCCGCTGAGCAGGAACGCGACGCTCCGTTCCTTCTCCGTCCAGGCCCTGGTGTCGAGTTCGACGGACTGGAGCAGGGCGCACTCCACCCGGTAGCCGTGTTCCGCGAGGTCGCGGCCGATGAGTTCGGCCGTGTCGCGGGTGGCGGCGTGTGTGACGATGCGCTGCGGACGGCGGTCGGCGACCGCGGAGACGACGGCCGCTCCCCCGCCGCCGACCCGGACGACATCCGGTTCCGGGAGGTCCTCCAGGACGTGCGGGGCGGTGCCGTGCACGATCTGGAGCTGGAGGCCGTACCGACGGGCGGTGGACTCCGTGCGGGCGCAGGCGTCCGGGTCGCTGTCCACGGCGATGACGGCGGCGCCCGCGCGGGCGGCCTCGGTGGCGAAGGCTCCGCTGCCGCAGCCGATGTCCCAGACGAGGTCGCCGATCCTCGGTCCGAGGCGGGCGAGTTGGGAGGTGCGCAGCGGTTCCCGCTCGCCCTCGCCGAGTTGGCCGCCGTACTCCTCGGCGGGCAGCGACCAGCCGCGCGGCCCGCCGGCGGGGTCGCGCCCGGCGAGCCAGCCTCCGGACTCACCGGCGGCCCGGCCGCCGACGACGATGACGACGTTGGGGTCGCGCCAGGTGTGGTCGGCGGCCTTGTCGGAGGTGACGACGCTGACCTGCTCGCGTTCGGTGCCGAGTTCCTCGCAGATGACGAAGGTGCGGTGGACGCCCTCCATGAGCAGGCCGAGTTCGGCGGGGCCGGCGCCGGGCGAGGTGAGAACCGCCACCTTGGTATGGGCTCGGCACACATTCACCGCGCGTCGCAGGGTGCGGGGGTGTGCGACGACCACCTGGGCGTCGTCCCAGGGCATTCCGGCGCGGGCGAAGGCGGCGGCGACGGAGGAGACGCCGGGGACGACCTCGACCTCGAGGCCGAACTCGGGCGCCCGCAGGGTGCGTACGACGCCGAAGAAGCCGGGGTCGCCGTCGGCGAGGACGACCGCGGTGCCGCGGTGGGCGGCGATACGGCGGGCGGCGAGGGCGACGGACCCGAGCCGGATGCGTTCGGCGCCGGCGGGCACCTCGGGAAGTGCCAGGTGGTGGGCGGCGCCCGCCACCAGCGTGGCGGCGCCCAGCGCGGAGCGGGCCGCGTCGGTCAGCGGCGAACCGTCCCAGCCGATCACCGTGACCCGGTCGGCCATCGTCGTCAGTCTCCTGGGGTTTGCGCAGGTCGTCGTCGGCTGTCCCCGCCACGGGGCGGGCTCCGTGAGACTACCTGGTGCGACCACGGACCGCGCGGCCGGTGCCCGGCTCCTGTCCGGGGTCAGTTCCAGTCGGTGTACGGCGTGAAACCGCCGGCGTCGGCCAGTGGCCCGTCCGCACCCTCGATGTCCTCGGGCAGCAGGCTCCATACGATGAAGTCGGTGCGTACATCGCTCCAGCCGCCGTCGTCGGTGCGGACGTGGGCTATGCAGGCGTTGCGCAGCACGCCCTCGCTGATGCAGCCGATCTTCTGCGCGACCTGCTGGGAGGCGGTGTTGTCGGCGGCGGTGCGCAGTTCGACGCGCTCGAACTTCTGGTCGCCGAAGAGCCACTGGGCGGTGGCGAGCGCGGCCTCGGAGGCGTACCCCTCGCCCCGCGCCCAGGGGGCGACGATGTACGACATCTCGGTGGACCGCACGTGCCAGTTGGTCTTGGTGAGCTGGATGACGCCGACCAGTCGCTGGGTGAGGAACTCGGTGACGGCGAGGTCGAGCCCGTTGCCGGCCGCGCGTTCGGCGGGGGCGTGCTCGGTGATCCAGGTGCGGGCGGCCTGCTGGGTGAAGGGCCGAGGGACGTCGGTCCAGGCGGCGACCTGCTCGTCGTTCATCATCTCGGCGAGAGCGGGAACGTCGTCCGTGTCGAGGGGACGCAGCACCAACCGCTCCGTGCTGATGGAGATGTTGGGGAAGGTGCTCGTCATGCGCCGCTCCGTAACCTGAGAGACCGTCGGGTGCTGCTGAACTGCCCAGCATGCAGCATGAAGGCACGGAACCGCACCACGGGGTCCACCCCTTGTATCGGAGTGGACCCCGTGAGTGTCCGGCGGGCCGGATCAGAAGGAGGCGAGGACGGAACCGGCGTACTTGTCCTCGATGAACTTCTTCACCTCGGGGGAGGTGAGGAGCTTCGCGAGCTTCTTCACCCGCGGGTCGTCCTCGTTGCCCTCCTTGACGGCGAGGAGGTTGCTGTTGGGGTTGCCCTTGGCGGACTCCAGGACGAGGGCGTCCTCGGCGGGCTTGAGGTCGGCCTCGATGGCGTAGTTGCCGTTGACCACCGCGGCGTCGACGTCGTCCAGGGAGCGCGGGGTCTGGGCCGCCTCCAGCTCCTTGAACTCGAGGTTCTTCGGGTTCTCGGTGATGTCGGCGGGGGTCGCCGCGGTGCCGACGCCGTCCTTGAGGGTGAGGAGTCCGTTGGCGGCGAGCAGCTGGAGCGCGCGGCCCTCGTTGACGGTGTCGTTCGGGAGGGCGATCGTCGCGCCGCTCTTCAGCTCGTCGGCCTTCTTCACCTTGTGGGAGTAGAGGCCGAGCGGCTCCAGGTGCACGTCGACGACGGAGACGACGTGGGTGCCGTTCTTCTTGTTGAAGTCGTCGAGGTACGGCTGGGTCTGGAAGTAGTTGGCGCCGACCGAGCCGTCCTCCGTGGCGGTGTTCGGGGTGACGTAGTCGGTGAACTCCTTGACCTCGAGGTCAAGGCCGGCCTTCTCGGCGAGGTTGTCCTTGACGAAGTTCAGGATCTCGGCGTGCGGCACGGGGCTCGCGGCGACGACGAGCGGGCCGGAGGTGTCGGTGGCGGCGTCCTGGTCCGAGCCGCAGGCGGTGAGCCCGAGGGTGAGGGCTCCGGTGGCGAGGACAGCGGTGGTGATCTTGGCGGTGTTACGCACGAAAAGTGCCTTTCCTTGGGTGATGCGACCCCGTGTGGGTGGTACGGGGAGTCCTTGAGGGGGTTACGCGACCTTGCTGATGTCGGCCGCGGCGGGCTCCTTGGCCCTGAGGAGCCGGAGCCTGGGCGAGGGGCCGGAGCGGCCGCCGCGACGGTGCAGGGCGCGGGCCGCGTAGTCGCCGGCGAACTGGATGAGCGAGATGACCACGGCGAGGATCGCGACGGTGATCCACATCAGACCGGTCTCGAAGCGCTGGTAGCCGTAGCGGACGGCGAGGTCGCCGAGTCCGCCGCCGCCGACGGTGCCGGCCATGGCCGAGTAGCCGATCAGGGCGATGATCGTGGTGGTGGTGCTGGCGATCAGCGAGGGCAGGGCCTCGGGGACGAGGACCTTGCGGACGATCGTCCACGTGTTTCCGCCCATGGCCTGCACGGCCTCGACGAGTCCGTGGTCCACCTCGCGCACGGCCGTCTCGACGAGGCGGGCGAAGAAGGGGATGCCGCCGATGGCGAGCGGCACGATCGCGGCCTCGCTGCCGATGGTGGTGCCGGTGACCCAGCGGGTGAAGTTCATCAGGGCGACCATGAGGATGATGAACGGCAGCGAGCGGCCGATGTTCACGATCTGCCCGATGACCTTGTTCACCAGGGTGTTCTGAAGCAGTCCGCCCTTGTCGGTGAGGACGAGCAGGATGCCGAGCGGGAGGCCGCCGAGGACGGCGATCAGGGTGGACCAGCCGACCATGACCAGCGTTTCGGTACACGCCTGTTCGAGCAGCGGCTGCATCTGGGACCAGGTCACTTGGCCGTCTCCTTCACCAGTGCGGGCTCCTCGCCGTTCACGACGTCGATCTGGAGGCCCTGTTCGCGCAGGAAGCCGATCGGTACGACGTTGTCCTCGTAGCGGCCCGGCAGTTCGATGCGCATCCGGCCGACCTGGAGGCCGCCGACGGTGTCGATGGCGGCACCGAGGATCGATATGTCGATGTTGTAGGTGCGCGAGAGCTGGGAGACGACGGGCTGGGTCGTGCTCTCGCCGTGGAAGGTGACGTCGAGGACGGTGCGGTCGTCGGCGGAGGCCTCGCCGCCGACCGGGAACAGCGCGGAGGCCAGTTCGGAGCCGGGGGTGGCGAGGAGTTCGCTGACCGTGCCGGACTCGACGATGCGTCCGTTCTCCATGAGGGCGGCCGAGTCGCAGATCGACTTCACGACGTCCATCTCGTGGGTGATGAGCAGGACGGTGAGTCCGAGCTGCCGGTTGAGGTCGCGCAGCAGCTGGAGGATCGAGCGGGTGGTCTCCGGGTCGAGGGCGCTGGTGGCCTCGTCGGAGAGCAGCACCTTGGGGTCGCCCGCCAGGGCGCGGGCGATGCCGACGCGCTGCTTCTGGCCGCCGGAGAGCTGGGCCGGGTAGGCCTTGGCCTTGTCGGCGAGGCCCACCAGGTCGAGCAGTTCCAGAGCCTTGCGGGAACGTTCCTTCCCCGACTTCCCGAGGATCTCCAGCGGCAGTTCGACGTTGTCCTGCACGGTGCGCGAGGAGAGCAGGTTGAAGTGCTGGAAGACCATGCCGATGCGGCTGCGCGCCTGCCGCAGTTCCCGGCCGGCGCGGGGGCCGCGCCCGGCGAGGGCGGTGAGATCCTGTCCGGCCACGGTCACGGTGCCCGAGGTGGGGCGTTCCAGCAGGTTGACGCAGCGGATGAGGGAGGACTTGCCGGCGCCGGACTGGCCGATGACGCCGTAGACCTCACCCTCGCGGACGTGCAGGTCGACGCCGTCCAGGGCGGTGACCTCGCGGCCGCGTGAGCGGTAGACCTTCGTAAGGCCCGAGGTGGTGATCACGTGGGTTTCCGTCACTGTCGAGTGCGCGGCACGTCGTGGGCGCCGGGCACGAGGCATTTCAGGTGGAAAGCGGCAGGGCGGCACGGATCTCGGCGGGGCGTGGCGAAGGAGTCCGTGGAGAAACGTGCGCGCGGGGGCGTGGCTCAGTCACGCATGCGGGCGGACGTGAGCGGGCTCTCGCTTCGGGGCGCGAGGCTCAGTGGTGCAGGGGCCCTCTAGAAGCCGCGCATTCGGCGCTGACACATACAACGAGCACCGGGCGTCATGGTCGCCTCGGTCGCAGGGATGCGGTCGCTCGTCGTGGTCATGCGATCAGTAAAGCAGACGTTTGCTCCTGACCGGACACGGCTGTCCGCATGGTGGACAGCCGTGGACAGCGGTGCGCGCACGTCAGGGGCGTACGGAGATCTCCACTCCCCCGTCCGTGACCAGTACGGACAGGGCCGAGAGGTCCTCGACGACCAGGTCGGCGCTCAGTTCGTCGGCCCGGTGGGTTGTGGCCAAGGCCACGGTGGTCATACCGGCGGCGCGGCCGGCCTGGAGTCCGGCGGGGGCGTCCTCGAAGACGACGCAGTGCGCGGGGTCGACGCCCAGGGTGCGGGCGGCGAGGAGGTAGGGCTCGGGGTCGGGCTTGCCGCGGGTGACGTCGTCGGCGGCGACGAGGGTCTTGGGCAGGATGCCGACGGCGTCGAGGCGGGCCTCGGCCAGGCGCCGGGTGGCGGAGGTCACCACGGCCCAGCGCTCGGCGGGCAGTGCGGCGAGGAAGTCCTTGGTCCCGGGCAGCAGGCGCACGCCGCCGCCCGGCACGTCCTCCACCTCCAGGTCCTCGATGCGCGCGACGGCCTCCGGCACGACGTGGGCGGGCAGCAGGTCGGCGGCGACCGCGGCGGCCGTCCGCCCGTGCAGTTCGACCCTCCCGAACTCCTCGGCCGTGATCCCGTACTCGTCGGCCCACCGCGTCCAGCAGCGGTTCACGGAGTCGAGGGAGGACACGAGGGTCCCGTCGTTGTCGAACAGCAGGGCACGCGCATGAATGGTCATGCCATCGACCCTACGGTGCCGCCGCACCCTGCCGGGACGCTCCCGGGGCCGGAGGCGGTGACGGTTTTCCGCCGTAATAGGGTCACAGGCATGCTTGATGTCCTGACGGTGGTGACGGGTGTCGCCGCGTTGATGCTCGGCGCCTGGTGCGGCTGGGCCGCCTACCGTGACCAGCCGACGAAGGACTGGCACTTCATCGGGATGGCCGTGGTCACGCTGCTGGCGCTGGCGCAGCTGATCGTCGGGATCGTGCAGCTGGCCCGGGGCGAGAAGCCGGAGCAGGGCACGACGATCTTCGTGGCGTATCTGCTCGGCTCGTTCGCGTGCGTTCCCGCGGCCGGCTTCCTGTCGCTGGGCGAGCGCACCCGCTGGGGATCGCTGACCGTCGCCGCGAGCGGGGTCGTCCTGGCCGTGCTCCAGGTGCGCCTCTATGACATCTGGGGAGGCTGACATGGCCGCGACGCAGGAGAAGCCGGCCGGGGCGCGGCTGATCGGCGGGCCCGGACTGCTGCTGGTGTGGCTGTACGGGGTGATGGTCGTCGGCGCGGTGTCGCGCTCGGCGTACCAGATCGCCACCGAGTTCGACCGGGCGCCGCTCGCCTACTCGCTGTCGGCGGTGGCCGGGGTGGTCTACGGCTTCATCACCTACACCCTGGTGCGCGGCGGGGAGACGGCCCGCAGGGCGGCGCTGGTGTGCTGCGCCGCCGAGCTCGTGGGCGTACTGACCATCGGCACCTGGACGCTCGTGGATCCGTCCGCGTTCCCCGACGCGACCGTGTGGTCGGACTACGGGATGGGGTACCTCTTCATCCCGGTGCTGCTGCCCCTCACCGCCGTGTACTGGCTGCGCAAGGCGCGGCCGGCCCGGTCCGCGTCCTGATTCAGGCGGTCGTCGCGTACGCCTGGGCCTGCTTCTCCAGGACGATCATCGGTACGCCGTCGGCTCCCTGGGACGTGCCCACGCGCTGGTAGCCGACCTTGCTGTACAGCCGCAGATTGCTCTCGCTGCGGTGCCCGGCGTGCAGCCGGAACGTCCTGGCGCCCCGCTCTCCGGCGAGTGCGGACTCCGCCGCCTGGAGAAGACGGGCCCCGATGCCGTGCCCCTGGAGGCGGGGGTGGACGCAGAGCTTGCCGATCGCGGCGGCGCCGTCCTCGGTGATCCGGCCGTGCACCGAGCCGACGATCTCGTCGCCGAGGCGGGCGACGAAGACGCAGTCGCCGGCGACCTCCTCGCGCACCGAGTCGAGGCTCTGGACCAGGGGGTCGATGCGGTAGTTGCCGTAGAGCGCCGCCTCGCTCTGGAAGCACAGGTACTGCAACCTGAAGATCTGCTCCGCGTCCTGCTCGGCCGCCGCAGAGATGGTCACGCTCATGCCCATGTGCGCATGCCTCCCGCTCACCTGATCACCTGTCGTCCCTCACTCCTATCCCCGTCCTCAGCGCGCCGCAACCTCCGGTGTGAGCAAACGCCGCAGACATCCCAGGCATCTGGAACGTTCCGGGCCGAGACTGCCCTGTGAGATACCCAACTCCCCCGCGATTTCCCGGTATGTCGGATCGCGCGGGGACAGCAGCGCCTCGATCAGCCGGGGGCAGCGGCCGGGCAGCCGTCGCACCGCGTCCCGCAGCGCGCGGCGGTGGACGGCGGCGAGCGCGAGACGTTCGGGGTCGTACCGGCCGGCGTCGGCGGGGTCGCCGGTCAACGCCGTTTCCCGGCGGGCGGTACGGCGGGTGCGGCGGGCCTCGGTACGGACGGCCCTGCGGAGCCAGTCCGGGATGTCGGACGGCGGGCCGGCGGCGTCGAGGCGCTCCAGGAGGCGGAGCCATACCGCCTGTTCCAGATCGCCCGGTTCGGTCCCGGAGCCGAGCGCCTCGGCGGAGGCCTCCGCGCTGAGCAGCGGACGGAGGGAGACGACCAGCTCGTACGCCGTGACCGGCTCGTGTGTCATACGCGCAACGACTCGGCCGCCCCGGGCGGGGTTGCCCGGGGCGGCCCGAAGTTCACCCCTGCCGGGGCGGAGCGGGTCAGCCGTTGACGAAGTCCTCACGGGCCAGCAGTCCCGTGTCCGGGTGGTCGGTGAAGACGCCGTCGATGCCGGTGGCGAAGTACGCCCGGTAGGCGCCGAAGACGTCGCCGTAGGCGTCGGGGTCGGTGCCCTTGCGGAACTCGGCGGGCAGGAAGGGGTTCTCGTTGCGCAGGGTGTAGGGGTGCAGGATCAGGCCCGCGCGGTGGGCGTCCCGCACCAGGGTCGTGGGTTCGGCGAGCCGGCCGCTCGCGTCGCGCGGGATGACCAGGTCGAGGGTGGGGCCGATGCCCTGGGCGTAGGAGGCGATCTCCTTCAGGCCCTTGGGGGTGATGAGGTCGGCGACGGTGCGCGGGTCGCCGGACTCGACGAAGTCCCAGGGGCGGCTGTTCGCGCCGGACAGCAGGACCACCAGCGGGTTGTCCACGAGCCTGCTGAACCGCTGGATGCTGGTCGGTTCGAACGACTGGAGGATGACCGGCGAGTTCCGGCGGTCCTTTCCGTGCTTCCGCAGCAGCTTCGCCACCCGCTCCTCCAGGCCGAGGCCGAGGTCGCGGAAGTAGGTGGGGTGCTTGGTCTCGGGGTAGATCCAGACCTGCTTGCCGCGCTTGCGGGTCTGCTCGTCCTGCCAGCGCAGTACCTCCTCGAAGGTGGGGATCTCCCAGCGGCCGTTG
Organism: Streptomyces sp. NPDC031111; assembly: GCF_055570675.1. NCBI lineage: Bacteria > Bacillati > Actinomycetota > Actinomycetes > Kitasatosporales > Streptomycetaceae > Streptomyces > Streptomyces sp. NPDC031111. The sequence continues at coordinate 148,352 of NZ_JBVIGS010000017.1, forward strand.
TAGAGGGTGTTGTGCGGCCGGTTGGCCGGGATGCGCTCCACCGCGCGGAGCCGCTTCAGCTCGGCGAGGGTGAAGTCCTCGGTGAACCAGCCGGTGACGGGGACGCCGTCCAGCGTCTTGGTGGTCCGGCGGCCGGCGAACTCGGGGTGGTCGGCGACGTCCGTGGTGCCGCCGATCTCCGGCTCGTGCCGGCAGACGATGTGACCGTCCCTGGTGGGCACCAGGTCGCCGGCCTCGACGATGTCCGCGCCCATGTCGAGGGCGAGCTGGTAGGCGCCGAGGGTGTGTTCGGGCCGGTAGCCGCTCGCCCCGCGGTGGCCGACGATCGTGGGAACGGGCAGGCCCTTCAGCCCCCGGCCGCCGCCGTTGCGCGTGTCGGCGGCTCTCGCCGTGCCGCCCAGCCCCAGGACCGTTCCGCCCGCGCCGAGCACCGCCGCGCCGAGGAGGGCCCGCCGTCCGGTTCCGCCCGTCTGTCCGTTCGACTCCCGCTGTTCCATGAGCGCCCTCCTGGTGTCCGGCTCGTTCGGTGCGCGCCGATCGTAGGTGGGGCCGTGTGACGGGCGGGAGACCCCGGGCCGAACACACGGGTGATGTTGAGTGGCGTACGGCGGTCGGTGCCGCGTCGTACGTCTGGCGTATTCCGCGGGGGACATGAGGGTCCGTCGGATGGGTCCGGCCGGTTCGGGGCACCCGGCGGGTGTGCGGGCCCGGGCGGGCCGCCACGGGTACGGGCGTGTCAATTGTGCGTAAGACCTCGGTGAACCCCATGAGCCCGATGTGCGCAACCCCCGGGATCGCGAGTAATGTCCTCACCTGCACAGACTCATACGGCATGCATCGACGTCCGCTTCCCCTACCGGAGGGCCCGTTGTCCCGCTTCGCGCTCATCAAGGCAGTGCTCGGCCCGATCATGCGCCTGATGTTCCGCCCACGGGTGGAGGGCGCGGAGCACATCCCGGGCGACGGTCCGGTCATCCTGGCCGGCAACCATCTGACGTTCATCGACTCGATGATCCTGCCGCTCGTCTGCGACCGTCAGGTCTTCTTCATCGGCAAGGACGAGTACGTCACCGGCAAGGGCCTCAAGGGCAGGCTGATGGCGTGGTTCTTCACCGGCGTCGGCATGATCCCGGTGGACCGCGACGGCGGCCGGGGCGGTGTGGCGGCGCTGATGACGGGGCGCCGGGTGCTGGAGGAGGGCAGGATCTTCGGCATCTACCCGGAGGGCACCCGCTCCCCCGACGGCCGACTGTACCGGGGCCGTACCGGCATCGCCCGGCTCACCCTGATGACCGGCGCGCCGGTCGTGCCGTTCGCCATGATCGGCACGGACAAGCTCCAGCCGGGCGGCGCGGGTCTGCCCCGGCCGGGCAAGGTCACCGTCCGCTTCGGCGAGGCGATGGAGTTCTCCCGCTACGAGGGCATGGACCGCGACCGCTATGTGCTGCGCGCGGTCACCGACTCGGTGATGACCGAGGTGATGCGGCTGTCCGGCCAGGAGTACGTCGACATGTACGCCAGCAAGGCCAAGGCCGCGTAGACGACCTCCACGTGCTCTAGACGGCGGGCTGCTCCTCGGGCGGCCCGCCGTTGGTGTGTCCGTCGCCGGGGGCCGGGAACCACAGGACGAAGGTGGATCCCCGGCCGACCCGGGAGAACAGCCGGACCTGCCCGCCGTGGGACTCCACGATCTGCCGGACGATGGCGAGGCCGAGCCCGGCGTGCCGGTCGGGTCCGCCGCCGGGGGCGGCACCGTCGTGCCGGGCGCGCCAGAACCGGTCGAAGACCCGGGCCTGGTCGTCGTCCAGGATCCCGGGTCCCTCGTCGCGTACGGCCGTCCACAGCCAGGGCCCGTCCCGGCCCGCGGCGACGGTGATCGGCGTTCCGGCGGGGGCGAGGCGTACGGCGTTGGAGAGCAGGTTGCCGACGGCACGGCGGATGGCGTCGTGGTCGCCGATGACGGTCAGGCCGGAGGTGAGCCGGCGGTGCAGGACGAGGGCGCGTTCGGCGGCGAGCGGGGCGAACTCCTCGCAGGCCTCGCCGGCCGCCGCCGCGAGGTCCACGTCGGCGTCGGCGAGCGCGGGGGCACTGCGGCGGGCGGTGGCGAGCAGGTCCTCGACCAGCCGGGTCATCCGGGTGGTGGCCCGGTCCACACCGCGGGCGGCGGCGCGCCGCTCGGCCTCGTCGGAGTCCTCGGCGGTGAGGACGGCGTCCAGGTTGGCGCGGATGATGGCGAGCGGGCTGCGCAGTTCGTGGGAGGCGTCGTCGATGAGCTGCCGCTGGGCGCGGAAGGCCTCGTCGAGCCGGTCGAGCATGGAGTCGACGGTGTCGGCGAGGTCGCGCAGTTCGTCCTTGGGGCCGGTGAGCCGGATGCGCTGGGAGAGGTCGGTGGCCTGGATCTCGGCGGCGGTACGGGAGATGGAGCGGACGGGGCGCAGGGCGCGGCCGGCCAGGACCCAGCCGATCGCGGGTCCGGCGACGGCGAGGGCGCCGAGCACCACGAACGAGAAGTTGCGCAGGTTGGCGAGCGTCTCGTAGTTCACGGCCGCCTCGACCTCCTGCACCTTCACGGCCTCCACCTCGCCGACGTAGACGTCGTTGACGTACTTCGAGGCGGTGAACCCCTTGGTGACGGGCTTGGCCTCGCCGCTGCGTTCGACGGCGACGTAGGTGGCGCCGAGGACGGCGGCGGTGAGGACGAAGAGGAGGCCGGAGTACAGGACGGTGAGGCGGAAGCGGATGGTGTGGGTGAAGGCGGGCAGACGCGGGCGCCGCGGGAAGGGGGTGCGCTTCATGGCGTCTCCTTCAGGCGGTAGCCCTGCCGTATCACCGTCTCGATGAGCGGCTCCTCGTCGCCGGTGATCTTGCGGCGCAGGGAGCCGACCGTGACGCGCACGGTGTTGGTGAACGGGTCGGCGTGCTCGTCCCAGACGTGTTCGAGCAGTTCCTCGGCCGGGACGACGCGTCCGGGGCGGGTCATCAGGTAGTGCAGGACGGCGAACTCCTTGGGAGTCAGCTGGAGGGTGCGGTCGCCGCGGCGGGCCTCGAAGCGGGCGGTGTCCAGGCGGAGTTCGCCGACCTCGACGACGGAGGTGCCGCCCTCCTCGCGGCGCAGCAGGGCCCGGATGCGGGCGAGGAGTTCGGGTAGGGCGAAGGGTTTGACCAGGTAGTCGTCGGCGCCCTCGTCGAGGCCGCGGACCCGGTCGGCGAGGCGGTCGCGGGCGGTCAGCATGAGGATGCGGGGGCCGCCGGGGGTGGCCCGGATGGCGCGGCAGACCGTGAACCCGTCGCCGTCGGGCAGGTTGAGGTCGAGCAGGACGAGGTCGTAGTCGTTGACGGCGAGCTTCTCGGTGGCCGTGTCGACGTCCGGGGCGACGTCGACGGCGTGTCCGGCCCGGACCAGGCCCACCCGGAGCGCGACGACGAGGTCCTCCTCGTCCTCGACGACGAGCAGTCTCATGCGTCCCCCTAACCACCGTCGATGATCGTGCGGGCGGAGGCGACGGCGTCGCCCACGGGGATCGCGAAGCCGATGCCGATGGAACCGCCCCTGTCCCGGTCCAACGTCGCGATGGCCGTATTGATGCCGACGACCCTGCCCTCGCCGTCCACCAGGGGGCCGCCGGAGTTGCCCGGGTTGATCGACGCGTCGGTCTGGAGGGCGCGCCGCTGTCCGCCGGCGCCGTTCGCCTCACCGAGGCTGACGGAGCGGTCGAGGGCGCTGACGATGCCGGACGTGACGGTGCCGGTGAGGCCGAGCGGGGAGCCGATGGCGAGGACGGGGTCGCCGACGGCCGGGCGGACCCCGGTGGCGAGCCGGAGGGGGGTGAGTCCGCGGGCCGTCTCGGGCTCCAGTACGGCGACGTCGTGGGCGGGGTCGTCGCCGACCACCTCGGCGGAGAGCCGGCGCCCGTCCTCCAGTTCGACGGTGACGCGTGAACTGCCCGCGACGACATGGGCGTTGGTGAGGATGCGGCCCCGCTCGTCGAACACGAACCCGGACCCCTGTCCGCCGTCCGTCCGCACGGCGACCACGCTGGGCAGCACGCGGGCGGCGACGGCCCGGAGGTCACCGGGGGCGCGCTCGGCGGAGGCGGCCGGTGCGGTGTCCTCGTCCCCGATCAGCCCGGCGCCGTATCCGGCGGCCCCGCCGGCGAGCACGGCGGCGACGATCGCCGCGACCAGGGGGCGGGAGCCGCCCCGGGGAGCGTGGGGCGGCTTCCCCGGGGGGACGGTGTCGGGTGCCGGGGCGTGCGCGGACGCCGACGGCTCCGGGGCGGGCGCAGGGTCCCCGGCGGCAGGGACCCGGGGCGGACGCCCGGACACGAAGGACGGCCCCCGGGGCTCACCGATGCCGAGCGGACCGGCGGGTTCGGGCGCGGGCGCCGGACTCCCGGGCGCCGCTTCCGTGGGACCGGCGGCGGGCGGGGAGGGGGGTGCGGGGGACGGTGGGCGCGGCGGGGCCGTGGGGCCGGGCGGGGGCGGTGGGCCGGGTCGGCGGGGGTCGGGCATGGCGGGTGTCTCCTTCGTCAGGGGATGCGGGAGAACCACAGCAGGGACGTGGCCGCCGCCAGCAGGGCCGTGAGGAGGCCGGCCGCCACGAACCACTGCCAGATCTCGCGTTCCTCGGTGCGGTGGCCGACGGAGCTGCCGATGTCCTCGTAGACGTCCTGGAGTTCCTCGCCCGTGGCGGCCTCGTGGTGGTCACCGCCGGTGCGGGAGGCGAGGTCCTCCAGGGCGGGCCCGTCGACGGGGACCCGCAGGACACGGCCGTCGGGGAACTCCAGTACGCCGTCCTCGGTGCCGTACGCGATGGTCGAGACCGGGATCCGGTCGTCCGCGGCCTCCTCGGCCGCCGCCTCCACCGAGCGGCCCACGGTGTTGGAGCCGTCGGACAGCAGCACGATGTGCGCGGGCGGTGGTTCGGTCCCGGCCCGCTCGTCGAGCGCGCGGATCGCGTCGCGTGCCGCGACGACCGCCTCACCGATGGCCGTGCCCTGGCCGGGGGTCAGCCGTCCGAGTGCCGTGTGCAGCGCCGCCCGGTCGGTGGTCGGGGGCACCGCCACCGTCGCGGAGCCGCTGAAGGTGACCAGCCCGGTGTTGAAGCGCTCGGGCAGCCGGTCGATGAAGGTGCGGGCGGCCCGCTGGGCGGCGACGAACCGGCTCGGCTCCACATCGGTCGCCTCCATGGACCCCGAGGTGTCGAAGGCGACCACGACGGTGGCCCGTTCCCGCGGTACCCGGACGTCCGCGGTGGGCCGGGCGAATCCGACCACCAGCAGCGCGAGCATCGCGCAGAAGGCCGCGGCGGGCACGTGCCGGCGCCAGCCGGGCCCCCGGGGCGCCACCCGGTCGAGCAGTTCGAGGTTGGTGAAGCGGACGGCGTAGCGGGCGCGTCGGCGCTGCACCAGCAGATACGCGGCGATCAGTGCGGCGAGCGGCAGCAGGAGCAGCAGCCAGCCGGGCGAACGCAGGCCCATCATCCCTCCCTCGTGGCGGACGTGCGGCTCATGCGGCACCGCCTCCCCGGCGCCGCTGCGTCTCCACGTACCGGACGACGTCGCGCACCCAGTCCCGGTCCGTGCGCAGCCGCAGGTGGGCGGCGCCGGAGCGGCGGATGGACCGCTGGATCAGGGCCCGCTGTTCCAGCGCGGCGCTCGCGTAGCGTTCGCGCAGGGCGCGTGCGTGGGTGGCGATCTCGCGCCGGCGTCCGGTTTCGGGGTCGACGACCGTGAGGATGCCGACGTCGGGCAGTTCCAGTTCGCGTGGGTCGACGGTCTCCACGGCGAGGACCTGCTGGCGGCGGGCCACCGTGCGCAGCGGCCGTTCCCAGCCGGTCTCAAGGAAGTCGGAGATGACGGCGACCATCCCGCTCGCGGGCAGGGCGCGCAGTGCGTGCAGGGTCTCGGCGAGGCCCTGGGTCGGCGGGCCGGGGGCCACGCGCGGCCGTTCGAGGGCGGCGCGCAGGATGGCGAGGAGGTGTCGGCGGCCGGTGCGGGGCGGGATGCGGCGGATGCCGTCGGGGCCGGTGAGCTGGGCGCCGAGCCGGTTGCCGGCCCGTTCGGTGAGGAAGGCGACGGCCGCCGCCGCGCCCACCGCCAGATCGCGTTTCTCCATGCGCGCGGTGCCGAAGTCCATGCTGGCGGAGGCGTCGAGGACGATCCAGGTGGTGAGTTCGCGGTCGGCGAGGGTGAGGCGGACGTGCGGGACGGTGGTGCGGGCGGTGGCGTTCCAGTCCATCCGGCGGACGTCGTCGCCGACGACGTAGGGCCGGGTCTCGGCCAGTTCGTCGCCGGGGCCGGGCACCAGCGCGGGGTGGTCGCCCTGGAGCATGCCGTCGGGGTGTCGGGTGAACAGGAGCTCCAGGTGCCGGAGCGCCTGTTCGGGGGTGAGTTCGCCGAGTGCGGGAGTCATGCCGCGGCCTCCCGGCCGGTCTGGCGGGGGCTGATCCGGGGCTGTTCCACCGCGGCCACCACCTCGTCCACGATCTCGGCGGCGCCCACCCCGTCGGCGAGCGCGTCGAAGGACAGGACCAGGCGGTGGGCGATCACCTCGTGCGCCAGGTCGCCGACGTCCTCCGGCAGGACGTGTCCGCGTCCGCGCAGCAGTGCCAGCGCGCGGGCGGCGGCGATCAGGCCGAGGGTCGCGCGCGGGCCGGCGCCGTGCGCCAGCCGGCTGTCCGGCCCGGCGAGTTCACGGGTGAGGCAGACCAGCCGTACGGCGTACTCGGCGACGGCGTGGTGCACGAACACCTCGTCGGCGGTGCGCTGGAGCGCGGCCAGCCGGTCGGGGGTGAGGACGCGGCGCGGGCGGGGCGGGTCGACGCTCATCCGGTAGAGGATGGCGAGTTCCTCCGTCTCGCTCGGCGCGGCGACCTCGACCTTGAGCAGGAAGCGGTCGCGCTGGGCCTCGGGCAGGTGGTAGACGCCCTCGGACTCGATCGGGTTCTGGGTGGCGAGGACGAGGAAGGGCTCCGGGACGGGGAGGGTGGTGCCGCCGATGGAGACCTGGCGCTCGCCCATCACCTCCAGCAGCGCCGACTGCACCTTGGCGGGGGCGCGGTTGATCTCGTCGGCGAGGACGATGTTGGCCATCACCGGGCCGGGTTCGATGCCGAACGTCTCCCGTGAGGGCCGGTAGATCCGGGTGCCGGTGATGTCGGAGGGGACGAGGTCGGGCGTGAACTGGAGGCGGGCGAACCGTCCGCCGACGACATGGGCCAGCGTCTTCGCCGCGAGGGTCTTGGCGACGCCCGGTACGCCTTCGAGGAGGCAGTGGCCGCGGGCCAGGATCGCGGTGAACATCCGTTCCACCATGCGGTCCTGGCCGACGATGACCCGTTTGACCTCGAAGAGGGCCTCCTCGAGCGTCTTGTCGTCGGGGGGACCGAGGGGTTCCTCGGGGTGCGGGGACACGGCGGTCACAGCGCCGAGGCGGGGTCGTCCGGGCCCGGGGCGGTGCCGCCCGGGTCCTTCCACGGGCAGTCCTCGTGGTCCGCGGCGCCGGAGGCGTCGCGTTCCTCGACGACGAACCTGATCCGCTCGCGCGAGGTGTCGTCGCCGTCGGCGGCGAGCGCGACCCCGCCGCCCGTGAGGCCCGCTGCGGCCAGGACGGAGACGGTGAGGATCGCCTTCTTCGTACGACGTGTCATGGTCGGTGGCTCCTTCGGCCGTCGGGAACGACGTCGGATACGGAGCCAAGACCATCAGGCGGGGGCGAAAACGGGCTTAAAGGCGTCGCGGAGCCGGGGCCGTTACGGCTCCGCGACGCCTCAGGCGGTGTCGTCCAGTCGCTGGCCGCGCAGCAGCACCCAGGCGGCCGGTGCCGCCAGGAGCAGGACGGCCGCACCCACGCCCGCCGCCAGCGTCAGGCCGTCGACGAAGGACTGGCGGGCCGCCTCGAGCATCGCCTCGGCGGTGCGGGCGGGCAGGTGCGCGGCCGCCTCCACGGCCCCGCCCAGCGATTCGTGCGCGGCGGCCGGTGTGCCGGCGGGGCCGGTGAAGTCCCGGTAGACACCGGTGACGATGGAGCCGAGCGCGGCGATGCCGAGCGCGGCGCCGAGTTCGTAGGCCGTCTCGGAGACGGCGGAGGCGGCGCCGGCCTGGTCCTTGGGCACGCTGGAGAGGATCACGTCGGCGGTCACCGTGAAGGAGAAGCCGGCGCCGAGACCGACCACCAGCAGGGCCGCCCCGAGCAGGGGGTAGCCGGTGGACTGGCCGATCACCGTGAGCGCGGCCAGCGCCAGGCCGATGGCCGCCAGTCCCCCGGCGACGACCGAGCGCACCGAGAACCGCCGGGCGGCCCGGCCCGCGACCAGTCCGGCCGCCACCGCGCCGATCGCGGCGGGGAGTTCGGCCAGTCCCGCCTCGAACGGGCGCCTGCCCTGGACGAGTTGCAGATACTGCGAGAGGAAGAACACGAGGCCGGACAGGCCGAGGATGGTCAGCAGATCGGCGAGCACCGCTCCGCTGAACCCGCGGTGCCGGAACAGCCGCATGTCCAGCAGCGGGACGGGCAGCGTGAGCTGACGGCGTACGAATCCGTACAGGGCGGCGGCGCCCAGCAGTCCGGCGGCCGGGACGGACCAGCCGAGGCCGTGGCTCGCGGCCTCCTTCACCGCGTAGACGACGCCGATCATGCCGACCAGGGACAGCACCACGCTGGTCATGTCCCACGGTCCGGGGTTCGGGGTGCGGGACTCGGGGAGGAGCCTGATGCCGACGACCACCAGGACGGCCATCACCGGCAGGTTGATCAGGAAGACCGAGCCCCACCAGAAGTGTTCGAGGAGGAAGCCGCCGAGGATCGGCCCGACGGCGGTGCCGGCGGAGGCGGTGGCGCCCCAGATGCCGATGGCGAGGCTGCGTTCACGCGGGTCGTGGAAGAGGTTGCGGATCAGGGCGAGGGTGGCGGGCATCAGGGTGGCGCCGGCGACACCGAGCAGGGCCCGGGCGAGAATCATCACCTCGGGCGTGTGCGCGTAGGCGTTGAGCACGGATATCGCGCCGAACGCGACGGCGCCCCAGAGCAGGATCCGCTTGCGGCCGACGCGGTCGCCGAGGCTGCCCATGGAGACGAGCAGACCGGCGATGACGAACGAGTAGACGTCGCCGATCCACAGCAGCTGGGTGCCGGTGGGTGCGAGGTCCTCGCTGATGTAGGGGGTGGCCAGGCCGAGGACGGTCGCGTCGACGGCCACCAGCAGTACGGCGAGCACCAGGACGGAGAGCGCGAGCCACCGGCCCGGACGGCGTATCTCCTCGGTGGTGGTGTCGGGCCGCAGGGCGCTGGTCATGATTCCTTCCTTCGCGCCGGATCGTCCTGGCGTCGTGCGCCGCCGAGCAGCAGCTCGACGATCATGTGGGTGAAGTCCTTGGGAGCGACGCGCCCCTCGGCCACCGCCCAGGCGGCGGAGGCGAGCAGCCCGTAGAGGGCCTCGGTGAGCCAGGCCGGGGTGAGGTCGATGCGGAACTCGCCGCTCGCCTGGCCGCGCCGGAACAGCTCGGCGATGCGCTCGTCGATCCTTGCCCAGCCCTCGTTCTGTTCCTCGCCCTCGAACAGCTGGTTCTCGCTGTAGAGGAAGGCGAGCAGGCCGGCGTGGGGTTCCACCTCGGCGACCAGACGGCGTACTGCGTCGGTGGCGGGCCCCTCGTCGGGCCGGGCCGCCTCCAGGGCGGCCTCGCACTCCGCGATCCCGAGCGCCTCCAGCGCCCGGACCAGCGCGTCCCGCCCGGCGAACTGCCGGTGCAGGGTGGCACGGCTGATCCCGGCGGCCCGGGCGACCTCGTCCATGGTCGCGGTGGATTTACGGGTCAGCAGGGCGGCGGCACTGCGCAGCACGTGGTCACGATCGACAGCCATGAGACAACCGTACCCCATATGAGACATTCATGTCTCATGCAAGGCGTACGCGTCTCATGACTGTCGAGGTGTGAAGGTGTGGTCGCTCGCTCAGTGCCAGGGCAGCTGTCCGCGCCGCTCCCAGTAGGCTCCCGGCTCCTCGACCAGGTCGGCGAGGCGGGACAGCTGGTCGTCGGTGAGGTCGACCACGGCGGCGTGCAGGTTGGAGGCGAGCTGGGAGGTGGTCGCCGCACCGGAGAGGACCACGCCCGCCCAGGGCTCACGAAGGACCACCGCGAGGGCGACGGCGTCGCAGTTCAGACCGGTCTCGTCGGCGACGGCCCGCAGCGCCTCCGGGGCGTTGGGCGCGGCGAGCCGGCCGTTGGCCATGGCCTCCTTGACGATCACGGTGAGCCCGGCGTCATGGGCCTCGGCGAGCGCGGGCGCGGCCGAGGTCTCCAGGGCGTTGTAGGTGGACTGGACGGTACGGAAGAGGGGCTCGCCGTCGACCGTGACGGCCAGGGCGGCGCGGATGGCCTCGGCCTGCGCCGGGCCGCTGGTGGAGAAGCCGACCGTGAGTCCCTGAGCGGCCGCCTCAGCGAGCCGGGCGTGCAGTTCCTTGTCGGTGAGGGCGGGGCTCTCCGGGGTCACCGAGTGGATCTGGTAGAGGTCGAGCCGGTCCCCGAGCAGCGCGTCGGTCTCGGCGCGCTGACGCTCGTAGGCCGCGAGGGAGTGGTCCTTGACCTCGTGCCGCTCGGCGTCGGTGGACCAGTCGGCGGTGTAGGTGTAGCCCCATTTGCTGCCGATGACGACGTCGTCGACGTCGGTGCGGCTCTTCAGCCAGTCGGCGAGGAACTCCTCGGAGCGGCCGTAGGAGCGGGCGGCGTCGAAGTAGCGCACGCCCTGGGCGTAGGCGGCGTCGAGGAGTTCGTGCGTACGGGTGCGCAGCGTGTCCACGCTGCGGTTCTCTCCGAGGTCTTCGTTCCGGCCGAGGTTGATGTAGCCGGGGCGGCCGATCGCGGCGAGGCCGAGGCCGATGTGGCAGGTGGGGGTTGTCGCTGTTGCCAGTCGGGCGAAGGGCATCGCGGGCTCCGTTCGGTCGGGTCCGGTACGGTTCCCGACCAACGTAACCCGCGATGACTTTGACTTCGCCCAAGAACTCGGGGCGTGCGGTGGTCTGGCGAGTGCGGCACCGTCGTGGCTTGTCGCGCAGTTCCCCGCGCCCCTGAGGTCGTTGCCCTACTGCTTCTTTGCCGTCGCCCACTCGTGCTGGGCTGCCAGGTTCGCCTTCACCTCGGCCAGTTGGATCGCCACCGCGCTCGGGGCCGTGCCGCCCCTGCCGTTGCGGGAGGCGAGGGCGCCGGGGACGTTGAGGACCGTACGGACCTCGGGGGTGAGGTGGGTGGAGATCTTCGCGAACTGTTCGTCGGTCAGTTCGTCCAGTTCCTTGCCCTCGGCCTCGGCGGCCTTGACGCACTCGCCGGCCACCTCGTGGGCGACGCGGAACGGGACGCCCTGCTTGACCAGCCACTCGGCGATGTCGGTGGCGAGGGAGAAGCCGGCCGGGGCCAGTTCCTCCATGCGCTCGCGGTGCACGGTGAGGGTGGCCATCATGCCCGTGAAGGCCGGGAGCAGGATCTCCAGCTGGTCGATGGAGTCGAAGACCGGCTCCTTGTCCTCCTGGAGGTCGCGGTTGTACGCGAGGGGCAGCGCCTTGAGCGTCGCCATCAGGCCGGTCAGGTTGCCGATCAGACGGCCGGACTTGCCGCGCGCCAGCTCGGCGATGTCCGGGTTCTTCTTCTGCGGCATGATCGACGAGCCGGTGGAGAAGGCGTCGTGCAGGGTCACGAAGGAGAACTCCTTCGTGTTCCAGATGATGACCTCCTCGGCGATCCGGGAGACGTTCACGCCGATCATCGCGGTGATGAAGGCGAACTCGGCGACGAAGTCCCGGGAGGCGGTGCCGTCGATGGAGTTGGCCGCGCTGCCGTGCTCGAAGCCGAGGTCCGCGGCGACCGCCTCCGGGTCCAGGCCGAGGGAGGAACCGGCGAGCGCGCCCGAGCCGTACGGGGACACCGCCGTGCGCTCGTCCCACTGGCGCAGCCGCTCGGCGTCCCGGGACAGCGCCTGGACATGGGCGAGGACGTGGTGGGCGAAGAGCACCGGCTGGGCGTGCTGGAGGTGGGTGCGGCCGGGCATGGCGACGTCCGGGTGGGCCTCGGCGAGGCCGACGAGCGCGTCCTGGAGGTCGGCGATCAGGCCGCCGACGATGCGGGCGTGGTCCCGCAGGTACATCCGGAACAGGGTCGCCACCTGGTCGTTGCGGGACCGGCCGGCCCGCAGCTTGCCGCCGAGGTCGGGGCCGAGGCGCTCCAGCAGGCCGCGCTCCAGGGCGGTGTGCACGTCCTCGTCGGCGATGGTGCCGGTGAAGGAGCCGTCGGCGACGTCCGCTTCGAGCCGGTCGAGACCGGCGATCATCCGGGTCAGCTCGTCCTCGGTGAGCAGTCCCGCCCCGTGCAGCACGCGCGCGTGGGCACGCGAGCCGGCGATGTCGTAGGGCGCGAGCCGCCAGTCGAAGTGGACGGACGCGGACAGCTTCGCCAGGGCCTCGGCGGGACCGTCGGCGAAACGGCCGCCCCAGAGCCGTACGTCACCGCTGTTGCTGCTCACTACCTGCACTCCTCAAGAATGGTGATGAAAAGCGCCCCAAAGGGGCGCGGGGAACTGCGCACCCAGCCACAACGGGCCCGCAGCTCCCCTACCACAGCAACCGAACCGGTCAGGCCAGATCCCGCTTCGCGGCGATCTTCGCCGACAGACTGTAGATGTCGATGAACCCCTTGGCCGCGGCCTGGTCGAACGTGTCGCCCGTGTCGTACGTCGCCAGGTTGAAGTCGTACAGCGACGACTCCGAACGCCGCCCGGTGACGACGGCGCGCCCCCCGTGCAGGGTCATCCGGATGTCGCCGTTGACGTGCTCGTTGGCCTCGGCGATGAAGCCGTCCAGGGCGCGCTTGAGCGGGGAGAACCACTGGCCGTCGTAGACGAGCTCGCCCCAGCGCTGCTCGACCTGCCGCTTGTAGCGGGCGAGCTCGCGCTCGACGGTGACGTTCTCCAGCTCCTGGTGGGCGGTGATCAGGGCGATGGCGCCGGGCGCCTCGTACACCTCGCGGGACTTGATGCCGACGAGGCGGTCCTCGACCATGTCGATCCGGCCGATGCCCTGGGCGCCGGCGCGCTCGTTGAGCTGCTGGATCGCCTGGAGGACGGTGACGGGCTTGCCGTCGATGGCCACCGGCACACCCTGCTTGAAGGTGATGACGACCTCGTCGGGCTCACGCGCCACGGCGGGGTTCTGGGTGTACTCGTAGACGTCCTCGATCGGGGCGTTCCAGATGTCCTCGAGGAAGCCCGTCTCGACGGCGCGGCCGAAGACGTTCTGGTCGATGGAGTACGGGGACTTCTTGGTGGTCGCGATCGGCAGGCCCTTGGCCTCGCAGAAGGCGATGGCCTTGTCGCGGGTCATGGCGTAGTCGCGGACCGGGGCGATGCACTTCAGGTCGGGGGCGAGGGCGACGATGCCGGCCTCGAAGCGGACCTGGTCGTTGCCCTTGCCGGTGCAGCCGTGGGCGACGGTGGTGGCGCCGTGCTTCTGCGCGGCGGCGACGAGGTGCTTGACGATCGTCGGCCGGGAGAGGGCGGAGACCAGCGGGTAGCGGTCCATGTAGAGGGCGTTGGCCTTGATCGCCGGGAGGCAGTACTCCTCGGCGAACTCGTCCTTGGCGTCCGCGACCTCGGCCTCGACGGCACCGCAGGCGATGGCGCGCTTGCGGATGACGTCCAGGTCCTCGCCGCCCTGGCCGACGTCGACCGCAACGGCGATGACCTCGGCGCCCGTCTCCTCGGCGATCCAGCCGATGGCGACGGAGGTGTCCAGACCGCCTGAGTAGGCGAGTACGACGCGCTCGGTCACGGGTTTCTCCTCACAGTGCATTCGCTGACATGCATGAGTATGCAGGAGTCCGCATGAATCGTCAATCCGCCCGTCAAACCGGGGCCGGGGTGAACATCGGAAGCCGTCTTCGCGTACTTCTCGCCGGACACGGGCGCCGCGCCGGACCGGCCCGGACGCCCTGGCCGCCTGCACGCTCACCACGTGAGGTGACAGGCGCCGTGGCCGCCCCGTGGAAGCGCCGGCCGGGGCGGCCACGGCTTCCCCGGCTCCGGTCTATTGTTTAGACAAACGAACGACCTGGTCCCATAATCGGTGGACATGGGAAAAACGCATGAGCGCATAGACGGCCGCCTCCGCACCTTCATCGAGGAACAGCCCGTCTTCTTCACCGCCACCGCCCCGCTGTCCGCCGACGGCACGGTCAACCTCTCGCCCAAAGGGCTGAAGGGGTCCTTCGCCGTCCTCGACGAGCTCACCGTGGCCTACCTCGACTTCGCCGGCTCCAACGCCGAGACCATCGCCCATCTGCGGGAGAACGGCCGGATCACCCTGATGTGGTGCGCGTTCCAGGGCCCGCCGAACATCGTGCGCGTGCACGGCCGCGGCGAGCCCGTGTTCCGCGACGACCCCCGCTTCCCCGACCTGCTCACCCGTTTCCCGGACATCGACCCCTCCCACCACGGCCTGCGCGCCGTCATCGTCGTGACGGCCGAGCTCATCCGGGACACCTGCGGGTACGCGGTGCCCTTCATGGCGTACGAGTCGGAACGCGACCTGCACGAGAAGCGGTTCGCGCGGGAGGACGACGCCTCGCTCGACGCGTACTTCACCAAGAAGGAGCACATCGCGACCAGCCTGGACGGACTCCCCGGGCTGCCGTTGCCGCTGCCCCCGTCTACGGTCTGAGCCATGCGCCCAGGTGCCGCCCCCGCCGCCGTCCTCGTCTCCTTGTCCCTGCTCCTGCTCGGCGCGGGACGGCCGTCCGCGCCGCTGCCGGACCGGATGGCGGACACCGGGGGCGGCACCCAGCTGATCACCGCGGTGGCGGCGGGCACCGGCTCGACGACCGGGACGGTCACCTGGTGGGACCTGCGGAACGGCCGCTGGGTGGCGGCCGGCTCCGCGCCGGCCCGCTTCGGGGCGAAGGGACTGGCCGAGGGCACCACCCGACGGCAGGGCACGAACACGACCCCGACGGGCCTGTACGGGATGCCGTACGCCTTCGGCATCGAGGCGGCGCCGCGCGGGACGGCGTACAGGTACCGCCCGGTGCGGCAGAACTCCTGGTGGTGCCAGGACAACGACTCGCGCTCCTACAACCGCTGGACCGAGCCCCGGGCGGCCGACTGCCGGGCCGCCGAGGCCGAGCACCTGATCGGCTTCCGCGCGCAGTACGCCCACGCCCTCGTCGTCGACTTCAACTACCACCGGCCGCGGCGCGGCCGGGGCGCCGGAATCTTCCTGCACGTCAACGGGCGTGGGGCGACGGCCGGATGCGTTTCCGTGCCGAAGGACGCGATGCGGCGGATCCTGCGCTGGGCGGATGCCGCGAAGGAACCACACATCGCGATCGGGACGACGGGCGGGCGCACCGCGATCACCC
Organism: Streptomyces sp. NPDC031111; assembly: GCF_055570675.1. Lineage (NCBI taxonomy): Bacteria > Bacillati > Actinomycetota > Actinomycetes > Kitasatosporales > Streptomycetaceae > Streptomyces > Streptomyces sp. NPDC031111. Next base: position 163,750 of record NZ_JBVIGS010000017.1, read on the forward strand.
GGTACTGAACCGGGATTCCTCTGAACACTCCGGCGTGACGGCGCGTATCTGTGGGTCAAGGGCCGAGTCCCCACGGAGGAACCGTGACCACCACGCTCGCCGGCGGCCGTGCCGCCCGCCGCCAGACGATGCGCCGCATCCGTCCGCGCCGCTCCCCCGCCGTGCCGTTGCTGCTCGCCGTGGGCGCGGGCGCGGTGGCCGTGCTCTGGTTGTGGTGGACCAACACACCGTCCATCGCGGACACCACCGGGAAGATCGTCGCCGCGGGCCGGATCACCGGCCTGCTCGCCGGCTATCTGATGGCCCTGGTGGTGCTTCAGATGGCGCGGGTGCCCGCGCTGGAACGCCGGGTCGGTTCGGACCGGGTCGCCCGCTGGCACGCGATGAGCGGCCGCTACACCGTCAGCCTGGTCGCCGCCCATGTCTTCCTGATCATGTGGGGCTACGCCCGGCAGGCCGGCAAGAGCCTCGGCGACATCGTGCAGCAGACGATCACCTCCATCAACACCCTGCCGGACATGGGCAAGGCCGCCATCGGCACCGGTCTGCTGTTCGTGATCGCCTTCATCTCCATCGGCCCGATCCGGCGCCGGCTGCCCTACGACGGCTGGTACCACGTGCATCTGCTGACGTACGCGGCGGTGTTCCTGACGTTCTGGCACCAGATCACCACCGGCAACGAGTTCGCCGTCGAACCGACCGCGAAGACCTTCTGGTACGGGCTCTACGGCGCGGTGACGGCGCTGGTCCTGTGGTACCGGGTCATCACTCCGGTGCGGCTGAACATGCGGCACCGGATGCGGGTCGAGGCGGTCATCGAGGAGACGCCGGGCATCGTGTCCGTGCTGATCGGCGGGCGCAAACTGCACCGGATGGGCGCGGAGGCCGGGCAGTTCTTCCGCTGGCGGTTCAAGGCGCCGGGCATGCGGTTCAGCTCCCATCCGTACTCGCTGTCGGCGGCGCCCCGGCCGGACATGCTGCGGATCACCGTCAAGGCGATCGGCGACCACACCTCGCGGCTGCGCGAACTGGAGCCCGGGACGAAGGTGTGGGCGGAGGGCCCGTACGGGGCGCTGACCGCGCAGCGCCGCAGCCGCGGCAAGGTGCTGCTGGTGGCGGGCGGGGTGGGGATCACCCCGATGCGGGCGCTGTTCGAGACCCTGCCCGGCGCCTCCGGTGACATCACGCTGCTGTACCGGGCGAACAGCACACAGGACCTGGCGCTGTGGGGCGAGCTGGCGAAGATCGCCGACGAGCGCGGTGCCCGGCTGATGTACGCGGTCAACAGCCCCGACGGTGAGCGTCCCGACATCTCGGCCGACAGCCTGCGGCGGAAGATCCCCGACATCGACCGCCACGACGTGTTCATGTGCGGGCCGCCCGGGTTCGCGCAGTCGGTGTACGACGCACTGCGCGACGCCGGGGTCCCCGCGCGCCGTATCCATCACGAGTCGTTCGAGATGTGAGCGACGGGTCATCCACACCCATCAGGAGCCTGAGAAACGATGAGGAAGAGTCACCCCGTCCGGCGTGCCGTGCTCGCGACCGCCGCCACCGTGTCCGGCATCGTGCTGCTGCTGTCGCTCAAACCCGCGTCCGATCCCGGCTCGGCCGCCGCGGCCGGTGGCGCGGCCCCGCCCGCGGCGGCCCAGTCCCCGCAGGGCGGCGCCCGGCCCATCGGGAACGGCACCGTCACCGGTGACGCGGCGCGGACCCAGTACGGCGCGGTGCAGGTCCGGCTGACCGTGAGCGGCGGGAAGATCACCAAGGCGGAGGCCGTGCAGGCGCCCGAGGGCGGGCAGAGCGACCAGATCACCTCCAACGCCGTGCCCAGGCTCAACCAGGCGGCCGTCGCGGCGCAGGGCGCGGAGATCGACGCGGTGTCGGGGGCCACGTACACCAGTGCCGGGTACAAGAAGTCGCTCCAGTCGGCGCTGGACAAGGCGCGGGCGGCCGGGTCCCCGGAGTCCTCCGGTTCGGGGGGCGGCGGGAACGCCGGGAACGCCGAGGCGCGGACCGTCACCGGGGGCGTGGCGCAGACCCAGTACGGGCCGGTGCAGGTCCGTATCACCGTCAGCGGCGGGAAGATCACCAAGGCGGAGGCCGTGCAGGCGCCCAAGGGCGGGCAGAGCGACCGGATCACCTCCAACGCCGTGCCGAAGCTCAACCAGGCGGCCGTGGCGGCCGGCACCGCGGAGATCGACGCGGTGTCGGGGGCCACGTACACGAGCGCGGGGTACAAACAGTCACTCCAGTCGGCGCTGGACCAGGCCGGTGGCTGACACGGTGACCGAGCCCGCCGAGGCTCCCGCCGCGGTGCGTCACGCGGAGGAGACGATGGGGACCGTCTTCTCCCTCGACGTCCGCGGCGGGGAACCCGTCGCGGTGCGCGCGGCGGTGGAGGAGGCGGTCGCGGGGCTGCACCGGGTCGACGAGGTGTTCAGCACGTACCGCGACGACAGTCAGATCTCCCGGCTGGCGCGCGGGGAGCTGACCGTCGGGGAGTGCGACGCGGACGTCGCCGAGGTGCTGGACCTGGCGGCGGAGGCGGAGCGGGTGAGCGACGGGTGGTTCAGCGTGCGTTACCGGGGCCGGCTCGATCCGACGGGGATCGTCAAGGGCTGGGCCACGGAGCGGGCCGCGCGTCGGCTCGCTGCCGCGGGGGCGGTGGGGGTGAGCGTCAACGGGGGCGGTGATGTGCAGTTGCTGGGGGCGCCGGGGGCGGGGCGGCCCTGGCGGGTGGGGGTGTCGGATCCGTTGCGTCCGGGTGGGCTGGCGGCGGTCGTCTCGGCGGCGGGGGTGGAGGAGCTGGCGGTGGCGACGTCCGGGACCGCCGAGCGGGGGGATCACATCGTCGATCCGCGCACGGGGCGGTCGGCGGTGACCGATCTGGTCTCGGTGACGGTGGTCGCGCCTCGGCTGACGTGGGCGGACTGCTGGGCGACGGCGGCGTTCGCGATGGGGTCGCGGGAGGGGTTGCGGTGGCTGGAGTCCCTCCCGGACGTCGAGGCGCTGCTGATCACCGCGGGCGACGAGGTGCGGTGCACCGGGGGGCTGGCCGCCCGTTTGGGCTGAGGTACGGACGTTTCACTCACCCGCGTTGGCGGGGTGCCGCCGCGCCCACCCGTGCCGCCCCAGCGGCACGACTGCCCGCAGCTACGCGCCCCTAGGGGCGCGGGGAACTGCGCGACCAGCCACGACGCGCCCGCGGTCGGCAGACCACCGCACCGCCCCCTTCAGTGGCCGTTCTGGGCCAACCTCAGCAAGTGGTCCGCCAGGGCCTGACCCCCCGTCGGCTCCCGACTGATCAGCAGCAGCGTGTCGTCGCCGGCGATCGTGCCGAGGATGTCGTGCAGCTCCGCCTGGTCGATGGCCGAGGCCAGGAACTGCGCGGCACCGGGCGGGGTACGCAGGACCACGAGGTTCGCCGAGGCCTCCGCGGAGATCAGCAGCTCCTGCGAGAGCCGCCGCATCCGCTCCTCCTTGGCGGACTCCCCCAGCGGCGCCCGGGGCGTGCGGAAACCCCCCTCGCTCGGCACCGCGTAGATCAGGTCGCCGTCGTTGTTGCGGATCTTCACCGCGTTCAGCTCGTCCAGGTCGCGGGAGAGCGTCGCCTGGGTGACGCTCAGCCCGTCGTCGGCGAGCAGCTTCGCCAGCTGGCTCTGCGACCGCACCGGCTGCCGGTTGAGGATGTCCACGATCCGGCGGTGGCGTGCGGTGCGCGTCTGCGGCACGGCAGGTCCGGCGTGCTGACCCTGGTCCTGCTCCTGGCTCATCGTCGTCTCATTCTCCGGATCGTCCTTCCCCACCCGCGCCGCCGGCCTCGTCCAGGATGCCGGGCAGCGCCCCGAGGAAGGCGTCCACCGCGTCGTCCCCGAGGGTCAGCGGCGGCATGAGCCGTACGACATCGGGGGCGGGCGCGTTCACGAGGAATCCGGCGTCCTGAGCCGCCTGTTGCACCTGGGGTGCGAGCGGCTCGGTGAGCACGATACCCAGGAGGAGGCCCGCGCCCCGGACACGGTCGATCAAGGCGTGGCCGGAGGCCTCGATTCCGTCGCGGAGTTTCTCGCCCTGCCGCTTGACGTTCTCCAGCAGCCCGTCGTCGGCGATGGTGTCGAGGACGGCGAGTCCGGCGGCGCAGGCGACCGGGTTGCCGCCGAAGGTCGTACCGTGCTGGCCGGGCCGCAGCAGCTCGGCGGCGCGCCCGAAGGCGACGGTGGCGCCGAGCGGCAGCCCGCCGCCGAGCCCCTTGGCCAGGGTGACGACGTCCGGCAGCACGCCTTCGTGGGCCTGGTACTCGAACCAGTTCCCGGTCCGTCCGACGCCGGTCTGCACCTCGTCCAGCACCAGCAGCGCGCCCGTGGCCGCGGTGATCGCGCGGGCCGCCTTCAGATACCCGGGCGGGGGCACCACGACCCCGTTCTCGCCCTGGATCGGCTCGATGATCACCAGCGCGGTGTCCTCGGTGACGGCGGCGGCCAGCGCCTGCGCGTCGCCGTACGGGACGTGGGTGACGTCCCCGGGCAGCGGCTCGAAGGGCGCCCGCTTGGCGGGCTGGCCGGTGAGCGCGAGGGCGCCCATGGTGCGGCCGTGGAAGCCGCCCTCGGTGGCGACCATATGGGTCCGCCCGGTCAGCCGGCCGATCTTGAACGCGGCCTCGTTGGCCTCGGCTCCCGAGTTGCAGAAGTAGACCTTGCCGTCGCGGCCGAAGAGCTGGAGGAGCCGTTCGGCGAGCGCGACGGGCGGCTCGGCGACGAACAGGTTGGAGATGTGGCCGAGGGAGGCGATCTGCCGGCTGACGGCCTCGACGACCGCCGGGTGGGCGTGGCCGAGCGCGTTGACCGCGATGCCGCCCACGAAGTCGGCGTACTCCTTGCCGTCGGCGTCCCACACCCGCGCGCCCTCGCCGCGTACGAGCGGCAGCCGCGGGGTGCCGTAGTTGTTCATGAGCGCGCCCTGCCACCGCGTGGTCAGTTCCTCGTTGCTCACGACTCCCCCTGTTCGTCGGGCACGACCATCGTGCCGATGCCCTCGTCCGTGAAGATCTCCAGCAGGATCGAGTGCTGGACCCGGCCGTCGATGACACGGGCGGTGGTCACGCCGTTGCGCACGGCGTGCAGACAGCCCTCCATCTTCGGCACCATGCCGGAGGACAGCTCCGGCAGGAGTTTCTCGAGCTGGGACGCGGTGAGGCGGCTGATCACCTCGTCGCTGTTCGGCCAGTCCTCGTAGAGGCCCTCGACGTCCGTGAGGACCATGAGGGTCTCGGCGCCCAGGGCCGCAGCGAGTGCCGCAGCCGCCGTATCAGCATTGACGTTGTAGACATGGTGGTCGTCCTGGCTGCGGGCGATGGACGAGACGACCGGGATGCGGCCGTCGGCGAGCAGGGCCTCGATCGCGCCCGTGTCGATCTCGGTGATCTCGCCCACCCGCCCGATGTCGACCGACTCGCCGTCGATCTCGGGCCGGTGCTTGGTGGCGGTGAGGGTGTGCGCGTCCTCGCCGGTGAGGCCGACGGCGAGCGGTCCGTGCCGGTTGAGCAGCCCGACCAGCTCCCGCTGCACCTGTCCGGCGAGCACCATGCGGACGACGTCCATGGCGTCCTCGGTGGTGACGCGCAGGCCGGCCTTGAACTCGCTGACGATGCCGTGCCGGTCGAGGGCGGCGCTGATCTGCGGGCCGCCGCCGTGCACGACGACCGGTTTGAGGCCGGCGTGCCGCAGGAAGACGACGTCCTGGGCGAAGGCGGCCTTCAGGTCCTCGTCGACCATGGCGTTCCCGCCGAACTTGATGACGACGGTCCTGCCGTGGTGCCGGGTCAGCCAGGGCAGCGCCTCGATGAGGATCTGTGCCTTGGGCAGCGCGGTGTGCTTACGGGTGGCGGTCATGAGGAATAGGCGCTGTTCTCGTGGACGTAGTCGGCGGTGAGATCGTTGGTCCAGATGGTGGCGGTGGCGTCGCCGGCGGCGAGGTCGGCGACGATGTGCACCTCGCGGTAGCGCATGTCGACCTTGTCGCGGTCCTCGCCGACGCCGCCGTTCTTGCACACCCAGACGCCGTTGATGGCGACGTTCAGCTCGTCGGGCTCGAAGGCGGCCTTGGTGGTGCCGATCGCGGAGAGGACGCGGCCCCAGTTGGGGTCCTCGCCGTGGATGGCGCACTTGAGGAGGTTGTTGCGGGCGATGGAGCGGCCCACCTCGACGGCGTCGTCCTCGGTCGCGGCGTTGATCACCTCGACCTTGATGTCCTTGCTGGCGCCCTCGGCGTCACGGATGAGCTGCTGACCGAGGTCGTCGCAGACGGTCCGGACGGCCTCGGCGAACTCCGCGTACCCGGGGGTGGCCCCGGAGGCTCCGGAGGCGAGCAGCAGCACGGTGTCGTTGGTGGACATGCAGCCGTCGGAGTCGACGCGGTCGAAGGTGACCCGGGTCGCGTCGCGCAGGGCCCGGTCGAGCACGTCGGACTCCAGGTCGGCGTCGGTGGTGAGGACGACGAGCATGGTGGCGAGGCCGGGGGCGAGCATGCCGGCGCCCTTGGCCATGCCGCCCACGGTCCAGCCGTCCTGTGTCACGACGGACGTCTTGTGCACGGTGTCGGTGGTCTTGATGGCGATGGCGGCCTTCTCGCCGCCGTGCTCGGACAGCTGGGCCGCGGCGCTCTCGACGCCGGGGAGCAGCTTGTCCATGGGGAGCAGGACGCCGATGAGCCCCGTCGAGCAGACGGCGATCCCGCCCGCGCCGGTGCCGAGCACCTCGGCGGCCTTCTCGGCGGTGGCGTGGGTGTCCTGGAAGCCCTTCGGTCCGGTGCAGGCGTTGGCGCCGCCGGAGTTGAGGACGACGGCGGACAGTTGCCCGCTCTTGAGGACCTGCTCGGACCAGAGGACGGGGGCGGCCTTGACGCGGTTGGAGGTGAAGACGCCGGCGGCGGCGCGGCGGGGGCCGGTGTTGACCACGAGGGCCAGGTCGGGGTTGCCGTTCTCCTTGATCCCGGCGGCGATGCCCGCCGCCGTGAATCCCTTTGCTGCCGTCACACTCACGGCGCAACTCCGATCGTCGTCAGCCCCGTGGTCTCGTCGAGACCCAGGGCGATGTTCATGCTCTGGACGGCACCGCCCGCGGTGCCCTTGGTCAGGTTGTCGATGGCGCTGATCGCGATGATCCGCCCCGCGGCCCCGTCGTACGCGACCTGCACCGCCACGGCGTTGGAGCCGTACACGGAGGCGGTCGTGGGCCACTGTCCCTCGGGGAGGAGATGGACGAAGGGTTCGTCGGCGAGGGCCTTCTCGTAGGCGGCGCGCACGGACTCGGCCGTGACGCCGGGCTTTGCCTTCGCGGTGCAGGTGGCGAGGATGCCGCGGGGCATCGGCGCGAGGGTCGGAGTGAAGGAGACGGAGACCCGCTCGCCGGCCGCCGCGCTGAGGTTCTGGATCATCTCGGGGGTGTGCCGGTGTCCGCCGCCCACGCCGTAGGGCGACATGGAGCCCATGACCTCACTGCCGAGCAGGTGCGGCTTGAGCGCCTTGCCCGCGCCGGAGGTGCCGGACGCGGCGACGATCACCGCCTCCGGCTCGGCGAGCCCCGCCGCGTACGACGGGAAGAGGGCGAGGGAGACGGCGGTCGGGTAGCAACCGGGCACCGCGACGCGCTTGGACCCCTCCAGCGCGGCGCGGGCACCCGGCAGTTCGGGCAGGCCGTAGGGCCAGGTCCCGGCGTGCGGGGAGCCGTAGAAGGCCTCCCAGTCGGCGGCGTCCTTCAGCCGGAAGTCGGCGCCCATGTCGATCACGAGCACGTCCTCGCCGAGCTGCTCGGCGACGGCGGCGGACTGGCCGTGCGGCAGCGCCAGGAACACGACGTCGTGACCGGCGAGCACCTCGGCCGTGGTCGGTTCCAGTACGCGGTCGGCGAGCGGCAGCAGATGCGGCTGGAGCGCGCCCAGCCGCTGCCCGGCGTTGGAGTTGCCGGTCAGGGCGCCGATCTCGATCCCGGGGTGCGTCAGGAGCAGACGCAGCAGCTCACCGCCCGCGTACCCGCTCGCTCCGGCCACCGCCGCACGTACCGCCATGGAAAACCCTCCTCCTGGATGGCATGACTATACGTTTCGCTGCACGTTTATGCAATGCGAAGGAGGGAGGACGCGAAAGCGCGGGTCACCGTCCGCCCGACGGTGACCCGCGCCCGGGGGCCGCTACCCCTGCTTGATCCTCAGGAACGTCACCGAGTTCGCCGGGAAGGTGTAGGTGAACTCGCTCGCGACGCCCCGGACGGTGGACGTCACCGGGGTGACCGGGGTGTCCGTCTCCGTGTTGACCGCGTCCGCGTCGGCGGCCAGCGTGGTCACGCGGGCCCGGGAGGAGACCTTCGCGCCGCCGAGGTCGATCGCCGTGCGGGCCTCGGCCGGCTGGGCGTTGACGACCTTGACGATCAGGTCACCGGTGCCGGAGTCCCGGGTGACCACCTGGCGGAACGGCTCGGCCGGCTTGTCGTCGGTGAAGCTGCCCCACTCCTGGCCGTCCAGGTAGAGGGTCACCTGGCGGCCCCGCACCTTGATGTCGATGTCGTAGGCGCGGCCCGTCTCGATGGACCCGGCCTTGGAGATCAGCGTCGACTTGCCGCCGTCCACGGCCTGCTCGACGGCGGACTGGCTGTTGTTCCAGCCGCCGAGGTTCCACCAGTAGTAGTTGCCGGTGTCCTTGACGCCGAACGCGACGAGGAAGCCCTCGTTGCCGGACTTCTTGGTCGCCCTCACATGCAGGTCGTAGTCGTGCCAGGCCGGGTCACCGGCCGTGACCAGCGTGTTCTCGGCGGCCTGGTCGGTCTGGACGTACTGCCCGTCCTGGACGCTCCAGCTGCCGCCACCGCTGTGCGTCCACCGCGAGGCGTCACCGGAGAAGTCGTCGTCGAGCAGGGAGGTGCCGTCGGCGGAGGTCACCCTCACGTCGTCGTACGCCGCGCTCGTCGCCCACGTCGACAGGCCCACGGCCCCGGTGATCGGGCCGCTGACATCCGGTGTGGTGCTCGCCCTCGACGGGACGACCCGGTCGCCGACGTTGTTCATGAACAGCTTCTGGACCTCGTAGTTGGCCGAGCCCCAGGAGGCGTGGTTGTTGAACCAGACCATGTCCGGTGACCACTGGACGTAGTCCTCGTTGGCGAGCAGCGGCGCGTACGAGGCCAGCTTCACGATGTCGGCGTTGCGCTCCAGGCCGGTCATGAAGGCGGCTTCCGCGAGGCCGTTCTTCCAGGCGTTGCCCTGGGAGGCGTACTCGCCGAGGAAGACCGCGGGGCCGTTCCTGTCGTAGGAGTCGTAGCGGTCGTTGTTCTGGAGGAACCACTGCGGGCTGTTGTAGTAGTGCTCGTCGACCATGTCGACGTCGCCCTCGCGGTTGAGCTGCCAGGCGGTGTCGAAGGTCGTGCCGGAGTCGTCGGGGCCGGAGTTGGAGATCACGGTGATGTCCGGGTACTTCGCCTCGATGGCGGTCCGGAACCGCTCGAAGCGGGCGAAGAACTCGCGCGGCAGGTTCTCCTCGTTGCCGACGCCGATGTGGGTGAGGCCGAAGGGTTTCGGGTGGCCCATCCCGGCGCGGACCTTGCCCCAGGCGGAGTTCGCCGGGCCGTTGGCGAACTCGATCAGGTCGAGGGTGTCCTGGATGTGCCGCTTCAGCAGTGCCTCGTCGTCGGTGGCCCGGTTCTGGCCGCAGCCGGTGACGAGGGCGGGGACGACGGGCAGCGGCATCGCGCCGACGTCCTCGGCGAAGCGGAAGTACTCGTAGTAGCCGAGGCCGTAACTCTGGTTGTAGCCCCAGAAGTTGGCGTTGGTGGCGCGTTCCTCGACCGGACCTACGGTGTCCTTCCACTGGTAGGAGCGCTTGCGCTGCCAGCCGGACGCCTCGCTGTAGTCCTCCATGGAGCCGGTGTTGACCAGACAGCCGCCGGGGAAGCGGACGAAGCCGGGCTTCAGGGCGGCGATCTTCTCGGCGAGGTCCTTGCGCAGGCCGTTCGGCTGGTTCTTGTAGGTGTCGCGCGGGAACAGCGACACCATGTCGAGGGCCGCGGCACCGGAGGAGGCGACGGCGAGACGCCCGCGGCTGCTGGTGCGGGACGCGGTGAACGCGGCCCGGTACTTGGCCCAGTCGCCCTCGACGGCGACCCGGCGGGCGGTCGCGAGCTCGCCGGCGGCGTCCTTCAGCGTGACGGTGAGGGTGCTGCCGCTCTCCGCGCGGGCCCACACCGAGAAGTCGTACCGCTTGCCCTGCTCGACGCGGATGCCGGTGTTGTAGCCGGAGTTCGTGACCGAGGACCCGGCGCCCAGGGAGAGGTAGTTGCGGTTGCGCTCGTTGAGCCGGCCGGAGTCGTTCACCACCTCGGCGGTGCCGCCCACGGCCCAGGAGGTGAGGGGTGTGTACGAGCCGTTGTCGGCGGTGGAGTACTCGAAGGAGCGGTTCTGCACAAGCTCGGCGTACAGACCGCCGTCGGCGGCCCGGTTGATGTCCTCGAAGAAGACGCCGTACATCGTGTCGTCGATCTCCGCGCCCGTGGCCTTCGGGTCGACGGTGATCGTGTAGTCGGTGGTGTCCTCGGCGTGCGCGGGGGCGGGGACGAGGGCGGCGGCCGTCAGGAGCGCGGTTGCGGTGAGTCCGAGTCTGAGGCGGGAGCGGTGGCGTGCTGTGCGTGACATGGATACTCAGCGGCTCTCTCTAGGAGTGGGGTGACTCTAGGAGTGTTCGACATATCGACCATTGGTCAGCACTTCGAACGGCAAGATAGGGAGGAGGCAGGAGCACGTCAATGGGTCGTGCGGCAACGGAGACCACGCGGGAGCGAGGCGGGATGGGCGAGTTCTGGCCAGTACCCGACGCACTGGGCTATCTGCGCGGCCGGTGGCGGGCGGCACGGACCGTGCGGGACCTGAACGGCGGCGACCGGGGGCACTTCGAGGGAACGGTCGTTTTCGGTCCACTGGAGGGCGGCGGTCTGCTCCAGCACGAGTCCGGCCGTTTCACCTGGCGGGGCGTCACCCGGCCCGCCGAGCGGACCCTGCGCTTCCTGCCCGGCCCGGACGGCACGGCGGACGTACGGTTCGCGGACGGCCGCCCGTTCCACGACCTGGACCTCACCGAGGGCCGGTACGTCGCCGACCACCCCTGCTCGGCGGACCTCTACCGGGGCGAGTTCACCGTCCGGGACGCGGACCACTGGCGGACGGTCTGGCGGGTGCGCGGTCCCGCCAAGGACCTGGAGCTCACCACCGACTACGCGCGGGTGGGCTGAGCGGACACCCCTTCGAGACGCAGGTTCCAGCGGCCCGCGCGGCCGGTCACACCGATTGCCGACAGCGGGCGGACGTCGATGTTCCAGTACGTGGCGGGTGGCGCCTTGAGCACGTACACCAGGGCCGCCCGGATCACGGACGGCTCCGCCACGGCCACCACCCGGCAGTCGTCCTCGACCGGCCGGGTGTCGAGCCAGCCGCCGACCCGGCCGATGAAGTCCAGCAGCGACTCCCCGCCGTGCGGCGTGGACCGCGGGTCGGCGAGCCACGCGTCCACGGCCCCCGGCTCCCGGGCCATCGCCTCGCCCAGGGTCAGCCCCCGCCACCGGCCCATGTCACAGTCGCGCAGGGCGAGCTGCACCAGCGGCGCGTATCCGAGACCCTCTCCGGTGGCACGGCTGCGCGGGGCCGGGGAACAGTAACGCAGATCGGCCGCGGCGAGCGGCAGCAGCTCGTGCGCGGCCCGTTGCACCTCGCTCCAGCCGGCCTGGTCCAGCGGCCGGACGTCCTCGAAACGTTCGGCGAGCACCGAGGAGCTCCCCGCGGCGGCGACGAACGTGACCCGAAGTGCCATGCGGCGATCGTGAGACGCGGAGGTGCCCCGGTCAAGAGGTGTCACGGAGGCGTCACTCAAGGTGCATCCTGGTTTACTGGCTGGTAAGGACGCGCCGGACAAGTACCCCGAAACGCCCGCCGGGCCCGGTCACTCCGGCATGAGTGCCATCCACTGGTCGGGGCGCTCCAGCGGCCGGAACCCGAGCTTGGCGTAGACGCCGTGCGCGTCGTGCGTGGCCAGCATGATCCGCTTCACCCCGTGGGGCAGCAGTTCCTCCCGTACGGCCGCCACCAGCGCCGTGCCGACGCCCTTGCCGCGCACGGACGGATCCACGTACACGTCGCAGAGCCAGGCGAAGGTCGCCCGGTCGGTGACGACCCGGGCGTACGCCACCTGCTCCCCCGAGACCGTGTCGTGGACGCCGAAGTTGAGCGACCCCTCGATCGCCCGGTCCTGCTTCTCACGGGGGCGGCCCAGCGCCCAGTAGGCGTCGGTGGACAGCCACCGGTGCACGCGCGCGGCGTCGATCCTGGCGGGGTCGGTGGAGATCTCGTAGCCCTCGGGCAGGCGCGGGGTGTCCGTCATGGCGGGATGTTCGCAGGCCGGGCGCGGTGGCGTCGAACCCTTATCCCAGGACCTCGTCGCAGGCGGTGCGCAGCCGGCGCACCCCCTCCGTGATCTCACCGGTGCCGGCCACCGCCGCGAAGCTGAGCCGGAGATGGCCGGCCGGGGGTTCGGCGCTGAAGTAGGGGCGGCCGGGGGTGACGGCGACGCCCGCGCGCAGGGCGGCGGCGGTCAGGGCCGGCTCCGCCGCGCCCTCGGGCAGCCGCAGCCACAGGTGGTAGCCGCCGGACGGGATGTGCGGCAGGGAGAGTTCGGGGAGGTGGAGGCGGAGCGCGGTCGTCATCGCGTCCCGGCGGGCTCGCAGCGCGGCCGAGACCGCGCGCAGATGACGCGGCCAGGCGGGCGAGCCGACGAGTTCCAGCGTGGCCTCCTGGAGGGGCCGGGGCACGAAGAAGGTGTCGACGATCTGGATGGCCCGCAGCCGCTCCAGCACCGGGCCGTGCGCGGCGAGGGCGCTCACCCGGAAGCTGGGCGAGGTGGCCTTGGTCAGCGAGCAGACGTGCACCACCACCCCGTCGGGGTCGTCGGCGGCGAGCGGGCGCGGCAGCGGGCCCGCGTCCTCGTGCACCAGCCGCCGCACGAAGTCGTCCTCGATCACGAAGGCGCCCGCCTCGCGGGCGATGCGCAGCACCTCGCCGCGCCGCTCGGGCGCGAGCACGGCGCCGGTGGGGTTCTGGAACAGCGGCTGGCAGACGAGGACCCGGGCGCCGGTCGCCCGGAACGCGTCCGCGAGCAGCGCGGGCCGGACACCGTCCGCGTCCACGGGGACGGGCACCGGGCGCAGTCCGGCCGCGCGGGCGATGGCCAGCATGCCCGGGTAGGTGGGCGACTCGACGAGGACGGGGGCGCCCGGCGGGGCGAGCGCGCGCAGGGCGGTGGTCAGCGCGGACTGGCCGCCCGAGGTGACCAGCACGCCCGCCGCCGTGACCGGCCCTCCGATGCTGCGCGCGAACCACTCGCGCAGCTCCGGCAGCCCCTCCATGGGCGGCCGTCCCCAGGCGCCCGGTCTGCGTCCGGCCCGGGAGAGCGCCGCCGCCATGGCCCGCTCCGGTTGCAGGGAGGGGTGCAGATAGCCGCCGTTGAACTCGATCACCCCGGGCGGCGGCGCGGCCAGCGAGACCAGTACCCCGGAGGCGTCCACCGAGCGCGGTACGAGCTCGGCGGCGCCGTCGGCGCTGAGCGCGACCTCCTGCCAGGAGGTGTCCCCGGCGGGCGCGGTCGCCTCCCGGGGGTGGGCGCGGAAGGCGCCGGCGCCGGGCCGGGTGACGACCAGGCCCTCGGCGGCGAGCTGCGCCAGGGCCCGGGAGACGGTCACCGGGCTCACCCGGAACCGCTCCACCAGAGCTCTGCTCGACGGGAGCTTTCCACCGGTAGAGTAGCGGTCCAGCTCCCTTCGCAGCTGCTCCGCCAGTTCACCCACACTGCTACGCTCTTGCATGAGAGCACAGAGTAGCGCTACTGCCGCACCGCCGATAGCAGTCACCGTCCCCGGGGAGCACCGCGGCCTCGGCACCGTGCAGGCCGCCCTCGGCGTCGTCGCCTTCTCCCTCACGTTCCCGGCCACCGCCTGGGGCCTCGAAGGCTTCGGGCCCTGGTCCCTGGTGGCCGTGCGCAGTGTGCTCGCGGCCGTCATCGCCGGCGGCTGTCTGCTCGCCCTGCGCGTGCCGCCGCCGGACCGGCGGCACTGGCCGGGCATCGCGGTGGTCGGCGCCGGAGTCGTCTTCGGCTTCCCGATGCTGACCACCCTGGCGCTCCAGACCTCCACCACCGCGCACGCGGCCGTCGTGGTGGGCCTGCTCCCGTTGACGACGGCGCTGCTGTCCGCCCTGCGCGTCGGCTCCCGCCCCTCGCGCGTCTTCTGGGCGGCGGCCCTCGCGGGGGCCGCCGCCGTGCTGGCGTTCACCGTGCAGCAGAGCGGCGGCGCGCTGACCACGGCCGACCTGTATCTCTTCGCGGCGCTCCTGGTGTGCGCGGCCGGCTACACCGAGGGCGGCAGGCTGGCCCGGGTGATGCCGGGCTGGCAGGTGATCGGCTGGGCGCTGATCCTGTGCCTGCCGCTCGCGCTGCCCGTCGCCGCCGTCGCGCTGAGCGTCGAGCCGGTGCGGCTGACCGCGCACAGCGTGACCGGGCTGCTGTGGGTGGCGGCGGGTTCGCAGTTCCTCGGGCTGATCGTCTGGTACCGGGGCATGGCGGCCATCGGGATTCCCAAGGCCAGCCAGTTGCAGCTGGCACAGCCTCTGCTCACACTGGTGTGGTCGGTGCTGCTGCTGAACGAGCACCTGACGGTGGCCGCCCCGCTGACGGCCGCGGCGGTGCTCGTCTGCATCGCCGTCACGCAGCGGGCGCGCGGTTGAGAGGAGGCCCCGATGCGCGCAACCGAAGGCGACCAGCTTGTCCAGCACGGCAGGGTGGTCGGCCAGCACGACAAGGTCGGCGAAATCGTCGAAGTGATGGGCCAGGAAGGAAACCCGCCCTACCGCGTCCGCTTCGAGGACGGACACGAGGGCGTGTGCTCACCCGGCCCCGACACCGAGATCCGGCACAAGACCCCACAGCACTAGCTCCCGATCAGCGCGGAGGCCGCGCCGCCTGCCGGTAGTGGTCGGTGGTCACGCGTGCCATCGCGCCGATCGGATCGGCCGCCACCTCGCGGGCGGCGAAGAAGACGTGCCCGCGCACCTCCGGATGCCGCGCGGCCAGCGTGAGGTGGCGGGAGAGTTCGGCCGGATCCTGCCAGGCCGCGGGCTGCGCGGGGTCACCCGCCTTGTACAGCGCCTCCCCCGCGTACAGCCGCGTCCCCGAGCCCCGGACGACCTCGGCCCACCAGGGGAGCAGCTTCGCGTAGTCGGCGGCGCCGAAGCCGATGTTCCAGTAGAGCTGCGGGCAGATGTAGTCGATCCAGTTCTCCCGGGCCCACTTGCGGGTGTCCGCGTACAGGTCGTCGTAGGTCTGCACGCCCGCACGGGTGTCGGAGCCCCGCTCGTCCACCTCGGCGTTGCGCCACACCCCGAAGGGACTGATGCCGAAGCGGGTGCCGGGCCGGATCTCCCTGATCGAGGCGGCCGTCTCGCGCACCAGCCGGTCGACGTTGTCCCGCCGCCAGGCCGCCCGGGCCGGGAAGGCGCCGCCATGGGTGTCGTAGGCCCGCTCGTCGTCGAAGGTCTGGCCGGCCACGGGGTACGGATAGAAGTAGTCGTCGAAGTGGACCGCGTCGACGGGGTAGCGGCGCACCGCGTCGAGCATCGCCTCCCGGACGAAGGCACGGACCTCGGGCAGCCCGGGGTTGTAGTAGAGCCTGCCGCCGTACGGGACGACCCAGGCGGGGTTGCGGCGGGCCGGGTGGGAGGCGACGAGCCGGGCCGGGTCGGCGTGCATCGCCACGCGGTACGGGTTGAACCAGGCGTGCAGCTCCAGACCGCGGGCGTGGGCCTCCGTGACGGCCGTGCCGAGGGGATCCCAGCCGGGATGCGCGCCCTGGGTGCCGGTGAGGTACTGCGACCACGGCTCGTACGGCGAGGGCCAGAGCGCGTCCGCCGTGGGCCGCACCTGGAAGACGACCGTGTTGAGCCGGGCGCGGACGGCCGCGTCGAGGTGGGCGACGAGTTCGGCGCGCTGCCGCGCGGCGCTCAGCCCCGGCCTGGAGGGCCAGTCCCGGTTGGTGACGGTGGCCACCCACATGCCGCGCATCTCACCGGTCGCCGCCCCGCCCCGCCCCGGACCGCCGGACGCCCCCGGAGCGTCCCTCGGCGCGGCCGACGCCCTCGGCACCACCGCCAGCGCCGCCAGCGCCGCCGTCGCGAACACCCTGCGTGACACCCGCCCCATCGCGCCCCCTGGAACACCGTCGAACCACCTGGTCAGGTACCGTCTCCCGGCCAGGATGCCCCACCCCCGCGATCGATCATCGATACTTCGGAGTAACGTGCACGAACGGAGCAGGCGCCGGGACCCGGCACCCTGCCACAGCCGTAAGCAGTAGCGAAAGGGACGATGTGACCGACATCGAACGCGTCGGAGTGGTGGGCTGCGGTCAGATGGGCGCGGGGATCGCCGAGGTGTGCGCCCGGGCCGGACTGGACGTCAAGGTCGCCGAGACCACCGGCGAAGCCCTGGAGATCGGCCGGACCCGGCTGTTCAACTCCCTGTCGAAGGCGGCCGAGCGCGGCAAGATCAGCGAGGAGGAGCTGGCGGCCACGCAGGCCCGGCTGAGCTTCACCACGGATCTCGGCGAATTCGCCGACCGCGATCTGGTGATCGAGGCCGTGGTCGAGAACGAGCAGGTCAAGACGGAGATCTTCCAGGTCCTCGACCAGGTGGTGACCCGGCCGGACGCGATCCTGGCCTCCAACACCTCCTCCATCCCGCTGGTGAAGCTGGCGGTCGCCACCTCGCGGCCCGACCACGTCATCGGCATCCACTTCTTCAACCCGGCCCCGGTGCAGAAGCTGATCGAGCTGATCCCGGCGCTCACCACCTCCGAGGGCACCCTGAGCCGGGCCCAGGTCTTCACCGAGAAGGTGCTCGGCAAGCACGCGATCCACGCCCAGGACCGCTCCGGCTTCGTGGTCAACGCGCTGCTGATCCCGTATCTGCTCTCCGCCATCCGGATGTTCGAGTCGGGCATCGCCAGCCGCGAGGACATCGACAACGGCATGGAGATGGGCTGCGCCCACCCGATGGGCCCGCTGAAGCTGTCCGACCTGATCGGCCTGGACACGGTGGCCTCGGTGGCGTACTCGATGTACGAGGAGTACAAGGAGCCGCTGTACGCCGCTCCCCCGCTGCTCCAGCGCATGGTCGACGCGGGCCGGCTGGGCCGCAAGAGCGGTTCCGGCTTCTACACGTACGGCTGATCGACGCCCCGAAGCGCCCGGCACCCCTCGGGGTGCCGGGCGCTTCGGTGTCAGGGCCTGCCGTCCTGGCCGAGCCTGAGGTGGTGCAGCAGGAGTAAGGCCGCCGCCATGTTGGCGGCCGGGACCTCACCCGCGGCGACCAGGTCCGGGACCACCTTCAGGGGCACCCACTCCCGGCGGTCCGACTCGAAGTCGTCCACGGGATGTCCGACGTATTCGCCCTCGTCGGACCAGTAGACGTGGTGCCGGGCGTCGGTGAGGCCGTTGGACGGCTCCACGCTCATCAGGTGGTGCAGGGGACCCGGCCGCCAGCCGGTCTCCTCCTCCAGTTCCCGGGCGGCGGCCCGGACGACGTCCTCGCCGTCCTCGACGACGCCGGCCGCGAGTTCCCACCCCCAGCTGTCGGTGATGAAGCGGTGGCGCCACAGCAGGAGGACCTCGTTCGCCTCGTTCACCACCGTGGCCACGGCGACGGGCCGCAGCCGTATGAGGAAGTGGTCGAGATGCCGGCCGTCCGGCAGCTCGACATCCGCGAGATTGACGCTGAACCAGCGGTTTGAGTACACAGTTCGTTCGTTCTGTTTCGTCCACTGCACGGTTCTGCCACCTTCCGACGGGGTAAGGGGCAATATCGCAGCAGCAGCGATGCGGCAGCAGGCGCACGGGAGGCCGCCCGCGACGCAGCGGCGGGCGCGGTGGAGGCGCGCCCGGGCGACGAATGTCCCCGGACTGCGCCCGTGCTACAGCGGTACGCGCAGTGCCCCGTCGATGAGCTCGGCCGCCTCGGCCGTGCCCGCGCAGCCGCTGCGGACGAGGTGCTCGCGCACCGCGCGCAGTCTGTCGCGCAGCCGCTGCGACTCCATTCCCCGGGCCTGCTCGGCCATCTGCACCGCGATGGCCACCGCGTTGTCGGCGTTGCCCTGACGCAGTTCGATGGTGCTCAGGATGGCCAGCCGGTGCACCCGGCCGCGGTCGTGCGCGGGGTTGTCCACGGCCGCCGCCGCGTGCTCGCCGGCCGCCGCCAGGTCGCCGAGGCTGAGCAGCGCCTCCGCCACCTGGACGTTGACCAGACCGGGCTGGACATAGCCGGTCTCGTCGGGTTCGTGTCCGCGCCGGATGCGCTCGGCGGCCCGCTCGGCCCGGCGGATGCAGGACAGCGCGCCGGTGCCGTCGCCGAGGTGTGCGTACGCCTTGGCCTGCATCGCGTACAGATCGGAGGCGAGGGCCGGGGTGATGTGGGTGCCCGCGGCGCGCAGCGCGGCCTCCGCGAAGGCGACGGCCTGCCGGTACTCCCGCATGAACAGCGACTGGTTGACCAGCAGCGCGATCACATAGGCGCCGAGCCCCCGGTCCCCACTGGCCTTCGCCAGCCGCAGCGCCTGGTGGAAGTAGCGCTGGGCGAGGCCGTGCGCGTCGGAGTCGTACGCGCAGATGCCGGCGATCGCCACCAGGCCGCCGGTGGCCCGGTGGAGTTGGCGGCCGGTGGCGTCGGTATAGCTGCCGCGCAGCAGCGGGGCGGCCTCGGCGTTGAGGAAGCCGACGATCCGGGCGCGGGTCGCGACGCCGCCCGCCTTGCGGTACAGCTGCTCGTAGTGGGTGCGGGCGGCGCGCAGCATCTCGAGGTCGCCCGGGGTGACCCGGTGCCGGCCGCCCCGGGAGACGTCCACGTCCTCGGGCGGGTTCTCCCACTCCCACACGGGCATCACGGCGGGCGTTCCGGTGACCGCGGGCGCGCCGACTATGTGCGGACGCCGCTGCTGGTCGGAGCGCCACAGCGCGGTGGCCCGCTCGACGAACCCGGAGAGCGAGCCGGTGTGCGGGGCGGCCGGCTCACCGGGCACGCCGAGGCCGATGTCGTCGAGGGTGACCTGGCGGTGCAGCCGGGCGGCGAGCACCTCGCAGATCAGATCGGGCACCTGGCCCCGGGGCCGCTGTCCCTTCAGCCACCGCGCCACGGCGGTGTGTTCGTAGCGGAGCGACAGACCGCGCGCCCGGCCGGCCTGGTTGACGTGCGCGGCCAGGCCCGCGTGCGAGATCCCGGCCTCGTCCAGGATCGCGTCGAGCAGAGTGTTGGGCTGCATTCCAGGCCCCCCGTTGGCTCGGTGGCGGACAGAGTAGTTGCTGCGCGTTCACACGGGGTGTGAACGGAGTGCCCGCATCCGCAGTGTGCGCGCACTGTCGCGGAGCGTGTCCAGCTAGTTGACTGAACTGCCTCGAAAGAGGCCGGCCGGGCCGTCGGCTCCCCCTCGTACAGTGCGGCGGCCCGTTCCACGCCGTCCGCCCTGCTGCCTGCCCGACACTCCGTGGCGGGACGGACGGCGTGGCGTCGCCGGTCACGCGGGCGACTGGAGCCGGCCCGTCGGGTGCGGGTGCTGGTGCGCGGCGGCCGGCAGTACCGCCTTCCGCGCCCCGGAATGGGTGTCTCCGGCGAACCGCTCGTTCCTGATGATCAGCAGGGCCACGTCGTCCTTCGGCGGTCCGGCGGTGTGCCGCAGCAGGGCCGTGAGGACCGTGCACAGCACGGCTCGGGGGGTGAGCGGGTGGGTGCGCGCTGCCTCGGTGAGGACGTCCCGCAGCGGGAAGAACCGGCCCTCGGCGTCCCGTGCCTCCTCGGCCCCGTCCGTGTGCAGGACGAGCGCGTCGCCGGGCAGCAGTCGTCCGCAGGGGACGGCGGGCAGGGCGGGCGGCAGCGGGAACGGGCCGAGCGGTGGCAGCGGATCCGCGTGGGCGAGGGGCTCGGCCCGCGCGCCGGTCAGCAGATACGGCCAGGGGTGCCCGCAGTTCAGGGCCCGCACTCCGCCGTCGGGAAGGATCTCCAGCAGCAGGACGGTGACGAACTCCTCGCCGATCGGGCCCTCCTGGGGGGCACCCGCCGGGTCGGTCCCGCTCTGGGCCCGCTCCCGCAGATGCCGGGCCATCGCCCGCTCCAGCCGGCGCAGCACGCCGGTCAGTTCGGCCTCCTCGTGGGCGGCGTCCCGGAAGCTGCCGAGGACGGCGGCGACGGTCCGTACGGCCCCGAGACCATGCCCGCGGACGTCGCCGATGACGGCCCGTACGCCGTGCTCGGTGGCGACCACCTCGTAGAGGTCGCCGCCGATCCGGGCCCCCGGGTCGGCGGACAGGTGGACCGCGGCGGCGGCCAGGCCGTCGATCCGCGGGGGCGGTGGCCGCAGCACGGCGCTCTGCGCGGCCTCGGCGATGCGGCGGGCCCGCCGCAGTTCGCGCAGCAGCCGGTGCCGGACGTGCATCACCAGGCCGGTGACGATCGCGCACATCACGGCGCTGCTGACGAGGCGCGCCCCGAGGGCGTCCTCGTGGGCGAGCGGGCAGGTCAGCCGGTAGGCGACCGCGGTGGCGCCCAGCGCGGTGGGTACCGCGAGGGTCGGCACCCGGGACAGGAACCGGGGTGGCACCCTGCGGGGAGCCCCAGGCTTGAAGCGGATCATGCCGATGGCCCCCCATATAGGCCCGGACAGCGCAGACCGGCCTCGAGAGGCCGGTCCGATTCTGTCCACCGCATGACCCGATACGGACGTATCGCCCGGAATAGTCACCCGAACGAGTGAGGTGACCGGTGGGGTGAGGGGAACGGGGGGTGCGGGAGGCGCGATTCACGCCTCCCGCTTCCTCGGGGTCGGGGGTGCGGGCATGGGGTTTTCGCCCCCGCCGCCCCTTCCCGTCCCGTCCCCGGGGGCTGCGCCCCCGGACCCCCCTTCGGCCCTCCGGGCCTCGTCCTCAAACGCCGGACGGGCTGAATAGGGCCGGACGGGCTGGAATCAGCCCCTCAGGACCGCTCCGGTGCGGTCGCCCGCGAGGGCTACCGCCGCTTCGCGGGCCGCCGACGCCTCGTCGACGGTCAGCGTGCGGTCGGCCGCGCGGAAGCGCAGCGCGTACGCCAGGGACTTGCGGCCCTCGCCCAGCTGCTCGGCGTTCTCGTAGACGTCGAACAGGCGGATGGACTCGAGCAGTTCGCCGGCGCCCTCACGCAGCGCCGCCTCGACGTCCGACGCCGGGACGAACGCGTCGACGACGAGCGCGACGTCCTGCGTGGCGACGGGGAAGGTGGAGATGCCCGGCGCCTGCGGGGTGTCGTCGCCGACCTGCTCCAGGGCGTCCAGGTCCAGCTCCATCGCGCAGCTGCGCGCGGGCAGGCCCAGGGTCTTCAGGACGCGCGGGTGCAGCTCGCCGGCGTGGCCGATGATCCGGTCCTCGCCGTCGACCGCGATGGTCAGCTCGGCACAGCGGCCCGGGTGCCACGGCCCGTACTGGCCCTTGCGGATGCCCAGTTCGGCGCCGGCCTCGCGGGCGACGGTCCGGGCGGCCTCGATCGCGTCGGCCCAGTCGCCGGAACGGCCCTTGCCCCACCAGCCGGACTGCTCGCGGGCGCCGGCCAGCACGACGGCGACGTGCCGCGGCTGGTCGGGCAGCGCGGCGTTCAGCGCGGCGATGTCGTCCTCGCTGGGGCGCCGGTCGACGGGCAGGTTCGCGGCGATGCGCTGCTCGTCGCGCGGCTGGAAGACCAGACCGGTCTCGAACAGCGCGAGGTCGTGCGAACCCCGGCCGTCGTTGCGGCGCAGCGCGCCGAGCAGGCCCGGCAGCAGCGAGGTCCGCAGCGCGGGCTCCTCGTCGCTGAGCGGGTTGACCAGCTTGACGACACGGCGGGCCGGGTCGTCGGCCTCCAGGCCGAGCTGGTCGAAGACCTGCTCGCTGACGAACGGGTAGTTCAGCGCCTCGACGTACCCGGCGCCGGCCAGGGCCCGGCCGATCCTGCGGTGCAGCCGCTGGCGGGCGGTCAGGCCGCGGCCCGCCGGGGGCTTGGGCAGCGTGGAGGGCAGGTTCTCGTAGCCCTCCAGCCGGATGACCTCCTCGGCCAGGTCGTTCGGGTCCGTGAGGTCGGGCCGCCAGGAGGGCACGGTGACGATCAGCTCGTCCTGCCCGTACACGTCGCAGCCGACCTCCTGGAGGCGGCGTACGACGGTCTCACGGCCGTACGTCACGCCCGCGACCTTGTCGGGGTGGTCGGCCGGGGTGGTGATGGTGTGCGGCGCGGCCGGGGCGATGACCTCGGTGACGCCGGCCTCGGCGGTGCCGCCCGCGAGCAGCACCAGCAGGTCGACGGTGCGCTGCGCGGCAGCGGCGGCGGCCTGCGGGTCGACGCCGCGCTCGAAGCGGCGGGAGGCCTCGGAGGACAGCTTGTGCCGGCGGGCGGTGCGCGCGATGGACACCTGGTCGAAGTGGGCGGCCTCGATGACCACGTCGGTCGTCGAGTTGCCCCCGTTCTCGGCGGCGTCGTGATCCGCGATCTCGGTGTTGGCGCCGCCCATGACACCGGCGAGGCCGATCGGGCCGCGGTCGTCGGTGATGACCAGGTCCTCGGCGTGCAGCTTCCGCTCGACGCCGTCGAGGGTGACGATCTTCTCGCCCTCCGCGGCGCGGCGCACACCGATGGTGCCCTGGACCAGGGAGCGGTCGTAGGCGTGCAGCGGCTGGCCGAGCTCCATCATCACGTAGTTGGTGACGTCGACGGCGAGCGAGATCGGGCGCATGCCGACCTTCTGCAACCGGCGCTTCAGCCAGATCGGGGAGCGCGCCTCGGGGCTGAGGCCGGTCACCGTGCGGGCGGTGAAGCGGTCGCAGCCGGCCGGGTCGGAGACCTTCACCGGGTAGCCGAAGGCGTTCGGTCCTGGCACGTCGAGCAGGGCCGGGTCGCGCAGCGGCAGGCCGTAGGCGATGGCGGTCTCGCGGGCGACGCCGCGGATGGACAGGCAGTCGCCGCGGTTGGCGGTGACGGCGATGTCCAGGACCTCGTCGACCAGTTCGAGCAGCTCGATGGCGTCCTTGCCGACCTCGGTCTCCGGCGGCAGCACGATGATGCCGTGGGTGCCGTCGTCGCCCATGCCCAGCTCGTCGCTGGAGCAGATCATGCCGTGGGACGTCTTGCCGTAGGTCTTGCGGGCGCTGATGGAGAAGCCGCCGGGGAGGGTGGCGCCGGGGAGGACCACGACGACCTTGTCGCCGACGGCGAAGTTGCGGGCGCCGCAGACGATCTCCTGCGGTTCACCGGTGCCGTTGGCCTGCCCGACGTCGACGGTGCAGAAGCGGATCGGCTTCTTGAAGCCCTCCAGCTCCTCGATGGTCAGCACCTGGCCGACGACGAGGGGGCCCTTGAGGTCGGCGCCGAGGTGCTCGACGGTCTCGACCTCGAGACCGGCCGAAATGAGCTTGGCCTGTACGTCACGGCCGGTCTCCGTCGCCGGCAGGTCGACGTACTCCCGCAGCCAAGAAAGCGGGATCCGCATCAGATCTCCATCCCGAACGGCCGGGTGAACCGGACGTCACCCTCGACCATGTCTCGCATGTCCTCGACGTTGTGGCGGAACATCAGCATCCGCTCGATGCCGAACCCGAAGGCGAAGCCGCTGTACTTCTCGGGGTCGACGCCGCAGGCGGTGAGCACCCGCGGGTTGACCATGCCGCAGCCGCCGAGCTCGATCCAGCCCTCGCTGGAGCAGGTGCGGCAGGGCCGGTCGGGGTTGCCGACGGACGCGCCCTTGCAGACGTAGCAGAGCATGTCCATCTCGGCGGACGGCTCGGTGAAGGGGAAGAAGTTCGGCCGCAGCCGGGTCTTCATCTCCGCGCCGAACAGCGACTGGACCATGTGGTCCAGGGTGCCCTTGAGGTCCGCCATGGTCAGGCCCTCGTCCACGGCGAGCAGCTCGACCTGGTGGAAGACGGGGGTGTGCGTGGCGTCCAGCTCGTCGGTGCGGTACACCCGGCCGGGGCAGATCACGTAGACCGGCAGCTCGCGGTCGAGCAGGGAGCGGATCTGCACGGGCGAGGTGTGGGTGCGCAGCACGACGCCTGACTCGGTGCCGCCGTCCGGGCCCTTCACGAAGAAGGTGTCCGCCTCGCCGCGGGCCGGGTGGTCCGGGCCGATGTTGAGGGCGTCGAAGTTGAACCACTCGGCCTCGACCTGGGGGCCCTCGGCGACCTCGTAGCCCATGGCCACGAAGATGTCCTCGATGCGCTCCGACAGCGTGGTGAGGGGGTGGCGGGCGCCGGCCGGGACACGGTCGTGGGGCAGCGTGACGTCCACGGCCTCCTCGACCAGCACACGGGCGTCCCGCTCGGCCTCGAGCTCGGCCTGGCGGGCGGCGAGTCCCTTGTTCACGGCACCGCGCGCCTGGCCCACCCGCTTGCCCGCGTCGGCCTTGGCGTGCGGGGGCAGGGCGCCGATCTCGCGGTTGGCGAGGGACAGCGGGGAGGTGGGTCCGGTGTGGGCGACCTTGGCCTCGTGGAGCGCGTCGAGGGAGTCCGCGGCGGCGAAGGCGGCGAGCGCCTCGTCCCGCATGCGCTCGATCTCTTCCGGTTTCAACGCCTCGACCTCGACAGGGTCGTACGACTTATTGGGTGCCGACATCTCTTCCCGTGCTTCCGATTGGCTGGCTGATGGTCCCCGTACCGCCTCGTGGACAGTGCGTCACGGTTTTTGGGACACAAAGGTGCCAAAGGCCGAGTCTAACGGGGTGAGGGAACGCGAATGCGCCCGTGGGGCTCCCGGACGTCTCAGGTGAGATACGCCGGTGCCGCCACGGGCAACGTAAATCGGAACTCGGCGCCGCCGCCGGGGGCGCGTCCGACCGTGATGGTGCCGCCGTGGGCTTCGACGATGCCCTTGACGATGTACAGCCCGAGGCCCGTCCCGCCGCGCTTGCTGCCCCGCCAGAAGCGGGTGAAGACGCGGTTCATGGACTCCTCCGGAATGCCGGGCCCCTCGTCGCTCACCGTGACCGACGTACCGGCGTCCTCCCGTTCGCGCGGGGACACCGAGGGCGTGATGTCAATCGTGACGGTTCCCTCGCCGTGCCGCACCGCATTTTCCAGCAGGTTGCTGAGCACCTGGTCGATCTTGTCGGGGTCGGCCCACAGGTCGGGCAGGGGGTGCTGCACCCGCAGCAGGAACCGGTCGGCCCGCTGACCGGCGGCGACGTGGGCCTGGATGTGCCGTCCGACGGCGGCCCCGATGTCGACGGGCTGGCGGCGCACCTCCAGGCGCCCGGAGTC
Organism: Streptomyces sp. NPDC031111; assembly: GCF_055570675.1. Taxonomy (NCBI): domain Bacteria; kingdom Bacillati; phylum Actinomycetota; class Actinomycetes; order Kitasatosporales; family Streptomycetaceae; genus Streptomyces; species Streptomyces sp. NPDC031111. The sequence continues at coordinate 189,115 of NZ_JBVIGS010000017.1, forward strand.
GATGCGGGATATGTCGAGCAGCTCGGCGATCAGCCGGGTGACCCGGTCGGCGTCGGCGTCGACGGTCTCCAGCATCAGCCGTTTCTGGTCGTCGGTGAACCGCTCCCACTTGGCGAGCAGGGTGGCGGTGAAGCCCTTGACGGAGGTGAGCGGGGAACGCAGCTCGTGGGCGACGGTGGCGATCAGTTCGGCGTGGCTGCGCTCGGTGCGGCGGCGGGCCTCGGTGTCGCGCAGGGTGACGACGACGCGGTGGACGGGCCCGGTGGGTTCGGTGCGGACGTAGCGGGCGGAGACGAGGACTTCCCGGCCGCCGGGGAGGAGGAGGTTGCGCTCGGGCTGGCGGACGCGGATCGCGAGGCCGCCGTAGGGGTCGGTGAGCTGCCACCAGCGGCGGCCCTCCAGGTCCTCTAACGGCAGCGCGGTCTCCAGCCGCTGTCCGAGGGCCTGCTCGGCGGGGACGGCCGTGATGCGGGCGGCGGCCGCGTTGAAGCAGATCACCCGCCCGTGCTCGTCGGCGACGACGAGTCCGTCGGGCAGCTGGTCGGGGTCGATGCCGAGGTCGGCGAGATCACCGGGCCGGGGCGCGGGCGGGCGCGCCGTCCGCTGTGCTCCCGGTGCGCTGCTCGTGCCGACGCTCATCCCCGTACCCCACCTCTCGGAACGTCCTCGGGGCGCCCCGCGCTCGCGCCCTGCCGAGAGCCGGGGGAGGGTCCCCGAGCTGGTCACCCTACTAGTTCCCGGTGACGGAGCGGCACCCTCCGGCGGCGCGCTGTGCACGTGCCGACGCGTAGAGACATACGGCGGCGGCGGTGGCGAGGTTCAGGCTCTCGGCCTTTCCGTGGATCGGGACGCGGACGACGGCGTCGGCGAGGGCACGGGTCTCCTCGGGCAGTCCCCAGGCCTCATTGCCGAAGACCCAGGCGGTGGGCCCGCCCATGGTGCCCTTGTCGAGCTCGTCGTCGAGGTCCCTGTCCCCGGCGCCGTCCGCGGCCAGCAGGCGTACGCCCGCGTCCCGCAGCCCGGCGACGGCCCGCTCCACGGGGACGCCGACGGCGACGGGCAGATGGAACAGGGAGCCGACGGAGGCGCGTACGGCCTTGGGGTTGTACAGGTCGACGGAGGCGTCGGTGAGGACGACGGCCTCGGCCCCGGCGGCGTCGGCGCACCGCAGCACGGTGCCGGCGTTCCCGGGGTCGCGTACGTGGGCGAGGACGGCGACGAGCCGGGGCCGGGCGGCGAGGATCTCCTCGAACGGCGTGTCGAGGAACCGGCACACCCCGACGAGTCCCTGCGGGGTGACGGTGGTGGAGATGTCGGCGATGACGTCGTCGGAGGCGAGGTGGATCCGCGCGCCGGCGTCCCGGGCCGCGCCGATGATGTCGGCGTACCGCTCGGCGGCCTCCGGCGTGGCGAACAGCTCGACGAGCGTGTCCCCGTGGGCGGCGGCCTCCCGCACGGCCTGCGGCCCCTCCGCGAGGAACAGCCGCTCCTTCCCCCGGAAGTTCCGCTTGCCGAGCCGCCGGGCGGCGGCGACACGGGAGGAACGGGGGGAGATCAGCTCGGGGCTGACGGGGGGCATCTTCTTCACCTTCGGGAGATCTCTCAACACGCGGCACGTGCACCCCCTCAGGGGCGCGGGGCCGTATCTATGTGCGGCTCCGCGGCGCGGGCGCGACCAACCACAACGGCCGCGCAGCCGAACGACGGCCCGCGAACCGCAAACAACAGGACCCGCAAGCTTTCAAGCCTGCGGGTCCTGGAAACTCACGTCGACTTCAAGCCAACGCAGTGATCACGCCGCCTTCGGCGCGTTCACGTCCGCCGGCAGCGCCTTCTGCGCGACCTCGACGAGCGCGGCGAACGCGGTCGCGTCGTTGACGGCCAGCTCCGCCAGGATCTTGCGGTCGACCTCGACGTTCGCGGCCTTCAGACCCTGGATGAAGCGGTTGTACGTGATGCCGTTGGCGCGGGCAGCGGCGTTGATGCGCTGGATCCACAGCTGGCGGAAGTCACCCTTGCGCTTCTTGCGGTCGTTGTAGTTGTAGACCAGCGAGTGGGTGACCTGCTCCTTGGCCTTGCGGTACAGGCGCGAGCGCTGACCGCGGTAGCCGGAGGCCTGCTCGAGGATCGCCCGGCGCTTCTTGTGGGCGTTGACTGCCCGCTTGACGCGTGCCACTTGTTAACTCCTTGTAGCGGGGCCGTGGTTGTCCTCACACGGCCCGGAAACGATTGGGTCCCGGTGTCGGTGGATCAGGCGCTGGGCGCCCGGTCTCACTTGCCGAGAAGCTTCTTGATCTTCGCGGCGTCGCCCGGGGCCATCTCGGCGTTGCCGGTGAGGCGACGCGTCACGCGGGACGACTTGTGCTCGAGCAGGTGGCGCTTGCCGGCGCGCTCACGGAGCACCTTGCCGGAGCCGGTGACCTTGAAGCGCTTGCTGGCACCGCTGTGCGACTTGTTCTTCGGCATAGCGCCGTTCTCTCCTCGTCGGTGGCGCTCCGGTGCCCGGTCGTGAAACCGGGCACGGTGGAGCGTCGTACTTGTTTCGGTTGCTTCCTGGGGCCGGGGCCCCGGGAGTCACGCCTCGGCAGGTTCCTCGGCCGGCTGGGCGGCCTCGGCGTCCGCGGCGTTCTGCGAGCGGCCGGGGTTGGCCTTCGCCTCCGCCTTGCGGGCCTCCTGTGCCTGGCGAGCCTCGGCCATCGCCTCGGTCTTCTTCTTGTGCGGACCGAGGACCATGATCATGTTGCGGCCGTCCTGCTTCGGGTTCGACTCGACGAACCCGAGGTCCTGGACGTCCTCCGCGAGCCGCTGGAGCAGCCGGTAGCCGAGCTCCGGCCGGGACTGCTCGCGACCACGGAACATGATCGTGATCTTGACCTTGTCGCCCTGCTTGAGGAACCGGACGACGTGACCCTTCTTGGTGTCGTAGTCGTGCGGGTCGATCTTCGGCCGGAGCTTCATCTCCTTGATGACCGTGTGCGCCTGGTTCTTGCGCGCCTCACGGGCCTTCATGGCCGACTCGTACTTGAACTTCCCGTAGTCCATGAGCTTGCACACGGGCGGACGGGCGTTCGCCGCGACCTCCACGAGGTCGAGGTCGTACTCCTGAGCAAGCTCCAGTGCCTTGGCCAGCGGGACGATGCCCACCTGCTCGCCACTGGGACCGACAAGTCGCACCTCGGGAACGCGAATCCGGTCGTTGATGCGGGGCTCGGCGCTGATGGATCCTCCTCGGTAGCACCACGCGACGGTCTGGCGGACAGCCGCGTAACGTCTCTATTCGACAGACCTAACCGCGCCGAAGCAGAAAAAATGCCCCGGACGATCACAGGCGGGGCTCCTCGAACTACCGGAACACCGCCGCGGTGACCGCGGGGCGCAGCTTTCGGACGGATCGCCGCCTCGGGGACGGGACCGTCTGACCGGTGACCCGCCGCCCCGAGGGCGGCCAGGTGGGAGTTCGAAGCCTCCACTTGTGGGTCGGGCTCGCGAGCCGTGAGGCATACGGGTCCGACCGGTCGTTACACAAGGTTAGCAGCTCCGGGTGAGGTGCGCTAACCGGCCGTCTCCGGCCTCCTGCCGTCGAGGGGGTGCCGGGCTGCGCCTATCGTGTGGGTCATGAGTGACACCTCCCCCTCGGACACCCCCGAGACCCCCGGCAACCCCGACTTCGACGCCATGGCCCGCGACATCGCCGAGGTCCCGGCCGTCGAGGTGATCGTGACGGTCGCCGTCAACCTGATGAGCGCCGCCGCCGTGAAGCTCGGTCTGACCGAGGAGGGCGACAAGTTCAAGGACCTGGACGAGGCCCGCAAGCTGGTGCACGCGCTGGCCGGTCTGCTGGACGCCTCCGCGACCGAGATCAGCTCCTTCCACGCGGCGCCGCTGCGGGACGGACTGAAGTCGCTCCAGCTGGCGTTCCGTGAGGCCTCGGTGGTGCCGGACGAGCCGGGGCAGGGGCCGGGCGAGAAGTACACGGGTCCGATCTACGGCTAGGGCTTCGGCCAGGGCTTCACGGAGTACGGACGTACAGGGGCTCGCCGGGTGGCGTCGCCTCGGCCGGCAGGACTGCCAGGTCGAGGCCGCGCACCAGGCGGGCCCTCAGTGTTTCGTCGGCGGCCAGGCGCTGGGCGACGGCGCGGGCGGCCTCCGCGGTGGGGGCGGCGGGGTCGAGGACCAGGGCGAGGGTGCCGTCGGCCTGGCCCGGGCCGAGGTGGGCGCGCAGTACGGCGGGCTCCGCGGCCACTGCGGCGCGTACGGCTTCGACGACCGCGGGGTCGGTGAGCGGGTCGGTGCTCGTGCGGCCCTCGGCGAGGGCCAGCAGGGCGGGGCCGGTCAGCTCGAAGGGCACGGGGCCGGACATGTCCAGGATCAGCGTGTCCGCCTTCTCGTGGGCTGCGGCTTGCAGGGCCTGGTGCAGCGGCACGGCGACGGGGCGAGCCGACGGGTCCCAGCGGGCGAGGGAGTCGGTGGAGGTGAAGGCGGGGAGGGCGGTGCGGTTGCCCGCCTTGAGGGTGGGGACGGCCATGTCGCTGGTCTTCTCGCGGCGGAGCCCGTTCTCGTCCTCCTCGACCTCGCCGAGCAGGGCGACGACGGGGACGAGGAGGCGGGCGTCCTTGAGGGCCTCCAGGACGGGGGCGACGGCGTTGCCGTCCTCGGCCCAGGCGGCGAGCGCGGCACTCAGCCGGGGGTCGGCGGAGCCGTCGTCGTCGCGGAAGGGGGAGTCCGGGATGTTCTTGTTCGCCACGCAGCCGACCATAGCGGGCCACCCACGCCCCACTGGGCGCCGGGTGGGCCGGCGCCCGCGCGTCTGAGCGCCGCCGACCCCGGCGGGCGGGGCGGGGGCGCCGTCGGGGTTCGCGTCTGAGCGCCACCGGCCCGGTGGGTGAGTCGGGGCCGGGCCGGGGGTGTCCGTCCTCGGACTGGCGCGCATCACGTCTCCTGGAGTGGCTGAGGGCGCGGACGCGCCAGCCACTGCGGGCGGCCACCCCCACCCCGTCCCCTCACCGCCGTACGCGGCAATCCGTCTTCGTGATCCGCGGGCAGTGGTGCCGCTGGGGCGATGGGGGCACCTCCCGCTCGAGCGAAGCCGAGAGTGGGGGAGGGTGGGCGCGACGGCACCCCGCAAGCGCCGGGCCGCGCAGACACCCCCCGGCCCACACCAACGTGGGGCACCCGGCACGGCGCCGGGCCGCGCGAACCCACCCCTGGCCCACGCCAAGAGCGACCAGCTAGAAGTCCTCGCCGTGCGTCCTGCGGCCACGCCACAGAACCACCGCGGCGACCAGCAGCACACCCCCCGCCCCACCGGCCAACGGCGCGGCCCAGTCCGCCGTGTCGCCACCGGCGTCCACCGCGTCCGGCCCAGGACCGAAGTACTTCTCCCCGTACGCCGCCGACTCCAGCCCCTCCGGCTTCAACCGCGAAGCGGCCTTGATCGCGGCGGCCGGGTCCACGAACCCGAAGCCCCGGGAGTCGTCCCGCCCGTCGGCCGGGGCATTGCGCGCGGTGTCCTCCAGCAGCCGCTTGACCTGGGCCGGGGCCAGCCCCGGATGCGCCGCCTTGACCAGCGCCGCCGCGCCGGAGACGAACGCGGCGGCGGCACTGGTCCCCCACCCCTCGTAGTACTTGTGATCGGGGTCGGCGATGATCACATCGACCCCCGGCGCGCTGACCGTGGCGTACCAGCGCCGGGTGGAGAACGGCGCACGCGTGCCGTACCGGTCCACCGCCGTGGCGGCGATGACCCCCGGATAGGCGGCCGGGTAGGACACGTGGTCGCCCTTCTCGCCTCCGTTCCCGGCGGAGGCGACGACGGTCACGCCCTTGCGCAGCGCGTACTGGATGGCCTGGTCCTCGGCGGGTTCGGGGTGCGCGGACGCGGAGTCGTCGCCGAGGGAGAGGTTGATGACGTCGGCTCCGTGGTCGGCGGCCCAGCGGATGCCCTCGGCGAGGGCGTTGCCACGGGTGCTGCGGGCCTTGGCGCGGGAGGGGTCGCCGTCCTCCAGGATCACGCGGACCGGGAGGATCTTCGCCTCGGGCGCGATGCCCATGACGCCGTCCGCGTTGCCCGGTCCGTGTCCGTGGCCGGCGATGATCCCCGCCATCGCGGTGCCGTGGCGGGCCCAGGCGCGGTCGCCCTCGCTCGCGCCGAAACCGACCAGGTCCGTGCCGTCGAGGACGTTGCCGTCGAGGTCGGGGTGGTCGGCCTCGACACCGGTGTCCAGGACGGCGACGGTGACGCCCGCGCCCTTCGTGGTCCGCCAGGCCTCCTCGGTGTGCATGGCCTCCAGGGACCACTGCCGGGCGCGGATGCCGTCGGCGTGCGCGGTGGTGGCGGGGACCAGCGCGACGGCGGCGGCGAGGAGGCCGCCGAGGGCCGCGGTGGCGGGGCGGCGGCGGGCGGTGACGGGTCTCATGACGGCTGCTCCGTCGCGGTGCCCGCCTTCTTGCGCAGGCCGCGTTCGACGCGGTCGGCGAGGCCCTGGGCCTCGTGGCCGAGGCCCGCCTGGGCGGGGGCGGTGGTGGCTCCGGACTCCATGGCGTCCTCGGCGGGTTGCGGGGTGTCGACGGTGCGGCCGTCGGCCCAGCCGGAGACGGCGTAGACCACGACGGGGGCGTCGGTGAGGACGGAGATCGTCCACGAGGCGCGCTGCTCCGCGCCGAAGGCGGCGGCCGCGGTGCCCTTCGCCGCGTACGGCAGGGGCATCAGGTCGGTACGGCGGTCCAGGCGTTCCCTGTCGAACCGGCGGGCGAGGGAGGTCATGGCGGCGGCGTCGGCCTCGGTGAACAGCAGGCCGACGGTGGTGACATGGCTCTGGGTGGCGTCGGTGTAGGTGGCGCGCAGCAGGCGCTCGCAGCCGACGGGGGTGAGGACCTTGCGGAGCAGGGGGTCGAGAGCGTCCTTGCAGCCGCTGTCGGGGGCCACGGCGATACGGGTCCAGGACCGGTCGGCGCCGCCGGGGCCCGCGCCCTTGCCCTGGAGGGTGGGCGGGAACAGCTGGTCGACGGGGACGTTGTGCCACATGGCCTGGGCCGCGGAGAAGCCGTGCCGGTCCCCGGGGCCGTCGGAGTCCCCGGCGAGCCAGCTTCCGGTGACGGCACCGCCGATGAGGCCCGTCCCGAGGACGAGACAGGCGGCGGCCGCCACGGCCTGTGACCGGCCCCGGCGTCCCAGCGGGCGGGGCCGCGCGGCCTCGTCGTACCCCTCCGGTTCCCCGAAGGACACCACGGGCCGTCCGCCGCCGGGGGCGCTCCAGGAGAGCGCGGGATCGGGGGCGCCCGCGCCGGCGCGCCGCGCGTCGGGGTCCGTCACCGGGTCGGAGGGCACGGGGCGGAGGCGGGTCGTCGTCTCCGACGGGTTTTCGGAGGGGAGGCCCGTGCCGCGTGTGGTGGGTTGGTCGGTGGGCTGCGGAGGTACGGCGGGCGGGGCGCCCGGAGAGCGCAGGCCCCGGCCGACGGTCGGCGGCGCGTCGGGGAAGCGGGCGGAGGCACGCGGAGGCGGGGGCGCCACGGGGTCCGTACCGGGGGACACACGGTCCCCGAAGCCCGGGAAGCGCGGCCGGGGCGCGGAAGGCCGCGCGGCCTCGGGCGGGACCGAGGTGCCGGGCGCCGCCTCGTCCTGGGCGCCGGGGGGTCGTTCGGCGGGGCCGGTCGTCGGGGGGTGGGACGGGGTGCGGGGGTCGAAGGGGCCCGAGCCGCCCGAGGTGCGCCCCCGGGGGGCGGTGGTGTCCGGGTCGGGGTCGGACGGCGCCGGGGGGTGTGCCGGGCGCGGGGGGACGGTGGGGCGCGGAGGGTGGGAGGCGCGGCGCGCTTCCGTGCTCATGCACCCCCCAGTCGCTCGTGCCCGCCCGGCACGGACTCGTCCCGGGCACAGATACCCGCACGGACGGCGCGTCATCCCGGCAAGGCGCCGTTCCGCCGTGCGTGCGCGTCACTCTACGGCGTGGTCCGCGTCGAACGGGAACCAGTCCGCAGGGCCGCGGCATCTGCCCGGAACATCCCCTACCGTGCGGTAATCCCGTCTGGCAGGCTGCGTTCATGACTGCGCGCGCCGCCGACCGGGCCCGTTACGACCGGGCCACCGCCCACCTCGACGCCCCCTTCGCGATCGTCGATCTGGAGGCCTTCGACGCCAACGCGGAGGACCTGGTCCGCAGGGCGGGCGGGAAGCCGGTGCGGGTGGCGAGCAAGTCCGTGCGCTGCCGTGCGCTCCTCGAACGCGTCCTCGCCCGGGACGGTTTCGCGGGCGTCATGTCGTTCACCCTCGCCGAGTCCCTGTGGCTGGCCCGTTCCGGGTTCGACGACGTCCTGCTGGCCTATCCGTCGGCCGACCGTGCCGGCTACGCGGAGCTCGCCGCCGACCCCAAGCTCGCCGCCGCCGTCACGGTGATGGTCGACGATCCGGCGCAGCTGGACCTGATCGACGCCTCGCGCGCGGGCGGCGGTGAAGTGGTGCGGGTCTGCCTGGAGTTGGACACCTCGCTGAGGCTGTTCGGGGGACGGGTGCGGGTCGGGGCCCGGCGCTCCCCGCTGCACTCCCCCGCCCAGGTCGCCGAGTTCGCGAGGGCGGTGGCACGGCGGCCGGGGTTCGCGGTCGTGGGGATCATGGCGTACGAGGGTCATGTGGCCGGCGTCGGGGACGCGGTGGCCGGGCGGCCGTTGCGGTCGCGGGCGGTGCGGCTGATGCAGGCCGCCGCGCGCCGTGAGCTCGCCGAGCGGCGGGCCGCGGTGGTGCGGGCGGTGCGTGAGGTCGTGCCGGACCTGGAGTTCGTCAACGGCGGCGGCACGGGCAGTGTGCAGCACACCGCCGCGGAGGACGCGGTCACCGAGATCGCGGCCGGTTCGGGGCTGTACGTGCCGCGGCTGTTCGACAACTACACGTCGTTCACGGGCCGTCCGGCGGCCCTCTTCGCGCTGCCCGTCGTACGGCGGCCGGGGGTGGGTGTGGTGACGGTGCTGGGCGGCGGGTATCCGGCCTCGGGCGCGGCCGGCGCGGACCGGCTGCCGGTGCCGTACCTGCCGGAGGGGCTGCGGTACGACCCGCAGGAGGGCCCCGGTGAGGTGCAGACTCCGCTGCTGGGCCCGCCCGCCGACGATCTGCTGATCGGCGACAGGGTGTGGTTCCGGCACGCCAAGGCGGGCGAGCTGTGCGAGCGGTTCGACGCGCTGCGCCTGGTGGAGGGCGACGCGGTGACGGCGACCGTGCCGACGTACCGCGGCGAGGGCCACGCCTTCCTGTAGCGGCTCAGTCCGTGGGACCGATGCTGCTGCCGACGCCACCGCCCGAGGCCTCGTCGGTGACCGAGCGGATTCCCTCGGTGATGCGGTCCATGTCGGCCAGGGGCGGCCCGTCCTCCCCGGCGTCGAAGACGTAGCGGACGAGGACCGGGGACTCGGTGCCGACGCTGGACGGGAACACCAGCGACTGGACGTAGCCGCCGGGTCCCTTGGCGGTGGTGACGCGCCAGCGCACCAGGTACCCGGCGCGGCCCGCCACCGCGACCGGGCCCGACTTCACGACCTCGTGGGACTCCAGGCCGCCGTACGGGCGGCGGCCGACGGTGTCCTTGTCGAAGGCCGCGTCGGCCGCGTCGGAGATGTCCTCCTTGGCGAGCGCCTCGGGCGAGGTCTCGTCGCTCTCGGTCACCGTCCGGGAGATGACGAGGCCGTGCCGGCAGACGCTGCCCTCGCCGGGGCAGTCGTAGGTGCCGTCGGTGGTCATGACGACGTCGTCCTCGGCGACGTGCTCGGGCCGGACCCAGCCGTCGAGGAGCGGGAAGGTGATCCCGTTGAGCTGGTCCTCGACCGTGTTCGGGTCCTCGGCGGGCGGCTCGGAGGTGGGCGGTGACGACGAGGGCGTCCCGGGGGCGGAGGTGGTGGCCGTCGGGCCGGTCCTCGTCTCCGGGTCGCCGTCGTCCCCGCCGAGGAACACCGCGCCGGTCACGATCGCCGCGACCAGCACGGCCCCGGCGGTCGTGAGGGCGACCGCCCTGGCACGACCGGTGCCGCCGGTGCCGGCCGTGGACTGGGCCAGCGGCACGGTGGGCACCTCCGGCGTGCGCCGGTGCTCGGTCCAGGCCGTGCCGTCCCACCAGCGTTCCAGGTGCGGGGCGTGCGGGTCGCGGTACCAGCCGGGCGGAGGCGTCATGCTCATCCCGGCACTGTAGAGGCGAGGGCTACAGGGGTGTCACGTACGCCCCCGAGATTCCGCCGTCCACCAGGAAGTCGGTGGCGTTGACGAAGGAGGAGTCGTCGCTGGCCAGGAAGGCGACGGCGGCGGCGATCTCCTCGGCCTCGGCGAACCGGCCGAGCGGGATGTGCACCAGGCGGCGGGCCGCCCGCTCGGGGTCCTTGGCGAAGAGCTCCTGGAGGAGCGGGGTGTTGACCGGGCCGGGACACAGGGCGTTGACGCGGATGCCCTCACGGGCGAACTGCACGCCGAGTTCCCGGGACATGGCGAGGACGCCGCCCTTGGAGGCGGTGTAGGAGATCTGGCTGGTGGCCGCTCCCATCCGGGCCACGAACGACGCGGTGTTGATGATGGACCCCTTGCCCTGGCGTCGCATATAGGGGATGGCGGCCTTGCAGCACAGGTAGACGGAGGTGAGGTTGACCTCCTGGACGCGTTTCCAGGCGTCCAGCCCGGTCTCCAGGATGGAGTCGTCGTCGGGCGGGGAGATGCCGGCGTTGTTGAAGGCGATGTCGACGCTGCCGTAGGTGTCGTACGCGGTCCGGAACAGTGCCTCGACCTGCTCGGGGTCGGTGACGTCGACGTGCGCGAAGATCCCGCCGGTCTCCTCGGCGGCGGCCTTGCCGCGTGCCTCGTCCACGTCGCCGCAGACCACGTGGGCGCCCTCGGAGGCGAGCCGGCGGACGGTCGCGAGACCGATGCCGCTGCCCGCTCCGGTGACGACGGCGGTGCGGCCGACCAGTCGGCGGCAGATGTTTTCCTCACTCATGTGCGGTCAGGCCTCCGTGCTGATGAAGACGTTCTTGGTTTCGGTGAAGGCGGTCAGCGCGTCCGGGCCCAGTTCGCGGCCGACCCCGGACTGCTTGAACCCGCCGAAGGGGGTCCAGTAGCGGACGCTGGAGTGGGAGTTGACGGACAGGTTGCCCGCGCGCACGGCCCGGGAGACGCGCAGGGCGCGGCCGACGTCCCGGGTCCACAGGGAGCCGGAGAGGCCGTAGTCGGTGGCGTTGGCCAGGCGTACGGCGTCGGCCTCGTCGTCGAAGGGGAGGACGACGGCGACGGGGCCGAAGACCTCCTCGACGGCCACGCGCGCGTGCGGGTCGACGCCGGTGAGGACGGTGGGCGGGAACCAGTAGCCGGGGCCCTCGGGGGCCTTGCCGCGGATGCCGTCGAGGTCGTCGGTGACGTAGGAGCGGACACGGTCCCGCTGGACGGCGGAGATCAGCGGGCCCATCTGGACGTCCTCGTCCGCCGGGTCGCCGACCCGGACGGACTCGATCGCGGGGGTGAGCAGTTCCAGGAAGCGGTCGTGCGCGGAGCGCTCGACGAGGATGCGGGTGCGGGCGCAGCAGTCCTGTCCGGCGTTGTCGAGGAAGGACATGGGGGCGGCGGCCGCGGCGGCCTCCAGGTCGGCGTCGGCGAAGACGATGTTGGGGCTCTTGCCGCCGAGTTCCAGGGTGACGCGTGTGAGGTGGGCGGCGCCCTTGGCCCACACCTGCCTGCCCACGGCCGTCGACCCGGTGAACACGATCTTGGCGACGTCCGGGTGCTCGACGAGGGCGTTGCCGGCGACCGTGCCGTGTCCGGGGAGCACCTGGAACAGGTCCTCGGGCAGGCCGGCCTCCAGGGCGAGTTCGGCCAGGCGCAGGGCGGTGAGGGGGGTGGTCTCGGCGGGTTTGAGGAGCACCGCGTTGCCGGCCGCGAGGGCGGGTGCGGTGCCCCAGGCGGCGATGGGCATGGGGAAGTTCCAGGGGGCGATGACGCCGACGACGCCGAGCGGTTCGAGGAAGGTGACGTTCACGCCGCCCGGGACCGGGATCTGCCGTCCGGTGAGGCGTTCGACTCCCCCGGCCGCGTAGTCCAGCAGGTCGCGGACGTTGCCCGCCTCCCAGCGGGCGTTGCCGAGGGTGTGGCCGGCCTCGCGGACCTCCAGCCGGGCCAGTTCCTCGATGTGCTCGTCGACCGTGGTGGCGAACCGGCGCAGCAGCCGGGCCCGGTCGCCCGGCGCGAGGGCGGCCCACGCGGTCTGCGCGCGTGCGGCGCGTACGACGGCGGCGTCGACGTCCGCGGGGGTGGCGGCCGGGAGGGTGGCGATCACCTCCTCGGTCGCGGGGTTGCGGACCTGGAGCTCATGGGGCTGGTCGGACAAGAGGGGCCTCACATGCGTTCGAAGGAGCGGCGCAGTTCCCAGTCGGTGACCGCGGCGTCGTAGGCGTCGAGCTCGACGCGCGCCATGTTGCGGTAGTGCGCGACGACCTCGTCGCCGAAGGCGGCCTTGGCGATCGCGCTGTTCTCCCACAGTTCGGCGGCCTCGCGCAGGGTGGTGGGGACGTGCTCGAAGTCGGCGGTGTAGGCGTTGCCGGGACAGGGTTCCGGCAGTTCCAGCTTCTGCTCGATGCCGTGCAGGCCGGCGGCGACCATGCCCGCGACGGCGAGGTGCGGGTTGACGTCGCCGCCGGGGAGCCGGTTCTCGAAGCGCAGGGAGCGTCCGTGGCCGACCACGCGCAGCGCGCAGGTGCGGTTGTCGCGTCCCCAGGCGACGGCGGTCGGGGCGAAGGAGCCGGGCTGGAACCGCTTGTAGGAGTTGATGTTCGGGGCGTAGAGCAGGGAGAACTCGCGGAGCGCGGCGAGCTGCCCGGCGAGGAAGTGGCGCATGACCTCGGACATGGCGTCCGGCTCCTCGGGGGAGTCCGGCATGACGCTCTCACCGTCGGTGTCGGCGAGGGAGAGGTGGATGTGGCAGGAGTTGCCCTCGCGCTCGTTGTACTTGGCCATGAAGGTGATCGAGACGCCCTCCTGGGCGGCGATCTCCTTGGCGCCGGTCTTGTAGACGGCGTGCTGGTCGCAGGTGACCAGGGCCTCGTCGTAGCGGAAGGCGATCTCGTGCTGGCCGGGGTTGCACTCGCCCTTGGCGGACTCGACGGTGAGTCCGGCGCCGGCCATCTCGTTGCGGATGCGGCGCAGCAGGGGCTCGATGCGGCCGGTGCCGAGCACCGAGTAGTCGACGTTGTACTGGTTGGCGGGGGTGAGCCCCCGGTAGCCGGCGTCCCAGGCCTGTTCGTAGGTGTCGCGGAAGACGATGAACTCCAGTTCGGTGCCGACCTGTGCGGTGTGGCCGAGTGCGGCGAGGCGGTCCAGCTGGCGGCGCAGTATCTGCCGCGGGGCGGCGACGACCGGGGTGCCGTCGGCCCAGGCGAGGTCGGCGACGACCATGGCGGTGCCCTCGTTCCAGGGCACGCGGCGCAGGGTGTCGAGGTCGGGGTACATGGCGAAGTCGCCGTAGCCGGTGTCCCAGGAGGACATCGCGTAGCCGTCCACCGTGTTCATGTCGGCGTCGACGGCGAGCAGGTAGTTGCAGCCCTCGGTGCCGTGCCGGAGCACCTCGTCGAGGAAGAAGCGCGCGGCGAACCGCTTGCCCTGGAGCCGCCCTTGCATGTCGGGAAAGGCCAGGACGACAGTGTCGATCTCACCGCCGGCGACGAGGGTGTGCAGCTCCTCGACGGAGAGTGGGGGTGTGCGGTCTGCCACGGGAGAGCCTCCTCGGGCTTCTTCGGTCAGCCGGGAGCCATAAGGTATTGCCGAGAACCATTGCTTGGGAAGGGGGCACGGCCGGATGCCGGAAGATGTGGTCGGCGCGGTCGGGGACCGCCTGGCGCCGGTGCTGCGGCAGGTCCGCGCGGGCAACGGCTTCGAGGAGGCGCTGGAGCAGATCCTCCAGGTGGTGCGGCTGGGCCTGGTGGCGGGCGGTGAGCGGCTGCCGGCCGAGCGGGAGCTGGCGGAGCGGCTGGGGATCAGCCGGGTGACGCTGCGCGAGGTGCTGAAGGTGCTCCAGGACCAGGGCCTGGTGGAGTCGCGGCGCGGCCGGTACGGCGGAACGTTCGTGCTGCCCCGGCCGACGGACACCGGCGAGGAGGAGCTGCGGCGGCGGATCGCCGAGGTCGACATAGAGGACGTGCTGAGGTTCCGCGAGGTGCTCGAGGTGGGCGCGGCGGGGCTGTGCGCGGCGCACGGGCTGACGGACGAGCAGGCAGTGCGGCTGCGGGAGGCGCTGTCCGGCACGCGGGACGCGCCGCTGGCGGAGTACCGGCGCCTGGACACGCTGTTCCACCTCACCCTGGCGGAGCTGTGCGGCTCGCCGACACTGACCGCGCAGTACGCGGCGGTGCGGGCGACGGTGAACGAACTGCTGGACTGCATCCCGCTGCTGGTGCGCAACCTGGAGCACTCCCAGCGGCAGCACACCGCGCTGGTCGAGGCGGTGCTGGAGGGGGACGCGGACGGGGCGCGGGAGATGATGCGCGAGCACTGCGCGGGGACGGCGGCGCTGCTGCGCGGGTTCCTGGCGTGACGGTGCCCGGGGGCGGGCAGGGTTTACCGCGGATTAACGCAGAGGGGTTGCGCCGGCGCCGTTCACGCCACGAAGGTATGGGCCCACAAAGGTCTGGATTCGTTCCATTGCCCTCCGTTGGGGAGTCGCCCCGTGAGCCTTCCATCCGCGTCCCACGATCCCGCCGGTGAGCCGGACGACTACCTCGAGCGCAGGAAGCTGCGCCGCGGCAGCGCCGGCTGGCTGCTGCTGACCGGCCTCGGCGTCGCCTACGTCGTCTCCGGGGACTACTCGGGCTGGAACTTCGGCCTGGCCGAGGGCGGCTTCGGCGGTCTGGCGATCGCCATGGTGCTGATGGGCGCCATGTACACCTGCATGGTGTTCGCCCTGGCCGAGCTGTCGTCGATCCTGCCCACGGCCGGCGGCGGCTACGGCTTCGCCCGCCGGGCGCTCGGCCCCTGGGGCGGGTTCCTCACCGGGACCGCGATCCTCATCGAGTACGTGCTCGCGCCCGCCGCGATCTCCATCTTCATCGGCGACTACGTCGAGTCGCTGGGCCTGTTCGGCCTGGAGTCCGGCTGGCCGGTGTACCTGGCCTGCTTCGTGATCTTCATCGGCATCCATCTGTGGGGCGTGGGCGAGGCGCTGCGCTTCAGCTTCGTCGTCACGGGCATCGCGGTGGCGGCGCTGGTGGTGTTCGCGCTGGGGGCGCTGCCCGAGTTCGACGCGTCGTCGCTGGACGACATCCCAGTGGATTCGTCGGCGTTCGGCGCGAACTCCTGGCTGCCGATGGGGCTGCTGGGCATCTGGGCGGCGTTCCCGTTCGGCATGTGGTTCTTCCTGGGCGTGGAGGGGGTGCCGCTGGCCGCCGAGGAGACCAGGGAACCGGCCCGTACGCTGCCGAGGGCGATCCGCTGGTCGATGGGCATCCTGGTGGTGCTGGCCGTGGTGACCTTCTTCGCGGCGGCCGGGGCGCGCGGCTCGGCCGCTGTGCAGGACGCGGGCAATCCGCTGGTGGAGGCGCTCCAGCCGGACGGCGAGGCCACGACGCTCAGCCGGATCGTGAACTACGCCGGCCTCGCGGGACTGGTCGCGTCGTTCTTCTCGCTGATCTACGCCGGTTCACGGCAGCTGTTCGCCCTGTCCCGCGCCGGTTACCTGCCGAAGTTCCTCTCCCTCACCAGCGGCCGCAGGGCGCCGTACCTCGGTCTGCTCGTGCCGGGCGCGATCGGCTTCGCGCTGGCCGCCGGGTCGGGCAACGGCGCGCGCATGCTGAACATCGCCGTGTTCGGCGCGACGATCTCGTACGCGCTGATGTCCCTCTCGCACATCGTGCTGCGCCGCCGGGAGCCGGAGCTGCCGCGGCCGTACCGGACGCCGGGCGGGGTGCTCACCTCGTCGGTGGCGCTGGTGCTGGCCTGTGCGGCGCTGGTGGCGACGTTCCTGGTGGACGTGACGGCGGCGTTCATCGCGCTGGCGGTGTACATCGTGGCCGTGGCGTACTTCGGGCTGTACAGCCGCAAGCACCTGGTGGCGAAGGCGCCGGAGGAGGAGTTCGCGGCGCTGGCGGCGGCCGAGGCAGAGTTGTCACGGGACTGAGGCAGGGAAAGGTGATCGGCATGACGGCCAGGCCACTCATCGGCATCAGTACGTACGCGGAGTCCGGTGTGCGGTGGGGCGTGTGGGAGCTGGACGCCGCGCTGCTGCCGGCCGGCTATCCGCGACTGGTGCAGCGGGCGGGCGGACTGGCCGCGATGCTTCCCCCGGACGCGCCGGAGCGGGCCGCGGCGGCCGTGGCCCGGCTCGACGGACTGGTGATCGCGGGCGGCCCGGACGTGGAACCCGTCCACTACGGCGCCGAGCCCGACCCGCGCACCGGTCCGCCCGCCCGGGCGCGGGACGCCTGGGAACTCGCCCTGATCGACGCGGCACTGGACCGCGGGATCCCGCTCCTCGGCATCTGCCGGGGCATGCAGCTGCTGAACGTCGCCCTGGGCGGCACGCTGGTCCAGCACGTCGAGGGCCACGCGGAGACTCCGGGCGTGTTCGGCCGCCACCCGGTCAAGCCGGTCCCGGGCACGCTCTACGCCGGCATCGCCCCGGAGGAAACCTCCGTACCCACCTACCACCACCAGTCGGTGGACCGCCTCGGCACCGGCCTGATCCCGTCGGCCCACGCGGAGGACGGCACGGTGGAAGCCATCGAACTCCCCACGTCCCCCTGGACCCTGGGCATCCAATGGCACCCGGAAATGGCCGAGGACACCCGCATCATGCAAGCCCTGACCGCCAGCGCTCTCCGCGGGCAGTCGTGCCGCTGGGGCGGCACGGGTGGGCGCGACGGCACCCCGTAAGCGCCGGGCCGCGCGACCCACCCCCCGCCCAGCCCTCACACGGACGAACCACACGCCCGCCGCGGGCAATCGTGGGCGCGCCAGCACCCCATAAGCGCCGGGCCGCGCAACCCACCCCCGCCCAGCGACAACTCACCCCCGCGTCAGCGACAACAGATCCCGCGCCGGCCCCGCGGGCCGATGTCCCGTCGGCCACACCGCGCGCAGATCCCGGGCCAGGGCCACCCCCTGGACCGGAATCCGCACCAGCCGCCGCATCGCCAACTCCTCCCCCACCGCCAGTTCACTCAGCACCGCCGGCCCCGCCCCACCCACCGCCGCCGCCTTCACGGCAGTGGTGGAGGACAACTCGATCAGGGGCCGAGCCAGCCCACCCAGCGCCGCGTCCAGCACCTGCCGGGTCCCGGACCCCTTCTCCCGCAGGATCAACGGCGTACTCGCCAACTCCTCCGCCGCGAGCGGCCGTCGCCGCCGCGCCCACGCATGGGACGGCGCGGTGACCACGATCAGCCGGTCATGGGCGACCACCGCGGAGTCCAGCCCCGCCGACACCGTGAGCCCCTCCACGAACCCCACGTCCGCCTCCCCCGACAGCAACCGCTCCGCCACCGCGGCCGAGTTCCCCGCGAGCAGCGACACCGCCGTGTCCGGCCGCTGCGCGCGCAGCGCGAGCAGCCAGCCCGGCAGCAGGTACTCGGCGATTGTCATGCTCGCCGCCACCCGCAGCCGTGAGTCCCTGCGGTCCCGCAGCGCCTGCGCCCCCACGTCGAAGGCCTCCGCCGCCTCCACGATCCGCCGTGCCCAGTCGGTGACCAGCGCCCCCGCGTCGGTCAGCCTCGACCCCCTCGGCGACCGGTCGACCAGTGCCACGCCGAGCTGCCGTTCCATCGACCGGATCCGGCTGCTGGCCGCGGGCTGGGTGATGCCCAGCTCACGCGCCGCCCCGCCCAGACTGCCCAGCCGCGCCACCGCCAGCAGCAGTTCCAGGGCGCCGAGGTCCGGCACCCGGTGGGCCAGGGACGACCCCGGGCTCACGGAGCGGTGCCCCGGATGGTCGTGGTCATCGGGTGTGCTCATAAGCCCAGCTTATGCCGCCATAGAGGCGTGGTCCCTGGTGGCGGCACCCCACCGGTACGACCGTATGACCATGGTCACCGCAACCCGGCCCCTGACGCCCGCCCTCCCCCGTGCCACCGCACGGCCCCCGCGTGCCGCCGCCGTCCGTCACCTCGGACCCAACTGGTACGCCTGCGTCATGGGCACGGCCATCGTCGCCGGCGCCGGCGCCGCGCTCCCCGTGCACGCACCCGGCCAGCGGCTCGCGCTCACCGTCGTCTGGGCGCTCTCCCTCGTCCTCCTGGTGGCCCTGCTCGCCGCACGGGCCCTGCACTGGGCCCACCACCGCGACCAGGCCCGCGCCCATCTCCTCGACCCCGCCGTGGCGCCCTTCTACGGCTGCCTCTCCATGGCCCTGCTGGCGGTCGGCGGCGGCACGCTGACCGTCGGACGGGACTGGACCGGCCCGCGCGCGGCCGTCGTCATCGACGCCGTGCTGTTCACCGCCGGTACGGTCGTCGGGCTGGCGGCCGCCGTGGCCGTCCCGTACCTCATGGCCGTACGCCACCGGGTGACGGCGGAGCAGGCGACGCCCGTGTGGCTGCTGCCGCTGGTCGCGCCGATGGTGTCCGCCGCGCTCGGGCCCCGTCTCGTGCCGTACCTTCCGGAGGGCCAGGCCCGTGCGACGCTGCTGTTCGCCTGCTTCGCGATGTTCGGGCTCAGCCTCCTCGCCACCCTGGTGACGCTGCCGCTGGTCTTCGGCCGGCTGATCACCGGCGGTCCGCCGCCCCTCGCACTCACCCCCACGCTGTTCCTGGTGCTGGGACCGCTCGGCCAGTCCACCACCGCCGTCGGCGCCTTCGCGGACGCCGCCCCGGGGGTCGTACCGGCGCCGTACGCCGAGGGGTTCGGGATGCTCGCCGTGCTGTACGGGGTGCCCGTCATGGGCTTCGCGCTGCTGTGGCTCTGCCTCGCCGGCGCCCATGTGGTGCGGGCGCGGCGGCTGGGGATGCGCTTCGCGATGACGTGGTGGTCGTTCACCTTCCCGGTCGGCACCTGTGTCACCGGCGCCGGGGCCCTGGCCCGGCACACCGGACTGCTCGTCTACGACGTGCTGGCGCTCGCCCTGTACGCCCTCCTGGTCGGTGCCTGGGCCACCGCCTCCTGGCACACGGCGCGCGGGCTGTTCAGCGGCGCGCTGCCCGCAGGGCCCGTCCCAGCACCGCGGGGGCCTCGGCCAGCGACGGCCCGTACCAGGTGAGGTACCGGCCGTCGACGAGCGCGCAGGGCAGCCCGGGGAAGGCCTCCGGTCCGTCGTCGGCGGTGAAGCGGTAGGGCTCGTCGGGGAGCACGACGAGGTCCGGGTCCGCCGCCCGCAACGCGTCCAGAGGGACGCGCGGATAGCGCTCCGGGTGGGCCGCGTGGACGTGGTCGACACCGAGACGGGACAGCAGGTCACCGGCGAAGGTGTCCCGGCCCAGCACCATCCACGGGCGCCGCCAGACGGGCACGACCGCCGTCCGGCGCTCCGCGGGCGGGGGCAGCGCCGCCCAGGCCGCCTCGGCCTCGTCCAGCCACCGGGGGCGGCCGGGCAGCCCGCACGCGGTGAGCACCCGGTCCAGCTCGCGGAAGGCCTGCGGCAGTGTCCGCACCTCGGTCACCAGCACGTCGAGACCCGCCGCGCGCAGGGCCGCCAGGTCGGGCTCGCGGTTCTCCTCCTCGTTGGCGATCACCAGGTCGGGGGCGAGCGCGACGATCCGGTCGGTCTTCGGGTTCTTCGTGCCGCCGACGCGTACGACGTCCAGTCCGGCCGGGTGCGTGCACCAGTCGGTGGCGCCGGCCAGTGCACCGGGGGCGGAGAGCGCCACGGCCTCCGTCAGCGAAGGGACGAGGGAGACGACCCGGGCGGGACTCATCGGCGGGGCTTGTCCCGCAACGCCTCGATGTGCTCGGCCACGGCGACGACGAGCAGCCGCGTCTCCGGGACCGTGGCCCGCCAGCGGTGCCGTACTCCCCCGGTGAGGTACAGGGTGTCGCCGCGGCCGAGGCGGTACGCGCGGCCCTCCGCCTCGATCTCCACGGCGCCGTCCGCCACGTACATCAACTGGTCGTTGCGGAACTGGAGTTCACGTCCGGCGTCGTGGTCGCCGGTGAACTCGGAGGCGTGCATCTGGTGGTGGCCGCGGACCAGGGAGCGCACCTGCGGTTCGGCCCACGGCTCGACGCCCTCGGAGCGGACGACGTCCACGCTGCACGCCGGGTCGGCGGCGGCGAGGAGCTCCACGGCGGTGGTGCGCAGGGCGTCGGCGACCTTCTCCAGGGACGTCTGGCTGGGACGGGCCCGCTCGTTCTCGATCTGGCTGAGGAACGGGACCGACAGGCCGCTGCGCTCGGCCACGACGGCGAGGGTGAGGTCCAGCGCACGGCGTCGCCGCCGCACGGCCGCGCCCACCCGCAAGGGCTGTTCCTTGTGGTCACCCATCGCTCCGGCTCCCTCCTCCGCCGATCGCCCCGCGCCCCGTGCGCCGCTGCCCCGGCGCACTCCTCCACGTGAGTTGTCTGCACCCTACGCATGTTCGGCAAACCGTTTCAGGCGCCTGTCACGTCGCCGTCACTCGCGGGCGGTGCCGACCTCACAGTTCGCGCCAGCCGCCCGGCGGGCCCCTCGGTTCGTCCCGTGCGCGATACGGGGTGTTCCCGCCATTGTTCCCCTGTCGCGGCGGAAGGTCACGGGGAGGTTCGGGGAGGGCATGGCGCTGCGTGGTTGTCCGGATTCCTACCGTGTTCCGGACCGGCTCCGGACACGGCCGAGGGGGGGGGGGGGGGGGGGGGGGGGGGGGGGGGTTGGGTTCGCCACCCCCGGGGGGTGCTGTCACAGGATCACGGAAGGCCCTCTCTCCTTGACCCCGTCATAGTTTTCTGTCCTTGCATCCCGAAG
>NZ_JBVIGS010000018.1:0-17021 GCF_055570675.1 Streptomyces sp. NPDC031111
GGGGGGGGGGGGCATGGTTTTTGTCCCTTTGGGGGTTTCTGTTTTTTTCCCGCCCCCCCCCCCGGGGCTCCGCCCCGGACCCCGCTCCTCAATCGCCGGAGGGGCTGATTCTCCCCACCGCCTCTTCCGGGTGATCAATCCGCGGAGGCGCAAGACGACCCGCCCCGCGCCACTAGACTGCTGTACAACAAACGCGTCAGGCCCACAGCGTCGTGCGTCTTCCACGCGGCTAGCACTTCTTCACCGCCTGCGGCCGTCGGGACGGCCGTCCGCATTGGACTTGTGAGGACTCACGTGAGCTCGAAACCCGTCGTACTCATCGCTGAAGAGCTGTCGCCCGCCACCGTCGACGCCCTCGGCCCGGACTTCGAGATCCGCCACTGCAACGGCGCGGACCGTGCCGAGCTGCTCCCGGCCATCGCCGAGGTGGACGCGATCCTGATCCGCTCGGCCACCAAGGTCGACGCCGAGGCGATCGCCGCCGCGAACCGGCTCAAGGTCGTCGCCCGCGCCGGCGTCGGCCTGGACAACGTCGACGTCTCGGCCGCCACCAAGGCCGGCGTGATGGTCGTCAACGCCCCCACCTCGAACATCGTGACCGCCGCCGAACTCGCCTGCGGTCTGATCGTCGCCACCGCGCGCAACATCCCGCAGGCCAACGCCGCGCTGAAGAACGGCGAGTGGAAGCGGAGCAAGTACACGGGCGTCGAGCTCGCCGAGAAGACCCTCGGTGTCGTGGGTCTGGGGCGGATCGGCGCCCTCGTCGCGCAGCGCATGTCCGCCTTCGGCATGAAGGTCGTCGCCTACGACCCCTACGTACAGCCCGCGCGGGCCGCGCAGATGGGCGTCAAGGTGGTGTCGCTGGACGAGCTGCTCGAGGTCTCCGACTTCATCACCGTCCACCTCCCCAAGACCCCCGAGACCCTCGGCCTCATCGGCGACGAGGCGCTGCGCAAGGTCAAGCCGAGCGTGCGCGTCATCAACGCCGCGCGCGGCGGCATCGTCGACGAGGAGGCGCTGTACTCGGCGCTCAAGGAGGGCCGCGTCGCCGGCGCCGGCCTCGACGTGTACGCCAAGGAGCCGTGCACCGACTCCCCGCTGTTCGAGTTCGACCAGGTCGTCTGCACCCCGCACCTCGGTGCCTCCACGGACGAGGCGCAGGAGAAGGCCGGTATCGCCGTCGCCCGCTCGGTGCGTCTCGCGCTCGCCGGTGAGCTGGTCCCGGACGCGGTGAACGTGCAGGGCGGTGTCATCGCCGAGGACGTCAAGCCGGGTCTGCCGCTCGCCGAGCGCCTCGGCCGCATCTTCACCGCGCTCGCGGGCGAGGTCGCGGTCCGCCTCGACGTCGAGGTGTACGGCGAGATCACCCAGCACGACGTGAAGGTCCTCGAACTCTCCGCGCTCAAGGGCGTCTTCGAGGACGTCGTCGACGAGACGGTGTCCTACGTCAACGCCCCGCTGTTCGCCCAGGAGCGCGGTGTCGAGGTCCGGCTGACCACCAGCTCCGAGTCGGCCGACCACCGCAACGTGGTCACCGTGCGCGGCACGCTCTCGGGCGGCGAGGAGATCTCGGTCTCCGGCACGCTGGCCGGTCCCAAGCACGTCCAGAAGATCGTCGCGGTCGGCGAGTACGACGTCGACCTCGCGCTCGCCGACCACATGGTCGTCCTGCGCTACGAGGACCGCCCGGGTGTCGTCGGCACAGTGGGCCGCATCCTCGGCGAGGCGGGCATCAACATCGCCGGCATGCAGGTCGCCCGGGCGACGGTCGGCGGCGAGGCGCTCGCCGTGCTGACGGTCGACGACACGGTGTCCGCGGGCGTTCTCGGCGAGCTCGCCGCGGAGATCGGTGCGACGTCCGCCCGCTCCGTCAACCTGGTCTGAGAGTCCGGGGGCTCTGCCCCCGGTCCCCCGTTCGCCCTGAACGGGCTCGTCCTCAAACGCCGGACGGGCTGAGTGAGTCAGCCTGTCCGGCGTTTTCCGTGGGCGCTTCCGGACGCACCCGCACCCGGCGCAGCGTCACCGACGCCAGGACCGCCGCCCCGGCGAACACCGCGGCACCCGCGATCGCCGCCGCGTTCATCCCCTGTGTGAAGGCCTCCCGAGCCGCCGTCGCCAGGGCGTCTCCCGCCTGCCCCGGCAGCCGCTCGGCGACGGCCAGCGCGCCGCCCAGCGTCTCGTGGGCCGCCGCCGGAGCGGAGTCCGGCATCTCGTTCCGATAGACGGCGGTGCCGATGGAGCCGAGGAACGCCATGCCCAGCGCCCCGCCGAACTCGGCGCCGGTCTCCATCAGGGACGAGGCGGAGCCCGCGCGTTCCACCGGAGCGGCGCCCAGCGCGAGGTCCATGATCTGGGACATCACCGTGGTGACGCCCATGGCGAGCACACCGCAGGCGACCAGGACGAGCACCAGGGAGTCCGTGCCCACGAACGACAGCAGTACGTAACCGCACACGGCGGTGGCGAAGCCCGCCGTCACCACGTGGGCGCGGTTGACGCCCTTCTGCACCAGATGGGTCGCGAACGGTGCCGCGAAGCCGATGGGCACCGACGGCACCAGCGCCCACAGGGCCGCCTCCAGAGCGCTCTTGTCGAGCACCGACTGGAGGTACTGCGTGGTGAAGAACGCGGAGCCCATCATCCCGAACATGGTGACCAGGTTGAGGGCGGCGGCCGGGCCGAAGCCGCGACCGCGGAACAGGGCCGGGGAGATCATCGGGGAGGCGGCCGTCCGCTGCCGGTGCACGAACAGGGCCGCGAAGAGCAGGCCGACGGTGACCGACACGACGTACCGCACGTTCCAGCCCTCGGACGGGATCTCCTTCAGGCCGTAGATGACCGGCAGCACGGCGGCCATGGACAGCGGGACGCTCGGCCAGTCGAAGCGACCCGGATCGGGGTCCTTGGACTCCGGCAGCAGGACCGGGCCGAGGACCAGCAGCAGGGCCATCGCCGGCAGGTTCACCAGGAAGACCGAGCCCCACCAGAAGAACTCCACCAGCAACCCGCTCAGCACCGAGCCGAGCGCCACGCCCGCCGTCATCACGGCGGACCAGATCGCGATCGCCTTCGCCCGCTGCGCGGGATCCAGGAAGAGCGAGCGCACCAGGGCCAGTGTGGAGGGCATCAGGGTGGCACCACCGATGCCGAGCAGCGCGCGGGCCGCGATCAGGGTCTCGGCGCTGTGCGCGTACGCCGCCACCAGGGAGGCGGCGCCGAACGCGGCGGCGCCGATCAGCAGCAGCCTGCGGCGGCCGATCCGGTCGCCCACCGAGCCCATGGTGATCAAGAGGCCCGCCACGGCGAACGCGTAGATGTCGAAGATCCACAGCTGCTGCGTGCCGCTGGGTTCCAGGTCCGCGCTGATCTCGGGGATCGCGAAGTAGAGGACCGAGACGTCCATCGAGACCAGCAGCAGCGGAAGCATCAGCACAGCGAGCGCGGTCCACTCACGGCGGCCGGCGCGGGGCGGTTTCGTCGTCATGCCCGGGACTGTACGCACGTCTTATACGCTTGTCTAGAACGGCCGTATAAGACGGGCGTATGGAAGCGCGGGTAGGGTGGCGCCATGGGACACCGTGAGGATCTGCTCGAGGGCGCCAAGCGCTGCCTGCTGGCCAAGGGCTTCGTGCGCACGACGGCGCGTGACATCGTCAAGGAGTCGGGGACCAACCTGGCGTCCATCGGCTACCACTACGGGTCCAAGGACGCGCTGCTCGCCCAGGCCTACATCGCGCTGGTGGCGGACACGGGCGACGCCTTCGAGGGCAAGGTGGACGACACCGAGCCCGGCTCCCTCGAACGCTTCCAGCAGACCTGGTCGAACATCATCGACACCATGAAGGAGCCCGGCTCGGTCTGGCGGCTCAGCATGGAGGCCCTCGCGTTCGGCGACCGGCTGCCCGAGGTCCGCGACCATCTGGCGTCGGCCCAGCGGGAGGCCGGGCGCGGACTGATCCCGCTGCTGATGGGCGGCCGTGAGGAGGACGTCTCCGACGAGACCGCGGACACCCTCGGCATGTTCTACGTGACCCTGATGACCGGTCTCATCGCCCAGTGGACCTTCGACCCGAAGTCCGCGCCCAGCAGCGAGCAGCTGACGGCCGGCTTGCGCCGGGTGATCGAGGCCGCCGCTACAGACGGTGCGCCTTGAGCGTCATGTGCAGCAGCAGCCGGTCCTCGCCGTCGTCCAGGTCCAGGCCCGTGAGCTGTTCGATGCGGGACAGGCGGTAGTACAGGGTCTGGCGGTGGATGCCCAGCTCGGCGGCCGTGCGGCCGGCCTGGCCCGCGCAGTCGAGGTAGACCTCGGCGGTGCGGGCCAGTTCGGCCTGCGCGGGGGAGAGCAGGGGGCTGACGACCGGGTCGTGGGCGGCCCCCGGGGGCAGCGCGGTCAGCAGGCGGAAGGGGCCGATCGACCCCCACAGGGCGACCGGTCCGAGCCGGGGTTCGGCCAGCGCCGCCCGCGCCGCCGCCGACGCCTCCTCCCAGGCCGCGCCCAGTTCGGCCAGCCCCGCGCGGGGCGCGGCGATCCCGGCGGCCACCGGGGGCCCGCCCCGGCGCCCCGGACCGGTCGCGCCGGCCCGCTCGAGCAGCCGGGAGGCCGCCGTCGTCGCCGGGGCGAGGACGTCCGTCGAGCGCAGCCGCAGCAGCAGCGCCAGGGACAGACCGGTGGCGCCCCACGGCAGCGTGCACAGCGCCGTCGCCCCCGGCACCGTACGGACCGACGGGGCGTCGTCCGGGTCGGCGGAGGGCCACGGGGCGATGCAGACCGCCGTGTGCAGACCGTCCGCGCGGGTACCGAGCGCGGTGCGCAGCTCCGCGACGGCCATGTCCCGCTGCCAGTCCCGTTCGGCCGTCAGCACCGCCCGCAGTTCACGGGTGAGGTCGGCGCCGTGCTGCGCCTCGTCGGCGAGCAGCGCCCCGATCCGGGCCGTCACCCGCATGGCCGCGTCCAGCTGCCGCTCGGACGGGCCGGGGTCGTAGTCGAGCAGCCAGACGTATCCGAGGACGACACCCCGATGGCGTACCGGCAGACAGACGCGTCCCCGGTGCACGCCCGCCTCGGGGGTGCGCGGGATGCGGACCGGGCCGGTCGCCCGGGTGATGCCGAAGCCCTCGAACCAGGCGCGGACGGCGGCCGTCGAGCGGCGGGTCAGGATCGATCGGGTGCGCACCGGGTCCAGCGCGGACGGGTCGAGGTCGCCCTCGCTGTCGTACGCCCCGAAGGCGATCAGCTCGAAATCCCGGTTCTCCAGGGTCGCCGGAGCGCCGAGCAGCTCCGAGATCTCGTCCACCAGCTCCTGGTAGTCATCCCTGTATTCCGACGTCACCCGGGCATTCTGCCCCAAAATCCCGGAGCCTTCATACATCTGTCTGAGATCTGCCGCGTGGATGCGTGACAGCTGTCGATGGCCCACGATCGGGGTCATCC
Organism: Streptomyces sp. NPDC031111; assembly: GCF_055570675.1. Lineage (NCBI taxonomy): Bacteria > Bacillati > Actinomycetota > Actinomycetes > Kitasatosporales > Streptomycetaceae > Streptomyces > Streptomyces sp. NPDC031111. Next base: position 5,432 of record NZ_JBVIGS010000018.1, read on the forward strand.
TTAGGTTTCACGGTGGTTCTCCGTGCCGTACCCGAATGGTCGGGTGACGGCCTCATGCAGCTTGTGGAGGTGCCCCGTGCTGGGTCCCGTGATTCTCGCCGCGTCGCGCAGCGACCGGATGCGACGCCTGATCTCGGCGGCCCCGGTGAGCAAGCAGGTCGTCGACCGCTTCATCCCCGGTGAGACCGTCGACGAGATCCTGCCGATCATCCAGGAGCTCACCGGCAACGGCCTGGAACTCACCATGGACGTCGTCGGCGAGGACATCACCACCCCCGAGCAGGCCGCCGCCGCCCGCGACGCCTACCTGGAGCTGATCGACCGGCTGAAGCCGCTGGAGCTCGGCACCCGCGCCGAGATGTCGGTGAAGCTGTCGATGTTCGGCCAGGCCCTCCCCGGAGGCCACGAGCTGGCCCTCGCCAACGTCCGCCCGGTCGTCGAGGCCGCCGCGGAGATCGGCACCACCGTCACGCTGGACGCAGAGGACCACACCACCCTCGACTCGATGTTCGCCATCCACGAGGAGCTGCGGAAGGACGTCCCGCAGACGGGCTGCGTCATCCAGGCCTACCTCTTCCGCACCGAGGAGGACGCGCGCCGCCTCGCCGCGGCCGGCAGTCGCGTACGGTTGGTGAAGGGCGCCTACAAGGAGCCCGCCGAGGTCGCCTACCAGCAGAAGCACGAGATCGACAAGGCGTACGTGCGCATCCTGCGGACGCTGATGGAGGGCGAGGGCTACCCGATGATCGGGTCCCACGACCCGCGCCTGATCTCCATCACCCAGGAACTGGCCCGCACCGCCGGCCGCAAGCTCGACGAGTACGAGTTCCAGATGCTCTACGGCATCCGCAGCGACGAGCACCTGCGACTGGCCGCCGAGGGCCACCGCATGCGCGTCTACACGGCCTACGGCACCGACTGGTACGGCTACTTCATGCGGCGCCTGGCGGAGAAGCCGGCCAACCTCCGGTTCTTCGCCCGCAGCATGATCACCAAGGGCTGACACCACACCGCTCAGATAAGGAGTTACGGAACCCATGGACGCTGTGACCCAGGTCCCCACCCCCGTCAACGAGCCGGTGCACGGCTACGCCCCCGGTACGCCCGAGCGCGCCCGGCTGGAGGCCAAGCTCAAGGAGCTGGCCGACAACCCGATCGACCTGCCCTGCACCATCGGCGGCGAGAAGCGGATGGGCGGCGGCGAGCGCTTCGACGTCGTGCAGCCGCACAACCACAAGGCCCGCCTGGGCACCTACGCCAACGCCACCCAGCAGGACGCCCAGGACGCGATCGACGCGGCCCTCGCCGCCGCGCCCGCCTGGCGCGCGATGTCCTTCGACGACCGCGCGGCGATCATCCTGCGCGCCGCCGAGCTGCTGGCCGGCCCCTGGCGCGAGACCATCGCCGCCTCCACCATGCTGGGCCAGTCCAAGACCGCCCAGCAGGCCGAGATCGACAGCCCCTGTGAGCTGGTCGACTTCTGGCGCTTCAACGTCCACTACGCGCGCGGCATCCTCGCCGAGCAGCCCCCGGCCAACTCCCCGGGTGTGTGGAACCGCCTCGACCACCGCCCGCTGGAGGGCTTCGTCTACGCGATCACGCCGTTCAACTTCAGCGCGATCGCCGCCAACCTGCCCACCGCGCCGGCCCTCATGGGCAACGTGGTGGTCTGGAAGCCGTCGCCGACCCAGACCCACGCCGCCGTGCTGCTGATGCAGCTGCTGGAGGAGGCCGGTCTGCCCAAGGGCGTCATCAACCTCGTCACCGGCGACGGCATCGAGGTCTCCAAGGTCGCCCTGGTCCACCGGGACCTGGCCGGCATCCACTTCACCGGTTCGACGAAGACCTTCCAGCACCTGTGGAAGACGGTCGGCCAGAACATCGAGAAGTACCGCACCTACCCCCGCCTGGTCGGCGAGACCGGCGGCAAGGACTTCCTGGTCGCCCACCCGAGCGCCGACCGCGCGGTCCTCAAGACCGCCCTGACCCGCGGTGCCTTCGAGTACCAGGGCCAGAAGTGCAGCGCCACCTCGCGCGCGTACATCCCGGCGTCGATCTGGAACGACGGCTTCAAGGAGGAGTTCGCCGCCGAGGTCGACTACATCACCATGGGTGACGTCACCGACCTGTCGAACTTCGTCGGCGCCGTCATCGACGAGCGGTCCTTCGCGAAGAACAAGGCCGCCATCGACCGTGCCAAGGCGGACCCGTCCTGCACGATCGTCGCGGGCGGCTCCTACGACGACTCGGTCGGCTACTTCGTCCGCCCGACCGTCATCGAGTGCGACGACCCGGAGAACGAGGTGTTCCGCACCGAGTACTTCGGCCCGATCCTCGCCGTGCACGTCTACGACGACAGCACGGCCGAAAAGTACGACGAGATGCTGACCCAGATGGAGTCGGTGTCCGACTACGCCCTCACCGGCTCGGTCATCTCCAACGACCGCGCGGCGGCGGCGTACACGATGGAGAAGCTGCGCTACGCGGCCGGCAACTTCTACATCAACGACAAGTCGACCGGTGCCGTCGTCGGCCAGCAGCCCTTCGGCGGCGGCCGTGCCTCCGGCACCAACGACAAGGCCGGCGCCCCGCAGAACCTGATGCGCTGGACCCTGACCCGCGCCATCAAGGAGACGCTGGTCCCGCCGACCGACTACACGTACCCGCACATGGGCTGACGCCCACGCTCCACCGTGAGCTCCGCCCCCGATTCGGAACCCCCCTCCGGATCGGGGGCGGTTTCCATTCCGCCGGACGGGGTGCTAGCCCGGCATTTCCGTCCGCTCCCACCACTCGTACACGGGGAGCCTGCCTTCAGGTGTGTCCGCCTGGCGCGACGTCGGCCTGAAGTGTTCGAAGCCGTTGCGGTACTTGATCTTCGCGTCCGGCCCCGGGGACGGGGCCGGGACGATGCGTTCCGGCAGTTCGTCCGGGCCGCCCTCGAGGAACACTTTCGGCGTGTCGTTCATGGCCTCACCGTTCTTCCGTCTCGTCCGTCTCGGTGACTGACTCATACCGGGCAGGGCACGCCATGACGCACCGTCCCACTCGGACGGAGCGTTGCGGAGGCCGAGATGCCTCCGCCGTCTCAGATAGTAGGAAGTCCGAGTAATTGTGCAGACAGAAGTGCCGGGCTCCCTTAGCTTTGTAGGAGCCGAACGACTCGCTCGATCAAGCGAATGGCGGTCGTGAGCCGGGCCCCGTGCAGGCAACCCCTGCGGCCCGCCGCTCCCCGCCCCCTCCGGCATCGCGTCACCTCTCGTCACCCCCTTTCCGTACTCCACGTATGCCGAAGGAGTCGATGACCCATGGCCGAGACGACCCTCCGCCGCCGCGTCCGTCACATCTCCCGCACCACCGAAGCCGACCGCAAGAACGCCGCAGCCGCGCTCCAGCGCGCCCTGGACCGCAGGGACAACGGCGGCTCGACCGGTCACTGACGCGCCGACGGCGTCCGTATGGCGGACGCCGTATGTCATCCCGTGGGACGAGGAGTAGGGTGCCCGCATGTCTCGCAGCATCAATCTCGCAGTGATCCCCGGTGACGGCATCGGCCAGGAGGTCGTGGCCGAAGGTCTCAAGGTCCTCTCCGCCGTCCTTCCGCAGGATGTGAAGCTGGAGACCAAGGAGTACGACTTCGGCGCCAAGCGCTACCACGCCACCGGTGAGACCCTCACCGAGGCCGACCTCGCCGAACTGAAGCGGCACGACGCCATCCTGCTCGGCGCCATCGGGGACCCCTCGGTCCCCTCCGGCGTCCTCGAGCGCGGCTTCCTGCTCAAGCTCCGCTTCGCCTTCGACCACCACGTCAACCTGCGGCCCAGCAAGCTCCTGCCCGGCGTGGCCACCCCGCTCGCCGGCCAGCCGGAGATCGACTTCGTCGTCGTGCGCGAGGGCACCGAGGGCCCGTACACGGGCAACGGCGGCACCATCCGCACGGGCACGCCGCACGAGGTCGCCACCGAGGTCTCCGTGAACACGGCCTTCGGTGTGGAGCGCGTGGTCCGCGACGCCTTCGCCCGCGCCCAGGCCCGCCCGCGCAAGAAGCTCACGCTGGTCCACAAGAACAACGTGCTGACCTTCGCCGGCCACCTCTGGACGAACATCTTCAACAAGGTGGCCGAGGAGTACCCCGAGGTCACCACCGACTACATCCACGTCGACGCCGCGACCATCTACCTGGTGACCGACCCGGCCCGCTTCGACGTCATCGTCACCGACAACCTCTTCGGCGACATCATCACCGACCTCGCCGCTGCCGTCTCCGGCGGTATCGGCGTCGCGGCCTCCGGCAACATCAACCCGGACCGCGTGTACCCGTCGATGTTCGAGCCCGTGCACGGCTCGGCCCCGGACATCGCCGGCCAGGGCAAGGCCGACCCCAGCGCCACGGTCCTGTCCGTCGCCCTCCTGCTGCGTCACCTCGGCCACGACGCCGAGGCCGACCGCATCGAGGACGCCGTCTCCGCCGACCTCGCGGAGCGCGGTGGCCTGCCCGCCCGCAGCACCTCGGAGATCGGCGACGCGCTCGCCGCACGAGTAGCCGGCTGACCCGGCGCACTCCCTCGAGAACACTCGAAGCCGCCGGGTCGCAACAGCACCCGGCGGCTTCCCCCTGTCCCCGCCGGGTGCCACCATCGACCACCGGGCCGCATTCACCCTGTTTCTTCCGCCGTCGCCTCCGGGCGATAATCGAACGCGGAGCCGCGGAATGAGGGAATGCTCGGACGTCCTAGTACTGGCCACCGGCCGTACGGGCGTGTGACGCGGCCCGTCACTACAACCGGTGAAGGACAACCACTCATGACGACGCCCACGATCGAGCTCAAGCCCTCGGCCCATCCGCTCTCGGACGCAGAGCGGGAGGCGATCCTGGCCAGCCCCGGATTCGGCCGCCACTTCACCGATCACATGGTGACCATCAAGTGGACCGAGGGTCGCGGCTGGCACGACGGCCAGCTCGTCCCGTACGCGCCGATCTCCCTCGACCCCGCGACCACCGTCCTGCACTACGCGCAGGAGATCTTCGAGGGCCTGAAGGCCTACCGTCAGCCCGACGGGTCCGTCGCCACCTTCCGTCCCGAGAAGAACGCCGAGCGCTTCCAGCGCTCCGCCCGCCGCCTGGCCATGCCCGAACTCCCGGTCGAGACCTTCATCGAGGCGTGCGACGCCCTCGTCACGCAGGACAAGGCATGGGTGCCGGCGCACGGCGGCGAGGAGTCCCTCTACCTGCGCCCGTTCATGATCGCCACCGAGGTCGGGCTGGGCGTGAAGCCCGCCAACGAATACCTGTTCCTGGTCATCGCCTCCCCGGCCGGCGCCTACTTCCCCGGTGGCGTGAAGCCCGTCTCCATCTGGGTCTCCGAGGACCGGGTCCGGGCCGTTCCCGGCGGCATGGGCGACGCCAAGACCGGCGGCAACTACGCGGCCTCCCTGCTCGCCCAGGCCGAGGCCGCCACCAAGGGCTGCGACCAGGTCTGCTACCTCGACGCCGTGGAGCACCAGTGGGTCGAGGAACTGGGCGGCATGAACCTGTACTTCGTCTACGGCGACAAGATCGTCACGCCCACGCTGAGCGGCTCCATCCTGGAGGGCGTCACCCGTGACTCCCTGCTGGGCGTCGCCCGCGACCTCGGCTACGAGGCCGTCGAGGAGCGCGTCTCGGTCGAGCAGTGGCAGCGCGACTCGGAGAACGGCAGCCTCACCGAGGTCTTCGCCTGCGGCACGGCGGCCGTCATCACCCCGGTCGGCACCGTCAAGCGGGCCGGAGCCGAGTGGCGGCAGAGCGGCGGCGAGCCCGGCGAGGTCACCCTCCGGCTGCGCCAGGCCCTCCTCGACATCCAGCGCGGCACCGCCGAGGACAAGCACGGCTGGATGCACCCGCTCGGCTGAGCGCCCCCACCCTCTCCGTCAGGCCGCCCCCGACTCCGTGCCGGGGGCGGCCTTTTCGACGGCGTGAACACCCAGCGCCCGCATCCTGAGACGGATCGTGAGCACGGGGGCGGGTTGTGCCAAACTGCCCCCGTGCTCTCGTTCGCCACGATTATTGGCAGCAGGCGCGCCGGTCCGCAGTGACCGCACGTACGACACCGTACGGGCGGACACCGTCGTCCTCGACCCGCGCGCAGACCTCTCGCACCCGCGAGAGGTTTTTCTGTTTCCTGGCCCACCCGCAGCCGGGGAGCCGGCGCGAGGGACCATGGGGGAACGGTGGAACCGGTCATTCCGGTAGACCGAGATCAACTCAGGAGCCTTCAGACCATGACCGCAACCAGCGAGCCCGACGACTCGTTCCACGTCTTCGACACCACCCTGCGCGACGGCGCACAGCGTGAGGGCATCAACCTCACGGTCGCCGACAAGCTCGCCATCGCACGGCACCTGGACGAGTTCGGCGTCGGCTTCATCGAGGGCGGCTGGCCCGGCGCGAACCCGCGGGACACCGAGTTCTTCGCCCGCGCCCAGCAGGAGATCGACTTCCGGCACGCGAAGCTGGTCGCCTTCGGCGCCACCCGTCGCGCCGGCACCACCGCCGCGAAGGACCCGCAGGTCAGGGCGCTCCTCGACTCCGGCGCCCAGGTGATCACCCTGGTCGCCAAGTCCCATGACCGCCATGTCGAGCTGGCCCTGCGCACCACCCTCGACGAGAACCTGGAGATGGTCCGCGACACGGTGTCCTTCCTCAAGGGGGAGGGCCGCCGGGTCTTCGTCGACTGCGAGCACTTCTTCGACGGCTACCGCGCCAACCCCGAGTACGCGAAGGCGGTCGTGCGCGCCGCCGCCGAGGCCGGCGCCGACGTGGTCGTCCTGTGCGACACCAACGGCGGCATGCTCCCCGCGCAGATCCAGGCCGTGGTCTCCACCGTGCTCGCCGACACCGGCGCCCGGCTCGGCATCCACGCCCAGGACGACACCGGCTGCGCGGTCGCCAACACCCTCGCCGCCGTCGACGCGGGCGCCACCCACGTCCAGTGCACCGCCAACGGGTACGGCGAGCGGGTCGGCAACGCCAACCTCTTCCCCGTCGTGGCCGCCCTGGAGCTGAAGTACGGCAAGCGGGTGCTGCCCGAGGGCCGGCTGCGCGAGATGACCCGCATCTCCCACGCCATCGCCGAGGTCGTCAACCTCACCCCGTCCACGCACCAGCCGTACGTCGGTGTCTCCGCCTTCGCGCACAAGGCCGGACTGCACGCCTCCGCGATCAAGGTCGACCCGGACCTCTACCAGCACATCGACCCCGAGCAGGTCGGCAACACCATGCGGATGCTGGTCTCCGACATGGCCGGCCGGGCCTCCATCGAGCTCAAGGGCAAGGAGCTGGGCATCGACCTCGGCGGCGACCGCGAACTGGTCGGCCGGGTCGTCGAGCGGGTCAAGGAGCGCGAGCTCAAGGGCTACACGTACGAGGCCGCCGACGCCTCGTTCGAACTGCTGCTCCGCGCGGAGGCCGAGGGCAGGCCGCTGAAGTACTTCGACGTCGAGTCCTGGCGCGCGATCGTCGAGGACCGCCCCGACGGCACCCACGCCAACGAGGCCACGGTGAAGCTGTGGGCCAAGAGCGAGCGCATCGTCGCCACCGCGGAGGGCAACGGCCCCGTCAACGCCCTGGACCGCGCCCTGCGCGTCGCCCTGGAGAAGATCTATCCGCAGCTCGCCAAGCTGGAGCTGGTCGACTACAAGGTCCGCATCCTGGAGGGCAAGCACGGCACCCAGTCCACCACCCGCGTCCTGATCTCCACCTCCGACGGGGCGGCGGAGTGGGCGACGGTGGGCGTCGCGGACAACGTCATCGCCGCGTCCTGGCAGGCCCTGGAGGACGCCTACACCTACGGGCTGCTGCGGGCGGGCGTGGAGCCGGCCGCGTAGGAGTCCGTACGCCCGGGTCCCGGCGGGGGCGGTAGCGAAGCCCCTGCCGCCCGGATGTCCGTTTCCGGCCTGATTCGGGTAGCTTCGAAGGTATGAAGGCCGCGACGACGCGTACCCTCGTACGCCTGCTGATCGTGCCGGTGGCCGCCCTCCTGGCGGTCCTGATGGTCGGTGCGCCAGGGGCGCACGCGGCCACCGACCTCTCGGAGATCGCCCAGCACCTGCGCGAGAGCCCCGTCTACGTCGATCCCGAGGCCCGGGACATCCTGGCCGAGTCCGACGCCGAGGCCCTGGCCGACAAGATCGAGGACGCGGACGAACCGGTCTTCGTGGCGGTCCTCCCGGCGGACTATCCGACGCAGAACCTCTTCCAGAACCTGCGCACCGAGACCGGTGTCACGGGTCTGTACGGCATCCGCCTCGGTGACGAGTTCGACGCCCGCGCCGACAGCAGTGTGCTGAGCAGGCAGGGCGTGCAGAACCTGGTCACCTCCGTGCAGGGCGCCGGTGACGCCAAGGCCCAGCTGAACGACTTCGTCGACAGCGCGCTGCGCAGCACCGGCGGCACCGGGCCCAGCTCCTGGAGCGAAGGGTCCGGCGGTGACGTCCCCGTCGGCGGGCTGATCACCGTCGGAGCGGTGCTGGCGGCGGGCGGCGCGGGCGCGTACGCCTTCGTCCGGCGCAACCGGCGGCGCCACGAGGAGGAGCAGCGGGCCGCGCTGGAGAAGCTGCGGGTGGTGGTCGACGAGGACATCACCGCGTTCGGCGAGGAACTCGACCGCCTCGACTTCCATCCCGGCGAGCCCGGTGCGGACGACGCGATGCGCGCGGACTACGAGCACGCGCTGGACTCCTACGAGCGGTCCAAGTCGTTCATGGCCGCGGCCCGCAAACCGGAGGACGTCCGCGCCGTGACCCAGGCCGTGGAGGACGGCCGCTTCGCCCTCGCCACCCTCGCGGCCCGGCGGACGGGACAGCCGCTGCCCGAACGCCGCCCGCCCTGCTTCTTCGACCCGCGCCACGGCCCCTCGGTGGCCGACGAGGTGTGGACGCCGCCGGGCGGCGCCGAGCGCGAGGTGCCGGTGTGCGCGGCGGACCGGGCACGGCTGGCCGACGGCCTCGATCCCGCCGTCCGCGAGGTCGACACCGAGTACGGGCGCCGGCCCTACTGGGACGCCGGTCCCGCCTACGGCCCCTGGGCCGGCGGCTACTTCGGCGGCGGCATGCTGCCCGGCCTGCTCGTCGGCACCATGCTCGGCAGCATGATGGCCGGGCCCGCCTACGCGGCCGACTACGGAGCCGGCTACGGCGACTTCGGCGGCTACGGGGGCGGTGACGTCTCGGGCGGGGACTTCGACGGCGGGGACTTCGGCGGTGGTTTCGGCGGCGGAGGCTTCGGCGGTGGCGACTTCGGCGGGGGCGGGGACTTCGGCGGCGGCTTCTGAGCGACGTCCGAGCGGTTGCTGAGCGGTTGGCTGCTGAGCGGCTGCTGAGACGGCTCTCCCGCCACCGCCGCACCGTGTCCGGACACGCCGAGCGCCCGCCCTCCCGCACGGGGGAGTCGGGGGGCGGGCGCGCTCGGGGGGCGCCGCGGGCGGCGCCGGCGGCGGATCAGGCGTTGCGGATCGCCGAGATGTCGAAGTTCAGCTTGATCTTGTCGGAGATCAGCACGCCACCCGTCTCCAGGGCCGCGTTCCAGGTCAGGCCCCACTCGGAGCGCAGGATCTCCGCCTTGCCCTCGAAGCCCACGCGCTCGTTGCCGAACGGGTCCTTCGCGGCGCCGTTGAACTCCAGGTCGATGGTGAGCGGCCGAGTGGTGCCCAGGATGGTCAGATCACCGGTGATGCGGTAATCGTCGCCGCCGAGGGCCTCCGCCTTGGTGGAACGGAAGGTCATCGTCGGGAACTCGTCCGTCTTGAAGAAGTCGGCGCTCTTCAGGTGGCCGTCACGGTCGGCGTTGCCCGTCTCGATGCTCTCCATCACCACGTCGATGGTGGCCGTGGACTGGGACGGGTCGGCGCCGTCGAGGTGCAGCGTGCCGGTGAAGTCCTGGAAGCTGCCCTTGACGTTGGTGACCATGGCGTGGCGGGCGACGAAGCCGAACGCGCTGTGCGCGGGGTCGATCGTGTAGTCGCCGGTCAGCGCGGCCAGGTCGGGGGTGACCGCGGTGTCGGCGGCGGTGGCGGTCTCGTTGCCCTTGCGGTTGAAGATGCCCATGATGTTCCTCCAAGGAGATCACGTTGAAGATTCAACTAACTCAACAGGACCCACCGTAGACCTATTCCCCTTCAAGTTTCAACATCTTCGGCGGACGTGTCCCGATTGAGTCGCTGAAACGAGTGGTACTCGCCCATCGTGCCCTCGGTCGCGGTCTTGGTGGAGCTGCTGCGGCGAGATACGTCGGGCGGCCAGGTGAAGTGCTGGGAGCACTTCGCGTGGAGTGCCGCCCGCCTACCGGAGCGCCTGCCCGACGACTCCCGCGGCACACCCGTCGACCTGACCGTCTACTTCCTGGGCGAGCGCGAACGGGTCGAAGCCCTGTCCCCGCACGTCCGGCTCGTCATGCTCCGGCCGGTGCTCAGCTCGGCGGGCACACGGTCCGCCGACCGCGCGGAGGACGTCTGCGACCTCGCGCCGTACCACCCGCGTCTCGCGGCCCTGCTGCCCCGCCACGACGTCTGGCACCTCACCCACAGTTTCGCCTTCGCCGCCACCGCCGTACGGCTCGACCGCCGCGCGGCCCGGCGGTACGCCCGACGGCCCCGGCTCATCGCCTCCGTGCACACCGACGTACCGCTGCTGGCCTCCGTCTACTCCCGCTATCTGGCCGGCCGATGGCTGCCGGGCCACCATCCGCACGTGGACGACCTGCTCGCCGACCGGGCCGAGACCGCGCTGCGCCGACGCCGGGACCGGCAACTGGACCACTGCGAACGCGTCCTCGTCCCGACCCCGGAAGGACGCGCGGAGCTCGCCCGCACCCTCGGCCCGCACCGGGTCGCCCTGCTGCGCCGGGGCGTCGACCACGACCTCTTCCGGCCCGACCCCACCGCGCGGCCCTGGCTGGCGCGCGAACACGGCGTACCGGCCGACCGCCCGCTGGTGCTGTTCGCCGGCCGGCTGGACGCCAGCAAGGGCGTGCCGCTGCTGACCGAGAGCTTCCGGCTGCTGCGCGCCCGGGGCGGTGCCGCGCACCTGGTCATGGCGGGTTCGGGCGCGGAGGAGAACGCCGTACGCCGTGTGCTCGGTCCGGATGTCACCCTGCTCGGGCCGCTTCCGCAGGACCGGCTGGCACGGGTGTACGCGGGCTGCGACATCTTCGCCTTCCCCTCCCGTACGGAGACCAGCGGCAACGTCGTCGCCGAGGCGATGGCGTGCGGCCTGGCGGTCGTCCTGCCCGAGGGCGCGCACACCACCCGGTGGCTGGCCGCACCGGGTTTCGACGGCATCGTCGTACCGGCCGATTCCCCGGTGGCGTGGGCGGACGCCCTGCACCCGCTGGTCGGGCGTGCGGCCGCACGGGAGGCGGTACGGCGCCGGGCCATGGAGACGTCCCGGACCGCCCACCCCACCTGGGACCGCGTACTCGAGGAGGACCTCCTCCCGATCTGGACCGCTTGACCCACCGGCTCGGGGGGGGGGGGGGGGGGGGGGGGGGGGGGGGGGGGGGGGGGGGGGGGGGGGGGGGGGGGGGGGGGGGGGGGGGGGGGGGGGGGGGGAGGTA
>NZ_JBVIGS010000018.1:17029-73546 GCF_055570675.1 Streptomyces sp. NPDC031111
CTCTTTCTCCCCTTTTCCCCCCCCTTTTCCTCGCCTCTCCCCCCCCCCTTGGGGGGGCGGGGGAACCCCCGCGAAGGGGGTCTGGGGGCGCAGCCTCCAGGGACGGGACGGGAAGGGGCGGCGGGGGCGGAAAAACCAGGGGCCGGGTCACTCGTCAGCGGTTCGGTGCCGGCCGTGCGACGCCGCGATGACCGGGGACGTGTCCAAGGCCGTGATGCCCAGGACCACCAGGACCAGACCTGCCAGCGTCACCCCCGAGACCGGCCAGCCCGTGTGGATCGTCTCCTCGAAGAGGATCACGCCCATGGCCACCGCGACCACGGGCTCCATCGCGTCCAGGACCGTCATGCTCGCCGCCAGCGGCCCCTGCTGGAACGCGCTCTGGATGAGCAGCAGCCCGCCCACGCTGGCCACGACGAGCGCGTACGTCTGCCAGGCGGCCAGCGCCGTGAGCAGCCCGTGCCGGAGCCGGTCCACCGTCGACGCCAGCAGAACGGACTGGGTGCCCATCACCGCCCCCGCGGCGAGCGCCGTCGCCGAGGCCCGCCAGGCACCCGTCAGCCCCCGCGCGAGCGCCAGCGCCCCGCACACCACGGCCGCGACCACACCGACGGCGAGCAGCCAGGACGACAGGCCCGCCGCCCGGGGGTCGCCGCCGTGCGGGCGGGCGGAGAGCAGGGCCAGGGCCAGCCCCGCCGCCACCGCGAGCGTGCCGGACCACTCCCGCCGGCCCAGCCGCAGCCGGTGCACCCGCGCCGACAGCGGGACCGCGAAGACCAGTTCGGCGACGATCAGCGGCTGCACCAGACTCAGCGGCCCGAACGCCAGCGCCAGCGACTGGAATCCGTACGCCACCACGGCCAGCCCGATCCCGCACAGCCACAGCGGATCCCGCGCCAGATGCCCCAGCAGCCGCGCGGTGAGCGCCTCCGCGTCCGGCCGCGTGGCCGCCGCCCACTGCTGCATGACCCCCGCGACGGCGAAGCACACACCGGCGGCGAGTGAGGCGAGGACGGCGATCGCCATGGCGCAACAGCCCCCGGCAGTCGGTCAGTCCGGTGTCCGGCCGGTCGGTGAGCCCTGCGTCGCCCCCCGGGTGTGCACGTACAGCCTGCGCCGGTCACCGACGTCCAGCCGCTGGGGGAGCGGCAGCTCGTACCGCACCGGCCGCGCGTGGTCGGCGAGTTGTCGGCGCGGGTTGTAGACCTGGTTGAACTTCCACAGCATGCGGGCGAAGTTCGTCTGCCCGTGCAGCAGGTTGCGGCCGAGCACCCGTGCCGCGCCGAACGCCGTGCGCACCCCCAGATGCTTGCGGTTGATGACCGCCTGGGTCCGCACCAGCTCCTCGTAGAAGCGGTCCAGCGGCAGCGTCGTCGGCACCACCGCGTGCTGGATGTCGAAGAGGCGGTAGTCGCGGGTGGTGAGGCGGCGCGACTCGGTGTGCCAGATCTCCGTACCCGGATACGGCGTCATCACCGTGAAGTGCACGATCTCCGGCACGGCGAGCGCGAACTCCCGCACCACGCGGAAGCGTTCCTCGTCCCACGCCGGATCCACGATCAGATTGATCGCGACCTTGATGCCGAGCCGGCGGGCCGTCTCCAGCGCCCTCAGGTTCTCGTCCGGGCTGACCCGCTTGCGGTACAGGTCCAGCCCTTCGGCGTCGATCGCCTCCATGCCGAGGAACATGTAGCGCAGTCCCAGCCGCGCCCACCGCTCGAACACCTCGGGATGGCGCAGCAGGACGTCGGAGCGGGTCTCCAGGTAGTACCGCTTGCGGATGCCGCGCCGTTCCACCTCGGCCGCGATGGCGTTCCCGTGCTCGGGGCGAATGAAGGCCACGTCGTCCACGATGAACACGTTCGGCTCGCGGATGTTCGCCAGGTCCTCCGCCGCCGCCTCGGGCGAGGCCTTGCGGTAGCTGCGGCCGTAGAACGTCCACGCCGAGCAGAACGAGCAGTCCCAGGGGCAGCCGCGGGTGAACTCGATGGAGGCGCACGGGTCGAGCTCCCCGATGAAGTAGCGGCGCCGGCCGCGCATCAGATCACGGGCCGGCAGCGGTCCGTCGATGCTGTGCAGCATCAGCGGCGCCGGTCCGCGCCCGGCCGCCGTGACGACGCCCGGCACGCCCTCCACGCCGCCGTCGCGCACCGCCTCCAGCAGCGGTCCGACGGCCGGCTCGCCCTCCCCGCGGACCACCGCGTCGACCGCCCCCTCCGCCTGTTCGATGACCTCCTCGGCGACGAACGAGACACTGTGCCCGCCGAAGAACACGAAGCAGCCCGGCACCTCCCGCTTCACCCGCGCGGCCAGCGTGATCGCCTCGGGGATGTTCGCCAGGTAGTTCAGCGAGATGCCGAGGGCCTCCGGGCGGAAGGACCGCACCTCGTCGCGCAACCGGTTCACCCCCAGGACCTGGAGGTCGACGACCCGCACCTCGTGACCGGCCGCACGGGCGGCGCCCGCCACCCGCTCCAGGCCCAGGGGTTCGAGCCGGAGGAAGATCTCGGAGTACATCAGGGCGCTGGGGTGGACGAGCAGCAGACGCATGGTGACCTCGTCACGGATGCCGGAGGGACCGGGTACGGAAGGGTCTCCCCTTCGTATCCCGGCACACCCCGCCGCGTACCCGCCATACGCCCGCATGGCCCCATCCCGCGGCACGCAGGAGTGGTCCTGCGGTGCGGCGCGCCGGCCGCGGGGGAGCCGGGGCACCGCCCGTCGGACTGGGTGCGGAGGGCGGCGCAGGGGCCGGGCGAGCGGCCTCCAGCACTGGCGCGGTGCCTCGGAGTGGGGGTGTCCTGGAGAGGACGAGGACCCGCAGCGACAGCGCATGGGAGACCGACTCGTGACCACCACCGGCTCCGGTTCCACCTACGACCCCCCGGCCGACCCCGCGCGCGGTGCGGCCTCGCGCGCCTCCGCGCCGGCGGCGGCGCGCGGACACGGGCCGCCGCCGCCCCGCACGGACCGACGCGTCGCCCTCGTCACCGGCGCCTCCTCGGGCATCGGCGCGGCCACCGCGCGGCGCTTCGCCGCCGGAGGCTGGCATCTGCTGCTCAGCGGCCGGGACCGGCGCCGGCTGGAGGAGACGGCGTCCGGCACCTCGGCGGTCCTGCTGCCCGCCGACCTCGCCGCGCCGGACGGGGCGAAGCTGCTGGCCGAGGCCGCGCTGCGGGAGAGCGGACGGATCGACGTCCTCGTCGCCGGGGCGGGCATCGGCTGGGCCGGTCCGTTCCTGACCATGCCGCACACCGATATCGACCGGGTGCTGTTCCTCGACCTCAACGCGGCCCTGCACCTGGTGCGGGAGGTGCTGCCCTCGATGGTGACGGCCGGCAGTGGCCGGGTGGTGCTCGTCGGCTCGGTGGCCGGATCCGTGGGCGTACGGGAGGAGGCGGTGTACTCCGCCGCCAAGGCCGGACTCGCCGCGTTCGCCGAGGCGCTCCGCCAGGAACTGCGCGGCACGGGCGTGGGGGTGACGCTCGTCGTGCCCGGCCCCGTCGAGACGGGCTTCTTCGCCCGCCGGGGCAGGCCGTACCACCGGGCCCACCCTCGCCCCACCTCGCCCGGCCGGGTCGCGGGCGCGGTCTGGGACGCCGTCTCCGAGGGCCGCGACGACACCTACATCCCGACCTGGCTCACCCTCCCGTCCCGCGTACGCGCCCTCACCCCCGGCCTCTACCGCAAGCTCCTGAACCGCTTCGGCTGACCCCGGCGGGCGTGCCGCTCCGCCGCCACGGGCGTACCGCTACTCTCGGCGTCGGCGTCGGCGAACCGACCCGAACGGGCGAACCGACGGAGATTGTCCGGGATCACCCGGTGCGGGAGGTGCCGAAGGCCCCGGAGTCCGTGCGGATCCTGGCCCAGCGGGCACCGGTCGCGGCTCCGCGTCACCCCGGAGGAGGCATGCGCCCCACGGGAATGTGAGGTGACTCTCAGGTGACGTCTTTGTGCGACCCCTACAAGCCGGACGCCCTCTGAGCAGTCGGAACGGCTGCATGCCGCCATGGTTCTGTTCAGGGGTACCAGGAAAACACCCCGGAGACTGTGAGGAGTCGACGGCTCGCATTTACAGGTGGGCTTCGTAAGGTCACTACATGACCGTTTTGGATGAGGCGCCGGGCGAGCCGACCGACGCGCGCGGACGCGTGGCCGAACTGCACGAGATCCGTGCCCAGGCACTGGCCGGCCCGAGCGAGAAGGCGACCCAGGCGCAGCACGCCAAGGGCAAGCTGACCGCGCGGGAGCGGATCGAACTGCTGCTGGACCCGGGCTCCTTCCGCGAGGTCGAGCAGCTGCGCCGGCACCGCGCCACCGGCTTCGGTCTGGAGGCGAAGAAGCCGTACACCGACGGTGTGATCACCGGCTGGGGCACCGTCGAGGGCCGTACGGTCTTCGTCTACGCCCACGACTTCCGGATCTTCGGCGGCGCGCTGGGCGAGGCCCACGCCACCAAGATCCACAAGATCATGGACATGGCCATCGCGGCCGGCGCGCCCCTGGTCTCCCTCAACGACGGCGCCGGCGCCCGCATCCAGGAGGGCGTCTCCGCCCTCGCCGGATACGGCGGCATCTTCCAGCGCAACACCAAGGCGTCCGGCGTCATCCCGCAGATCAGCGTGATGCTCGGCCCCTGCGCGGGCGGCGCGGCCTACAGCCCCGCCCTGACGGACTTCGTGTTCATGGTCCGCGACACCTCGCAGATGTTCATCACCGGCCCCGACGTCGTCAAGGCGGTCACCGGCGAGGAGATCACCCAGAACGGCCTGGGCGGCGCCGACGTGCACGCCGAGACCTCCGGTGTCTGCCACTTCGCCTACGACGACGAGGAGACGTGCATCCACGAGGTGCGCTACCTCCTGTCCCTCCTCCCGCAGAACAACCGCGAGAACCCCCCGCGGGTGGAGACCACCGACGCCCCGGAGCGCCGCGGCGACGTGCTGCTGGACCTGGTCCCGGCTGACGGCAACCGGCCCTACGACATGGCCAAGGTCATCGAGGAGATCGTCGACGACGGCGAGTACCTGGAGGTCCACGAGCGCTGGGCGCGCAACATCATCTGCGCGCTGGCCCGGATGGACGGTCAGGTCGTCGGCATCGTCGCCAACCAGCCGCAGTCGCTGGCGGGCGTGCTGGACATCGAGGCGTCCGAGAAGGCCGCCCGCTTCGTCCAGATGTGCGACGCCTTCAACATCCCGATCCTCACCTTCCTGGACGTCCCCGGCTTCCTCCCGGGCGTCGACCAGGAGCACGGCGGCATCATCCGCCACGGCGCGAAGCTGCTGTACGCGTACTGCAACGCCACGGTGCCGCGGATCTCGCTGATCCTGCGCAAGGCGTACGGCGGCGCCTACATCGTGATGGACAGCCAGTCCATCGGCGCCGACCTCACGTACGCCTGGCCGACGAACGAGATCGCCGTGATGGGCGCCGAGGGCGCGGCCAACGTCATCTTCCGCCGCCAGATCGCCGAGGCCGAGGACCCCGAGGCCATGCGGGCCCGCATGGTCAAGGAGTACAAGTCCGAGCTGATGCACCCGTACTACGCGGCCGAGCGCGGTCTGGTCGACGACGTGATCGACCCCGCGGAGACGCGTGAGGTGCTGATCCGTTCGCTGGCGATGCTCCAGACCAAGCACGCCGATCTGCCGTCCCGCAAGCACGGCAACCCGCCGCAGTAACCCGGCGGACATCTCTCCCAGGGAGACTGAGAGCCATGAGCACACCTGACATTCGTGTCGAGAAGGGGCATGCCGGGCCGGAGGAGGTCGCCGCGATCACGGCGATCCTGCTGGCCCGGGCGGCCGCGCAGCCGTCGGCTGCGCCTGCGCACCGGGGGCGGGCTCGGGCCGGCTGGCGCCGCCTGGAACGCGAACCAGGCTTCCGAGCCCCCCACAGCTGGCGCTGACCCCCAAGAAGGGCCCCTCCACACCGGAGGGGCCCTTCTTCGTGAACACCGTCGGAATCAACGCCCCTCAGGGGCGCGGGGAACTGCGCGACCAGCCACGAACCGGCCGCACCCGGCATACAACAGCCCCCGGCTAGCTCAGTGGCCGCAGGGGGCGTTGCGCTGCTCGGCGCCGACGAGGTGCCGCCTGCGCCCACCCGTGCCGCCCCAGCGGCACGACTGCCCGCAGGCTGCGGAGCTCAGGGGCGCGGGGAACTGCGCGACCAGCCATGGACCGGCCGCACCCGGCATGCAACAGCCCCCGGCAGCTCAGTGGCCGCAGGGGGCGTCGCGCCGCTCGGCGCCGACGAGGTGCCGCCTGCGCCCACCCGTGCCGCCCTGGGGGCACCTCCCAGGCCCTTAAGGCACTGGGGGAGGCACGACTGCCCGCAGGCTGCGGGACGAAAGTTAGCGGAGGCGGGCCATGAGGGCGTGTTCCACGAGGGTGATCAGGGTGGACTTCGCATCCGCCCGGTGCCGCGCGTCCGTCGTGATGATCGGCGTGTCGGGGCCGATCTGAAGAGCCTCCCGGACCTCGTCCGGCTGGTACGGCTGCTGCCCGTCGAACCCGTTCAGCGCGATCACGAACGGCAGCCCGCTGTTCTCGAAGTAGTCCACCGCGGGGAAGCAGTCGGCGAGGCGCCTCGTGTCGACGAGGACGACCGCGCCGATGGCTCCGCGCACCAGGTCGTCCCACATGAACCAGAACCGGTCCTGGCCGGGCGTGCCGAACAGGTAGAGGATCAGGTCCTGGTCCAGGGTGATGCGGCCGAAGTCCATGGCGACCGTGGTGGTCGTCTTGTCCCCGGTGTGGGTGAGGTCGTCGATGCCCGCAGAAGCGGACGTCATGACGGCCTCCGTGCGCAGCGGATTGATCTCCGAGACGGCGCCGACGAACGTGGTCTTGCCCACGCCGAAACCGCCCGCCACCACGATCTTCGCGGACGTGGTGGAGCGGGAAGGCCCTCCGCTAGAGCTTGCGAAGTCCACTGAGCACCCTTTCGAGCAGTGTCACGTCTGGCTGGCCGCCGGCGTTCTCGTCGCCGCCGGGCTGATGGATGGCGACCAGTCCCGCCTCCGCCAAGTCGGCGACGAGGATCCTGGCCACGCCGAGAGGGATCGTGAGGAGAGCCGAGACCTCGGCCACCGACTTGATCTCCCGGCAGAGGTTGCAGATCCGCTGATGCTCGGGCAGCTGGCCCTGCATCTGGTGCGGCTGCGCGGTGGTGTGCACCAGCGCCTCGATGGCGAGCTGGTAGCGGGGCCTGGTGCGGCCGCCCGTCATCGCGTACGGGCGCACCAGGGGGTTGTTCGATGCCCCAGCGGGCGCCGGCTCGGGTGCTCGGCGTTGCGGCTGCACCGGCTGGATGCGCGGGGCCTGCGGCTGGTCGTACGGCGAAGGGCCGGGGCCCTGCGGCGCGTACGGCTGCCGGTGCTGCGGTGCGGAGGGGTAGCCGTACCGGTTCTGGGAACCGTCGTTCTGGCCCTGGGCGGGACCGTACGACCAGTTGCCCGCGGATGAACCGTCTGGGGGTGTTGCCACTTTCTCCTCCTCCGACTGTGCCTGGCGCCCATCCCTGTGGAGTCGCGTCCCGAAACCTTACGGCCCCGGGACACCAAAACGCACCGTCCGTCCTTTAGTTGAGAAGGCTCCCTTGGAGCTCCGCACGAAGGTCCGGCGTCAGGACCGTACCGGCCCGGTCGACCAGAAGGGCCATCTCGTACCCAATGAGGCCGATGTCCGCCTCGGGATGTGCGAGAACCGCGAGCGACGAACCGTCGGAAATGGACATGATGAAGAGGAATCCCCGCTCCATCTCCACAACCGTCTGGTTCACGCTGCCGCCCTCGAAGATCCGGGAGGCGCCTGCCGTCAGAGACGTCAGACCGGAGGCGACGGCCGCGAGCTGGTCGGCGCGGTCGCGCGGGAAGCCTTCGGACATCGCCAGAAGGAGTCCGTCGGCGGAGACCACCACCGTGTGGGACACCCCCGGGGTGTTGTCCACGAAGTTGGTGATCAACCAGTTCAGGTTCTGTGCCGCCTGGCTCATCGGGCTCACACTAACGCTCCTGGTTGTAGGTGCTGTCAGGACCGAAGCCCTGGCCGTTCGTTTCACTGCCCGCGCTGCGGCCCCGTTGGACACCGCGTCGCAGGTTGCTCAGCCTGCCCCGGACGTCTTCCGGGGCGCGGGAGACCTGGGGGCCTCCCTGGGGGGTGGTTTCGGCGGCTCCCTGGACCAGGTTGGCCTTGGGGACCCGTCGCGGCAGACCGGAGGAGGTCACTCCGCCCGCCTTGGGCTTCCGGAGCGCCGAGGCCTGCTGCCAGCGTTCGTCGTTCGCCGAACGCCAGCCGCTGTCGCCGTCGCTCTCCGGAGTGGAGGCCGGCGGCTCCTGGCTCACGCGCCGCGCGCCACCCGTGCCGTTCGCGCCGCTCGCGGTGGATCCGCGGCGGGGAAGCCCGGCGTCGGTCAGCTCGTGGGCGTCGGAGGGAGCCGGTCCCGGACGGTCGAAGCCTACGCTGTCCTGCTCACGCGCGTCAGCGGCCTGCGCGGACTCCGATTCCGGGGTGGGAGCAGGGTACTGGTCCGGGTAGCCGTTCCGGTAGCCGTCCTGCGCCGGCCAGTCGTCCTCCTGGCGCCGCCCGGCGAAGGACGGGAAGGCGTCGGCGGCACCCGCCGGCGCGTGGCCGTCCTGGCCCGGCTCCGGGTAGGAGGCGTCAGGGTAGCCGCCGTTGGACGGGAAGGCGTCGTTGGACGGGAAGCCGTCGTTCTGCGGCAGGTGGCCGTTGGGCGCGTAGTACCCCTCGCCGTACGCCGGCTGCTGCGGCTCCTCGTACGGCGCCTGCTGTCCGTTGTCGTACGCCTGCTGGTCGTACCCGGCGGTCTGCCGTTCCTGGTAGCCCTCGTCGTAGCCCCGGCCCTGGTCGTAGCCCTGGCCGTCCGCGTAACCCTGGCCGTTGTCGTAGCCCTGCGGGGCGGTGAACTCGTCCGGGTAGTCGGGCGCCTCGGGAGTCTCCTGGGCGTTCGCGGCGGTCAACTCGGGCTGCGCCTGGGCCTCCAGGGCCGCCCGGCGCTCCTCGCGCATCAGGGAACGGCCGACAGGGTCCAGGTCGCGGATGTCGTCCGGGACCTCCGCGTAGCGGCTGTCGTCGAAGCCCAGCTCCGCGGCGGTGCGCAGGGGCTGCTGGTTGAAGTCCTCGCCCCGGATGTTCTGCTCCGGGATGATCTGCGAGACCGTGAACTCGTCGCGGTCCAGCTGCTGCTCGCCGCCACCACCATGGGTGATCGCGTCCGGCAGCATGACCAGCGAGGTGGTGCCGGCCTGCTCGCCCGAGGGGCGCAGCTGGACCCGGATGCCGTGCCGGTCGGACAGCCGGCCGACCACGAACAGGCCCATGCGCTGCGAGATCGCGGCGTCGACGGTCGGCGGGTTGGCCAGCTTGTGGTTGATGTCCGCGAAGTCCTCGGCGGTGAGGCCGATGCCCTTGTCGTGGATCTCGACCATCACGCGGCCGTCGGGGAGACGGGTCGCCGTGACGCGCACCTTGGTCTGCGGGGAGGAGAACGTGGTGGCGTTCTCCAGGAGCTCGGCGAGCAGGTGCACGAGGTCGGTCACCGCGCGGCCGTGGATCTCGGCCTCGGGGACGCCGGACAGCTCGATGCGCTCGTACTGCTCCACCTCGGAGGAGGCGGCCCGCAGCACGTCGACCAGCGGAACCGGCTGGTCCCAGCGGCGGCCGGGCTCCTCGCCGGCGAGGACCAGCAGGTTCTCGCCGTTGCGGCGCATACGGGTGGCCAGGTGGTCCAGGCGGAAGAGGTTCTCCAGCTGGTCCGGGTCGGCCTCGTTGTTCTCCAGGTCGGTGATCAGGGTCAGCTGGCCCTCGATCAGCGACTGGTTGCGGCGCGACAGGTTGGTGAAGATCGCGTTGATGTTGCCCCGCAGCAGGGCCTGCTCGGCGGCGAGCCGGACGGCCTCGCGGTGGACCTGGTCGAAGGCGCGGGCGACCTCGCCGATCTCGTCCGTGGAGGTGATCGGGATCGGGGCGACCTTGGTGTCGACCCGGCCGGGGTCGGTGCGGGAGAGCTGGTCGACCAGCATCGGCAGGCGCTGCTCGGCGATGCCGAAGGCGGCGTTGCGCAGCTGGCGCATGGAGCGGCTCATCTGGCGGGCCACCATGCCGGCCAGGATGAACGCGGCGAGCAGGGCGATGACGACGGCGGCACCGGTGATGAGGGCGTCGCGCTGGGCGTCGTCGGCGATCTGGGCGGCCTCGGTCACCGCGGTGTCGGTGAGGTCGGACTCGATCTCGCGGTAACCGTCGAACTTGAGGGTGTTCACGGCCCACCAGTTGGCGGGGTTGATGCCCTGGGCGGCGAGTTCGGCGCGGGCGGAGGCGTCCGTGGAGGGGAGCCGGCCCAGCTCGGAGATCATCGTCTCCGGCTTGGCGGGCGGGGCCACGTAGTCCGGGTCCTTCTGCTTGGCCTCCCGGGCCATCGCCGCGCCCTCGGCCTGGATCCGCTGCGAGGTCTGCTCGAGCTTCTCGGCGTCGGCCTCGGTGCCACCACCCGTGTACTCCTCGATGGCGATGCGCTCGAGGTAGGCGTACGAGGTGAGGGCCACGCGCTGGCTGGCGAGCTGGCTCTCCGTCGGGCCGGGCTTCACCAGCATGTGCATACCGATGGAGCGCTCCAGCGACAGGGCCGACTTGGTCAGCGAGATCGCGTAGACCGTACGTCCGTAGCTGGTGATGTTGCCGGTGCCGAGACCGAGGTCGTTGGCGAACTCCATCAGGGGGTGGGCGACGGCGACGTAGCCCTCCTCCGTGGCGACACCCTTGAGCTTGGAGGTGTACGCCGCGGCGCGCAGCGCGGTCAGCTGGGGCTCGGCCTTGCGGAACAGCTCCATCCGGCGCTTCAGGCCGGGCTTGTCCGGCATGCTCCGGGCGGCCTCGTCGAAGGCGTCGGCGGCCTCGTCGGTCGCGGCGCGGGCCTTGGTGACGTCCGGGTCGTCCTTGCCCTTGCCCTGGAGCAGCGGGACCGCGGTGACGTCGCGCTCGTTGTAGAGGGCGTTGGCGTAGGTGAGGGAGGCCTGCACCAGACGTGCGGTGTTCTCCGCGTCCTCGGCCTCGTTCCAGGTGTCGATCGAGCTCTTCACCTGGAAGCCGCCCATGACGAGGCCGACCAGCACGGGTATGAGCAGGATCGCGTTCAGTCTGGTCGTCACCCGCCAGTTGCGCGGGGACATGCGCCCTCCGCTCTTGGCGGGCGCGG
The DNA here is from genome assembly GCF_055570675.1 of Streptomyces sp. NPDC031111. Taxonomy (NCBI): domain Bacteria; kingdom Bacillati; phylum Actinomycetota; class Actinomycetes; order Kitasatosporales; family Streptomycetaceae; genus Streptomyces; species Streptomyces sp. NPDC031111. The sequence continues at coordinate 28,250 of NZ_JBVIGS010000018.1, forward strand.
CCGTAGGTTCGGGACCGGGCGCGGGGGCGGGCGCCGCTGTGCGCGGCGGCGGCGTGAAGTTGCCCCGGGCCGACGGCTCGGGACTGTTCTTGCTTCGCCTCACTCGACCAACAACCTCTCGGCGGTCGGCACCAACGTTGTGCCGCAGTGTCTCAGAGCCCGGTGTGCCATCGACTGGTGAGTACGTCTTTGACCAATGGGCAGTTCAGGCATTCCAGCATGCCGACCAGCGCTCTTCCAAACAGTGGAAGGCGTTGATTCCGAGTGATGTAAGCCCCAGATAAAACGGGCATAAAGAGCGAGCGACGGCAAAAGGCGAGCCGTTCGTGCGCGCAGCGATACCGCGCGACCGCGTCGAGTGTCGGCGTCCCCCGGATCCTCTGCCGAAACGTTATGAACACCGGGGCCGGCGGTGTCCAAGGACACAGCCGGCTCCGGTACATCTACGACAACTGCCGTATGTCGGTGTTGTTTGCCTCTACCTGAGACGCGCCATAAGAGCGTGTTCGACCAGCGTGATCAGCGCACTCTTCGCGTCGGCGCGGTGCCGGGCGTCCGTCGTGATGATCGGGGTGTCGGGTCCGATCTGAAGCGCCTCGCGCACCTCTTCCGGCTGGTAGGGCTGCTGGCCGTCGAATCCGTTGAGGGCGACGACGAACGGCAGTCCGCTGTTCTCGAAGTAGTCCACCGCGGGGAAGCAGTCCGCCAGTCGGCGGGTGTCGACGAGGACGACCGCGCCGATGGCTCCGCGCACCAGGTCGTCCCACATGAACCAGAACCGGTCCTGGCCGGGCGTGCCGAACAGGTAGAGGATCAGGTCCTGGTCGAGGGTGATGCGGCCGAAGTCCATGGCGACCGTGGTGGTCGTCTTGTCCCCGGTGTGGGTGAGGTCGTCGATGCCCGCCGAAGCGGACGTCATGACGGCCTCCGTGCGCAGCGGATTGATCTCCGAGACGGCGCCGACGAACGTGGTCTTGCCCACGCCGAAACCGCCCGCCACCACGATCTTCGCGGACGTGGTGGCACGGTTGTCGGAGACCGTTCCGCCGCTAGAGCTTGCGAAGTCCACTGAGCACCCTTTCGAGCAGTGTCACATCCGGGGCGCCGGTCGTCTCGTCGCCGCCCGGCTGGTGCACGGCGACGAGTCCCGCCTCCGCCAGGTCGGCCACCAGGATCCGGGCAACACCCAGCGGCATGTTGAGCAGCGCCGAGACCTCGGCGACCGACTTCACCTCACGGCACAGATGGCAGATGCGCTGGTGCTCCGGAAGGAGTCCCATGAGCGCGGCCGGGTCGGCCGTCGTACTGATCAGTGCCTCGATGGCCAGCTGGTAGCGCGGCCTGGTCCGGCCGCCGGTCATCGCATAGGGACGGACCAACGGCTGGTCGCCCTCGTCCTCGTACGGCTCCGCGTACGGATCATGAGAGGCGGTGGGCGGGGTCATGAATCCTCAATCCTCCGGGCGGGACAGCAAGTCGGTCAGTCAAGCCATCTGAAGGGGCCGGTGGGGGGAATGTGGCGGCCGGACGGTGATTTGGTGAGACGGGTGGTGCCGGGGCCGATCAGTGCAGCAGACTTCCTTGTAGTTCGGCGCGCAGGTCCGGGGTGAGGACCGCCCCCGCGCGGTCGACCAGGAGCGCCATCTCGTAGCCGACGAGGCCGATGTCGCACTCGGGGTGCGCGAGAACGGCCAGGGACGAGCCGTCCGAGACGGACATGAGGAACAGGAATCCCCGCTCCATCTCGACGACCGTCTGGGCCACGTTGCCGCCTTCGAAGATCCGGGAGGCGCCGGCCGTCAGGGAGGTCAGTCCCGAAGCGACGGCCGCGAGCTGGTCCGCGCGGTCGCGCGGGAACCCCTCGGACAGTGCCAGAAGGAGACCGTCGGCGGACACGACGACGGTGTGGGACACCCCGGGGGTGTTGTCCACGAAGTTGGTGATCAACCAGTTGAGGTTCTGTGCCGCCTGGCTCATCGGGCTCAACTAACGCTCCTGCTGGTGAGTGGGGTGCGGGAAGCTGCCGGTCTGGGTGGACCCGGCCTGACGACCCTGTGCGATACCCCGACGGAGATTGGTCAGCCGGCCGCGCACGTCATCGGGGGCGCGCGAGACCTGAGGACCGCTCTGGTGCTGTTGCTGCTGAGCCGTACCCGGGACGAGGTTCGCCTTGGGCACCCGGCGCGGCAGGCCGGAGGTGGTGACGCCGCCCGCGGCCGGCTGCCGGACGCGTTCGGCCTGCCGGACCAGCTCGTCGTTGGGCGAGCTGCGCCAGGCGGTGGAAGCGGACCGCTGCGGGCCGGTGGGCCCCTGCGGCTGCTGCTGCGGAGACTGCTGCTGGGGAGCCGCCGGAGCCGGGCCGTTGCCCTGCTCCTGCGCGCCACCGGCGGCGCCACCGCGGAACCAGTTGGTCTCCAGCGTGTCGTACAGCGGAGTACGGCCGTCGCCGGGTCCGGAGGCCGGGGGCAGCGCCCAGGCGTCGGACACCGCGCGCTCGTCGGGCCGCCGCGGGGCAGCGCCGTTGGCCTGCTCCGGGGGGACCGGCCGCTGCTGCGGGGCGGGCGGACGCGGGGCGCCGAGGCCGGCTCCCTGCGCGCCGTTCGCCTGCGGGCGCTCGAACTGGCCGGTGAAGGACGGGTCCGCGGCGTTCGGGCGCTCCGGGAGGGAGTGACGGCCCGTGGCACCGTTGTCCTGGCCCGGCATCCGGAACTGGCCGGTGGAACCGTTGTCGTAGTTCTGCGGCGCCGGGAACTGGCCCGTCGCGGACGGGTCCTGCGCGCCCGGCCGGCCCTGCGGGGCGCCGAAGATGTCGCCGCGGACGAACTGGCCCGTGTCCTGGCCGCCGTTCGCCCCGGGCTGGGCGTACTGGCCCGTGTGCTGCGGCGCCTCGGCACCGGGGGCACCGTAGCCGGGCGCACCGGGGTTCTGACGCTCGTCGAACCGGGGGATCTCCGTCGTCGAGCCGGGGCCCTGCCGGTCGTCGAAGCGGGGCATGGCCGACGTCCGTGCGACGTCCGGCTCCTCGTGGCCGCGCGGGGTGTCCAGCGAGGCGCGCGGCACCGGCGGCTGGGCGTTCTCGTCGCTCCAGCTCGGCACGCGCGGCTGCTGCTGGTCACCGCCGGGCAGCTCCGGGCGCGCGCCGTCGCGCGGCGGGAGCTGCGGACGACGGCCGCGCTCGGCGTTCTGGCTGCCGCGCTGCGGCGGCACCTGACCGCGGCCGCCACCGAAGGCGTCCTGGTCCTGCTTCCCGCCCGGGGCCGCGGCCTGCATGCCCTGCGGGGCACCGGGCGCCTGGCCGCCGAAGCCGGCACCGGCAGGAGCCGGACGGCCCTGCGGAGGCGCGGTGGGAGCACCCCGGTCGAACAGCGAGGGCGTGGCGTTGCCCGGCTGGCCCTGCGGCGCCCGCGGACCGTCGGGCCGGCCGGCGCCGTCCCGTCCGGGCAGCGCGGCCCGCGGTCCCTGACCGGCACCGAGCCGGCCGCCGGGCGCACCGGCGCCGAGAGCACCGCCACCGGGCTGGCCGGGACCGGCGGCCCGCCGGGCGGCCGCGGCACCCGCGGCGGCCTGCGCGGCGGCGGGGCCACCGCCGCCCGCGCCGGGCTGACCGGGCTTGCCCTGCGGCTTCTTGCCGCCCTGGGCGACATCGACGGGCAGCATGACCAGCGCGGTCGTACCACCGGAGTCGGACGGGCGGAGCTGGATGCGGATGCCGTGGCGCTGCGACAGCCGGCCGACCACGAACAGACCCATGCGGCGGGAGACGGAGACGTCCACGGTGGGCGGCGAGGCGAGCCGCTCGTTGATCGCCGCCAGGTCCTCCGGCGACAGACCGATACCGGTGTCGTGGATCTCGATCAGGACGCGGCCGTCGGGCAGCGCGTGACCGGTGACCTTGACCTTGGTCTGCGGCGAGGAGAACGAGGTCGCGTTCTCCAGCAGCTCGGCGAGCAGGTGCACGAGGTCGTTGACGACCCGGCCGGCCACTTCGGTGCTCGGCACGGCGGCCAGCTCGATGCGTTCGTACTGCTCCACCTCGGACGCGGCGGCACGGAGCACGTCGACCAGCGGGACCGGGCGGGTCCACCGGCGGCCGGGCTCCTCACCCGCGAGGACGAGGAGGTTCTCACCGTTACGGCGCATGCGCGTCGCGAGGTGGTCGAGCTTGAACAGCGAGGAGAGCTGGTCCGGGTCGGCCTCGCGGGACTCCAGCTCGGAGATCAGCGACAGCTGGCGCTGGATCAGACCCTGGGAGCGGCGCGAGAGGTTGGTGAACATCGCGTTGACGTTGCCCCGCAGCAGGGCCTGCTCGGCGGCGAGGCGGACCGCCTCGCGGTGCACGTCGTCGAAGGCCGCGGCCACACGGCCGATCTCGTCCCGGGAGTGCACACCGACCGACTCGACGGATGTGTCGACGTCCTGCGGGTCGGACTCGGAGAGCTGCTTGACCAGGTCGGGCAGGCGTTCCTGGGCGACCTTGGTCGCGGTCTCCTCCAGCCGGCGCAGCGAGCGGATCATGGAGCGGGCCACGACGAACGCGCCGACGAGCGAGACGCCGAGCACGATCAGGATCAGCGCACCGGAGATGATCGCGTCGCGCTCGGTGGCGCTGCGCAGCTCACGGGCCTTCTGTTCCATCTCCTCGAGCAGCGTCAGCTCGATGTTCTTCATCTGCTGGATCTTGGTGGAGCTGTCGTCCAGCCAGTCGCGGTAGGACCGCTTGCCGACCGAGGCGAGGCCGAACTCCGAGGCCAGGGCACGCCCGGCGTACTCGTCGGTGGCCTTGATCGTGCTGTTGCCCTCCTCGATGGGCTGCAACAGCTCGGTGGCGGCGACATCGCCGTAGATGCTCTTGAAGCTGCGGATCTCGGACTTCTGGCTCGCCAGCGCCGACTCGGCGTAGAGGCGGTCGTTGTCGGAGAGGTCGCCCTTGGTGGTGTTGCTGGCGGGCAGCGCCGCGGCGAGGACCGCTCGCTGGATCGACGCGTACTCCTTGGCGGAGGAGAAGGACGCCAGGGCACGCGTGCGCTGGATCATGTCGGGGTTGCTGGTCGCCTCCGCCATGTCCTGCGAGAGGTCGATCAGGTTCACGATCAGGCGGTGGTAGCCCTCGACGGTCTGGGTGGCGTTCCGCTCCGACTCGAAGGCCGTGTTGCGGATCTTCTCCAGTTCGCCCAGGTCGCCGGCGAGCTGGACCAGGTTGTCGCGGACGCCCTTGAGGTTGCCGTCCTTGCTGGCGGCGTCGATCTCCTCGGAGCTGTCGATGAAGACGTTGCGCGCGCGGTCGGTCTTCTCGCGGTAGCCCTTGACCGAGAAGTCGGTGGCCTTGCCGCCGTGGGCGAGCGGGCCGGCCGACTGGTCGCGCTCCTCCTGGAGCGCGGCGGCCAGTTCGGTGGCCTGCTTGGTCATGTCCGTCAGCAGCTTCATGTTGTCGAGCTGCTGGATGTCGTCCATCGACTGGTTGATGCGCAGCGCGCCCAGCGAGGTGGCCGCGACCACCGGGAGGGCGAGCAGCGAGACCAGACGGGTCGAGATGCGCCAGTTCCGCAGCGCTATTCGCGGCCCCGGTCCGGTCGGGCCCTTGGGGGCGGCGGGCGCCGGGCCGGGTGCTCCCGCGGGCGCGGTGCCGCCGGGGCGTTCACCGGTGTTCCCGGACGCGGCCGGGCCCTGGTTCTGGGCGTGCTGGGGCGAGGAGCTGACGGCCTTGGGGCCAGTCCCGCCGTGCGGCTCCGGCTCCGCCGAAGCGCTGCCATCCCTCTTGAAACGTCCCTGCACTAGCGTCGCAACCTCTGAACCAGGCGCCTCTCCGCGTGAACGGCGAGGCACGGTGTCGGCGTCTTGGGGGCGCCCTGAATACGCCCCCGTGTTGGTCGTGAGTGACCGGCGCTGGTTCCCCCTTCTCGCCCGCCACTCGGCGCGTCTGTGCGCCCCCTGCGCGCCGGCTCGATCCCGCGGCGGTCCGTGGAATTCCAGCACAGTGCAGGATCTCCAACAAGGCCCGTGGCCTTACCCGTGAGATACGTGACAGGGCGTGAGTGACGTATCACCAGGGGTAGGAAGTGATCTCGTCCATAACGGACGTATGCCCGCGAGTCGGCTGGGCGGGTCAGGTGTCCCAGTCGCCATGATCGGGAGCGGAATGATGCCTTCAGGGGGTGAATGTCCGATTCCATACCCTCGGGAGCGAGTCCGGAATGACCAGCTTGTCTCACGATCCGTGAGCAAACTCACACCCTGATCGTGGCCTTCCACCGCGGTCCGCAGGGAATTGCATGTTTAGCCTGACGCTTTACAGGGATGGCAAAACCGACAACCCGCGCCCTCCGCCGGGGTCCTCGACCCCCTTCGGGCGCCCGTGAACAGGACAGGGTCAAGTAAACAGTGAAGACGACGACGATGTTCCACAAGATCGCCAACCCGCGGCGCACGACGCTGGCGCACCTCGACGGCGCCGAAGAACTGCAGACGCCGGCCCAGCAGGAGCACCCCGTCGAACTCCCGGCCCAGACAGCCAACCCCAAGCGCACCGTCCTCATGGAGATCCCGGTCGCGGCCGACGCCGCGAAGTGACACCGGTCCATACGCGAACCGGACGCGAAACGCTCAAGACCGAGGGGCGCCCCCACGACGACGGGGGCGCCCCTCGTGGTTATTGCGCGAGGCCGGGACCCCTGCGCGTTAGCCTGGAGCGTCAGACTCCAGCCGCTTAAGCAAGGGGACAAGCATCCCGTGCGCATCGCCAGATTCTCCATCGACGGGAACGTCGCCTTCGGCGCGGTCGAGGGCGAGAGGCAGGACGAGCTCGTCCTGGACATCATCAAGGGCATCCCGTTCGCGGACTTCGAGCTCTCCGGCACCAAGGTCCCGGTGAGCAAGGTCAGGCTGCTGCCCCCGGTGCTCCCCAACAAGGTGGTGGCCTTCGGCCGCAACTACGCCGAGCACGCCAGGGAACTCGGCAACGAGGTGCCCGAGGCACCGTTCGCCTTCTTCAAGCCCGCCACGTCGGTGATCGGACCCGGCGACGAGATCCAGTACCCCTCCTTCTCACAGGAGGTGCACCACGAGGCCGAGCTGGCCGTGGTGATCGGGCGGATGTGCCGCGAGGTCCCGCGCGAGCGCGTCAAGGACGTGATCTTCGGCTACACCTGCGCCAACGACATCACCGCGCGGGACGTCCAGAAGCGCGAGAAGCAGTGGGCCCGCGCCAAGGGATTCGACACGTCCTGCCCGCTCGGCCCCTGGGTGGAGACGGACCTCGACCCGGCCGACCTGACCATCCAGCTCACGGTCAACGGCGGCCAGCGGCAGCTCGGCCGCACCAGCGAGATGATCCACTCCATCGAGGACCTGATCGTCAACATCACCGAGGCCATGACCCTGCTCCCCGGCGACGTCGTCCTCACGGGCACCCCGGCTGGGGTCGGCCCCCTCAACGTCGGCGACGAGGTCGCCGTCACCATCGAAGGCATCGGCACTCTCACCAACAAGGTTGTCAAGCGTGGCTAGCGCATCCGGCACTCCCGTTCGCGTCCGTTTCTGCCCCTCGCCCACCGGTAACCCCCATGTGGGCCTGGTCCGCACGGCCCTGTTCAACTGGGCGTTCGCCAAGCACCACCAGGGCACTCTGGTCTTCCGCATCGAGGACACCGACGCGGCCCGCGACTCCGAGGAGTCCTACACCCAGCTGCTCGACTCGATGCGCTGGCTGGGCTTCGACTGGGACGAGGGCCCCGAGATCGGCGGCCCGCACGCGCCGTACCGCCAGTCGCAGCGCATGGACATCTACCGGGACGTCGCGGCGAAGCTCCTGGAGGCCGGCCACGCCTATTACTGCTACTGCTCCCAGGAGGAGCTGGACAGCCGCCGCGAGGCCGCCCGTGCCGCCGGCAAGCCCTCCGGCTACGACGGCCACTGCCGCGAGCTCACCGACGCCCAGGTCGAGGAGTACAAGGCCCAGGGCCGCGAGCCGATCGTCCGCTTCCGGATGCCCGACGAGACGATCACCTTCACCGACCTGGTCCGCGGCGAGATCACCTATCTCCCCGAGAACGTCCCGGACTACGGCATCGTCCGCGCCAACGGCGCCCCGCTGTACACGCTGGTCAACCCGGTCGACGACGCCCTGATGGAGATCACCCACGTCCTGCGCGGCGAGGACCTGCTCTCCTCCACCCCGCGCCAGATCGCCCTCTACAAGGCGCTGACGGAGCTGGGCATCGCCAAGCGGACCCCTGCCTTCGGTCACCTGCCGTACGTGATGGGCGAGGGCAACAAGAAGCTCTCCAAGCGCGACCCGCAGTCCTCCCTCAACCTCTACCGCGAGCGCGGCTTCCTCCCCGAGGGCCTGCTCAACTACCTCTCCCTGCTCGGCTGGTCGCTCTCCGCCGACCGGGACGTCTTCTCGATCGACGAGATGGTCGCGGCCTTCGACGTCGCGGACGTGCAGCCGAACCCGGCCCGCTTCGACCTGAAGAAGTGCGAGGCGATCAACGGCGACCACATCCGCATGCTCGACGTGAAGGACTTCACCGAGCGCTGCGCGCCCTGGCTCAAGGCCCCCGTCGCGCCCTGGGCACCCGAGGCCTTCGACGAGGCCAAGTGGCAGGCCATCGCCCCGCACGCGCAGACCCGCCTGAAGGTCCTCTCCGAGATCACGGACAACGTCGACTTCCTGTTCCTCCCGGAGCCGGTCTTCGACGAGGCGTCCTGGACCAAGGCCATGAAGGAGGGCAGCGACGCCCTGCTCCGCACGGCGCGGGAGAAGCTGGAGGCCGCCGACTGGACCTCCGCCGAGTCCCTGAAGGAGGCCGTCCTGGCGGCCGGCGAGGCCCACGGCCTCAAGCTCGGCAAGGCCCAGGCCCCGGTCCGCGTCGCCGTCACCGGCCGCACGGTCGGCCTGCCGCTCTTCGAGTCCCTGGAGGTCCTGGGCAAGGAGAAGACGCTGGCCAGGATCGACGCGGCGCTGACGAAGCTCGCCGCGTAGCGCACAGGCCGTACAGGGGCGGCGTCCGGAGGCATCCGGGCGCCGCCCCTCGGCGTTCCCGGGTACCGTCGGTGGCATGGTGATCCGAGCCGTTGTCTGGGACGTTGACGACACCCTCTTCGACTACACCACCGCCGACCGCGAGGGCATGCGGGCGCACCTGCTGGCCGAAGGACTGCTGGCCGGGTACTCCTCCGTGGAGGAGGCCCTGACGCGCTGGCGGGAGATCACCGATCAGCAGTGGGCGCGGTTCGCCGCCGGGGAGGTGGACTTCGAGACCCAGCGCCGCGACCGCACCCGGGTCTTCCTGGGCCGCGACATGACCGACGCCGAGGCCGACGACTGGTTCCGGCGGTACGTCACGCACTACGAGTCCGCCTGGAGCCTCTTCCCGGACGTGCTGCCCGTCCTCGACGCCCTCGCCGCCAGCCACCGCCACGCGGTGCTCTCCAATTCCAGCCTCCACGTCCAGGACCGCAAGCTGCGCCTCCTCGGCGTCCACGACCGCTTCGAGGCCATCCTGTGCGCCGCCGAACTGGGCGTCTCCAAACCCGAGCCCGGTGCCTTCCTCGCCGCCTGCGACGCGCTGTCGCTGCCCCCGGACCAGGTGGCGTACGTCGGGGACCATCCGGAGATCGACGGCCGGGGAGCGGCGGACGCGGGGCTGCTGTCGGTGTGGATCGACCGCGGGACGGCGTGGGTGGCCGTCGAACCGCCGGCGGGACCCCGTCGCATCGCCTCCCTCGCCGAACTCCCCGCGATACTCGCCGCCGATACTCGTTTTGGAGCCCCGTCGTCCTTCGGGTAATGTTCTTCCTGCGCCGCGGGGAGCGGGCCGGAAGGCCGGAACCCCCAAGCGTAGAACTAGAACAAGAACCCCTCAGGGGCTTGCGTTCCAGTGGCCTATGGTGTAATTGGCAGCACGACTGATTCTGGTTCAGTTAGTCTTGGTTCGAGTCCAGGTAGGCCAGCTCGCAGAGCTCATCTGCGCCCGCGGATCACATCCGCAAGCCCCCGTTGTGTAGCGGCCTAGCACGCTGCCCTCTCAAGGCAGTAGCGCCGGTTCGAATCCGGTCGGGGGTACAGATCCTTCCCGCGAGGACGGTCAGGGTAGCTCCCGCCGTCGTCGACGCAGGATCGCTAGGGCCCCCGTTGTGTAGCGGCCTAGCACGCCGCCCTCTCAAGGCGGTAGCGCCGGTTCGAATCCGGTCGGGGGTACTGACTGGTCTAAACCATCATTGGTCTATGGTGTAATTGGCAGCACGACTGATTCTGGTTCAGTTAGTCTTGGTTCGAGTCCAGGTAGACCAGCAGGATCTGCGGAAACGCATGATCCACGCCCCCGTTGTGTAGCGGCCTAGCACGCCGCCCTCTCAAGGCGGTAGCGCCGGTTCGAATCCGGTCGGGGGTACACAAGGAGAGCCCTCCACCTCGGTGGAGGGCTCTCGGCGTTCCGGAACCGTATCCGGCAACCGGGGAAGGGCCCGCCGCGGCGTTGAGGCGGGCCCGTCCCACGGGACGGTACGGAGACGTGGTCAGGAGCGGCGCAGCGCCTCGGAGAGGCGGGCGGCGGCGTCGATCACGGCCTGGGCGTGCATACGGCCCGGGTGGCGGGTCAGCCGCTCGATCGGGCCGGACACCGAAACGGCGGCCACCACACGGTTCGACGGGCCGCGCACCGGCGCCGAGACGGAGGCCACCCCCGGCTCGCGCTCACCGATCGACTGGGCCCAGCCCCGGCGTCGTACGCCCGACAGGGCCGTCGCCGTGAAACGGGCGCCCTGGAGGCCGCGGTGCAGCCGCTCCGGCTCCTCCCAGGCCATCAGGATCTGCGCCGAGGAACCGGCCTTCATCGTGAGCGTGGAGCCCACCGGCACCGTGTCCCTGAGGCCCGACAGCCGCTCCGCCGCGGCGACGCAGATGCGCATGTCGCCCTGGCGGCGGTAGAGCTGGGCGCTCTCGCCGGTCACGTCGCGAAGGTGGGTGAGCACCGGGCCCGCCGTGGCGAGCAGCCGGTCCTCGCCCGCCGCCGCGGCCAGTTCGGCCAGGCGCGGGCCGAGAATGAAACGGCCCTGCATGTCGCGCGCCACCATGCGGTGGTGCTCCAGCGCCACGGCCAGGCGGTGGGCCGTGGGTCGTGCCAGTCCGGTCGCCCCGACCAACCCCGCGAGGGTGGCCGGACCGGACTCCAGAGCGCTCAGGACGAGGGCCGCCTTGTCCAGAACGCCGACGCCGCTACTGTTGTCCATGCAACGATACTTGCGTCTCACTCTGTGAAACGCAAGTTCAATTTTCCGTGGAACACGCCACTCTGGAAGCACGGAAGCAACGCGGCCCGTGGACCACCGGGCCTGGCGGCGGACGCCCGGAATTCAGGGGTGCGGGCGCCGCCTCCTCACAGATCTCTAGTTGGGCCGGCGCACCACTTGCCGGCCGGAGGGAAAGCGATGGGTAGGACACTCGCGGAGAAGGTCTGGGACGACCACGTCGTCCGGCGCGCCGAGGGCGAGCCCGACCTCCTCTTCATCGATCTGCACCTGCTGCACGAGGTGACCAGCCCCCAGGCCTTCGACGGCCTCCGCAAGAACGGCCGCCAGGTGCGCCGCCTCGACCTCACCATCGCGACCGAGGACCACAACACCCCGACCCTGGACATCGACAAGCCCATCGCCGACCCGGTCTCCCGGGTCCAGCTGGAGACGCTGCGCAAGAACTGCGCCGAGTTCGGCGTCCGGCTGCACCCGCTGGGCGACGTGGAGCAGGGCGTCGTGCACGTCGTCGGCCCGCAGCTGGGTCTGACCCAGCCCGGCATGACCGTGGTCTGCGGTGACTCGCACACCTCCACGCACGGCGCCTTCGGCGGACTCGCGTTCGGCATCGGCACCTCCCAGGTCGAGCACGTGCTGGCCACGCAGACGCTGCCGATGGCCCGCCCGAAGACCATGGCGATCACGGTCAACGGCGAACTGCCCGACGGCGTCACGGCCAAGGACCTGATCCTGGCGATCATCGCGAGGATCGGCACCGGCGGCGGCCAGGGCTATGTGCTGGAGTACCGCGGCGAGGCCATCGAGAAGCTCTCGATGGAGGCCCGGATGACCATCTGCAACATGTCGATCGAGGCCGGCGCCCGCGCGGGCATGATCGCACCCGACGAGACCACGTTCGCCTACCTCGAGGGCCGTCCGCACGCCCCGAAGGGCGAGGACTGGGACGAGGCCGTCGCCTACTGGAAGACGCTCAGGACCGACGAGGACGCCGAGTTCGACGCCGAGGTGGTCATCGAGGCCGCCGAACTGTCGCCGTTCGTCACCTGGGGCACCAACCCGGGCCAGGGCGCCCCGCTTTCGGCGTCCGTCCCCGACCCGGCTTCGTACGAGGACGCCTCGGAGCGGCTCGCCGCCGAAAAGGCCCTGGAGTACATGGGGTTGGAGGCCGGCCAGGCGCTGCGCTCCATCAACGTGGACACCGTCTTCGTAGGCTCCTGCACCAACGGCCGCATCGAGGACCTGCGGGCCGCCGCGGACATCATCAAGGGCCGCAAAGTCGCCGACGGCGTACGGATGCTGGTCGTCCCCGGCTCCGCGCGGGTGGGTCTCCAGGCCGTCTCCGAGGGCCTGGACGTGGTCTTCAAGGAGGCGGGCGCCGAGTGGCGGCACGCGGGCTGCTCGATGTGCCTGGGCATGAACCCCGACCAGCTCGCCCCCGGTGAGCGCTCCGCCTCCACCTCCAACCGCAACTTCGAGGGCCGGCAGGGCAAGGGCGGCCGGACCCACCTGGTGTCCCCGCAGGTCGCCGCCGCCACCGCGGTCCTCGGTCACCTGGCCTCCCCGGCCGACCTCGCCGCCGACGACCGTACGCCCGCTGGAGTCTGATCAGTCATGGAAGCATTCACCACCCACACCGGCCGGGCCGTCCCGCTGCGCCGCAGCAACGTCGACACCGACCAGATCATCCCCGCGCACTGGCTCAAGAAGGTGACCCGGGACGGGTTCGAGGACGGGCTGTTCGAGGCCTGGCGCAAGGACCCGGAGTTCGTCCTCAACCGCCCCGAGCGCGAGGGCGCCACGGTGCTGGTCGCCGGCCCCGACTTCGGCACCGGCTCCTCCCGTGAGCACGCCGTCTGGGCACTCCAGAACTACGGCTTCAAGACCGTGATCTCCTCCCGCTTCGCCGACATCTTCCGCGGCAACTCGCTGAAGAACGGCCTGCTGACGGTGGTCCTCGACCAGAAGATCGTCGACGCCCTGTGGGAGCTCACCGAAGCCGACCCCACGGCGGAGATCACCGTCGACCTCCAGGCCCGCGAGGTGCGCGCCGAGGGCGTCACCGCTGCCTTCGAGCTCGACGAGAACTCCCGCTGGCGGCTGCTGAACGGGCTCGACGACATCTCCATCACCCTCCAGAACGAGGCGGACATCGCCGCGTACGAGGCGAAGCGCCCGTCGTTCAAGCCGAGGACGCTCACGGCCTGACCCGCACCGCGGTCGAAGTCCTCGCCAGAGGTCGACTTTCGGCCACCGGATCACCCCTCCCGTACCCCCGATCGCCCCGATCGGGGGTACGGGCGTGTCTGCACCCGTTCGGCCCCGCACGCCCTCTTGAGGCTCCTCAACTTGCCACGTTATGAAGGTGGTTGTTGGGGTACACGTGTCACGTGCCCGTGATCTCCGCGTGTGCCCGGACGGCCGTCCGAGGCGGCAGTTGCCCCCTGCGCAGGCGACAACTCGCCCCAGATGGCACAATCTGTGCATGGAACACGACGGCCAACTCCAGCTCCATGCGGCGGTCGCGGTCCAGCTCAAAGAAGCGCACGCAAGGGTGCGCGCACTGCAAGTCCCGGAGGGCGTACGGATGGCGCTGACCCGGAAGCTGCTGGTCATTACGGCCGCGGCCAAACACGATCTCGCCGGTGCGGCAAGGCGTCTGGAGCGGTTCACCGCGGACCTCGACGAGGGTCGATTCCCCGAAGAGGAACGCTGAACCGGTCGGGACGGCCGAGTCGGTTGCGGCACAAGGGTGATTAGCCCGTTTCGTGTTTGATTTGCGGTATATATCTGCCTAACGTGCGAAAAAGCTTGAACACATTCGTTCTGGCGATGTCTCCGAAGGGGAAGACGTGAACAAGGCGCAGCTCGTAGAAGCGATTGCCGACAAGGTGGGCGGCCGCCAGCAGGCCGCCGACGCCGTCGACCACGTACTGGACGCCATCGTCCGCGCGGTCGTCTCGGGTGAGCGGGTCTCGGTCACCGGCTTCGGATCGTTCGAGAAGGTCGACCGCCCGGCCCGCTACGCCCGTAACCCCCAGACGGGCGAGCGGGTTCGGGTCAAGAAGACCTCCGTTCCGCGCTTCCGCGCGGGCCAGGGCTTCAAGGACCTGGTGAGCGGCTCGAAGAAGCTGCCGCGCGGCGGCGAGGTCTCGGTCAAGAAGGCGCCCAAGGGCAGCCTGACCGGCGGCGCCTCGGCCACGGTGAAGAAGGCCGCCGCGAAGAAGACGACGGCCAAGAAGGCCGCCACCGCGAAGAAGGCCGCGGCCAAGAAGGCCCCGGCGAAGAAGGCCACCACCAAGACGGCGGCGGCGAAGAAGACCACGGCCAAGAAGGCGCCCGCGAAGACCGCGGCGGCGGCGAAGACCACCGCCGCGAAGAAGACGGCCGCCAAGAAGGCCCCGGCGAAGAAGGCGACGGCCAAGAAGGCCCCCGCCAAGAAGTCGACCGCGCGCAAGACCACCGCGAAGAAGACCACCGCCCGCAAGAAGTAGCGGGCTCCTTCCGCCCCCTCGGGCCAGCGGTTCACACGCGCCGGGCCGGACCCCCTCGGGAGTCCGGCCCGCGGTGTGTCGAAGGGGCCCGCGGCCGGGCCGGTCAGAACGTGTGGAGCGTCACCAGGGTGATCCGCCGGGCATCGCCCTCGCCCTCGGTCTCGATGCGCACCCGCTGCCCGGGACGCAGCAGCCTCAGGCCCCCCGCGTCGAACGCCGGGGCGTCGAAGGGCACCGGGGTGCCGTCGTCCAGGAGCACCTGGCCGCTGCGGTTCTCCGGGTCGTAGGTGTACGCGGTGGCCTGCATGTCCGCAGCCTACTGCTCCGCCGCCAGCAACCGCGCGGCGACCGCGGCCGTGTGGGGGCCCACCCCCAGCGCCAGCGCCGCCCGCAGATCGTCGCCGGTGTCCACGTCCTGCCGTACCGATTCCACCGTGTCCAGACACAGCTCCACGGCTCCGGACGCCCGGTGCCGGGCCCGTGAATCGGGGCCGAACGACGGGCGCAATTCCCGGCCCAGGCCCGCCGACAGCAATGTCGTGCCGGTCCCGGCCGAATCGGCGAGAAAAGCGCGCGGGAATTCGGCGGCCGTATCGAGAACGCGGGCCAGTTCCGGCGGACGGAGCGCCGGCAGATCGGCGTTGAGGGCCGCCACGGACGCCGCGCGCCGGGAACCGCCCACCACCGCCGCGGCGTGCGTGAGAGCCGCGTTGAGCCCGTCGCGCGGCGTGTCGGGGACGATTCCGGCGCCCAGCGCGGCCAGCTCACGGGCGGCCAGGGCGTCATCCGTGACGACCACCACATCCCGCACCGCCGGGCATTCCAGCGCGGCCGCCACCGTGTCCTGCGCGAAGGCGAGCGCGAGGCCCGGCCGCAGGCCGTCGTCCGCGGTGTCCGAGAGCCTGCTCTTGGCCTGGGCCAGCGGCTTCAGGGGCACCACCAAGGTCCACTGCACGAGTGTTGCGTCCCTCTCTTGTCGCGGCCATTGTCACCCGGCGCACCGGGTGGCCGGGGGGTCGGGGCGTACGGTGTTCTCGACAGACCGGCGGCCCGGGGCGACACTTGTGCGGCCCGCCTGGCCTCCGGGTCCGGGCCCTGGGCCCGTCATTCGGAAGAGGAAGGTGTACTCGTGCCGCGCCGCAGAATCGGCTTCTGGTACCGCTTCGCCGCGGTGATCTGCAAACCGCCGCTGGTGGTTCTGCTCAAGCGGGACTGGCGCGGAATGGAGAACATTCCGGCCGAGGGCGGATTTATCACCGCGGTGAACCACAATTCGCACATCGATCCCTTCGCCTACGCGCACTTTCAGTACAACACCGGACGCGTTCCGCGATTCCTGGCGAAGAGCGGGCTTTTCAACAAGGGATTCGTCGGCGCCGCGATGCGCGGCACCGGGCAGATCCCCGTCTACCGCGAGAGCACGGACGCGCTCAGCGCGTTCCGGGCCGCGATCGACGCCGTGGAGCGCGGCGAATGCGTCGCCTTCTACCCCGAGGGCACCCTCACCCGCGACCCGGACGGCTGGCCCATGACGGGCAAGACCGGTGCCGCGCGCGTCGCCCTCCAGACCAAGTGCCCCGTGATCCCGGTCGCCCAGTGGGGCGCCAACGAACTGCTGCCGCCGTACGCGAAGAAGCCCAGCCTCCTGCCGCGCAAGACCAGCCGCGTGCTGGCCGGACCGCCGGTGGACCTCGACCGCTTCTACGACCGGGAGATGACCCCGGAACTGCTCAAGGAGGCGACCGAGGCCATCATGGCCGCCGTCACCGCCCAGCTCGAGCAGATCCGCGGCGAGAAGGCCCCCGAGACGCCGTACGACCCGCGCCGTGAGCGGATCGAGCAGCGCCGCAGGACGCACACGCAGCGGCAGACCCGGCAGGACCGGACACGGGGCGCCAGGCCCACCGCGCGGGAAGAGGGGCTGGGTACGTGAGCGAGCCGGTCAAGGCGGCCGTCTTCGGCACCGGATCGTGGGGGACGGCCTTCGGCATGGTCCTCGCCGACGCGGGCTGCGACGTCGTGCTGTGGGGACGGCGCCCCGAACTCGCCGAGGCGGTCAACTCCACCCGCACCAACCCCGACTACCTGCCCGGGATCGAACTCCCGGAGAACCTGCGGGCCACCGCGGACGCCGCCGAGGCCGCGCGCGGCGCGGACTTCACCGTCCTCGCCGTCCCCTCCCAGACCCTGCGCGGCAACCTCGCCGAGTGGACGCCGCTGCTCGCCCGCGGCACGGTCCTGGTGTCGCTGATGAAGGGCGTCGAACTCGGCTCCGCGATGCGGATGAGCGAGGTGATCCACGACGTCGCCAAGGTCGGCGCCGACCGCATCGCCGTCGTCACCGGCCCCAACCTGGCCCGTGAGATCGCCGCCCGCATGCCGGCCGCCGCCGTCGTGGCCTGCACCGACGAAGCGGTGGCCCAGCGGCTCCAGACCGCCTGCCACACGCCGTACTTCCGGCCGTACACCAACACCGACGTCGTCGGCTGCGAGCTGGGCGGCGCCGTGAAGAACGTGATCGGGCTGGCCGTCGGCATCGCGGACGGCATGGGGCTCGGCGACAACGCCAAGGGCTCGCTCATCACCCGCGGGCTCGCCGAGACCACCCGGCTCGGCGTCGCGCTCGGCGCCGACCCGCTGACCTTCTCCGGACTCGCGGGCCTGGGCGACCTGGTGGCCACCTGCTCCTCGCCGCTCTCGCGCAACCACACCTTCGGCACCAACCTCGGCAAGGGACTCACCCTGGAGGAGACCATCGCGGTCACCAAGCAGACCGCCGAAGGCGTCAAGTCCTGCGAGTCGGTGCTGGATCTGGCCCGCCGGCACGGCGTCGACATGCCGCTCACCGAGACGGTCGTCGGCATCGTGCACGGCGGCAAGCCTCCCGTGGTCGCCGTCAAGGAGCTGATGTCGCGCAGCGCAAAGCCCGAACGACGCTGAGTGCTCCGCAGGTGACGCCTCGCAAGGGCCGTGCGGGCAGGCCGTCGATCGGGTGCGGCGCCGGGGTGGCTGGTCGCGCAGTTCCCCGCGCCCCTGAGCCCCGCAGCCTGCGGGCAGTCGTGCCGCTGGGGCGGCACGGGTGGGCGCAGGCGGCACCTCGTCGGCGCCGAGCGGCGCGACGCCCCCTGCGGCCGCTGGGCTGCCGGGGGCGGTTGTATGCCGGGTGCGGCCGGTCGGTGGGTGGTCGCGCGGTTCCCCGCGCCACCGAGGGCGCTGCCACTAGGTCGGTGCCGTACCAGCGGGTACTCTCAACGCGATATGAGCACCGAGAACAGCCCCCAGAGCCCCGAGCAGCCGTCCCGCAAGCCGCGTGTGGCCGTCGTGTTCGGCGGCCGCAGCTCCGAACACGGGATCTCCGTGGTCACCGCCGGCGCCGTCCTCAAGTCCATCGACCGGACCAAGTACGACGTCCTGCCGATCGGCATCACCCAGGACGGCCGTTGGGCGCTCACCGCCGACGAACCGGACCGCATGGCGATCAGCGACCGCCGTACGCCCAGCGTCGACCAGCTCGCCGAGTCCACGGAGGGCGGCGTGGTGCTCCCCGTCGACCCCGCCAGCCGCGAAGTCGTCTACAGCGAGCCCGGTTCGGTGCCCAAGGCGCTCGGCGAGGTCGACGTGGTCTTCCCGGTGCTGCACGGCCCCTACGGCGAGGACGGCACCCTCCAGGGCCTCCTGGAGCTCTCCGGCGTCCCCTACGTGGGCTCGGGCGTGCTCGCCTCGGCCGTCGGTCAGGACAAGGAGTACATGAAGCGGGTGTTCACCTCCTTCGGGCTGAAGGTCGGCCCGTACGTGGTGATCCGGCCGCGCGAGTGGGAGCGGGACGAGTCCGCCGCCCGCAAGAAGATCGTCGACTTCGCCGGCGAACACGGCTGGCCGCTCTTCGTGAAGCCCGCCCGCGCGGGCTCGTCGATCGGCATCACCAAGGTCGACGACCTCTCCGGCCTGGACGAGGCGATCGCCGAGGCCCGGCGCCACGACCCGAAGATCCTCGTGGAGGCGGCGCTGCGCGGCCGCGAGATCGAGTGCGGCGTGCTGGAGTTCGAGGACGGCCCGCGCGCCTCGCTGCCGGCCGAGATCCCGCCGCCCGACGCGCACGCGTACTACGACTTCGAGGCCAAGTACATCGACTCCACGCCCGGCATCGTGCCCGCGCCGCTGACCGAGGAGGAGACGGCCGAGGTGCGGCGGCTCGCGGTGGAGGCGTTCGACGCGGCCTCCTGCGAGGGGCTGGTGCGCGCGGACTTCTTCCTCACCGAGGACGGCGAGTTCGTGATCAACGAGATCAACACCATGCCCGGCTTCACGCCCATCTCGATGTACCCGCAGATGTGGCAGGCCACCGGCGTGAGCTACCCGGAGCTGGTGGACCTGCTGGTGCGGGCGGCGCTGCGGCGGTCGACCGGCCTGCGCTGAGCCGCCGCGGACGCGCGCCTCAGAAGGCGATCCCCTCGGGGATCGCCTTCTTCACGGCCGGGGCGAGATCGATCAGCACGCCCGTGCTGTCCCGCCCGTCGGTCACCCTGACCTCGACGTACGCCTCGCGGTTGGCCGTGGTGAAGCGGTACGCGTCGTCGCCCTGCCGCTCCATCAGCCAGTCGACCCCCTCGACCCCGCCCGGCACCGCGTCGGCGTCCTGGCCGTTGGCCACCTTGGGGTCGGCCATCTTCGGCGGCCGCTCCACACCGCACCGCAGTATGATCGCCACGCCGCCCCAGCCCGCGGTCAGTTCGGACGCGGGTTCGGGATCGTCGCGACTCTCACCGTCCACCTTCGCCGGCAGGGCCTTGTCCAGGTTCTGACACAGCTCGGTGACCTTCGCGTCCGGGCTGGGAACCGCCGCGGACGCGCTGTCGTCTGCTGAGGAGCAGCCCGCGGCGGTGATCAGCACCGCGAGCGCGGAGAGAACGGCGTGCCGGTGACGGAAGGAGTTCACCGGCACAGGGTAGACGGGGGCTACAGATGGACGACCGGGCAGGTCAGGGTACGGGTGATGCCGTCCACTTGCTGGACTTTGGCGACCACCATCCGGCCCAGGTCGTCGACGGTGTCGGCCTGGGCGCGCACGATCACGTCGTACGGTCCGGTCACGTCCTCGGCCTGGATGACTCCAGGGATCTTGCCGATCAGCTCGGCGACGGTCGACGCCTTGCCGACCTCCGTCTGGATCAGGATGTACGCCTGTACCACGGAACCTCCAGGGCGGCCACGAGGATCATGTGGGGAAAAGGAACGCCACGGTATCGCGTCGCCGCTCGTCGCGGGGAGACCTGCGGGAACCGGGCCTTGCGCGCCGGGGTACAGACACGAGAGAAGTTGACGGTCACTTCGACCGTAGCGAGGACTCGAATGAGTCGCGACCGGGCACGGACAGGGATAGAAGGGTCGAAAGGGAAATGAAGGGCACTGTTGGTGAGCTCGGGGAGTTCGGGCTCATCAGGGAGCTCACCTCCCGCCTCACCACCACCCCGGCGGTCCGGGTCGGCCCCGGCGACGACGCCGCGGTGGTCTCCGCGCCCGACCGCAGGGTCGTGGCCAGCACCGACATCCTGCTGGAGGGCCGGCACTTCCGCCGCGACTGGTCCACGGCCTACGACGTCGGCCGCAAGGCCGCCGCACAGAACCTCGCCGACATCGCCGCCATGGGTGCCGTGCCGACCGCGCTGCTGCTCGGCCTCGTCGTCCCGGCGGAACTGCCGGTGACCTGGCCCAGCGAGCTGATGGACGGACTGCGCGACGAGTGCCAGGTCGCGGGCGCCGCGGTCGTCGGCGGTGACGTCGTACGCGGCGACACGATCATGGTGTCGATCACCGCGCTCGGCGATCTGCGCAACCAGGAGCCCGTGACCCGGGGCGGGGCACAGCCCGGTGACCTCGTCGCGGTGACCGGCTGGCTGGGCTGGTCCGCGGCCGGGCACGCGGTGCTCTCCCGGGGCTTCCGCTCGCCGCGTGCCTTCGTCGAGGCGCACCGGCGCCCCGAGCCGCCGTACCACGCGGGACCGGCCGCCGCCGGGCTGGGGGCGACCGCGATGTGCGACGTGAGCGACGGGCTGATCGCCGACCTCGGGCACATCGCCGAGGCCAGCAAGGTGCGCATCGACATCCGCTCCGGGGCGATCGACATCCCCTCGCAGATGAACGACATCGGTCAGGCCGTCGGCGTCGACCCGATGCAGTGGGTGCTGACCGGGGGAGAGGACCACGCGATCGTGGCGACCTTCCCGCCGGACGTGAAACTGCCCGCCCGCTGGAAGGTGATCGGCGAGGTGCTCAACCCGTCGGCGCTGCCCCAGGTGACGGTCGACGGGGCCCCCTGGACCACCCAGGGCGGCTGGGACCACTTCGGGGACATCGAGTCATGAGCGCGCCGCCGAGGGTCCTCACCGTGGCCGGCTCCGACTCGGGCGGCGGCGCCGGCATCCAGGCCGATCTGAAGACGATGCTGGCGCTCGGTGTGCACGGCATGAGCGTGCTCACCGCGGTGACCGCGCAGAATTCCCTGGGTGTGCAGGGCGCCTGGGAGCTGCCCGTGGAGGCGGTGCGGGCCCAGTACCGCAGCGTCGTCGACGACATCGGGGTGCAGGCGGTCAAGACCGGCATGCTCTCCTCCACCGAACTCGTCGAGGCGGTGGCCGACTTGATCGCCGGCACGGACGCGCCGGCGGTCGTCGACCCGGTGGGGGTCTCCAAGCACGGGGACCCGCTGCTGGCGGCCTCCGCGCTGGACTCCGTACGGACGCGACTGCTGCCGGTGGCGACGGTGGCCACACCCAATGTGGACGAGGTGGCGCAACTCACCGGCGTACGGGTCGAGTCGGAAGACGATCTGCGCCGGGCGGCGGAGGCGGTGCTGGCGTTCGGGCCGCGCTGGGTGGTGATCAAGGGCGGCCACCTGTCCGGTGACGCCGTGGATCTGCTCACCGACGGGTCCGAGGAGCACTGGCTGCGTGCGCCCCGGCACGACAACCGCCACACCCACGGCACGGGCTGCACCCTCGCGTCGGCGATCGCGTCGGAGCTCGCGAAGGGCAGCGCTGTCCCGGAGGCGGTGGCGGCGGCCAAGTCGTATGTCACCGGAGCGATCGCGTCGGGCTTCGCCCTCGGCGCGGGTATCGGCCCGGTGGACCACGCCTGGAACCTGGACCGAGGTCCGTCGGCACCGCCGCGTGGTTCCAGCAGGAAGGGCTGAGGACCCCGGAGGTCACCCGGTCCCGAGCCGGATCTCCCGTCCCCGCCAGCGCGCCCGGAGCCAGCGGTCGTGGCCGGCGAGCACGATCGCGCCGGGCCCGGTGCCCATCGCGTCCTCCAGTTCGTCGCACAACCGCGGCGACAGGTGGTTGGTGGGCTCGTCGAGCAGCAGCAACTGCGGCGGCCGGGCCACCAGCAGCGCCAGCGCGAGCCGCCGGCGCTGCCCGACCGAGAGCCGGCCGACCGGCCTGTCCAGGTCCTCCTCGTGCAACAGACCCAGGGAGACCAGCGGCACCGCCTCGGCCCGCTCGGCACCAAGCACCAACTCGTAGGTGCCCCGGACGGACCGGTCCGGCCGATCGAAATAGGTGTCCTGGGTGAGCAGCCCCACGGTCAGCCCGCGCCGCCGGCGCACCTCGCCCTCGGGTGCGAGCCGTCCGGCGAGCACCGCCAGCAGCGTCGACTTCCCGGTCCCGTTCCCACCCGTCACCAGCAGACGGTCGGTCGCCGACACCTCCGCACTCACCGGTGCGAGCCGGTCCGGGACCCGGACCCCGTCCAGGGAGACCAGCGGACCGTCGCCCTCCGCCGCCGGTACACAGAGCGCCGTGCGCGCGAACCGCAGCGGCTCCGGAGGCTCGCCGACCCGGGAGCGCTCCAGTTCCTCCAGACGCCGGGTGGCGTCGCGCACGCGCCGGGAGATCTGGCTCTGCACCCGGCCGGCGCGGTGCCCGTACCCCATCTTCTCGTTGTCGCGCGGCCCCCGGTCCGGTGCGAGTCGGTGCGCGGTGACCCCGGCGGAGACCCGCAGCGCCGCCCGCTTCTCCTCCTCCTCGGCCCAGCGCCGCTCCCAGCGTTCCCGCGCGGCACGTTTCGCGGCCAGGTAGGCGCTGTAGTTGCCGCCGTACCGGACCGGTCCGTCCACCGCGGGGTCGAGGTCGATCAGGTCCGTGCACACGGCGTCCAGGAAGGCCCGGTCGTGGCTGGCCACCACGACGGTCCCGGGCAGGGCGCGCACCAGTTCCTCGACGAAGACGGCGGCCTCGTCGTCGAGATGGTTGGTCGGCTCGTCCAGCAGCAGCGCGGAGGGCCGCCGGATCAGCAGAGCGGCCAGCGCGAGCCGGCCGCGCTGCCCGCCGGACAGCGACCCGAGCGTCCGGTCGTGCCCGACGGCACCGAGGCCGAGTCCGTCGAGCACGAGCGCGGCACGCCGGTCGGCGTCCCACGCCTGACGGTCCTGGGCCCGTTCCAGCCGGAGGGCGTACGAGTCGAGCAGGCCGGCGTACTCGGCGGAATCCTGCCCGGTGTGCGCGAGCCGTTCGGTGAGCCGTTCCAACTCGGCGAGGTCCTCCCGGTCCTCGCGCAGGGCGTCGTCGAGCACGCCGGCGACGGTGGCCTCGGTGTCGTACGGCGGCTCCTGCTGGAGGAAGCCCAGGTCGGGCGGGCGGCTGACGCGGCCGGCGTCGGGTTCGTCCGTCCCCGCCAGAAGGCGCAACAGGGTCGACTTGCCGGCGCCGTTCTCCCCGATCAGCCCGATGCGCTGCCCGGGCGAGGCGGTCAGGGAGACACCGTCGAGGACGCGTCGGTCCCCGAGTGTGCGGACGAGGTCGTGGGCGAGCAGAGCGGGCTGGGGCATGCGGTTCCGTCCGGGGGTTGATCGGTGGTGGGCCCGCGGGGCGGCACGCCTCGGCGCGGGCCGGGTCGACACGCCGGCGGCTCACACCTCGGGAGCCCTGGTCTCCGTCAGTTCGCCGTCGGCGAGCCGCAGCCACCGGTCCACGCCGATCTCGCGCAGGAACCGCTCGTCGTGGCTGACCACCACGAAGGCCCCCTGGTAGGAGCCGAGGGCGCTCTCCAGATGGCCGGCGCTGACCAGGTCGAGGTTGTTGGTCGGCTCGTCCAGGAGGAGCAGGTGCGGAGCGAGGTCCGCGCACAGTACGCAGGCCAGGGTGGCGCGCAGCCGCTCTCCCCCGGAGAGCACCCCGACGGGCAGATGGGCCCGGGACCCCCGGAAGAGGAAGCGGGCGAGCAGGTTCATCCGCTCGGCCTCCGGCCGCGTCGGGGCGAAGACGGCGAAGTTCTCCGCGACCGTTCGGTCCAGGTCGAGCAGGTCGAGGCGCTGCGAGAGGTGGGCGATGCGGCCGTCGGCACGCCTGATCTCGCCGCTGTCCGGTGCCAGATCGCCGTTGAGCAGGCGCAGCAGCGTGCTCTTGCCCGCGCCGTTGGGACCGGTCAGCGCGATGCGCTCCGGGCCGCGGACCGTCAGGTCGACGCCCTGGTCGGCGAACACGTCCTGGTCGCCGAGGCGGACGCGGAGCCGTTCGCCGAGGAACAGGGTGCGTCCGGCGGGCACGTTCGTGTCCGGCAGGTCCAGGGCGATGCGCTGTTCGTCGCGCAGGGCACGCGCGGACTCCTCCAGCCGGGCCTGCGCCTCGCCGACCCGGCCCGCGTGCATCTGGCCGGCCCGGCCCGCGGACGCCTGCGCGCTCCGCTTCATGTTGCCGGCGAAGATGCGGGGCAGACCGGCGCTCTTCAGATTGCGGGCGGCGTTGCTCGCGCGGCGGTCGGCGCGCTCACGGGCCTGCTGCATCTCCCGCTTCTCGCGCTTCAGCTCCTGCTCGGCATTGCGGACGCTCCTCTCGGCGGCCTCCTGCTCGGCCCGCACGGCTTCCTCGTAGTCGGTGAAGTTCCCGCCGTAGAAGCGCAGTTCGCCACGTTCGAGCTCGGCGATGCGTTCCATGCGGTCGAGCAGGGCGCGGTCGTGGCTGACCAGGAGCAGGCAGCCGTTGAAGTCCTCCAGCGCGTCGTAGAGCTTGTGCCGGGCGTCGAGGTCGAGGTTGTTGGTGGGCTCGTCGAGCAACAGCACGTCGGGGCGCTTCAACAGCTGGGCGGCGAGGCCGAGGGAGACGACCTGGCCGCCGCTGAGGGTGCCGAGGTCGCGGTCCAGGGTGAGGTCCGCCAGGCCGAGGCGGTCGAGCTGGGCACGGGAGCGTTCCTCGATGTCCCAGTCGTCCCCGATGGTGGTGAAGTGCTTCTCGTCGACGTCACCGGACTCCACGGCGTCGATGGCCCGGATGACCGGGGCGACGCCCAGCACCTCGGCGACCGTGAGATCGCCGGTCAGGGGGAGGTTCTGCGGGAGGTGGGCGAGGGTGCCGGACACGGAGACCGACCCGGCGCGGGGCCGGAGTTCACCGGCGATGAGCTTGAGCAGCGTGCTCTTGCCGGTGCCGTTGGGCGCGACGAGCCCGGTGCGGCCGGCACCCACGGAGAAGGACAGGTCCTGGAAGACGGGGGAGTCGTCGGGCCAGGCGAAGGACAGGTTCGAGCAGACGACAGTGGCGTTGGCCATGGAGGTGACCTCGTGAGGCGGGGGCAGCGCAGACACGTCTGCCCCGGTGGCAGACAAGGGAAGAGGGGACGACAGCGAGGCCACGTCGGCGGTGCTTCCACGCACCGGCCGGTGGCCTGTCGGGTCCGGGTATCACCCGGAGATGTCGTCGTCCACCGCCATGTCCGGTCTCCTCAACGAGCGATCAACGTCTCCCTCAGGCTAACAGCAAGGGGCGCGGGGCCGTGGTACGACGGGTGGGCGGACACCCGCACCGGCACAGCAAGAAGCCGGCCCACCCAAAGGTGGACCGGCTGTTGCGGCGAAACCAGCTATGGCCGCGCGCTCAGCGAAAGCGTCAGCGCGAGACCTTGCCGGCCTTGATGCACGAGGTGCAGGCGTTCACGCGCTTCGGCGTCCCGCCGACCACGGTACGCACACGCTGGATGTTCGGGTTCCAGCGGCGGGACGTACGGCGGTGCGAGTGCGAGATGTTGTTGCCGAAGCCCGGCCCCTTGCCGCAGACGTCGCAGTTGGCAGCCACGGGTCACTCCAAAGACTTCAGATGCACTTACGGTTGATCCCGGCATGCCGGGATCAAGATCCCGGGCTCCAGGAGCCCTGTTGGAATCTGAGTGGCGTTGCCAGGGGAGAGGCCCGATCGGATCGGGCAACCGGAGCAGCATACAACGGCTGCACCCGTAGAACGAAACTACCATGGCAGCTCAGGGCCCGCTCCCGGCCCTCTTCCGGTGGGCGGCGCCCCACGGTCTACGCTGCCTGCCACGTCCAGCAGCTCAGGGAGGCGCAGGTGGCGCAGGTGCCGCAGACATTCTTCGATGCTCTCGCGGTGCGTTCCTGGTGCGGTCTCGCGCTCGATGCGCTGGGCCGGTCCCGTGAGGAGATCGACGCGATCAACGTCTATCCGGTGGCGGACGGCGACACCGGGACGAATCTCTATCTGACCGTCGAGTCGGCGACCGCGGCGGTGGAGGCGGTGTTCGCGGGGCACGAGGCCGGCGGAGAGCAGCCGCCGGCGCTGGCCGACGCGGTACGGGCGATGGCGCACGGCGCGCTGATCGGCGCCCGCGGGAACTCCGGGACGATCCTCGCGCAGCTGCTGCGGGGCATGGCCCAGGTGCTGGCCGGGGACGCGGCCCCCGCCCACGCCGACGGGGAGGGGCTGCGGCTCGCCCTGCGGCACGCGGCCGACTCCGCGCGGCAGGCGGTGGCGCACCCCGTCGAGGGCACGGTCCTCACCGTCGCCTCGGCCGCCGCCGACGCGGCCGGCGGTACGGAGGGCGACTGCGGGGCGGTGGCGCGGGCGGCCTACGAGGGGGCCCGCGCCGCCCTCGCCGAGACACCGGACCGGCTGGACGTCCTCCGGCGCGCGGGGGTGGTGGACGCGGGCGGCCGAGGGCTGCTGGCGGTGCTCGCGGCACTGGTGGAGACGTTCACGGGGGAGGCGCCGCGCGGGATGCCGGCGGTGGGCGGGCCGTGGAGCGGCTCCGTACGCACCGCCGGTCCCGTGCCGCACGCGCGCGTGGAGCACGTGGACGCGCGGGCCCACGGCTCCGGCGCCGAGTGCGCCGACGGCGGTGCCGCACCGGCCCCCGGGGGCCCCGCGTTCGAGGTGATCTATCTCCTGGAGGCCGAGGACGCGGCCGTTGCGCGGCTGCGGGAGCGGCTCGACGGGCTGGGCGACTCGCTCGTCGTGGTCGGCGGGGACGGACTGTGGAACGTCCATGTGCACGTCGACGACGCCGGCGCCGCGGTGGAGGCCGGTGTCGAGGCCGGGCGGCCGTACCGGATCCGTATCACCCACTTCGGCGCGGGGGACGTCCACACGACCGGGGCCGAGCCGGCGGCGCCCGGGGAGCGCGCCCAGCGGGCCGTCGTCGCCGTGGTGCCCGGCGAGGGCCTGGCGGGGCTGTACACCGAGGCCGGGGCGACCACCGTGCTCGCCCGCCCCGGGGAGCCACCGGCGAGCGGTGAGCTCGTCCAGGCCGTACGGCGGGCGCACGCGCGCGAGGTGGTGCTGCTGCCCAACGACGCCGACCTGCGCCACACCGCCGCCGCGGCGGCCGAGCAGGCCCGCGCGGAGGGCATCCGGGTGGCGCTCATCCCGACCCGCTCCGCGGTCCAGGGCATCGCCGCGCTCGCCGTGCACGAGCCGGAGCGCCGCTTCGACGAGGACGTCGTGGCGATGACGTCGGCGGCGGGCGCGACCCGCTACGCCGAGGTCACCGTCGCCGAGCGCCAGTCCTGGACCATGGCGGGCATCTGCCAGGCCGGGGACGTCCTCGGCCTCGTCGACGGCGACGTGGCCGTGATCGGACAGGACCTCACGGCCACCGCCGAGGCGGTCCTCGACCGCATGCTGGCGGCCGGCGGCGAACTGGTCACCCTGGTCCTCGGCGACGAGGCCCCCGAGACCGTCGCCGCCCACCTGGAGGCCCGGGTGCGCGAGGGCTACCTCGCCGTCGACACGGTGACCTACCGCGGCGGCAGACAGGGCGCCCTGCTCCTCATCGGCGTCGAGTGACCTCCGGCGGGACTTCCGCGCGGAGCCGGGCCCCGGTGCCTGCGTGTTGTCAGTGCCGTGGTGTCCAATGGATCCCGTGCCCGCACTGGAAGAACCACTGAAGAAGGTGCTCGGCCCCGCCACCGCGAAGGTGATGGCCGAGCACCTCGGCCTGAACACCGTCGGTGACCTCCTGCACCACTATCCGCGCAGATACGAGGAGCGCGGCCAGCTCACCCACCTCGCCGACCTCCCCATGGACGAGCACGTCACGGTGGTCGCCCAGGTCGCCGACGCGCGCCTGCACACCTTCGCCTCCGCCAAGGCACCGCGCGGCAAGGGCCAGCGCCTGGAGGTGACCATCACCGACGGCAGCGGCCGGCTGCAACTGGTCTTCTTCGGCGCCGGTGTCCACAAACCGCACAAGGAACTCCTGCCGGGCACCCGCGCGATGTTCGCCGGCAAGGTCTCCGTCTTCAACCGCCGCCTCCAACTCGCCCACCCCGCCTACGAACTGCTGCGCGGCGACACCGAGGAGACGGTGGAGACCTGGGCCGGTGCCCTCATCCCGATCTACCCCGCCACCGCCAAGCTCGAGTCGTGGAAGATCGGCAAGGCGCTCCAGACGGTGCTGCCCAGCGCCCAGGAGGCCGTCGACCCGCTCCCCGAGTCCCTCCGCGCGGGCCGCGGCCTGGTCGCCCTCCCCGAGGCCCTGCTGAAGATCCACCGCCCGCACACCAAGGCGGACATCGAGGACGCCCGCGCCCGTCTGAAGTGGGACGAGGCCTTCGTCCTCCAGGTCGCCCTCGCACGCCGCCGGCACGCCGACGCCCAGCTCCCCGCCGTCGCCCGCAGTGCCAAGCCGGACGGCCTCCTCGCCGCGTTCGACGACCGCCTCCCCTTCACCCTCACCGAGGGCCAGCGGAAGGTCTCCGAGGAGATCTTCACCGACCTCGCCACCGAACACCCGATGCACCGCCTCCTCCAGGGCGAGGTCGGTTCGGGCAAGACGATGGTCGCCCTGCGCGCCATGCTCGCCGTCGTCGACGCGGGCGGGCAGGCGGCGATGCTCGCGCCGACCGAAGTGCTGGCCCAGCAGCACCACCGTTCGGTCACCGAGATGATGGGGGAGCTGGCCGAGGGAGGGATGCTCGGGGGAGCGGACGACGCCACCAAGGTGGTGCTGCTCACCGGGTCCATGGGGGCGGCGGCGCGCCGTCATGCCCTGCTCGACCTGGCGACCGGCGAGGCCGGCATCGTCATCGGCACCCACGCGCTGATCGAGGACAAGGTGCAGTTCCACGACCTGGGGCTGGTCGTGGTCGACGAGCAGCACCGGTTCGGCGTGGAGCAGCGCGACGCCCTGCGCGGCAAGGGCAAACAGCCGCCGCATCTGCTGGTCATGACCGCCACCCCCATTCCGCGCACGGTCGCGATGACGGTCTTCGGCGACCTGGAGACCTCCGTCCTCGACCAGCTCCCGGCCGGCCGTTCGCCCATCGCGAGCCATGTCGTACCGGCCGCGGACAAACCCCACTTCCTCGCCCGTGCCTGGGAGCGGGTCCGCGAGGAGGTCGAGAACGGGCACCAGGCGTACGTGGTCTGCCCGCGCATCGGTGACGAGGAGGACACCCCGAAGAAGGCGGGGGCGAGAAAGAAGTCCCCCGAGGACGAGGCGGAGAAGCGGCCCCCGCTCGCCGTCCTGGAGATCGCCGACCAACTCGCGAACGGACCCCTGCGGGGCCTCAGGGTCGAGGTCCTGCACGGGAGGATGCAGCCCGACGACAAGGACGCCGTCATGCGCCGCTTCGCCGCCGGCGAGACCGACGTCCTGGTCGCCACGACCGTCATCGAGGTCGGTGTCAACGTCCCCAACGCCACCGCGATGGTGATCATGGACGCCGACCGCTTCGGCGTCTCCCAGCTCCACCAGCTGCGCGGCCGGGTCGGCCGTGGCTCGGCGCCCGGCCTGTGTCTGCTGGTCACCGAGATGCCCGAGGCGAGCGCGGCCCGGCAGCGGCTCGACGCCGTCGCCTCCACCCTCGACGGCTTCGGGCTCTCCCGCATCGACCTGGAGCAGCGCCGCGAGGGCGACGTGCTGGGCCAGGCCCAGTCCGGCACCCGGTCCAGCCTGCGCATGCTCGCCGTCATCGACGACGAGGAGGTCATCGCCGAGGCCCGCGAAGAGGCGGCGAGGATCGTCGCCGACGACCCGGACCTGACGCGGCTGCCCGGTCTGCGGACGGCCCTGGAGGCGCTGCTGGACGAGGAGCGTGAGCAGTACCTGGAGAAGGGCTGACAGACTGGGAACGGCCACCGACCAGCACACACCGACAAGGACCGTGGACATGACTCGCGTGATCGCCGGCGCGGCCGGCGGACGCCGCCTGGCCGTTCCGCCGGGACAGGGGACCCGTCCCACCTCCGACCGCGCGCGCGAGGGCCTCTTCTCCACCTGGCGGTCCCTGCTCGGCCGCCCGCTGGACGGCGACCGCGTCCTCGACCTGTACGCCGGTTCCGGCGCCGTCGGCCTGGAGGCACTGTCCCGGGGCGCCGGACACGTCCTGCTCGTGGAGGCCGACGCCCGCGCCGTCCGCACGGTCCGGGAGAACGTGAAGTCGCTCGGACTCCCCGGCGCCGAGGTCAGATCCGGCAAAGCGGAACAGATCATCCGCGCCGCGCCCCCGCAGGAGCCCTACGACCTCGTCTTCCTCGACCCGCCCTACGCCGTCTCCGACGCCGATCTTCGCGAGATTCTGCTCACACTCCGGGCGGAGGGCTGGCTCGCCGAGGAAGCCCTCGTCACCGTGGAGCGCAGCACCCGAGGAGGGGAATTCGGCTGGCCGCCCGGCTTCGAGGCGATCCGGGCCCGTCGCTACGGCGAGGGAACGTTTTGGTACGGTCGCGCCGCCTCTACGTGCGAAGACGCACGATGACCGGACCGGAGAGCGAGGGATCACAAGTGCGCCGCGCCGTATGCCCCGGGTCGTTCGACCCGATCACCAACGGACACCTCGACATCATCGCCCGGGCCTCCCGGCTGTACGACGAGGTCTACGTCGCGGTGATGATCAACCAGTCCAAGAAGGGCCTGTTCGAGATCGAGGAGCGGATCGACCTGATCCGCCGGGTCACCGCCGAGTACGGCAACGTCCGCGTCGAGGCCTTCCACGGTCTGCTCGTCGACTTCTGCAAGCAGCGCGACATCCCCGCCATCGTCAAGGGCCTGCGCGCGGTCAGCGACTTCGACTACGAACTCCAGATGGCCCAGATGAACAACGGTCTCTCGGGCGTGGAGACCCTCTTCGTCCCCACCAACCCCACCTACAGCTTCCTGTCCTCCTCGCTCGTCAAGGAGGTCGCGGCCTGGGGCGGCGACGTCTCCCACCTGGTGCCGCCGGAGGTCCTGACGGCCCTCACCGAGCGTCTGCGCAAGGACTGACGCCACCCGGTGCCCGCGGCCGGCGGGCACCGCGGCGGCCGACGGGCCGTCAGCCGGTGTCCCCCGGACGCCCCATGGCCGTACAGTCGTCCCGTCCGTCTCCAACACAGCTGTAGAGAGTGGCGAGCACACGGTGGACGTGCAGAAGAAGCTCGATGAGATCGTCGCCGCGGTCTCCAGTGCCCGGTCGATGCCCATGTCGGCCTCGTGCGTGGTCAACCGCGCGGAACTGCTCTCGATGCTCGACGAGCTGCGCGCGGCGCTGCCCGACTCCCTGGCCCAGGCCGAGGAGCTGATCGGCGGCCGGGAGCAGATGGTCGAGCAGGCCCGCCAGGAGGCCGAGCGGATCATCGAGAGCGCCCACGCCCAGCGCGGCTCCCTGATCTCCGACACCGAGATCGCCCGACGCTCCCAGTCCGAGGCCGACCGGATCCTCGGCGAGGCCCGCAAGGAGGCCGAGGAGATCCGCGCGGAGGCCGACGACTACGTCGACTCCAAGCTCGCCAACTTCGAGGTCGTCCTCACCAAGACGCTCGGCTCGGTCGGCCGCGGCCGCGAGAAGCTGCTCGGCACCGGCCCCGGCCTCGACGAGCAGGGCTACGAGGACGAGGACGCCCCCGAGCGCAGCCACGACCCGGAGACGCTGCGCCGCACCGCCGACGAGTACGTCGACGTCAAGCTGGGCGCCTTCGAGGCGGTGCTCGCCAAGACCCTGGAAGCGGTCGGCCGGGGCCGGCAGAAGCTGCACGGCCGGATCGCCAGCGACGACCTCGGGGCCCTCGCCGACGACCCGACGACCGTCCAGCACTCCAGCGACGCCGACTACCTCGCCGACCTCGCGTCCCTCGCCGAGCAGGACGCCCCGGCCGCCAAGCGGCAGGAGCCGCAGCAGCAGCCGTACACCCAGCCGGAGCCGGCCTACGGCTATCAGCAGCAGCCGGACCCGTACGCCGGCTACCAGCAGCAGTACGGCGGCCCCCAGGACCCCTACGGCTACCAGCAGCAGGCCGACCCGTACGCCGCGTACCAGGGCTACGACGCGCAGGCGCAGGCGTACGACCCGAACCAGGTGCCGCAGCCGGCGCACGACCCGCAGGCGCACCAGGCCCAGCAGGGGCACGTTCTGGACGAGACCAGCCTCTTCGACACCAGCATGATCACGCCCGAACAGCTGCGGGCCTACGAGCGCGAGCGGGGTCTGTAGGGGCGGATTGGGCCGAGAGCGAAAGGTCCAGTATCCTGGCTCTTCGGTCGCGCATACGTCCGCGATCCAAGCTGCCCGGGGACACCGCACGGCAGCGACATTCTCCGAGCTCGAAGACCGAAAGCAGGAATGGCCCTGAACGCCCGCCTCGACCACCGCAACCCCCTCGTGTTCGACACACACGAGCTGGGGCGGCGGCCCGGTGCGCTGCAGCGCCTGTCCCGCACGGTGGACGCTCCCAAGGACTTCGGTCTCCAGGGAGTCGTCGGAGTGCCGGAAGGCGCCCCGGTGGAGCTCGAGCTCCGGCTCGAGTCGGTCATGGAAGGTGTGCTCGTCACAGGCACCGCCCGTGCGAAGGCCGAGGGGGAGTGCGTAAGGTGTCTGGAGCCGCTGGAGCTGGAGCTCGAAGCGGACTTCCAGGAGATGTTCTCGTACCCTGACGCCGACGACCGGGGCCGCGTGATCGCGGAACCGGGCGACGACGCCGAGGACGACGAGGACAGGCTCTTTCTCGAGGACGGCCTGTTCGACCTCGAGCCCGTGCTGCGCGATGCGGTGGTGCTCGCACTGCCGATGCAGCCGGTGTGCCGGGAAGACTGCCCGGGTCTGTGCGCCGAGTGCGGGGCACGGCTCGCGGACGACCCGGACCACCACCACGACGCCACCGACATCCGTTGGGCGGCATTGCAGGGACTCGCCGACACCATGAAGGACGGCGAGAAGGACGAGATGAGCGGCGCCGAACCTGGCGTCGACGAGAAGCAGGAGAAGTAGCCGTGGCTGTTCCGAAGCGGAAGATGTCGCGCAGCAACACGCGCCACCGCCGGTCGCAGTGGAAGGCTGCGGTCCCCACCCTGGTTGCGTGCGAGCGCTGCCACGAGCCCAAGCAGCAGCACATCGCGTGCCCGTCTTGCGGCACCTACAACAAGCGCCAGGTCCTCGAGGTCTGAGCGGCTGGTGAGAGGCACTGTGTCCACGCCGAAGAAAAACTCTGCGGACAACCAGGCCTCGTCCCACACGCTTCTGGAAGGGCGGCTCGGCTACAAGCTCGAGTCCGCCCTTCTGGTGCGTGCGCTGACCCACCGTTCCTACGCGTACGAGAACGGCGGTCTGCCGACGAACGAGCGGCTGGAGTTCCTCGGGGACTCCGTGCTCGGCCTCGTCGTCACGGACACGCTGTACCGCACCCACCCCGACCTGCCCGAAGGCCAGCTGGCCAAGCTGCGGGCCGCGGTGGTCAACTCGCGTGCGCTGGCGGAAGTGGGCCGTGGGCTGGAACTGGGCTCCTTCATCCGGCTCGGCCGCGGTGAAGAGGGCACGGGCGGCCGGGACAAGGCGTCCATCCTCGCCGACACCCTGGAAGCGGTGATCGGCGCGGTCTATCTCGACCAGGGCCTGGACTCGGCGGCGGAGCTGGTGCACCGCCTGTTCGACCCGCTGATCGAGAAGTCCTCGAACCTCGGAGCCGGCCTGGACTGGAAAACCAGTCTCCAGGAGCTCACCGCGACCGAGGGGCTCGGTGTGCCCGAGTACCTGGTCACGGAGACCGGCCCCGACCACGAGAAGACCTTCACTGCTGCCGCCCGCGTCGGAGGCGTCTCGTACGGCACCGGCACCGGCCGCAGCAAGAAGGAGGCGGAGCAGCAGGCCGCCGAGTCCGCGTGGCGGTCCATCCGGGCCGCGGCGGACGAGCGCGCCAAGGCGGCGGCCGAGGCCCAGGAGGCCGTCCGGGCCGCCGAGGCCGATGCCTCCGGGAAGAGCGCCGACGCCCCGTCGGCCTCCGCCTGACGAACAGCACGACCCGAGCGCCCGCCCCGACCGGGGCGGGCGCTCGGCGCTCGCCCACCGGTCCTGGGAGGGACACCATGCCCGAGCTGCCCGAGGTCGAGGTGGTACGGCGCGGACTCGAGCGGTGGGTCGCCCACCGGACCGTCGCCGACACCGAGGTGCTGCATCCGCGCGCCGTGCGCCGACACCTCGCCGGCGCCGACGACTTCGCCCACCGGCTGAAGGGCCATCGCATCGGTGTTCCGCGCCGCCGCGGCAAGTACCTGTGGCTGCCCCTGGAGGACACCGACCAGTCGGTGCTGGCCCACCTCGGCATGAGCGGCCAGCTGCTGGTGCAGCCGCACGCGGCGCCGGACGAGAAGCACCTGCGCATCCGCGTCCGCTTCACCGACTCCCTGGGCACCGAGCTCCGCTTCGTCGACCAGCGCACCTTCGGCGGGCTGTCGCTGCACGACAACACCCCCGACGGGCTGCCCGACGTCATCGCGCACATCGCCCGGGACCCCCTCGACCCGCTCTTCGACGTGGAGGCGTTCCACCGCGCGCTGCGCCGCAAGCGGACCACCATCAAGCGGGCCCTGCTCGACCAGTCACTGATCAGCGGCGTCGGCAACATCTACGCCGACGAGGCGCTGTGGCGGGCCCGCGTCCACTACGAGCGTCCGACGGCCGGCTTCACCCGCCCGCGCACCCTGCTCCTGCTGGGCCACGTCCGGGACGTCATGAACGCGGCCCTCGCGGTGGGCGGCACCAGCTTCGACAGCCTCTACGTCAACGTCAACGGCGAGTCGGGCTACTTCGACCGGTCCCTGGACGCGTACGGCCGTGAGGGACTGCCCTGCCGCCGCTGCGGTACGCCGATGCGCCGACGGGCGTGGATGAACCGGTCCAGCTACTTCTGCCCGAGGTGTCAGCGGGCGCCGCGCGTCTCGTCGTAGCGCTCACGCGCCCGGAGCACGGTGTCCATGCTGCCCTCGACGCACTGGATGAGGGCCAGCAGGCGCCCGGCGACCTCGTGGCCCAGCGGGGTCAGTTCGTAGTCCACGCGGGGTGGGTTGGTCGGCTGGGCCTCGCGGTGCACCAGACCGTCGCGCTCCAGGGCGTGCAGGGTCTGGGAGAGCATCTTCTCGCTCACCCCGTCGACCCGGCGGCGCAGCTCGTTGAACCGGAGCGAGCCCTCGTGGAGCGCGCCGAGGGTCAGCGCGCCCCAGCGCCCGGTCACATGCTCCAGCGTGCCGCGGGACGGGCAGGCCTTGGCGAACACGTTGAAGGGGAGCTCCTGCTCCTCCGGGCGCCGCGTGGTCGTCATACTCCAAGCCTACTTCAGAGCAGCGCTGACCAGCAGGTTGCGCTAACCAGGGGTTAGTACCCGAAGTTCTGGGTCCACCAGGGACCGCCCGCCCCCATGTGGACGCCCACGCCCAGCGTCTTGAAGTCGCAGTTCAGTATGTTCGCCTTGTGGCCGGGGCTGTCCATCCAGGCCTGCATCACGGCCTCGGCGTCGGCCTGTCCCCGGGCGATGTTCTCGCCTCCCAGGTCGCTTATGCCCGCCGCCTGGGCCCTGTCCCACGGGGTGTCGCCGTCGGGGTCCGTGTGGTCGAAGAAGCCCCGCTTGGCCATGTCGTCGCTGAACGCCGTGGCCAGATCGGTCAGCGCGCTGTTCGCGGCGACGGGGGCGCAGCCCACCTTGGCCCGCTCCGCGTTGACCAGCCGGAGCACCTCGGCGCCGGCGGCGGCCTCCGCCGAGACGGGTGCCGGGTTGTTCGTCTTCTTCTCCGGCTCGGGCGCGGCCTTGCGAGGAGGCGCCTTCTCCGCGGTCTTCTCCGGGGTCGCCGCGGGCCGCTTCTGCTCCGGCGTCTTCTCCGGGGTCTTGGTCGGCGCGGCCGACGTCGACGCGGACGGCTCGGGCGAGGTGGAGCGCTCGGTGCCACGGTTCGCCGGGGTTCCGGCGTCCCGTCCCGGGCTGTCCAGGCTGCCCGACGTGCCGCCCTGCTCGCTGGGCGAGTTCGTCGGGGCGTTCCCCGCCTGCACGCTGTCGCCGGAGGTGCTGTCACCGCCGAGCTTGTAGTTCTCCAGGCCGGGCACGGCTCCCGTGGCGACCGCCACCGTGCCGATGGCGACCGCGGCGGAGACACCGAGCAGTCCGGTACGGACCGGGGCCGCGGCCTTCTTCTTCCGGCGCCGGTGTCCGCCGGAGCGGGGCGCGTCGTCGTCGGGCGCGAGGCCGTCACCGGCGAAGGCGTGGCCGATCCGGTCCCGCCCCGTGGAGAACTCGGCGCCCGGGAAGCCGCCCCGGGTGAAGTCGCCGCCCCCGGCGGGGACTCCGGCGCCGCCCTCCGTCGCGTAGAGGTACGCCTCGCTCCTCGCGTACGTCTCGGCGTAGGCCTCCGGGTTCAGATACGGAGCGGTGCCCATCGTGGGCGGGCCGTCCCGCCACTCGCCCCTCGGGTGCGGGCCGCCGTCGTAGGGGCCGTCGTTCTGAGTGATCCCGGTGGCGCGGCCCGTGGCGGCGCGGCCGGCGGCGGAGCGTCGGTGGCGTCCCATGTCCTGGCCTTCCTCGTCCTTGCGGTCGACGCGTCGTGGCGACCAGCCCGAAACTCGACGATCACGAAACTCACACGAACGAGTGAGTTTCATATGAGATTTATGGGTGGGGACGCTACCGCATGGCTCCAGGGTCAGGAGTGCCCAGAGTGACTTTGTCCGGTTAGGTTGCAGCCATGAGTGAGGATGTGCGACTGGTCGCCTGGGTGCGGGGACATGTCCAGGGAGTGGGTTTCCGCTGGTTCACGCGTGCCAAGGCGCTGGAGATCGGCGGGCTGAGTGGTTTTGCTCTCAATCTCGGCGACGGCCGGGTCCAAGTGGTCGCCGAGGGCACCCGGGAACGCTGCGAGGGGCTGCTCGACTGGCTCCAGGCCGGCGACACGCCCGGACGCGTGGACGGAGTCACCGAGATCTGGGACACACCGCGCGGCGGCTACGAGGGCTTCGCGGTCCGCTGACCCCGCCCGATCCGGCGGCCCCGGGCGCCGGGGACGGTTCGCACAGTGGGCGTCGCGCGAGGAAAAAGTCCTGGTGATTGGCGAGAGGGGCTTGCCGTGGACGGCGCCGGCCGCCAAGATGATCGCCACGTCCCGAGGACCCGTGAGAGTCGCGACGCCGCCGCTTCCCGGCCGTGCGCGCCCGGTTGTCCGCCAATACGGGGCGTGATCGTGTTGACCCTCAAACTTTTTGGTGAGACGCTGAAAGCCCCGCGCACCTTAGCTGTTTGGCATGGCTGAACGGCACCACAACTCCAGGCCTGCCAAGCAACCGCGGGTGCGAATCCCTCACGACCCACACCGCATCGGTCGGTCACTCAGTGTGGAGGACCATCCATCATGGCAAAGGCGCTTCTCGGTTACGTCGGCGGCTCCGACCCGCGACTCCTCGCCGAGATGCGACGGCTCCAGCAGCGCGTCCAGGACCTGGAATCCGAGCTCGTACGGATCCAGGCGGAGAACGACGAGCTGACGGCTGCCGCTTCTCACGACAGGATCATGGAGAGCGTTGACGCACACCAGGCGGAGCCTGCGCTCACCTGATCACTGCATCACATCACCGCTGTACGAACAGCTCAGCAGTGGTCGGGCCCGCCCGTCACCACCGCCAAGCAGTCAGAATGGCAAGGGACGCCCCGGCGTCCCTTCTTTCTTTCTCGCCTCCGCGTCCTCGCCCCGGTGCCCGCACCCCCGCGCACGGCGCCAACCGCTCGTTGTCCCGCGCATCCTTTCACCCTCTTCAACGTCTGGTGTGCCCTGCGCGTTCACCCGCGAAACCGCACGTTCATGGAGTGAGACCTGCCCGGCGGGTAGAGTCCGGCGGCGTGCACCTCAAGGCCCTGACCCTCCGTGGCTTCAAGTCGTTCGCTTCCGCGACCACGCTCCGGTTCGAACCGGGGATCACATGCGTCGTGGGTCCGAACGGCTCGGGCAAGTCCAACGTCGTGGACGCGCTCAGCTGGGTCATGGGCGAGCAGGGCGCCAAGTCGCTGCGCGGCGGCAAGATGGAGGACGTCATCTTCGCCGGCACCACCGGCCGCCCGCCGCTGGGCCGTGCCGAGGTGTCGCTGACCATCGACAACTCCGACGGCGCCCTCCCCATCGAGTACGCCGAGGTCACCATCACGCGGATCATGTTCCGCAACGGCGGCAGCGAGTACCAGATCAACGGGGACACCTGCCGGCTCCTCGACATCCAGGAGCTGCTCTCCGACTCCGGCATCGGCCGCGAGATGCACGTCATCGTCGGCCAGGGCCAGCTCGACTCCGTCCTGCACGCCGACCCCATGGGCCGTCGCGCCTTCATCGAGGAGGCGGCCGGCGTCCTCAAGCACCGCAAGCGCAAGGAGAAGGCGCTGCGGAAACTCGACGCGATGCAGGCCAACCTCGCCCGCGTGCAGGACCTCACGGACGAGCTGCGCCGCCAGCTCAAGCCGCTCGGCCGGCAGGCCGCCGTCGCGCGGCGGGCCGCCGTGATCCAGGCCGACCTGCGCGACGCCCGGCTGCGGCTGCTCGCCGACGACCTCGTACGGCTGCGTGAGGCGCTCCAGGCGGAGATCGCCGACGAGGCCGCCCTCAAGGAACGCAAGGAGGCGGCGGAGACCGAGCTGAAGAAGGCCCTCCAGCGCGAGGCCCTCCTGGAGGACGAGGTACGCCGGCTCAGCCCGCGGCTCCAGAACGCCCAGCAGACCTGGTACGAGCTCTCCCAGCTCGCAGAGCGGGTGCGCGGAACGATCTCGCTGGCCGACGCGCGTGTGAAGAGCGCCACCTCCGTGCCCCCCGAGGAGCGGCGCGGCCGGGACCCCGAGGACATGGAGCGCGAGGCCACCCGTATCCGCGAGCAGGAGGCCGAACTGGAGGCCGCCCTGGAGGCGGCCGAACGCGCCCTGGAGGACACGGTCGCCCACCGCGCGGAGCTGGAACGGGAACTCGCCCAGGAGGAGCGGCGCCTGAAGGACGCCGCGCGGGCCATCGCCGACCGGCGCGAGGGACTCGCCCGGCTCAAGGGACAGGTGGGCGCGGCCCGTTCGCGCGCCGCCTCCGCGCAGGCCGAGATCGAGCGGCTGGCCGCCGCCCGCGACGAGGCGCAGGAACGCGCCGTCGCCGCACAGGAGGAGTACGAGGCCCTCAAGGCCGAGGTCGACGGCCTCGACGCCGGCGACGCCGAACTCGCCGAGCGGCACGAGGACGCCAAGCGGCGGCTCGCGGAGGCGGAGGCCGCCCTCACCGCCGCCCGCGAGGCGGCCACCACGGCGGAACGCGGGCGCGCCGCGACCCGGGCCCGCCACGAGGCCCTCTCCCTCGGCCTGCGCCGCAAGGACGGCACCGGCGCGCTGCTGGGCGCGGGGGGCCGCCTCACGGGGCTGCTCGGCCCGGCCGCGGAACTGCTGACGGTGACCCCCGGCTACGAGGTACCGCTCGCGGCCGCGTTCGGCGCGGCGGCCGACGCGGTCGCGGTGACCTCCCCGTCCGCCGCGGCCGACGCGATCCGCCTCCTCCGCAAACAGGACGCGGGCCGAGCCCCCCTACTCCTGACGGGAGCCCCCGAACACCCGCCCACGCCAACACCCCCCAGGGGCGCGGGGAACCGCGCGACCGGCCACGACGCACCCGCAGTCGCCGAACCGTCCGCGTCCCCCCGCCCCGCGGAGCGCCTCGCGGCGGATCCGGCGAGCGGACCGGCTGGGGGCGCCGCCCCAAGTACGTCGGCGGCAACGCCGTCCAGGGGCGCGGGGAACTGCGCGCCCGGCCACGACGCACCCGCAGGCGCCGAACCGTCCGCGTCCCCCCTCCCCGCGGAGCGCCTCGCGGCGGATCCGGCGAGCGGACTGGCTGGGGGCGCCGCCCCAAGTACGTCGGCGGCAACGCCGTCCAGGGGCGCGGGGAACTGCGCGCCCGGCCACGACGCACCCGCAGTCGTCGAACCGTCCGCGTCCCCCCTCCCCGCGGAGCACCTCGTCAGTGGGCCGGCCGAGCTCATGCCCGCTGTACGCCGCCTCCTGCACGGAATCGTCGTCGTCGGCACCCTGGAGGACGCCGAGGAACTCGTCTACGCCCGCCCCCACCTCACCGCCGTCACCGCCGAGGGCGATCTGCTCGGCGCCCACTTCGCCCACGGCGGTTCCGCGGCCGCCCCCAGCCTGCTGGAGGTCCAGGCGTCGGTGGACGAGGCCGCCGCCGAGCTGGAGGAGCTCGCGGCCCGCTGCGAGGAACTGGCACAGGAGCAGCGCGCGGCAGCGGAACGGCGCGAAGAGGCCGCCGCCCTCGTCGAGGAACTCGGGGAGCGCCGCCGGGCCGCCGACCGGGAGAAGTCCTCCGTCGCCCAGCAGCTCGGCCGGCTCGCCGGGCAGGCCCGCGGCGCCGCGGGGGAGGCCGAGCGGGCCGGTGCAGCCGCCGCGCGGGCGCAGGACGCCCTCGACAAGGCACTCACCGACGTCGAGGAACTCGCCGAACGGCTCGCGGTCGCCGAGGAGATGCCGTACGAGGAGGAGCCCGACACCTCCACCCGCGACCGGCTCGCCGCCGACGGCGCCAACGCCCGCCAGACCGAGATGGAGGCCCGCCTCCAGGTCCGTACGCACGAGGAGCGGGTCAAGGGGCTCGCCGGACGGGCCGACTCCCTGGACCGCGCGGCCCGCGCGGAACGCGAGGCACGCGCGCGTGCCGAACAGCGCCGGGCCCGTCTGCGCCACGAGGCGCAGGTCGCCGGCGCCGTGGCCGCCGGCGCCCGGCAGCTGCTCGCGCACGTCGAGGTCTCCCTCGCCCGCGCCGACGAGGAGCGCACCGCCGCCGACGCCGCCAAGGCCCACCGGGAGCGGGAACTCGCCCGCGCCCGCACCGAGGGGCGCGACCTCAAGGCGGAACT
Organism: Streptomyces sp. NPDC031111; assembly: GCF_055570675.1. Classification (NCBI taxonomy): domain Bacteria; kingdom Bacillati; phylum Actinomycetota; class Actinomycetes; order Kitasatosporales; family Streptomycetaceae; genus Streptomyces; species Streptomyces sp. NPDC031111. The sequence continues at coordinate 69,374 of NZ_JBVIGS010000018.1, forward strand.
CGACAAGTTGACGGATTCGGTTCACCGGGGCGAGGTACTCGGCGCCGAGAAACGGCTGCGGATGGAGCAGCTGGAGACGAGGGCGCTGGAGGAACTGGGTGTCGAACCGGCCGGGCTGGTGTCGGAGTACGGCCCGCACCAGCTGGTCCCGCCCTCGCCCCCCGCCGAGGGCGAGGAGCTGCCCGAGGATCCGGACCACCCGCGCAACAGGCCCCGCCCCTTCGTACGGGCCGAGCAGGAGAAGCGTCTGAAGGCAGCCGAGCGCGCCTACCAGCAGCTCGGCAAGGTGAACCCGCTCGCCTTGGAGGAGTTCGCGGCGCTCGAGGAACGCCACCAGTTCCTCAGCGAGCAGCTGGAGGACCTGAAGAAGACCCGCGCCGACCTGCTCCAGGTCGTCAAGGAGGTCGACGAACGCGTCGAACAGGTCTTCACCGAGGCCTACCGGGACACCGCCCGCGAGTTCGAGGGCGTCTTCTCCCGACTGTTCCCGGGCGGTGAGGGCCGGCTGGTGCTGACCGACCCCGACAACATGCTCACCACGGGCGTGGACGTCGAGGCGCGTCCGCCGGGCAAGAAGGTCAAGCGGCTGTCGCTGCTCTCGGGCGGCGAGCGGTCGCTGACCGCCGTGGCGATGCTCGTGTCGATCTTCAAGGCGCGGCCCAGCCCGTTCTACGTCATGGACGAGGTCGAGGCCGCCCTCGACGACACCAACCTCCAGCGGCTGATCCGGATCATGCAGGAGCTCCAGGAGGCCTCGCAGCTGATCGTGATCACGCATCAGAAGCGCACCATGGAGGTCGCCGACGCGCTCTACGGCGTCTCCATGCAGGGCGACGGGGTGTCCAAGGTCATCAGCCAGCGTCTGCGCTAGACCGGCACACAATCTTCAAGTTCTGAACGATCACTACTCTGGCGCGTCTCAAAACTCACAGCACACAGCCTATTGACTTCAAAAGTTGAAGGCATAGTCTCTGCAATGTTGTTTTTACCTTCAGGTACCTTCAGGTGGACCTCGAAGGGCTGACCCCCCACCCGGCGATGTTGCCGGTGGCCCGAGGAGTACACGTGACCAGCACAGCGCAGGCACAGAAGTCAGGAGCCAGGACGGCTCATCCCGAACATCTCGGGCACGTCATCTTCATCGCGGCGGCGGCCGCCATGGGCGGTTTCCTCTTCGGCTACGACAGCTCCGTGATCAACGGCGCCGTCGAGGCCATCCGGGACCGCTACGACATCGGCTCCGCCGCGCTCGCACAGGTCATCGCCGTCGCCCTGATCGGCTGTGCCATCGGCGCCGCCACCGCCGGCCGCATAGCCGACCGCATCGGCCGCATCCGGTGCATGCAGATCGCCGCGGTCCTGTTCACCGTCAGCGCCGTCGGCTCCGCACTGCCCTTCTCGCTGTACGACCTCGCCTTCTGGCGGATCGTCGGCGGCTTCGCCATCGGTATGGCCTCGGTCATCGGCCCGGCCTACATCGCCGAGGTCGCCCCGCCGGCCTACCGCGGCCGGCTCGGCTCCTTCCAGCAGGCCGCGATCGTCGTCGGCATCGCCGTCTCGCAGCTGGTCAACTGGGGCATCCTGAACGCCGCCGACGGCGACCAGCGCGGTGAGCTGATGGGCCTGGAGGCCTGGCAGCTGATGCTCGGCGTCATGGTCGTCCCCGCCGTCCTCTACGGCCTGCTCTCCTTCGCCATCCCCGAGTCGCCCCGCTACCTGATCTCCGTCGGCAAGCACGAGCGCGCCCGGCAGATCCTGGAAGAGGTCGAGGGCAAGGACATCGACCTGGACGCCCGTGTCACCGAGATCGAGTCGGGCATGCACCGCGAGGAGAAGTCCAGCTTCAAGGACCTGCTCGGCGGCAGCTTCTTCTTCAAGCCGATCGTCTGGATCGGTATCGGCCTGTCGGTGTTCCAGCAGTTCGTCGGCATCAACGTCGCGTTCTACTACTCCTCGACGCTGTGGCAGTCGGTCGGCGTCGACCCGACGGACTCGTTCTTCTACTCCTTCACCACGTCGATCATCAACATCGTCGGCACCGTCATCGCGATGATCTTCGTCGATCGCATCGGCCGCAAGCCGCTCGCGATCATCGGCTCCGTCGGCATGGTGATCGGCCTCGCGCTGGAGGCCTGGGCCTTCTCGGCCGACCTCGTCGACGGCCAGCTGCCCGCCACCCAGGGCTGGGTCGCCCTGATCGCCGCCCACGTCTTCGTCCTCTTCTTCGCCCTGTCGTGGGGTGTGGTCGTCTGGGTCATGCTCGGCGAGATGTTCCCCAACCGGATCCGCGCCGCCGCCCTCGGCGTCGCCGCCGCCGCGCAGTGGGTCGCCAACTGGGCCATCACCGCGAGCTTCCCGTCGCTGGCCGACTGGAACCTGTCGGTCACCTACGTGATCTACACGGTCTTCGCCGCGCTCTCCATCCCGTTCGTCCTGAAGTTCGTGAAGGAGACGAAGGGCAAGGCGCTGGAGGAGATGGGCTGACCGGCAGCCCACCGAGCCCGAGGAGAAGGGTTCAAGTCCCCGCTGCCCCTCTCCTCGTACCCCCCACCCACCGCCCCGGCCCGGCACCGTCCGAGCCGGGGCGGCGGTATGCCCGCACCGCGCGGCACGCACCGTCCGGCGCGCGTCACCATCGGCGCGACCGGGGTACCCATGGCCGATACTGGGACGCGTTATGGACATCGTCATCCTTGCTGTAGTCATCGCCGTGGTCGTGCTCGGCGCGCTCGGCGGGCTCATCGTCGGCAGCCGGCGCAAGAAGCCGCTGCCCCCGCCGCCGCCCGCCGCGCCCGACATCACCGCCCCTCCGGCCGAGCCGCACGTCGGCGAAGAGGCCGAGACGCCGCGGGAGGAACCGCGGCGCACCATCGAGGAGGTAGATCTTCCGGCGGGCGCCGGTCCCGTCGTCATCGAGGAACCGCCCGCCGCCGAGGCTCCCGAGATCGAGATCCCGGAGCCCACCGCCGGCCGTCTGGTCCGGCTGCGCGCCCGTCTCTCCCGTTCGCAGAACGCCCTGGGCAAGGGCCTGCTCACCCTGCTGTCCCGCGAGCACCTCGACGAGGACACCTGGGAGGAGGTGGAGGACACCCTGCTCACCGCCGACGTCGGCGTGCAGCCCACCCAGGAGCTGGTCGAGAGGCTGCGCGAGCGCGTGAAGGTGCTCGGCACCCGCACCCCGGCGGAGCTGCGCGGACTGCTCCGCGAGGAGCTGATCACGCTGGTCGGCCCGCAGATGGACCGCACCGTGCACACCGAGAACGCGGCGGGCGGTCCCGGCATCGTGATGGTCGTCGGCGTCAACGGCACCGGCAAGACCACCACCACCGGCAAGCTCGCCCGCGTCCTGGTCGCCGACGGGAACACCGTCGTCCTCGGCGCCGCCGACACCTTCCGTGCCGCCGCCGCCGACCAGCTCCAGACCTGGGGGGAGCGGGTCGGCGCCCACACGGTGCGCGGGCCGGAGGGCGGTGACCCGGCCTCCGTCGCGTTCGACGCGGTCAAGGAGGGCAAGGAGATCGCCGCCGATGCCGTGCTCATCGACACCGCCGGCCGGCTGCACACCAAGACCGGGCTCATGGACGAGCTCGGCAAGGTCAAGCGGGTCGTGGAGAAGCAGGCGCCGCTGGACGAGGTGCTGCTCGTGCTCGACGCCACCACCGGTCAGAACGGTCTGGTGCAGGCGCGGGTCTTCGCCGAGGTCGTCGACATCACCGGCATCGTGCTGACCAAGTTGGACGGTACGGCCAAGGGGGGCATCGTGGTCGCCGTGCAGCGTGAGCTGGGGGTGCCGGTGAAGCTGGTCGGGCTCGGGGAGGGGGCGGACGATCTGGCGCCGTTCGAGCCCGAGGCGTTCGTGGACGCGCTCATCGGGGAGTGAGGTTTCGACTCCGTCGGATGTGAAGGCGAAGAAGCGCCCGCCCCCGGTTGGTTGGGGGACGGGCGCTTCGCCGTGTCGGGGGCCGTGCGTTGGTGTGGGCCGGGGGTGGGTCGCGCGGCCCGGCGCTTGCGGGGTGCCGTCGCGCCCACCCGTGCCGCCCTGCGGCACGACTGCCCGCGGATGGGCGGGGCTCCGGCTGCCCGCGGAGAGCGGGGGGGGGGGGGGGGGGGGGGGGGGGGGTTCCCCGGGGCCCCATTTCTTGGCGGTGGGCGCAGCCAGCAAGGGTTCCGAAA
>NZ_JBVIGS010000018.1:73554-206407 GCF_055570675.1 Streptomyces sp. NPDC031111
GTTCCCCCCCCCCCCCCCCCCCCCTCCCCCCCCCCCCCCCCCCCGCGCTCGGGGGGGGGGGGGGGGGAGCGTGCCTCGGGGCTACGTGGCTGAGCGGTGGGCGACGTAGGCCAGGGTGCCGAGGAGTAGGCGGGCTTCCGGGGGGCCGGAGGGGGAGTCCAGGGCGGGGGAGCGGAGCCAGCGCACCGGGCCCAGGCCGCCCCGGTCGGACGGCGGTGCCGTGATGTGCGTACCGGGTCCGAGGCCGCGCAGGTCCAGGGCGGCCGGGTCGTCCCAGCCCATGCGGTACAGCAGATCGGGCAGGGCGGTGGCGGCACCGGGGGCGACCAGGAACTGGGCGCGGCCGTCGGGGGTGACGGCGACCGGGCCGACCGGCAGGCCCATGCGCTCCAGGCGGGCCAGGGCGTGGCGTCCGGCGGGTTCGGCGACCTCGATCACATCGAAGGCCCGTCCGACCGGCAGCATGATCGAGGCCCCCGGGAACTCGGACCAGAGCGCGGTCACCTCGTCCAGCGGGGACCCCGCGCGGATCACCGGCGCCGTGTCCAGCGGATGGGCGCCCGGTGCCCGGCAGCCGGACCGGCCGCAGGAGCAGGCCCCCGCGGCGGCTCGGACGCCCGGCACCACGTCCCAGCCCCACAGGCCGGTGTACTCCGCCACGGCGGTGCCGTCCGACGCGCGGCTCCGGCGACGCGAGCCGGACCGGATGTCACGGATGCCGCGGCTGATGCCGATCGTGAAGCCCATGCCCCCTCCAACGGGTCCGACGTACCGGTGGTTACGTTGCGAACGCGGTCTGTGACTCTCTGTTTCGGGCTTCCCGGTGCCGCCTCGCTCAACCAGCGCCTGGAAGCGCCCGGGGTGGTGAGCCCGGCGATGCGCGCCCTCAAGTGCATCGCTGCATCCACTTTTGGCTGTCCCGTGTCAAGTGAATCGCGTGATGGCAACGGTGAGTTCATTCGAAGGGGTGGCGAATGGTGGCGATTGCGGTTCCGCCATGGTGAGACGGGTGATCGTAGGGTTACTTTGTGTGCACGGCTTCTTGGGGCACATGCACTCGTGGGTATGCCGGAGGCAACTCGGCTTTCCGTCCAAAGCGTGGCAACCGACGGACGAGCGGCCCCGACAACCGGCATTCTGATAGGGCTTGGCGCACTCGGCGACAAGTGGTCTTCAGGGATGGGGGCGTTCCAGTGAGCGGCAACGGCGGTGGCGGGACGAACGCTGCGAGCGCGGAGAAGCGCCCGAACGAGCTGCTCGCCTCCTGGTTCGTCCGCAGCGGCTGGTCCAAGGGCGAGCTCGCCCGCCAAGTCAACCGCAGAGCACGCCAGTTGGGTGCCAACCACATCTCCACCGACACCTCGCGCGTACGCCGCTGGCTGGACGGTGAGAACCCGCGGGAGCCGATCCCCAGAATCCTGTCCGAACTGTTCTCCGAACGCTTCGGTGTCGTCGTCTCCGTGGAGGACCTGGGCCTGCGCACCAACCGGCCGGCACCCTCCGCGACCGGCGTCGACCTGCCCTGGACGGGCCCGCAGACCGTGGCCCTGCTCAGCGAGTTCTCGCGCAGCGACCTGATGCTGGCGCGGCGCGGCTTCCTCGGGAGCTCGCTGGCCCTCTCGGCGGGCCCGTCCCTCATCGAACCGATGCAGCGCTGGCTCGTCCCCGCCCCGTCCGCCCCGCTGTCCCGGGCCGAGGCGGACCAGACGTCCTCCTCCGCGCGTGCCCGCGGCCGGCTCTCCAAGCCGGAGCTGGACCTGCTGGAGACCACCACCGTGATGTTCCGGCAGTGGGACGCCCAGTGCGGCGGCGGCCTGCGCCGCAAGGCGGTCGTCGGACAGCTGCACGAGGTGACCGACCTGCTCCAGGAGCCCCAGCCCGAGGCCACCACCCGACGGCTGTTCAAGGTCGCCGCCGAACTCGCCGAACTGGCCGGCTGGATGTCTTACGACGTCGGGCTCCAGCCCACCGCGCAGAAGTACTTCGTCCTCGCCCTGCACTCCGCCAAGGAGGCCGGCGACCGGCCGCTCGGCTCGTACGTGCTGTCCAGCATGAGCCGGCAGATGATCCACCTCGGCCGGCCCGAGGACGCCCTGGAACTGATCCACCTCGCGCAGTACGGCAGCCGGGACTGCGCGAGCCCGCGCACCCAGTCCATGCTGTATGCGATGGAGGCCCGCGCCTACGCCAACATGGGACAGCCCGGCCGCTGCAAGCGGGCGGTCCGGATGGCCGAGGACACCTTCGCCGAGGCCGACGAGTGGGACGAGCCGGACCCCGACTGGATCCGCTTCTTCTCCGAGGCCGAGCTGTACGCGGAGAACTCCCACTCCTACCGCGACCTCGCCTATGTCGCCGGCCGCAGCCCCACCTACGCCTCCCTCGCCGAGCCGCTGATGAGGCGGGCCGTGGAGCTGTTCGGCCAGGAGGGCGGCGAGCACCAGCGCTCCTACGCCCTCAATCTGATCGGCATGGCCACCGTCCACCTCCTCCAGCGCGAGCCCGAGCAGAGCGCGGTTCTCGCCACCGACGCCATCAAGGCGGCCAAGAAGGTCCGTTCCGAGCGCGTCAACACTCGTATCCGAAAGACGGTCGACACGGCCGTACGCGACTTCGGGGACCTCGCCGAAGTCGTCGAACTCACCGAACGGCTCGCCATCGAGCTGCCCGAGACCGCGGACGCGGTCTGACACCACCGAGAAACCGCTGGACCCCGGCCGCGGCCGGCCCTCCCGAACTGCCCGACTCGGCTCCCCCATGCCAGGTCATTCGGAGGCCGACCGCGGCCGGTCGTGTGTCTCCCCGGCCACGGCTCGCCGCCGTACACCGAAGGTTGCGTCACGATAACGATCGGCGCGCCCCGGATCCGGCAGTTCATCGACCCGTAACACGCCGGGTGCCTTCGTCACGGCGGCGAAACAACGAGGGGCTTCCACCGAAACGGCGCTGCGCCAATCTCATGGCGCATAACCGGCCCACCCCTCAATCCGCTCAAGGCTTCGCCCGCACGGGGCCGTACCAACGACGAGGAGACGCCGATGGCACCAGCCATCACCCTGGCCGCAGACGCGCCCACGCTGTCCGCCGCCAACACAGGGTTCATGCTCATCTGTTCCGCCCTGGTGATGCTCATGACCCCGGGTCTGGCCTTCTTCTACGGAGGCATGGTCCGCGTCAAGAGCACCCTGAACATGCTGATGATGAGCTTCATCAGCCTGGGAATCGTCACCGTCCTGTGGGTGCTGTACGGCTTCTCCATGGCGTTCGGCACCGACTCCGGCAGCGTCATCGGCTGGAACTCCGACTGGGTCGGCCTGAGCAACATCGGACTGACCGAACTCTGGGACGGCTACACCATCCCGGTCTTCGTCTTCCTGGTCTTCCAGCTGATGTTCGCCGTCCTCACCCCCGCGCTGATCAGCGGCGCCCTCGCCGACCGCGTGAAGTTCACCGCCTGGGCGCTGTTCATCGCCCTGTGGGCCACGGTCGTCTACTTCCCGGTCGCGCACTGGGTCTGGGGCGCCGGCGGCTGGGCCTTCGAGCTCGGCGTCATCGACTTCGCCGGCGGTACGGCCGTGCACATCAACGCCGGTGCCGCCGCGCTCGGTGTGATCCTGGTGATCGGCAAGCGCGTCGGCTTCAAGAAGGACCCGATGCGCCCGCACAGCCTCCCGCTGGTCATGCTCGGCGCCGGTCTGCTGTGGTTCGGCTGGTTCGGCTTCAACGCCGGTTCCTGGCTCGGCAACGACGACGGCGTCGGCGCGCTGATGTTCGTCAACACCCAGGTCGCCACCGCCGCCGCGGTCCTCGGCTGGCTCGCCTACGAGAAGATCCGGCACGGCGCGTTCACCACGCTCGGCGCCGCCTCCGGCGCGGTCTCCGGCCTGGTCGCGATCACCCCGGCGGGCGGCGCGGTCTCCCCGCTCGGCGCGATCGCCGTCGGCCTCATCGCCGGTGTGCTGTGCGCCATGGCCGTCGGCCTGAAGTACAAGTTCGGCTACGACGACTCCCTCGACGTCGTCGGCGTCCACCTCGTCGGCGGCATCCTCGGCTCCCTGCTCATCGGCTTCTTCGCCACCGGCAAGGGCCAGTCCGACGTCGCGGGCCTCTTCTACGGCGGCGGCCTCGACCAGTTCTGGAAGCAGTGCGCCGGTGTCTTCGGCGTCCTCGCCTACTCCCTGGTCGTCTCCGCGATCCTGGCCTTCCTCCTCGACAAGACCATCGGTATGCGAGTCTCCGAGGACGACGAGGTGGCCGGCATCGACCAGGCCGAGCACGCCGAGACCGCATACGACTTCAGCGGCGCCGGCGGCGGCGCGGCCCGCACCGCCGCCACCGCCCCCGTCGCCCCGGCCGAGAGCAAGAAGGTGGACGCATGAAGCTCATCACCGCCGTCGTGAAGCCGCACCGGCTCGACGAGATCAAGGAGGCCCTCCAGGCCTTCGGAGTGCACGGTCTGACGGTCACCGAGGCCAGCGGCTACGGCCGCCAGCGCGGCCACACCGAGGTCTACCGCGGTGCCGAGTACACCGTCGACCTGGTGCCCAAGATCCGTATCGAGGTGCTGGTCGAGGACGACGACGCCGAGCAGTTGATCGACGTCGTGGTCAAGGCCGCCCGCACCGGCAAGATCGGTGACGGCAAGGTCTGGTCGATCCCGGTCGAGACGGCCGTACGGGTGCGGACCGGCGAACGCGGGCCGGACGCACTCTGACGGCAGACGAACGGAACGGGAGTCGCTGGGTGACGGGGACGGACATGCACAACGAGGCAGAGGACTCGGGACCCAGCGGCTACGCGGCGGCCCGGCTGCACCTTCTCACCGAGGAGGCGCGGTCCGGGCCGCCGCGCCGTGCCGCCCTGGCGGACCTCACGGACGACTGGCTCGGCGGACTGTTCGCGGCGGGCGCCCAGGGGGCCCGCGGGGTGTCCCTGATCGCGGTCGGCGGCTACGGGCGGGCGGAACTGTCCCCGCGCAGCGACCTCGACCTGCTCCTGCTGCACGACGGCGGCGACCCGCAGGCGGTCGCCGCCCTCGCGGACCGCCTCTGGTACCCCGTCTGGGACCTCGGTCTCGCCCTGGACCACTCCGTCCGCACTCCGGCGGAGGCCCGCAGGACCGCGGGCGAGGACCTCAAGGTCCAGCTCGGACTGCTGGACGCCCGGCACATCGCCGGCGACCTCGGCCTCACCACCGCCCTGCGCACGGCGGTGCTCGCCGACTGGCGCAACCAGGCGCCGAAACGTCTCCCCGCCCTGCGCGAGCTGTGTGAGGAACGCGCCGAACGCCAGGGCGAGTTGCAGTACCTCCTGGAACCCGACCTCAAGGAGGCCCGCGGCGGACTGCGGGACGCCACCGCCCTGCGCGCCGTCGCCGCCTCCTGGCTCGCCGACGCCCCGCGCGAGGGCCTCGCCGACGCCCGCCGCCGGCTCCTCGACGTACGGGACGCCCTGCACCTGACGACCGGCCGCGCCACCGACCGGCTCGCACTCCAGGAGCAGGACCAGGTCGCGGCCGAGCTGGGCCTGCTCGACGCGGACGTGTTGCTGCGGCAGGTCTATGAGGCCGCGCGGGTGATCGCCTACGCAGGTGACGTCACCTGGCGTGAGGTGGGACGCGTGCTGCGTTCCCGCGCGGTGCGGCCCCGGCTGCGCGCCATGCTCGGCGGCGGAAAACCCGCCCCCGAGCGCTCCCCGCTGGCCGAGGGGGTCGTGGAACAGGACGGCGAAGTGGTGCTCGCCCGCACCGCGCGCCCCGACCGCGACCCCGTACTCCCGCTGCGCGCCGCTGCCGCCGCCGCGCAGGCCGGGCTCCCGCTCTCCCTGCACGCCGTACGGCGGATGGCGGCCGGCGTACGCCCCCTGCCCGCGCCCTGGCCCGCCGAGGCCCGCGAACAGCTCGTCACCCTGCTGGGCTCCGGCCGCCCCACCGTCGAGGTCTGGGAGGCGCTGGAGGCGGAGGGCCTGGTCAGCCTGTTGCTGCCCGACTGGGAGCGGGTGCGCTGCCGCCCGCAGCGCAACGCCGTGCACATCTGGACCGTCGACCGGCACCTCATCGAGACCGCCGTGCGCGCCTCCGCGTTCACCCGCCGGGTCAGCCGCCCCGACCTGCTGCTGGTCTCCGCGCTGCTGCACGACATCGGCAAGGGCTGGCCCGGCGACCACTCGGTGGCCGGCGAGGTCATCGCCAGGGACGTGGCCGCCCGGATCGGCTTCGACCAGCACGACGTCACGGTGATCGCCACCCTCGTACGCCACCATCTGCTGCTCGTCGACACCGCCACCCGGCGCGACCTGGACGACCCGGCCACCGTGCGCGCGGTCGCCGACGCCGTCGGCGCCCAGGGCACCCTCGAACTGCTGCACGCCCTCACCGAGGCGGACGCCCTCGCCACCGGACCGGCCGCCTGGTCCTCGTGGCGCGCCTCACTCGTCTCCGATCTGGTCGAACGGGTCTCCGCCGTGCTGTCCGGGGAGGTCCCGGCCGGCCCCGAGGAGGCCGCGCCCACCGCCGAGCAGGAGCGCCTCGCCCTCGAGGCGGTCGCCACGGGCGCGCCGGTGCTGTCCCTGTGGGCCCGGGCCGAACCGCCCACCGAGCCCTCCGGCGACCCCGAGCCGCTCGGCGTGGAACTGCGCATCGCCGTCCCCGACCAGGAGGGCGTGCTGCCCGCGGTGGCCGGGGTACTCGCCATGCACCGGCTGACCGTACGGGCCGCCGAGCTGCGCGCGGTGGACCTCCCGGACGGAGTGGACGGCTCCGTGCTGCTGCTGGACTGGCGGGTGGCGGCCGAATACGGCTCGCTGCCCCAGGCCACCCGGCTCCGCGCGGACCTCGTACGCGCCCTCGACGGCACCCTGGACATCGCCGGCCGCCTCGCAGAGCGGGACGCCGCCTATCCGCGCCGCCGGGGCGTGGTCGCACCGCCCCCGCGCGTGACGGTCGCACCGGCCGCCTCCCGGCACGCCACCGTGATAGAGGTCCGGGCCCAGGACGCACCCGGACTGCTGTTCCGGATCGGCCAGGCGCTGGAGGACGCGGCCGTACGGGTGCGCAGCGCGCACGTCTCCACCCTGGGCGCGAACGCCGTGGACGCCTTCTACGTCACTGGCCCCGACGGCGTGCCGCTGCCCGGCGAGGAGGCGGTCGCGGTGGCGCGGAAACTGGAGGAGACGTTGCGTGGGTGAGGACACTCCGGCGTACCGTCGCGCCGGGATACCCTGGAGGGCGATTCCCTAGCCTGTCTCCGACTCCGAGGACCGACGCCGCCGTGTTCGATACTCTCTCCGACCGCCTCAGCGCGACCTTCAAAAACCTCCGCGGAAAAGGCCGGCTGAGCGAAGCGGACATCGACGCCACGGCGCGTGAGATCCGCATCGCCCTCCTTGAGGCGGACGTGGCCCTGCCCGTCGTCCGGGCCTTCATCAAGAACGTGAAGGAAAGGTCGCTCGGCGCCGAGGTCTCCAAGGCGCTGAACCCCGCCCAGCAAGTCCTCAAGATCGTGAACGACGAGCTCGTCACGATCCTGGGCGGCGAGACCCGCCGGCTGCGCTTCGCCAAGCAGCCCCCCACCGTGATCATGCTGGCCGGTCTCCAGGGTGCCGGTAAGACGACCCTCGCGGGCAAGCTCGGCCGCTGGCTCAAGGAGCAGGGCCACTCGCCGGTGCTGGTCGCCGCCGACCTCCAGCGCCCGAACGCGGTCAACCAGCTGAGCGTCGTCGCCGAGCGCGCCGGCGTGGCCGTCTACGCGCCCGAGCCGGGCAACGGCGTGGGCGACCCGGTGAAGGTCGCCAAGGACTCCATCGACTTCGCGCGGACCAAGGTCCACGACATCGTCATCGTGGACACTGCCGGCCGCCTGGGCATCGACCAGGAGATGATGCAGCAGGCCGCGGACATCCGGGACGCGGTCTCGCCCGACGAGATCCTGTTCGTCGTCGACGCCATGATCGGTCAGGACGCCGTCAACACCGCCGAGGCGTTCCGCGACGGCGTCGGCTTCGACGGCGTGGTGCTCTCCAAGCTCGACGGCGACGCGCGCGGTGGTGCGGCCCTGTCGATCCGGCAGATCACCGGCAAGCCGATCATGTTCGCGTCCAACGGTGAGAAGCTCGACGACTTCGACGCCTTCCACCCGGACCGCATGGCCTCCCGCATCCTCGACATGGGTGACCTGCTCACCCTGATCGAGCAGGCGGAGAAGACGTTCAGCCAGGAAGAGGCCGAGAAGATGGCCTCCAAGCTGGCGTCGAAGAAGGGCCAGGAATTCACCCTGGACGACTTCCTGGCCCAGATGGAGCAGGTCCGGAAGATGGGCAGCATCTCCAAGCTGCTCGGCATGCTCCCGGGCATGGGCCAGATCAAGGACCAGATCAACAATCTCGACGAGCGGGACGTCGACCGCACCGCCGCGATCATCAAGTCGATGACCCCGGGCGAGCGCCAGGACCCGACGATCATCAACGGCTCGCGCCGGGCCCGTATCGCCAAGGGTTCCGGTGTCGAGGTCAGCGCGGTGAAGGGCCTGGTCGAGCGGTTCTTCGAGGCCCGGAAGATGATGTCCCGCATGGCTCAGGGCGGTGGCATGCCGGGGATGCCCGGGATGCCGGGCATGGGCGGCGGCCCCGGCCGGACGAAGAAGAAGCAGAAGCAGGCCAAGGGCAAGCAGCGCTCCGGCAACCCGATGAAGCGCAAGCAGCAGGAGCAGGAGGAGGCCGCGCGCCGCGCGGCCGCCGCCGAGGGCGGCAGCGCCTTCGGTCTGCCGCAGCAGGGCGGCAAGGACTTCGAGCTGCCCGACGAGTTCAAGAAGTTCATGGGCTGAGCCGGCTCGCCGGTGTGCCGCCGGGGCGTCCCTCAGCCGAGGGGCGCCCCGGCGGCGTATCCGGAGGTCCCGCTCAGGGAACGCGGGCGACGAGGTACCGGAACACGTTCGGCATCCACACGGTGCCGTCCTGCCGCTGGTACGGATGCAGGGCCTCCGCCAGCTCCTTGTCGACCTGCACCGGGTCCGTGGCCTTGATCGCGGGGTCGAACAGCCCGGTCGACCCCAGGCCCCGTACCGCGCTGTCCAGGTCGGCGTAGCCGAACGGGCAGGCCACCCGCCCGGAGCCGTCCGGCCTCAGTCCCGCACGCTCGGCGGCCCGCTCCAGGTCGTCGCGGTCCGCGGGACGCCAGGTGCCGGTGCCGCGCAGCGGCTCCGCCAGCTTGGCGGCCACCCGCAGCACGGACGTCGTGGCGCACCGCTCCGGCGGACCCCAGCCGGCCAGCACCACGGCCGCCCCGCGGCCGGCCAGCGGCACTGCCTCGGCGAGCTGCTCACCCAGCCGCTCCGCGTCCCCCGCGACACAGCCGATCGGCTCGAAGGCGGTCACCACCGTGTACGCGGGCGTGCCCGCGCGGGTGGCGTCCGCGGGGGAGCCGTGCACGATCCGGGTGTCCGCCCTCCGCGCGTGCGCCTCCCGCCCCTCGGGCAGCAGCCGCTCCCGCGCGAGGTCCAGCCGGTCGGCACAGGTGTCGACACCGGTGACCGCGGCACCGCGCGAGGCCGCCATCAGCAGGGCCAGTCCGGAACCGCAGCCGAGGCCGAGCAGCCGCGTCGCGGGACCCACGTCCAGCCGCTCGTGGACGGCCTCGTAGAGCGGTACGAGCATCCGCTCCTGGATCTCGGACCAGTCACGCGCGCGTGCACGCGGGTCCACACGGGGGACGGCCCCCGTACGAGGCCGGTGCTGCCGCACGAGCGTAGGTGTCATAGGTCAGCGCCCCAATCAGCCGACAGTTGCCGCAGTGCCCGAATCCCTGGCCCCCGTGCGGTGCGCCCGCACTCCCTCCCGTATGCCAGGAAACTCCGCCCTCGACGTGTCGTCCAGTGGAAAGCGGCGCCGGCTTGGTAGTTGCTCGTGCCAGTGGCAAGAATTCACATTCCGGTAATGCCGGGCCGCGCGATCCGCCACGGCGAAGGCACCCGTGCGTCGGTTCCGGCCAAGGTCGGCAGGGCCGGGAGACGGCCGGGAACGGGCCCGGGCGGGGTGGTGCGCACGGCCGGTGAGGGACCCGGTAACGTCGCGCCCGTGGCGTGCCCGCCGAGCGGGACTCCGTGTCACCGTGAGAGCGGCCGAAACGCCTCTTGCGCATCCGCGGACCTCACACGCACCGGCGCGCGGAGACCGCTTACGCGCGGGGGCGTACGTCAGCCTACGCACCACCTTGAGGTGAGCTGCGAGGCTTCTCCGCAGATCAGCGCACCCGTACTCGTCAGGACGCATCAGCGGCAACTGACGGGTACGTGCAAATTATTTGGGATGCCCCGGAATCGGAACACTGAGGCACCCAGGCTCGTTGTCATTACGTGAGCACGACACAGACACCACCTGTTCTCGCCGCAGAACTGGCGCAGGCGTGGGCCGACATTCAGCGGTACCACCCCGAGCTGCCCGATCTTGCCGCGCCCGAGTCACTGATCGGGGAGTCGTCGTCCGCGTGCGGTCACGAACTCTCCTTCGAACGACTGCTGCACGAGGCAGTCCACGGCGTCGCCGCCGCGCGCGGCGTACGCGACACATCACGCGCCGGCCGTTACCACAACCGCAGATTCCTCGCTATCGCCGAGGAGCTGGGCCTGGACCACCCCGAGGAACCGCACCCCAGCAGCGGCTTCTCGCTGGTCACGCTCACTCCCGAGGCGAAGCGCCGCTACCGCGCGACGACGGAGCGCCTCCAGCGCGCCCTGAAGGCCCACTCCGCGGCGACGGCGGGCGACACCGCGCGCAGCTTCCGCGGCCCGGCCGCACGGCACGGCTCCTCCGGGGGCGGTGTGCGTGTCAAGGCCGTCTGCGACTGCGGCCGCAACGTCCGCGTCGTCCCGTCGGTCCTGGCCCAGGCCCCCATCGTCTGCGGCGGCTGCGGCAAGCCCTTCCGAATCCCCGAACCGGTAGCAGCGGCCAGCTGACGACCCCGGCATCTCGTGGATGCCGGGCCCGCGGCCGGTCCCGCCGCCGAGACGGCACCCCCACCCCCGCAGCTGCGGCCGGTCGTTCCGCTGGGGCGGCACGGGTGGGCGGTGGGGGTACCTCCCGCTCGAGCGAAGCCGAGAGTGGGGGAGGCACTCCGCAAGCGCCGGGCCGCGCGACCCACACCCGGCCACAGCAACGCCGGGTGCCGCTCAGTCGTGCCCAGGTGCCACCCCCCACAGCGAGAGTGCCCCGCAGGGTGTGGCACAATGGCTAGCTGTACTCGACAGCCGCACAGGACCCCTCTCTCCTCCGGCTGACGCGTCCATCGGGCATTCGGGTACCGCAACCCCACGCGGCACATCCCGCCGTGCCCAACCACGTCAAATCCAGGAGAACCCACTCCCGTGGCAGTCAAGATCAAGCTGAAGCGTCTGGGCAAGATCCGTTCGCCTCACTACCGCATCGTCGTCGCCGACTCCCGTACCCGCCGTGACGGCCGGGCCATCGAGGAGATCGGCAAGTACCACCCGACGTACAACCCGTCGGTGATGGAGGTCGACGCCGAGCGCGTGGCGTACTGGCTCGGCGTCGGCGCCCAGCCGACCGAGCCCGTGCTCGCCATCCTGAAGAAGACCGGCGACTGGCAGAAGTTCAAGGGCGAGCCCGCCCCGGCTCCGCTGCTCCAGCCGGCCGAGAAGTCGGCCCGCCCGGCCTTCGAGGCGCTCGGTGGCGACGACGAGGGCAAGGGTGAGGCGATCACCCAGAAGAAGAAGGCTGAGAAGAAGGACGAGGCCGCCGCCGAGTCCGCGTCGACCGAGGCCTGAGCATGCTCGAGGAGGCTCTCGAGCACCTCGTGAAGGGCATCGTCGACAACCCTGACGATGTGCAGGTCGCCTCGCGCAACCTGCGCCGCGGGCGCGTGCTCGAGGTCCGGGTCCACCCGGACGACCTCGGCAAGGTGATCGGTCGCAACGGCCGCACCGCACGCGCTCTGCGCACCGTCGTGGGCGCCATCGGCGGTCGCGGTGTCCGCGTCGACCTCGTCGACGTGGACCACGTCCGCTGACGCCAGAAGCAGCACCGGCTCGGGCCGGGGAGGGCCACTGGGCCGTCCCCGGCCCGTAGTCGTATGACAGGAGATCAAGCACAGTGCAGCTGGTAGTCGCACGCATCGGCCGCGCCCACGGCATCAAGGGCGAGGTCACCGTGGAGGTCCGCACCGACGAGCCGGAGCTGAGGCTCGGGCCCGGTGCCGTCCTGGCCACCGACCCCGCCTCCGTCGGGCCGCTCACCATCGAGACCGGCCGCGTCCACAGCGGCCGCCTCCTGCTGCGCTTCGAGGGCGTCCGCGACCGCAACGGCGCAGAGGCCCTGCGCAACACCCTCCTGATCGCGGACGTCGACCCGGAGGAACTGCCCGAGGGCGAGGACGAGTACTACGACCACCAGCTGATCGACCTCGACGTCGTCACCAAGGACGGCGAGGAGGTCGGCCGGATCACCGAGATCTCGCACCTGCCCACCCAGGACCTCTTCGTCGTCGAGCGCCCCGACGGCACCGAGGTGTTCGTGCCGTTCGTCGAGGAGATCGTCACCGAGATCGACCTGGAGGAGCAGCGCGCGGTCATCGACCCGCCGCCGGGACTGATCGACGACCGTGCCGAGATCGCCTCCGCGCGGGACGCGGAGGACAAGGCGTGATGCGGCTCGACGTCGTCACGATCTTCCCCGAGTACCTCGAACCGCTGAACGTCTCCCTCGTCGGCAAGGCACGTACTCGGGGACAGCTGAACGTGCACGTGCACGACCTGCGCTCCTGGACGTACGACCGGCACAACACCGTCGACGACACCCCCTACGGCGGCGGCCCCGGCATGGTCATGAAGACCGAGCCGTGGGGAGACGCGCTCGACTCGGTCCTGGCGAACGGCTACGAGACCGGCTCCCGCGAACCGGCCCTGATCGTCCCCACCCCCAGCGGCCGCCCCTTCACCCAGGAACTGGCCGTCCAGCTCTCCGAGCGCCCCTGGCTGATCTTCACCCCGGCCCGCTACGAGGGCATCGACCGCCGGGTCGTCGACGAGTACGCCACCCGGATGCCCGTGTACGAGGTGTCCATCGGCGACTACGTCCTGGCCGGCGGCGAGGCGGCCGTTCTCGTCATCACCGAGGCCGTCGCACGGCTGCTCCCCGGCGTCCTCGGCAACGCCGAGTCGCACCGGGACGACTCCTTCGCGCCCGGCGCCATGGCGAACCTCCTGGAGGGGCCCGTCCACACCAAGCCGCCGCAGTGGCGGGGCCGCGGGATTCCCGAGGTGCTGCTCAGCGGCCACCACGGGAAGATCGCCCGCTGGCGCCGCGACGAAGCCCTGCGACGCACCACCGCCAACCGGCCCGACCTCATCGAGCGCTGCGACCCCAAGGCGTTCGACAAGAAGGACCGCGAGATGCTGTCCATCCTGGGCTGGGAACCGGACCCCGCCGGAGAGCCGTACGGCCGATTTTGGCGCAGGACGGACGGCGTGGAAGAATAGGCCGCTGTTGTGCGTCGTCCGGCGTGCGCCCCTGCCGCAGGGGGACACGACGCCCGCTTCGAACCGCACGGCTCTGATTCCGAACCTCTAGTGCCGTTGATGACCTGCGGCATCAGCGAAGAAAGCAGACGAAATGTCTCACCTGCTCGACTCCGTCGACTCCGCGTCGCTGCGCACCGACGTCCCGGCCTTCCGCCCCGGCGACACCGTCAACGTCCACGTGCGCGTCATCGAGGGCAACCGCTCCCGTGTGCAGCAGTTCAAGGGCGTGGTGATCCGCCGCCAGGGTGCCGGCGTGCGCGAGACCTTCACGGTCCGCAAGGTCTCCTTCTCCGTCGGCGTCGAGCGCACCTTCCCGGTGCACACCCCGATCGTGGAGAAGATCGAGCTCGTCACCAAGGGTGACGTCCGCCGCGCCAAGCTGTACTACCTGCGCGAGCTGCGCGGCAAGGCGGCGAAGATCAAGGAGAAGCGCGAGAACTGAGCGCTTTACCGGCGTCACATCGCGGCCGGATAGCATCTGGCCCCGATGGACACCGAAGCACAGCCGACGGAGCGCGACCGCTCCCTCCCCCCGGCCGGACCCGAGAGCACCTCGGGGACGGCCGGTCCGGAGGGGCGGTCGCGTTCCGCGTTGGTGCCGCGTATCACGTCCTGGCTGCCCGGCGGCCGGATTACCCTGACCCTGCTGCTCTGCCTGCTGTTCCTGCTGGCGGTGAACACGTTCGTGGCGCGGCCGTTCCAGATCCCCAGCGGATCGATGGAACAGGGATTGAGGGTCGGGGACCGCGTGCTCGTAAATAAGTTGGCGTACCGCTTCGGCGCCGGGCCGCGGCGCGGTGACGTGATTGTGTTCGACGGCTCCGGGTATTTCGGTGAGGCCGACTACATCAAGCGGGTCGTCGGGGTGGGCGGAGACCACGTGGTCTGCTGCGACGAGGAGGGGAGGATCCGGGTGAACGGCCGGTCGGTCGACGAGTCGGGCTTCCTGTTCCCCGGCGACAGCCCCTCCACGGTGCCGTTCGACGTCGTCGTGCCGGACGGGCGCCTGTTCGTCCTCGGTGACCACCGCAGCGCCTCCAGCGACTCCCGCGACCATCTCGGCTCGCCGGGCGGCGGCATGATCCCGGTCGACGACGTCATCGGCCGCGCCGACGGGATCGTCTGGCCCTTCGACCACGCCACCCGGCTGCACCGGCCCGACGCCTACGCGCGCGTGCCCGCCCCGGAGACGAACGCGGCGGAGGGCGCCCATGGGTAACCGCGGCAAACCCCGTGGCGCCCCGGACAGCGCCGCGGAGAACCTGCTGCCCACCGGCTCCCGCCGCGCGGCCGTCCCGGCGCCCGGGCGCGGCCGGGCGGAGCGGCGCAAGCTCCAGCGCAAGGTCAAACGGCGCCGCAGGCGCAGCGCGGTCAAGGAGATCCCCCTCCTCATCGGTGTCGCCGTGCTGATAGCGCTGGTGCTGAAGACGTTCCTCGTCCAGGCGTTCGTCATCCCGTCCGGTTCCATGGAGCAGACGATCCGCATCGGCGACCGGGTGCTCGTCGACAAGCTCACCCCGTGGTTCGGCTCCAAGCCGCAGCGCGGGGACGTCGTCGTGTTCAAGGACCCCGGCGGCTGGCTCCGGGACGAGCAGACCGCGCCGAAGAAGGAGGACCCCGTCGGGATCAAGCAGATCAAGGAAGGGCTCACCTTCATCGGTCTGCTGCCGTCGGAGAACGAGAAGGACCTGATCAAGCGGGTCGTCGGCGTCGGCGGCGACCGGGTCCAGTGCTGCGACAAGCAGGGCCGGGTCACCGTCAACGGCGTCCCCCTGAACGAGGACTACCTGTACCCGGGCAACGCCCCCTCCCTGACACCGTTCGACATCACCGTCCCCGAGGGGCGGCTGTGGGTGATGGGCGACCACCGGTCGAACTCCGCCGACTCCCGTTCCCACCAGGACACCGACTACGGCGGCACCGTCTCCGAGGACGAGGTGGTGGGCCGTGCCATGGTCATCGCCTGGCCGCTCGGTCACTGGAGCACGCTGGAGGAACCCACGACCTACGCGTCCGTGTCGGACTCGGCGCCGGGGTCGACCGCTGCCGCCCCGCTGTCGCATAGGGTTGCCCCGGACGATCCCAAGGAGATGGTCCAGCTCCCGACCCCTGCGGAACTCCCGCTCGTTATGGGAGTGGTGGGCCTGCGTCGGGCATGGCGCGGGCGGCGGCAGAGAGTGAGGAGTTGGCGTGGGGGATGTGGCGGTTGGCGCACGGTCCGGTCAGGGCGGCGAGGAGCACCGCGGACGCCCCGCGGAGTCGGCCGACCCGGCCGCGGACGGCGCCGTACCCTCCGGGAGTGACGAGCGGGCGGTCGAGGACGGCAGCGTGAGTGAGGACGGTACGAAGCCCGGCGACCAGGGGCCGGGTGACCCTCCGGCACGGGCGAAGCAGCAGCCCCGCTCCTTCTGGAAGGAACTGCCGATCCTGATCGGTATCGCGCTGGTGCTGGCGCTGCTGATCAAGACGTTCCTCGTGCAGGCGTTCTCCATCCCCTCCGACTCGATGCAGAACACCCTCCAGCAGGGTGACCGGGTGCTGGTCGACAAGCTCACCCCCTGGTTCGGCTCCGAGCCCGAGCGCGGCGAGGTCGTCGTCTTCCACGACCCCGACAACTGGCTGGCCGGCGAGCCGACGCCCAACCCCAACCCCCTCCAGAAGGTCCTCAGCTGGATCGGCCTGATGCCGTCCGCGGAGGAGAAGGACCTGATCAAGCGCGTCATCGGCGTCGGCGGTGACACCGTCGAGTGCAAGGGCACCGGCCCGCTGACGGTCAACGGCGCGGCGCTGAACGAGTCGTACGTGTATCCCGGCAACACCCCGTGCAGCCAGGACGACCAGGGCGGACAGTTCAAGGTCAAGGTCCCCGAGGGCCACATCTGGGTCATGGGCGATCACCGGCAGAACTCCCGGGACTCGCGGTACAACCAGGGCGACAAGAACAACGGCATGGTCCCGGTGGACAAGGTCGTCGGGCGCGCCATCGTCATCGCCTGGCCGATCAACCGCTGGGACAACCTGCCCGTGCCGGAAACCTTCGACCAGCCCGCTCTGGCCGCCGGGTCGCCGTCCGGCGCGGTCCTGACGGCCGCGCCCCAGGGGCTCGCGCTCGTGGGCGCGGTGCCGCTGGTGCTCTGGCGGCGCCGGTGGTCCGGCGACGGAGAGGCCCGCCGGGAGGGCTGACCCCGTCCGGTACCGCCGGGTAGGGTGCGGCCCATGAGTGGTCAGAGCACGACACGTACGGTGCCCGGCAACAGGGGCCCGGGCAGTGCCCGGGCGGGCGGCCGGGCCGGGCAGCGGCTGTCCGGGCTGGCCGTGGCGCTGGGCATGGTGCTGTTCCTCGGCGGGTTCGCCTGGGGAGCGGTGCTGTACCGGCCGTACACCGTGCCCACCCCGTCGATGGCGCCGACGATCGGTGCCGGTGACCGGGTGCTGGCCCAGCGCGTCGACGGTGGCGAGGTCCACCGTGGTGACGTCGTCGTCTTCACGGACACGACGTGGTCGGACCTGCCCATGGTGAAGCGGGTGGTCGCCGTCGGCGGTGACAAGGTCTCCTGCTGCCGGGACGGCAAGCTGGAGGTCAACGGCAAGAAGATCGACGAGCCGTACCTGCCCGAGGGCGGTGCCGCCGAGGCCGGCAGCATCCCCGAGGTGGTCGTGCCGGAGGGGCGCCTGTTCCTGCTCGGTGACGAGCGCTCCGGATCGCTGGACTCCACGGCCCATCTGAGCGACGCCGCCAGCGGCACCGTCGCCCGCAGCGCGGTGCAGGCCCGGGTCGACGCCGTGGTCTGGCCGATGGACGGCATGCTTCAGGCGCCCACCGGCTTCGAGGAGCTCGGTGCACTGTCCTCGCCCGGTCCGCTCAGGACCGTCGTCGCGCTGGTGATCGGCGGCGCCGTGCTCATTCTCGGCGGGGCCGCGTACGGGCCCCTCGCCAAGCGGGCGGGCGCGTCCCGGGCCTCAGCGAACACGGGGACCATCGGTGCCCGCTGAGCCCGTCCCGGCGGTCGAGGACTCCTACGCGGGTGGGCTGCGCAGGGTCGCCCGGGTCGTCCTGCTCGACCCGCGGGACCGCATCCTGCTGCTGCACGGCCATGAGCCGGACGACCCGGCCGACGACTGGTGGTTCACACCCGGCGGTGGGGTGGAGGGCGACGAGACCCGTGAGGAGGCCGCCCTGCGGGAACTCGCCGAGGAGACCGGCATCACCGACGTCGAGCTCGGCCCCGTGCTGTGGCGGCGCAGGTGCTCCTTCCCGTTCGCCGGGCGCCGCTGGGACCAGGACGAGTGGTACTACCTCGCTCGCACCACGCAGACCGCGACGGCGGCCACGGCGCTGACCGAGTTGGAGCGGCGCAGCGTCGCCGGAGCACGCTGGTGGACGTGCCCGGAACTCGCTCGGGCACATGAGACGGTGTATCCGACGAGACTCGCCGGGCTGTTGCGCACACTGCTCGACGAAGGTCCCCCGGCCGGGCCCGTGACCCTGGACACCGAAATCGTCCGGTGACTCCCGGGACTGGCGCACAATGGTGGGATCGCACGGCTGAAGGGGAACATGCCATGAGCGCCGAGGACCTCGAGAAGTACGAGACCGAGATGGAGCTGAAGCTCTACCGGGAGTACCGCGATGTCGTCGGTCTGTTCAAATACGTGATCGAGACCGAGCGGCGCTTCTATCTGACCAACGACTACGAGATGCAGGTGCACTCGGTCCAGGGTGAGGTGTTCTTCGAGGTGTCGATGGCCGACGCCTGGGTGTGGGACATGTACCGACCGGCCCGGTTCGTGAAACAGGTACGGGTGTTGACGTTCAAGGACGTGAACATCGAGGAGCTCAACAAGAGTGATCTCGAACTACCGGGCGGGTGACCCGGTCCCCCCGTCGAGTGACTGAGTTGTCCACAGTCGCCGAGTTCTGCACCAAGATCCACTGCGTGGCCCGGAACGCGTGACGGTTGGCGCCGGAGGTGGTGCCGACATGAACGCACAACGGGCACGCAGCGCACTCGGCAGGTACGGCGAGACACTGGCCGCCCGGCGGCTGACCCAGGCCGGGATGACGGTCCTGGAGCGCAACTGGCGCTGTGGCAGGACCGGCGAGATCGACATCGTGGCCAGGGACGGGGACGCCCTGGTCGTCTGCGAGGTGAAGACCCGCAGGGCAGGGCCCTTCCAGCACCCCATGGAGGCGGTCACACCGGCGAAGGCGGACCGCCTGCGGGGCCTGGCCGAACGCTGGCTCCAGGAACACGGGGGAGCACCGCCCGGCGGGGTCCGCATCGACCTGGTCGGCGTGCTGCTCCCGGCCCGCGGCGCACCCGTGGTCGAGCATGTCCGGGGGGTGGCCTGACATGGCGTTCGCCCGTACGTGCTCGGTGACGCTGGTGGGCGTCGAGGGCGTGGTCGTCGAGGTCCAGGCCGACCTGGAGCCCGGAGTCGCGGCCTTCACGCTGGTGGGGCTGCCGGACAAGAGCCTGACGGAGAGCAGGGACCGGGTCAGGGCGGCCGTGGTCAACTCCGGCGGCGAGTGGCCGCAGAAGAAGCTCACCGTGGGACTCAGCCCCGCGTCGGTGCCGAAGGCCGGCAGTGGTTTCGATCTGGCGGTCGCCTGCGCCGTGCTGGGCGCCGCCGAACGGATCGATCCCCGGGTGCTCGCCGACATCGTCATGATCGGCGAACTGGGGCTGGACGGAAGGGTGCGGCCGGTGCGCGGCATCCTCCCGGCGGTCCTCGCCGCGGCCGACGCGGGATACGAACAGGTGGTGGTGCCGGAGTGCGCCGCCGCCGAGGCCTCGCTCGTACCGGGCGTGTCCGTCCTGGGCATCCGCAGCCTGCGCCAGCTGATCGCCGTGCTCACGGACGAACCCGTGCCGGAGGAGGACCCCGAGGAGCAGACGGGCCCCGACCCGCTGCTGGCCGGGCTGCGCGCCCCGGGCACGGGCGCGGACACCGGCATGCACAGCGTCGGCGCCGCGACGCAGGACCACGGCCACGACCTGGCGGACGTCGTGGGCCAGCAGTCCGCGCGCACGGCGGTGGAGGTCGCCGCGGCGGGCGGACACCACCTCTTCCTCGAAGGCCCGCCGGGCGCCGGAAAGACCATGCTCGCCGAGCGTCTGCCGTCGATCCTGCCGCCGCTGGACCGGCAGGCCTCGCTCGAGGTCACGGCCGTGCACTCGGTCGCGGGACTGCTGCCCCCGGGCAAACCCCTGATCGACACCGCCCCCTACTGCGCCCCGCACCACTCCGCCACCATGCAGGCGCTCGTCGGCGGCGGCCCCGGGACGGCCCGGCCGGGAGCGGTCTCCCTCTCGCACCGGGGCGTCCTCTTCCTCGACGAGACACCCGAGTTCAGCAGCAAGGCCCTGGACGCACTGCGCCAGCCGCTGGAGGCCGGGCACGTGGTCATCGCGCGCAGCGCGGGCGTCGTGCGTTTCCCGGCGCGCTTCCTGATGGTGCTCGCCGCCAACCCGTGCCCCTGCGGGCGCTTCTCGCAGACCAACGACCAGTGCGAATGCCCGCCCTCCGCGATCCGCCGCTACCAGGCCCGGCTGTCCGGGCCGCTGCTCGACCGGGTCGACCTGCGGGTCGAGGTCGACCGCGTCACACGCGCCGAACTGACGGCGGCCGGCGTCCGGGGCGACACCACCGCCACGGTCGCCGACCGGGTGCGGGCGGCCCGGGACCGCGCCGCGGCCCGGCTCTCCGGCACCCCGTGGCGCAGCAACAGCGAGATCCCGGGACGGGAGCTGCGCAGCCGCTGGCACGCCGCTCCGGGCGCCATGGACGACGTCGAGCGGAGCCTGGAGCGGGGCGTGCTCACCGCCCGGGGCCTCGACCGGGTCCTGCGGGTCGCCTGGACCGTCGCCGACCTGGCCGGCCACGACCGGCCCGACGCCACGGACGTCGCCCTCGCCCTCCAACTGCGCACCGGCGTCCCGCGCGGTGTGCCGATGACGATCGGGGCGGCGGTGTGAGCGCCGTGGACGGGCACGACGACGAGCGGCTCGGCCGGATCTTCCTCACCCGGGTCCTCGAACCGGGCGACGAGGCCGGCGGGCGCTGGGTGCGGGAACTCGGCGTGGACACGGTGGTGCGCCGCCTGCGGGAACGGGGGGAGCCGCTCCCCGGGGTGAGCGGGAAGCGGTGGGCCGGGCTGCTCGCCCGCGCCGAGCGGGCCGAACCGCTCAGGGACCTCGCCGTCGCCCGGGACGCCGGTGTGCGGTTCGTGTGCCCCGGCGCCGCGGAATGGCCGGGGCAGCTCGACGACCTCGGTGACGCACGGCCCCTCGGACTGTGGGTGCGCGGCGGCGCGGACCTGCGGATGTGGGCACTGCGCTCGGTCGCCGTCGTCGGCGCCCGCGCCTGCACCGAGTACGGCGCGCACATGGCCGCCACCCTCTCCGGCGGCCTCGCCGAACGCGGCTGGATCGTGGTCTCCGGCGGTGCCTACGGGGTCGACGGAGCCGCGCACCGCGGCGCCCTCGCCTCGGGCGGCGCGACGGTCGCCGTACTCGCCTGCGGAGTCGACCGGCCCTACCCGCGCGGACACACCGGGCTGATCCGCCGGATCGCGGAACAGGGGCTGGTGGTCGGCGAATTGCCGCCCGGTGACCATCCGACACCGAGCAGATTCATCCTCCGCAACAGGGTGATCGCCGCGCTCACCCGGGGCACCGTCGTCGTCGAGGCCGCCCACCGCAGCGGCTCCCTGGTGACCGCCCGGGCGGCCCGGCGTCTGGGGCGGCACACGATGGGAGTACCGGGGCCGGCCACCAGCGGACTCTCCGCGGGGGTGCACGAACTGCTCCGCCAGGACGCGGTGCTGGTCACCGACGCGGCCGAGGTCGTCGAACTCGTCGGCGACATGGGCGAACTCGCGCCGGAGCGCCGGGGACCGGTGCTGCCCCGGGACCTCCTCGACCCGGCCGGACGCCAGGTGCTCGCCGCGCTGCCGGCACGCGGGACGGTCCGGCCGCAGGAGATCGCGCGCGCCGCGCAGACCACCCCGGACGACGCGATCGCGAGACTGTACGAACTGCGAGCACTTGGCTATGTCGAACGACACGGCGACGGCTGGAAGTTGACGCGCCAGGCGATGATCTCGGTCCGGGACGGCCCCGAGCCCCGCTGACACAGCGTGTTCGGCCGTCCGGGGGAACCCCGACAGGCCTTGCAAATACGTCAGTTGGGCTACTCCATCGATCACGCAGAGCGACGGTTGTGCCCCGGCGGGACGGCTACCGGAACGAATCTGCGCACGGTCCTGCCTCGCCTCTTCGCACACCGCGACGCCGCAGTCACGCTACGCTCACGAGGATCCCGACACGGACAGGCAAGGACAGGCACCTCGACATCGGACAGACAGCACACCCAGGCAGCACCAGTCCACGGCAGAACGGCACTAGGCAACGAATGCCCCAGCACACCTCCGGGTCCGACCGGGCGGCGATCCCCCCAGCCGCCCGTGACGGTGGCAGCGTGCGGCCGCCCGCTCCCTCGACGCTCGACGAGCTGTGGCGGTCGTACAAGGCGACGGGGGACGAACGGCTCCGGGAACAGCTGATCCTGCACTACTCGCCGCTGGTGAAGTACGTCGCCGGCCGGGTCAGCGTGGGGCTGCCGCCCAATGTCGACCAGGCGGACTTCGTCTCCTCGGGCGTCTTCGGGCTGATCGACGCGATCGAGAAGTTCGACGTCGACCGGGAGATCAAGTTCGAGACCTATGCGATCACCCGCATCCGGGGCGCGATGATCGACGAGCTGCGGGCGCTGGACTGGATCCCGCGGTCGGTGCGCCAGAAGGCGCGCAACGTCGAGCGGGCCTACGCCACGCTGGAGGCGCGGCTGCGGCGAACCCCGTCGGAGAGCGAGGTCGCAGGCGAGATGGGCATCGCCGTGGAGGAGCTGCACGCGGTTTTCAGCCAGTTGTCGCTCGCGAACGTTGTCGCCCTGGAGGAGCTGCTGCACGTCGGGGGCGAGGGCGGCGACCGGCTCAGCCTGATGGACACCCTGGAGGACACCGCCGCCGACAATCCGGTGGAGGTGGCCGAGGACCGGGAGCTGCGCAGATTCCTCGCGCGGGCCATCAACACCCTTCCGGAGCGGGAGAAAACCGTGGTCACGCTGTACTACTACGAAGGGCTCACCCTCGCCGAGATCGGCAACGTCCTGGGTGTGACCGAGAGCCGGGTCAGCCAGATCCACACCAAGTCCGTGCTCCAGCTGCGCGCGAAACTGGCGAGTTTCGGCCGCTGAGCCCGACGGCGCGGACCCGGCCGGTCCCCTGGCCGCCATGGGCGGGGCCTCCGTAAAGTGGTCGACGTGCCAAGGATTCGAGCGGCCTCCGTGGCCGAGCACCGGTCGATGCAGCGAGCCGCCCTGCTGGACGCGGCACGCTCACTGCTGTCCGAGGGCGGTACGGAGGCGCTGACCTTCCCGGCCCTCGCCGAGCGCACGGGCCTCGCGCGCTCCTCCGTCTACGAGTACTTCCGCTCCCGGGCGGCCGTCGTCGAGGAACTGTGCGAGGCCGACTTCCCGGTCTGGGCGGCGGAGGTCGAGGCGGCGATGGCGGCCGCCGACGGGGCCGAGGCCAAGATCGAGGCGTACGTCCGCAAGCAGCTGGAACTGGTCGGGGACCGGCGGCACCGTGCCGTGGTCGCGATCTCCGCGAGCGAGCTCGACGCCGGCGCCCGGGAGAAGATCCGCGCGGCCCACGGCGGACTCATCGCGATGATCGTCGAGGCCCTGGCCGACCTGGGCCACACCGAGCCCCGCCTCACGGCGATGCTGCTCCAGGGCGTGGTCGACGCGGCCGTACGCCGCATCGAACTCGGAGCGGCGGAGCATCCCGACGCGATCACGGAAGCGGCGGTCGCGATGACCCTCAGAGGCGTACGCGGCTGACAGCCCCGCTGCGGCAAGTCCCGGCCAACCCCTCCTCCGGATTCCGTCCGGGCTGCGGACCATCCGGTACCGAGCGCCTCCGAAGGAGCGCCCGCCGACGGGTGCGCGCCCCGCTGTGGGGGTGCTGCTGCGCCCACCTGTGCCGCCCCAGCGGCACGACTGCCCGCAGCTGCGGAGGCATGGCAACCCCAAGTACCGGCAACAGCCGCGACGGGCCGTTGCGCAGCAGCCACGGGGGCAGCAGGGTGAGCGGGTCGAGGTAGGTGTCGCCGCGCAGCAGGCCCCAGTGCACGCACGGAGCCGCGCAGTGGGAGCCCGTGGGCTCCACCGTGCCGATCGTCTCGCCCGCCGTCACCTCGTCGCCCTCCGCCACCGACGCGCGGACCGGTTCGTAGGTGGTGCGCAGCGGGGGATCGCCCGTGCCGGTCAGTTCCACCGAGACCACGCCCCTTCCGGCCACCCGGCCCGCGAAGGAGACCCGGCCCGCCGCCACCGCCCGCACCGGCGCCCCCGGAGCCGCCGCCAGGTCCACGCCCCGGTGCCCCCGCCCGTACACCGTCGCCGGTGGTTCCCAGCCGCGCAGCACCCGCGGCCGCACCCCCACCGGCCACGCCCGCCCGACGGTCGGCGTCCCGGTGTCCTCGCCCGCCGGCGTCACCGTCTCCGTCGCCGTCACCGACAGGCTCGACGGCGACGGGGCCAGCAGCGCCGCCAGGGTCAGGACCACCAGAAGGACCAGCCGCGCACACGCCTTCGTGAATGCACTCGTTCGCATGCCGGCGAGCCTTCCGCACATGCGTGATCACGGCCCGGACCTGTGGACCACCGCTCGGTTGTGGACAACGGCGTCACCCGGCACCTCGCGGGTCCCGTACACTTCTGGTGGCGACCCGGGCCACCGGGTCGACTTCGCACGCCCCGACATCGGGACCGGTCTCGGCCGGAACCCCGATGTCAGCGCCCCTCGGTCCTTCGTGGCACGGCGCGTCGTGGGCGTCAGGCGCGGAAGCCGTCCGGCATCCGCGGCACAACCGAGAAATTCAAGGAGATACGGCCATGGCCGTCGTCACGATGCGGGAGCTGCTGGAGAGCGGCGTCCACTTCGGTCACCAGACCCGTCGTTGGAACCCGAAGATGAAGCGCTTCATCTTCACGGAGCGCAACGGCATCTACATCATCGACCTGCTCCAGTCGCTGTCGTACATCGACCGCGCCTACGAGTTCGTCAAGGAGACCGTGGCCCACGGCGGCACGGTCATGTTCGTCGGTACGAAGAAGCAGGCGCAGGAGGCCATCGCGGAGCAGGCCACCCGCGTCGGCATGCCCTACGTCAACCAGCGCTGGCTGGGCGGCATGCTCACCAACTTCTCGACCGTCTACAAGCGTCTGCAGCGCCTCAAGGAGCTCGAGCAGATCGACTTCGAGGACGTGGCCGCCTCCGGCCTCACCAAGAAGGAGCTGCTGGTCCTCTCCCGCGAGAAGGCCAAGCTGGAGAAGACCCTCGGCGGTATCCGCGAGATGCAGAAGGTGCCCAGCGCCGTCTGGATCGTGGACACCAAGAAGGAGCACATCGCGGTCGGCGAGGCCCGGAAGCTCAACATCCCGGTCGTCGCCATCCTCGACACCAACTGCGACCCCGACGAGGTCGACTACAAGATCCCGGGCAACGACGACGCGATCCGCTCCGTCACCCTGCTCACCCGCGTGATCGCCGACGCCGTCGCCGAGGGCCTGATGGCCCGCTCCGGTGTCGCCGAGGCCGGCAAGGGCGAGAAGGCCGCCGGCGAGCCGCTGGCCGAGTGGGAGCGCGACCTGCTCGCGGGCGAGAAGAAGGCCGAGGAGGCCGCTCCGGCCGCCGCCGAGGGCGAGAAGCCGGCCGAGGCCGCCGCCGAGGCCCCCGCCGCCGAGGAGGCCGCTCCGGCCGCCGAGGCCGAGCAGGCCTGACGCCTCTCAGTGCCGTTGACGGCGGGAGCGGTGACATGACATCCGCTCCCGCCGTTCACCCGTAGGTCAGCGGCGAGTCGGAGACCTGCCCTCAAGTAGGTGACCGACCCGCAGATCTCCGAACCTCCAGACTTCGAGAAAGATCACAGACTCATGGCGAACTACACCGCCGCCGACGTCAAGAAGCTCCGGGAGCTCACCGGCGCCGGCATGATGGACTGCAAGAAGGCGCTGGACGAGGCCGAGGGCAACGTCGAGAAGGCCGTCGAGGCGCTCCGCATCAAGGGCCAGAAGGGCGTCGCCAAGCGCGAGGGCCGCTCCGCCGAGAACGGCGCCGTGGTCTCGATCATCGCCGACGACAACTCCTCCGGTGTCCTCGTCGAGCTGAAGTGCGAGACGGACTTCGTCGCCAAGGGCGAGAAGTTCCAGGCCGTGGCCACCGCCATCGCCGAGCACGTCGCCAAGACCTCCCCGGCCGACCTCGAGGCCCTGCTCGCCTCCGAGATCGAGGCCGGCAAGACCGTCCAGGCGTTCGTGGACGAGGCCAACGCCAACCTCGGCGAGAAGATCGTCCTGGACCGCTTCGCGCAGTTCGCCGACGGCTACGTGACGGCGTACATGCACCGCACGATGCCCGACCTGCCCCCGCAGATCGGTGTGCTCGTCGAGCTCGACAAGCCGAACGCGGAGATCTCCAAGGGCGTCGCCCAGCACATCGCCGCCTTCTCGCCGAAGTACCTCTCCAAGGAGGACGTGCCGGCCGAGGTCGTCGAGTCCGAGCGCCGCATCGCCGAGGAGACCACCCGCGCCGAGGGCAAGCCCGAGGCCGCGATCGCCAAGATCGTCGAGGGTCGTCTGAACGGCTTCTTCAAGGACGCCACGCTGCTCGGCCAGCCCTACGCGCTGGACAACAAGAAGTCCGTCCAGAAGGTCCTGGACGAGGCCGGTGTCACCCTGAAGCGCTTCACGCGCATCAAGGTCGGCATCTGAGTCCGTACCGCGACGGGCGCGCGACCCCGATAGGGTCGACAGCAGTCGTTCGGACACGCGTCCGCGCACGCGCGCGTGCCTGACGACAGCAGATCTGACGAGGAGGCCATTGCCGTATGGGATGCGAACCACGCCCCACCGGCAATGGCCTTCTTCGTATGTGCAACACGTGAAAGAGGCGGGATCCCCGATGACCACCAAGGCTGAGAAGAGCGACGACGGCAAAGTACGCGGCCGGTTTCTGCTGAAGCTGTCCGGAGAGGCCTTCTCCGGTGGCGGGGGCCTCGGCGTCGACCCCGACGTGGTGCACGCCATCGCGCGCGAGATCGCGGCCGTCGTACGGGACGGCGCGCAGATCGCGATCGTCATCGGCGGCGGCAACTTCTTCCGCGGCGCCGAACTCCAGGTGCGCGGCATGGACCGCGCCCGCTCCGACTACATGGGCATGCTCGGCACCGTGATGAACTGCCTCGCCCTCCAGGACTTCCTGGAGAAGGAGGGCGTCGACTGCCGCGTGCAGACCGCCATCACCATGGGGCAGGTCGCCGAGCCGTACATTCCGCTGCGCGCCGTGCGGCATCTGGAGAAGGGCCGCGTGGTCATCTTCGGCGCCGGTATGGGCATGCCGTACTTCTCCACCGACACCACCGCCGCCCAGCGCGCCCTGGAGATCGACGCCGAGGCGCTGCTCATGGGCAAGAACGGTGTGGACGGCGTCTACGACTCCGACCCGAAGACCAACCCGGACGCCGTGAAGTTCGACGCGCTCGGCTACGGCGAGGTCATCACCCGGGACCTGAAGGTCGCCGACGCCACGGCCGTCACGCTCTGCCGTGACAACAGCCTCCCGATCGTGGTCTTCGAGCTCCTGAAGGAGGGCAATATCGCCCGCGCCGTCAAGGGTGAGAAGATCGGCACGCTGGTGGGTGACCAAGCCGGCCGCAACTGACCGGGGGATGGACAATGTCCTGCCGGTCGGGAACCGTGCAGGAAGAAGACGCGACGCAGCCGGCCGCCGCCCCGACAAGGAACCGCAGCCGGGCCTACTCAAGACACGCAGGAGCAAGTGGTGATCGAAGAGACCCTCCTCGAGGCCGAGGAGAAGATGGAGAAGGCCGTCGTGGTCGCCAAGGAGGACTTCGCCGCGATCCGCACCGGCCGTGCGCACCCGGCGATGTTCAACAAGATCGTGGCCGACTACTACGGCGCGCCGACGCCGATCAACCAGCTGGCCTCGTTCTCCGTGCCCGAGCCGCGCATGGCCGTGGTGACCCCGTTCGACAAGAGCGCGCTGCGCAACATCGAGCAGGCGATCCGCGACTCCGACCTGGGCGTCAACCCGAGCAACGACGGCAACATCATCCGGGTGGTGTTCCCCGAGCTGACCGAGGAGCGCCGCCGTGACTACATCAAGGTGGCCAAGGGCAAGGGTGAGGACGCCAAGGTGTCCATCCGCTCCGTGCGCCGCAAGGCCAAGGACGCCATCGACAAGCTGATCAAGGACGGCGAGGTCGGCGAGGACGAGGGCCGCCGTGCGGAGAAGGAGCTCGACGACACCACCGCGAAGTACGTCGCCCAGGTGGACGAGCTCCTGAAGCACAAGGAAGCCGAGCTGCTCGAGGTCTGATGAACGACTCTTCCTGGGGGACGCCGCAGACCGGGTACTGGGGGCCGTCCGACCACGGGCCCGGCCGGGGGGCTGCCCCCGCGGGTCACGCGTACGATGCGCACAACGTGCAGCAGACGCGTCCCATGCCCATCGTGCCCGACGTACCCGACCACGGCGGAAACCAGGATGCGGACCGAGGGGCCACTCGGCTGAGCGGCCCCTTGTTCCGAGACGAGCCGACGCGGGCCCGACCCCTCCCGGGGGAGGTGCCGCAGAATCCGGAGCCCATGCCCGACGCCCCGCAGCCGGCCCCCGCACCGCAGAAGAAGAGCGCGGGCCGCGACCTCGGCGCCGCGATAGGCGTCGGCGTCGGACTGGGCGTGGTGATCATCGCGTCGCTGTTCGTCGTCAAGGCGGTCTTCGTCGGCGTGATCGCCGTCGCCGTGGTGGTGGGCCTGTGGGAGCTGACCAAGCGGCTCGAGGAACGCAAGGGCATCAAGGCGCCGCTCGTGCCGCTCGCGCTGGGCGGCGCGGCCATGGTCGTCGCCGGATACGCCCGGGGGGCCGAGGGCGCGTGGGTCGCCATGGCGCTCACGGCGCTGGCGGTGCTCGTCTGGCGCATGACGGCACCCCCCGAGGGTTACCTCAAGGACGTCACCGCGGGTGTCTTCGCGGCGTTCTACGTGCCGTTCCTGGCGACGTTCGTCGCGATGATGCTGACGGCCGACGACGGCCCGTGGCGCGTCCTGACCTTCCTGCTGCTGACCGTCGTCAGCGACACCGGCGCGTACGCGGTCGGCTGGCGCTTCGGCAAGCGCAAGCTCGCCCCGCGCATCAGCCCCGGCAAGACCCGCGAGGGCCTGCTGGGCGCGGTGACCTTCGCGATGGTCGCGGGCGCGCTGTGCATGCAGTTCCTGATCGACGACGGCACCTGGTGGCAGGGTCTGCTGCTGGGCCTCGCGGTCGCGGCCAGCGCGACACTGGGCGACCTCGGCGAGTCCATGATCAAACGTGATCTGGGCATCAAGGACATGGGCACACTGCTCCCCGGCCATGGCGGCATCATGGACCGCCTGGACTCCCTGCTGCCGACGGCACCGGTGGTGTGGCTGCTGCTGGTGCTTTTCGTCGGCTCGGGGTGAGGCCGGCTGCTGCTGGTGATCTTCGTCGGGGCGGGTTGACGGCGAACGGGTACTCTGGAAGGGCTCGCGGCGTACTGCGGGCCCTTTCGTACGTCCCCCCGCGGGTTGTCCCTGGCTCAGGCACAGCGGTGCCGTCGTCCCCGCCCCTGCGGAGTTGCCAGACCCCCGTCGTCCTGAGGAGTTGCCCGACCGTGGCCCGTCCCGTTCCCGGTGAGCTCACCTTCGTCGCCCCCCGCGGAGCCAAGAAGCCGCCGCGGCACCTCGCCGATCTCACGCCCGCCGAGCGCAAGGAGGCGGTCGCCGCGGCCGGTGAGAAGCCGTTTCGCGCCAAGCAGTTGTCGCAGCACTACTTCGCGCGGTACGCGCACGACCCGGAGCAGTGGACCGACATCCCGGCCGGCGCGCGCGGCAAGCTCCAGGAGGCGCTGCTTCCGGAGCTGATGACCGTCGTACGGCATCTGTCGACCGACCAGGGCACGACCCGCAAGACGCTGTGGAAGCTGTTCGACGGGACGCTGGTCGAGTCGGTGCTGATGCGTTACCCGGACCGGGTGACGATGTGCATCAGCTCGCAGGCCGGCTGCGGTATGAACTGTCCGTTCTGCGCCACGGGGCAGGCCGGACTGGACCGGAACCTGTCCACCGCGGAGATCGTGCACCAGATCGTGGACGGGATGCGGGCGCTCCGGGACGGCGAGGTGCCCGGCGGTCCGGCGCGGCTCAGCAACATCGTGTTCATGGGCATGGGCGAGCCGCTCGCCAACTACAACCGCGTCGTCGGGGCGATCCGGCGTCTGACCGACCCCGAGCCGGACGGGCTGGGGCTGTCCCAGCGGGGCATCACCGTGTCCACCGTCGGCCTCGTCCCGGCGATCCACCGGTTCTCCGACGAGGGCTTCAAGTGTCGGCTCGCCATCTCGCTGCACGCCCCCGACGACGAGCTGCGCGACACCCTCGTCCCCGTGAACACGCGGTGGAAGGTGCGCGAGGTGCTCGACGCCGGGTTCGAGTACGCGGCCAGGTCGGGGCGGCGGCTCTCCATCGAGTACGCGCTCATCCGGGACATCAACGACCAGGCCTGGCGCGGTGACCGCCTCGGCCGGATGCTCAAGGGTCGGCCCGTGCACGTCAACCTCATCCCGCTCAACCCCACGCCCGGCTCCAAGTGGACCGCCTCCCGCCCCGAGGACGAGAAGGCGTTCGTGGAGGCGATCGCCGCGCACGGTGTGCCGGTGACGATCCGGGACACCCGTGGACAGGAGATCGACGGGGCGTGTGGTCAGCTCGCCGCGAGCGAGCGGTAATGTGACCCGAGTAAGTACATCTTCATATTCCGACAGGGGAGCGCCACAGCGCTGAGAGTGCGGCACCGGCCGCAGACCCTCCGAACCTGGCCCAGGTCATTCTGGGTAGGGAGATCGGTCATCACTCGAGCTGTTGCGCCCTGCCCGGGACCCCCCAAGGTTCCCGGGCAGGGCCGCGTCTCTTCCTGGTCACTCCAGGAGGAATCAAGTGGGCATCACCAAGAAGGTCACGGTCCTGGCCGTCGGGCTGGGGCTGGTCACGCTGTCCGCGTGCGGGTCGTCCGACGGGGACGACGGCAGCGGCGGCGGCGGGTCCAAGACCGTGACCCTCGTCAGCCACAACTCGTGGGCCGCGTCCAAGGACGTCGTCGCCGCCTTCGAGAAGCAGTCCGGCTTCAAGCTCAAGGTCCTAGAGGACGGCGACGCCGGGCAGGCCGTGAACAAGGCCATCCTGACCAAGGACAACCCCCAGGGCGACGTCTTCTTCGGCGTCGACAACACCCTGCTGTCCCGCGCCCTCGACAACGGGCTGTTCCAGCCGTACGAGGCCAAGCGCTCCGACCTGATCCTCCCCGAATACCGCGTCGACGAGGACAAGCACCGGGTCACCCCCATCGACAGCGGCGACATCTGCGTCAACTACGACAAGGCGTGGTTCAGCGAGCACGACCTGACCCCGCCGAAGACCTTCGACGACCTGATCAAGCCCGAGTACAAGGACCTCCTCGTCACCGAGAACGCCTCCACCTCCTCGCCCGGCCTCGGCTTCCTGCTCGGTACGGCCGCGCGGTACGGGGACGACGGCTGGCAGGACTACTGGAAGGAGCTCAAGGCCAACGGCGTGAAGGTGGTCGACGGCTGGGAGCAGGCCTACAACGAGGAGTTCTCCGGTTCGGCCGGCGGCAAGAAGGCCAAGGCCGACCGGCCGCTGGTGGTGTCCTACGCCTCCTCGCCGCCCGTCGAGGTCATCTACGCCGACCCGAAGCCGGACACCGCGCCCACCGGCGTCGCCGAGGGCACCTGCTTCCGTCAGGTCGAGTACGCCGGGCTGCTGAGCAACGCCAAGAACCCCGAGGGAGGAAAGGCACTGCTCGACTTCCTGATCAGCAAGCGGTTCCAGGACGACATGCCGCTCAACATGTTCGTCTACCCGGTGCGGGAGGCCGCCCAGGTGCCCCCGGAGTTCACGAAGTTCGGGCCGGAGGCGAAGGACCCGCAGACCATGGAGCCCGCGAAGATCGCCGACAACCGTGACCAGTGGGTCAAGTCGTGGACCTCGCTCGTACTGAGGTGACGCGGGCCGCGGCGAGGCGGCGCGGGAGCGCGGCGCGGCTCGGCCTGATGGCCGCGCCCGTCGCGTTCTTCGCCGTCTTCTTCGCCTATCCCGTCGCCGCGATCGTCGCACGCGGCCTGAAGACCGACGGGACCTGGCAACTCGGGCGGATCGGGGACGTACTGGCGCAGTCGGACATCCGGCAGGTGCTGTGGTTCACCACCTGGCAGGCGCTCGCCTCCACCGCCCTCACCCTGCTGATCGCCCTGCCCGGCGCGTATGTCTTCGCCCGCTTCGAGTTCCCCGGCAAGCAGGTCCTGCGGGCCGTGGTCACCGTGCCGTTCGTGCTGCCCACGGTCGTCGTGGGTACGGCGTTCATGGCGCTCGTCGGGCGCGGAGGACTCCTCGACGAGCTGTGGGGCGTACGGCTGGACACCACCATGTGGGCGATCCTGCTCGCGCACGTCTTCTTCAACTACGCCGTCGTCGTGCGCACGGTGGGCGGGCTCTGGTCGCAGCTGGACCCCCGGCAGGAGGAGGCCGCGCGGATGCTGGGCGCCTCGCGGTTCACGGCCTGGCGGACCGTCACCCTGCCCGCGCTCGCGCCCGCCGTGGCCGCCGCCGCGCTGATGGTCTTCCTGTTCACCTTCACCACCTTCGGTGTGGTGCAGATCCTCGGCGGGCCCACCTTCTCCACCCTCGAAGTGGAGATCTACCGGCAGACCTCCGAGATCTTCGACCTGTCCACGGCGGCCGTCCTGACGATGATCCAGTTCGTCGCCGTGGGCGCGATCCTCGCCCTGCACGCCTGGACCGTACGGCGACGGGAGACCGCGCTGCGGCTGGTGGACGCGTCGGTGACCGCCCGCCGGCCGCGCGGGGCCGGGCAGTGGGCGCTGCTCGGCGGAGTCGTCGCCACCGTCGCCGTGCTGCTCCTGCTGCCGCTCGCGGTGCTGGTGGAGCGCTCCTTCGGCGCCGCCGACCTCGGCTACTACCGGGCGCTGACCGAGGAGGACGGGGGAGCGTTCCTGGCCGCGCCGATCGAGGCGGTCGGCAACTCGCTCCAGTACGCCGTCGCCGCCACCGTCATCGCCGTGGTGATCGGCGGTCTCGCCGCCGTCGCGCTGACCCGGCGGGACGCGGGACGGCTGGTGCGGGGCTTCGACGCGCTGCTGATGCTGCCGCTCGGCGTGTCCGCGGTGACCGTCGGCTTCGGCTTCCTGATCGCCCTCGACGAGCCGCCGCTGGACCTCAGGGCCTCCTGGATCCTGGTCCCCCTCGCGCAGGCGCTGGTCGGCGTCCCCTTCGTCGTACGGACCATGCTGCCGGTGCTGCGGGCCGTGGACGTACGGCTGCGGGAGGCGGCGGCGGTGCTGGGGGCGTCGCCGTGGCGGGCGTGGCGGGAGGTGGACCTGCCGATGGTGCGGCGGGCGCTGCTGATCGCGGCCGGGTTCGCCTTCGCGGTGTCCCTGGGGGAGTTCGGGGCGACGGTCTTCATCGCGCGGCCGGAGAACCCGACCCTGCCGGTGGCCGTGGCACGGCTGCTGGGGCGGCCCGGGGACCTCAACTACGGCCAGGCCATGGCCCTGTCGACGATTCTGATGATCGTGTGCGCGGTGGCGCTGCTCGTTCTGGAGCGGCTGCGGACCGACCGGACCGGGGAGTTCTAGATGCTGCTGAGCCTGGAGGCCGCGACCGTCCGCTTCGGCGAGCGGGCGGTGCTGGACGCCGTCGACCTGGGGGTCGCCGAGCACGAGATCGTGTGCGTGCTCGGGCCCAGTGGCAGCGGCAAGTCGACGCTGCTGCGGGCGGTCGCGGGGCTCCAGCCCCTCGACTCCGGGCGGATCCTGCTCGACGGGCGTGACCAGTCGGGCGTGCCCGCGCACAAGCGCGGGGTCGGGCTGATGTTCCAGGACCACCAGCTCTTCCCGCAGCGTGACGTCGGCGGCAACGTGGCCTTCGGGCTGCGTATGCACGGCGCGTCTCGCGGCGAACAGGCCGAGCACGTAAGGGAGTTGCTGGACCTGGTGGGTCTGCCGGGGTCGGCCGGACGCGCCGTCGTCGCGCTCTCCGGGGGCGAGCAGCAGCGCGTGGCGCTCGCCCGCGCCCTCGCGCCCAGCCCGCGGCTGCTGATGCTCGACGAGCCGCTCGGGCAGCTCGACCGGTCGCTCAGGGAGCGTCTGGTCGTCGAACTGCGCGAGCTGTTCGGCCGGTTGGGCACCACCGTGCTCGCGGTGACCCACGACCAGGGTGAGGCGTTCGCGCTGGCCGACCGGGTGGTGGTGATGAGGGACGGGCGGATCGCCCAGTCCGGTACGCCTCTTGAGGTGTGGCAGCGCCCGGCCGACGCGTTCGTGGCCCGCTTCCTCGGCTTCGAGAACGTCGTCGAGGCGACGGTGGGCGACGATGTCGCGGTGACCCCCTGGGGCAAGCTCCCCGTGCCGGAGGGCGCCCCACAGGGCACGCGCACCCTTCTCGTGCGCCCCGCCGGTGTCCGCCTGGTCCCGGCGGCCGAGGGCCTGCGCTGCACGGTGGCCGCACGCACCTTCCGCGGCACCCATGTCACCGTCCACCTCCAGCCCGCCGACGCGCCCCGCCTGGAGGCGGCCTGCGCGCTCAGGACCGCGCCGGAGGTCGGGGACGAGGTCGGGGTGGACTTCGACGCCGCGGAAATCGCCGTGCTGGGCTGAGCGGGGCTTCCTATGGTGGCCGGTATGACTGGACTCGCACATGATCGCTACTGCCAGGAAATCGCCGACCAGGTCGAGCAGTTGCGCACGGTGGTGACGTCGGGCGCCGCACTGTCCGGCACGGTTCCCACCACGCCCGACTGGTCCCTCGAACAGCTCGTACGGCATCTCGGCGGCGCCCTGCGCTGGGTGGCCGTCCTGGTGCGGACCGGGGCCGAGGACGACGTCCCCGAGGAGCGGGTGCCGGGGTTCGACGGGCCCCAGGTGTGGGGCGATCCCGGCGTCCTGGACGCGTGGCTGGCGGAGTCCGGCGAGCTGGTCGTCGGTGCGCTGCGGGAGGCCGGGCCGGACGCGAAGGTGTGGAGCTGGGCGGGGATCCACAACGCCGGGTTCTGGGCCCGGCGCATGACGCACGAGGTGACCGTCCATCGCGCGGACGCCACCCTTGCCGCCGGGCTGCCCTACGAGGTGGCGCCGGAGATCGCCGCCGACGCGGTCGACGAGTGGCTGGAGATCGTGGAGTGGGCGCAGCGGACGCTGCCGGAGGACGCGGTGCGCGACATGCGCGGGCCCCGGCGCGCCATCCATCTGCACGCCACGGACGGGGTGCCGGGGCTGAACGCCGAGTGGCTGATCGAGCTCGGTGAGAACGGCGTCAGCTGGCGCCGGGGCCACGAGAAGGCCACCGTCGCCCTGCGCGGCCCGCTCACCTCCGTGCTGCTCGCCTTCTACCGCCGGCTGCCGCTGGATGCCCCCGGGCTCGAAGTGCTCGGCGAGCGGGAGCTGTTGGAGTTCTGGCTGGAGCGGGCGACGTTCGGCTGAGCGGCCCGGAACGGCAGTGGCCCGCCCCCCCGGGAAGGGGGACGGGCCACCATGGTGTCCGTGAGGCGTCAGCGTCGGCTGTTCGCCCCGCGGCGGCGCATGCCGAAGAAGACCGCGCCACCGCCGACCACGACCAGGGCGGCCGCGACGCCGGCGATCAGGCCGGTGTTGGAGTTGGCGCCGGTCTCGGCGAGGTTCGACTCACCGGCCGGGGACGGAGCGTTGCTCGCGGTGTCCGCCGGTGCGGTGCTCTCGCTCTCCGGAGCCGACGGGGTCGGCGTGCCGGGCTCCTCGGACGGGGTGGAGGAGGACTCCGACGGGGTCGGCGTGGGCTCCTCCGGAGCCGGGGGCTCCTCTTCCTTCTTGCAGGCCGTCGCCGGGGTGACCAGGTTCGGCTTGATGTCCTCGTCGACGTAGGGCGTCGCCTTGACGTGGACGCGGTACTCGGCGTTCGGCTTCCAGTCCTCCTCGAAGGTGATGGTGGTGCCCTCACGCGAGCCCTTGACCACCTGTTCGCCGACCTTCTTGATGTCGGCGCCGTTGTTCTGGAGGAACACGGTGATGGTGGCGGGGACGCCGGCCGGGTCCACGTCGGTGACGGTGATGACACCGTTGTCACCATCGCACTTGGCCTCGGCCGAGAACTCGTTGATGTTGCAGGCCGCCGCGTTGCCGGCGACGCCGATCGCGAGGGCGGCGGACGCGGAGACGACACCGAGGGCGCGCACGGAGCGCGCGACGGTACGGCGGGATACGGACAGAACTGCCACGTTTGTCCTTTACGGGAATGTCAATTGCGGGGGGTGGAGGGAGAGTTGATGCAGCATCAGCACTCCCATGTGGCTCCCAGGTCTATAAGCGCCACATAAGTAGTGTCAACGCATATGCCTACGGCGGGCCCGGCTTTTGCCTGCTTATTAACCGCCCAGACGTTTCAAGGCCTCCGGGGCCTCCTCGATCCGGTCGACCAGGGCGATCCGCGCCTCCATCGACCGCTCCCGGGCGAGCGAGCGCAGCAGCGGCCAGGCCGGCAGTTTCTCCGTCCAGTGGGCCCGGTTCACCAGGACCATGGGCGTGGGCTCGCCGCGCGACTCGTAGTAGTTCGGCGTCGTGTTGTCGAAGATCTCCTGTACGGTGCCGGCGGCGCCCGGCAGGAACACCACGCCCGAGTTGCAGCGGGCCAGCAGTCCGTCCTCGCGCGTGGCGTTGGCGAAGTACTTCGCGATGTGGGAGGCGAAGGCGTTCGGCGGCTCGTGACCGTAGAACCAGGTGGGGATGCCGATCGAGTGGTTGCCCTTCGGCCAGCGGGTGCGGACCTCGAAGGCGGCACGCGCCCAGTCCGTGATCGACGGGGTGAACGAGGGTGCGGCCGCCAGGAGTTGGCAGGCCTCGTCCAGCACGTCCGCGTCGTACGGGGCCGCGTAGGCGCCGAGGTTCGCCGCCTCCATCGCGCCGGGACCGCCGCCCGTCGCCACGGTGAAACCGGCGTGGGTCAGCGCCCGTCCGAGCCGGGCGGCACCCCGGAACTCCTCGGTGCCGCGGGCCATCGCGTGACCGCCCATCACGCCCACGACCCGTGCTCCGCGCAGGAGTTCGTCGAGGGCGTCGGACATGGAGTCGTCGTGGACCGCGCGCAGCATGGAGGCGAAGATGTCGCCGTCCGCCTTGGTCCGCTGGAACCAGGCGTAGGCCAGCGCGTCCGGTGTCGCCTCGTAGCCCTTGTCGAGCGAGGCGAACAGATCGCCGGGCGTGTAGAGATGCCCCCGGTACGGGTCGAAGGGCAGGCCCGGGACGGGCGGGAGGACCAAGGCGCCGTCGGCGCGCAGCTTCTCCGCCGCGTCCGGACGCATCCGACAGCCGAGGAACACCGCCTCGGCCGTGTCGGTAGTGAGCAACTCCCGGGTCCGGTCGGTCAGATCGACGGCCTGGACACGGAACCCGGAGAGCGTGCCGCGGGAAGAGACGACGGCGTCGAACTCCTCGAGCGTCTCTATCTCGCGGTCCCCGTGATGGACGGCATGGGCGGGACTGGTCTGCACCCGCCCATGCTAGGCCCCAGTTGTGATCAGCCCTGCACGGCGGCCGGGTCCATCCAGATGACCTCCCAGGTGTGGCCGTCGAGGTCGTCGAAGGAGCGGCCGTACATGAACCCGTGGTCCTGGGTCTCGCCGGCGGTCGAACCGCCCGCCGCCAGGGCCTTCTCCACCAGCTCGTCGACCTTCTCGCGGCTCTCGGCGCTCAGCGCCAGCAGCACCTCGCTGCTCTTCGTGGCGTCCACGATCTCCTTCTTCGTGAACTCCGCGTACTTCTGCTTCGTCAGCAGCATCGCGATGATCGTGTCGCTGATCACGACGGAGGCGGCGGTCTCGTCGCTGAACTGCGCGTTGATCGAGTAGCCGAGCTCCGTGTAGAACTTCTTCGAGGCGTCGAGGTCGTTGACGGGCAGGTTCACGAAGATCATCTGCTGGTACATGGCGGGGGCCTCTCCCTTTGGTTCCGTAGCGTTCGTGGGGGTAGACCGGGGGCCCGCGCGGAACTCATCGGCCCGCGGAGATTTTTTCGGATCAGTTTTCGGATCAGGTTCCGTACGACGCTCAGCGGGCCAGCGGCCACGCCGACAGCTCGGCCACGACCAGGGTCAGCGGCCCGAACAGGGCGAGGAGGGCACCCGCGCGGAGCGCGGCGGCCTGGCGAAGGGTGCCCGTGGCCGCCCCGAGGCGCTGGAGCGCGGCGGTGGTGCCGGCCCGGTCCTGCCGGGCCTCGACGGCGGCCGTCAGCAGCGTCGCGACCGTGCAGCCCGCCACCAGCAGCACGCCGAGCGCCACGAGCGGGCCGGAGGACGCGTCCTCGCGGTCGTGCAGCGAGGCCATGGCGTACGCGGCCGACAGGACCGCGCAGACGACGCCCAGCGGGCGTCCGATGCGCGTGGCCTCGGTCATCAGGACCCGCCCGGCCAGCAGGCGCAGCGCGCCGGGCCGGGCCGTCTGGAGCAGTCTGCCGCACAGATGGGTCAGACCGGGGCCGGCCAGGGCGAGACCGACGGCGGTCAGGGCCAGCCCCAGCAGCGCCGAGGGCCGGTCACCCGGCGCGCCCCCGCCGCCCGTACGGCTCGCGAAGGCCTCCACGGCCAGACCCACCGCCAGCACCGCGATGCCCCACGGCAGTCCGGACGGCGGGGTGAGCGGGACCTGGGGCGCCACCTCCGCGGGGGCCTCGGCATCCTCCGTCGTGGGGTCCTGCTCCGGTGCCGGGGCGGCCGTTCGCCGGCCCCGCGCCGCCGCCCCCAGCTGCCTGCCGAACCGGCCGTACGCACCGAAGGACTCCCGCCCCGCCGTGCGCCGGTACGCGCCGAACCGGCCGTACGCCGGCACCGCTCGGGCCGTGCCCGTCACCGGTTCGCGCGGTCGCAGCGCCATCGCCACCGCGGCGGACGCGCTCAGCGGCACCAGGGCCAGCAGCGTCAGGGCCGCCGGGAGCGGCAGCGGCCGGCCGGCGGCGAGGAAGTCCGTCGCGGCGCCGTCGAAGGGCATGCCGGTGAGGTCGCCGCGCAGATGCAGGAAGACGAGCAGCGCCAGCATCGAGCCCAGCGTGCACGACAGCGCCGTGGTGGCCGCGGAGATCGCCATCAGACGGGCGGGACCGAGCCCGATCGCCGACAGGCCGGGGCGGGGCCGGGTGCCCGGGTCGGTGCGGGCGACCGCGACCGCGAAGTAGACGGTGGCCGCCAGCGGCACCGCGCACCAGGCCAGCCGGAGCGCGGAGGAGGACGGGTCGGGGTTGGCCAGGGCGTGGCCGAGGGCGCTCAGCAGCAGGAAGCCCGTGCCCGCCGACGCGGCCGCGACCAGGAGACGGCGCAGCTGGACGGCGGGATGGGCGCCTCGGGTCAGACGGAGAGCGAGCACGCCGCCCGGCCTTCCGACTCGGCCGTCCCGGAGACCGGCGGCAGATGGACGGTGCGCACCCGCCGCCCGTCGAGCAGCGACACCGTGCGGTCGGCGAGGGCCGCCGTCTGCGCGTCGTTGGTCGCGAGGACCACCGTGATGCCGTGCGAGCGGGCCGCGGTGGTGAGGGTGCGCAGCACATGGGCGCGGTCGACACGGTGCAGGGGAGCGGTCGGCTCGTCGGCGAACAGCACGGACGGCGCCGGGGCGAGGGCGCGGGCGATGCAGACCCGCTGGCGTTCCGCCTGCACCAGCTCCGCCGGGTGCCTGCGGGCCTTGTCGCCGATGTCGAGGCGCTCCAGCCACTCCAGCGCGGCCGACTTGGCGCGGCGCCGGCCGGTGCCGCGCAGCATCAGGGGCAGGGCGGTGTTCTCCCAGACGTTCAGTTCGGGCACCAGCACCGGTTCCGGGTCGATCCAGCCGAAGCGGTCCCGGCGCAGCCGCTCGCGGGCCACGGGGCTCATGGTGTGCACGGGCACGCTGTTGAACCAGACCTCGCCGCTCTTCGCGGGCAGCTGCCCGGACAGACAGCGCAGCAGGGTCGTCTTGCCGCTGCCGCGCGGGCCGCCGACGGCGAGGATCTCGCTCTCCCGGACGCCGAGCGAGACCCCGCTCAGCCCGGGTGAGCCGTCGTCGTGCCGGTAGTGCAGGGCTCGTGCCCAGAGCACGTCGTTGTCCGGTGGGGCCACCATGGCGTACACCTCGGTTCGGATCGGAAATGCCGTGCGCGGTTCGGGTAAGTCCCCCGTCCGGGGGAACGAAGGCAGGGCCGATCGGTCACTGGCACGCTAGGCAGGCCACGGCGGGACGCCGGACAGCACGTGGCCCCGGGCGCCCGTTTCTCACTCGAACGGGCGGCACCGGGGCCGGTGTTGATCATCCAGAAGGAAGATCGGAACCTCGGACGGCGTAAGGGGCCTACAGCTTGGTCCACGCCTCCGAGAGGGTCGCGCGCAGGATCTGCTCGATCTCGTCGAAGGTCTCCTGGTTGGAGATCAGCGGCGGGGCGAGCTGGACGACCGGGTCGCCGCGGTCGTCGGCACGGCAGTACAGGCCGTTCTCGAAGAGCTTCTTCGACAGGAAGCCGTACAGGACGCGCTCGGTCTCCTCCGCGTCGAAGGACTCCTTGGTCGCCTTGTCCTTGACCAGTTCGATGCCGTAGAAGAAGCCGTTGCCGC
This sequence comes from Streptomyces sp. NPDC031111, assembly GCF_055570675.1. Classification (NCBI taxonomy): domain Bacteria; kingdom Bacillati; phylum Actinomycetota; class Actinomycetes; order Kitasatosporales; family Streptomycetaceae; genus Streptomyces; species Streptomyces sp. NPDC031111. Next base: position 113,883 of record NZ_JBVIGS010000018.1, read on the forward strand.
GGACGTCGCCGACGATCGGCAGGTCGTGCAGCTTCTCCAGGGTGGCGCGGAAGGCTCCCTCGTTGTCGAGCACGTGCTGGTTGAGGCCCTCGCGCTCGAACAGGTCGAGGTTGGCGATGCCCACCGCGGCCGACACGGGGTGGCCGCCGAAGGTGTAGCCGTGCAGGAAGGTGTTGTCGCCGGTGTAGAACGGCTCGGCCAGCCGGTCGGAGACGATGCACGCGCCGATGGGGGAGTAGCCCGAGGTCATGCCCTTGGCGCAGGTGATCATGTCCGGCACGTAGCCGAACTTGTCGCAGGCGAACGTCGTGCCGAGCCGGCCGAAGGCGCAGATGACCTCGTCGGAGACGAGCAGCACGTCGTACTGGTCGCAGATCTCGCGCACCCGCTGGAAGTAGCCGGGCGGGGGCGGGAAGCAGCCGCCGGCGTTCTGCACCGGCTCCAGGAAGACGGCCGCCACGGTGTCGGGGCCCTCGAAGAGGATCTGCTGCTCGATCTGGTCGGCGGCCCAGTGGCCGAACGCCTCCGGGTCGTCGCCGTGGATCGGGGCGCGGTAGATGTTGGTGTTCGGCACCTTGTGCGCGCCCGGGACGAGCGGCTCGAACGGCGCCTTCAGGGCCGGCAGTCCGGTGATGGACAGGGCGCCCTGGGGGGTGCCGTGGTAGGCCACCGCGCGGGAGATGACCTTGTACTTGGTCGGCTTGCCGATCAGCTTGAAGTACTGCTTGGCGAGCTTCCAGGCGGTCTCGACCGCCTCGCCGCCGCCGGTGGTGAAGAAGACCTTGTTGAGGTCGCCCGGCGCCTCGTGCGCGAGCCGCTCCGCGAGCTCCACGGCCTTGGGGTGGGCGTAGGACCACACCGGGAAGAAGGCCAGCTCCTGGGCCTGCTTGGAGGCGGTCTCCGCGAGTTCCGTACGGCCGTGGCCCGCCTGGACCACGAACAGGCCGGCGAGACCGTCGAGGTAGCGCTTGCCCTTGTCGTCGTAGATGTGGGTGCCCTCGCCCCGGACGATGGTGGGGACGGGGGAGTTCTCGTACGAGGACATGCGGGTGAAGTGCATCCACAGGTGGTCGTACGCGGACTTGCTGAGGTCCTTGGGGCTGTCGGTGCTCACGATTATCGGGTTCCCCACATGTAGGTCTGCTTCTTGAGCTTGAGGTAGACGAAGCTCTCGGTGGAGCGCACGCCGGGCACGGCCCGGATGCGTTTGTTGATGACCTCCAGAAGGTGGTCGTCGTCCTCGCAGACGATCTCGACCATCAGGTCGAAGGAGCCCGCGGTCATCACGACGTACTCGCATTCGTCCATGGCGGTCAGCGCGTCGGCCACGGACTCCACGTCGCCCTCCACGTTGACGCCGACCATCGCCTGGCGACGGAAGCCCACGGTGAGCGGGTCCGTGACGGCGACGATCTGCATCACGCCCTGGTCGAGCAGCTTCTGCACCCGCTGGCGCACGGCCGCCTCCGACAGGCCGACGGCCTTGCCGATGGCGGCGTACGGCCGGCGGCCGTCCTCCTGGAGCTGCTCGATGATGGCGAGGGAGACGGCGTCCAGCTGGGGACCGGAGCCGTTCTTGGACTCGCGGGAGTCCTTCGGGTCTGCGCTTCGACTGGCCACGGGGCCACTGTGCACGACGTATCGACAGTTTCGCAAGGCGTGATCGATGAAATTCGTTGTCTGTGGCGTCTCAGCGTGCGGATTTCGCAGGGCCGAGGCGGGTGGGGGTGTTGAAAACGTCAGCCGTCGGTTTAGGGTGGGTGTCTCAGAGGTTGGACACCGGTCATTTATTGACACCCCAGACACCTCGGACACCCACGAGGAACACCAGGAGGGCCTGCAGTGAGCACCGAGCTGCGTCGTCTGCGCAACTACATCGGCGGGGAGTTCCGGGACGCCGCCGACGGCCGGACCACCGAGGTGGTCAACCCCGCGACGGGCGAGGCGTACGCGACCGCTCCGCTGTCCGGGCAGGCGGATGTGGACGCCGCGATGGCGGCCGCCGCCGAGGCGTTCCCCGGCTGGCGGGACACCACCCCGGCCGAGCGGCAGAAGGCCCTGCTGAAGATCGCGGACGCCTTCGAGGAGCGCGCCGAGGAACTCATCGCCGCCGAGGTGGAGAACACGGGCAAGCCCGTCGGGCTGACCCGCACCGAGGAGATCCCGCCGATGGTGGACCAGATCCGCTTCTTCGCGGGCGCGGCGCGGATGCTCGAGGGCCGCTCGGCCGGCGAGTACATGGAGGGCCTGACCTCCATCGTGCGCCGTGAGCCGGTCGGCGTGTGCGCCCAGGTCGCCCCGTGGAACTACCCGATGATGATGGCCGTGTGGAAGTTCGCCCCGGCGATCGCCGCGGGCAACACGGTCGTCCTGAAGCCCTCGGACACCACCCCCGCCTCCACGGTCCTGCTCGCCGAGATCCTCGGCTCGATCCTGCCCAAGGGCGTCTTCAACGTCATCTGCGGCGACCGCGACACCGGCCGTCTGATGGTCGAGCACCCGACCCCGGCGATGGCGTCCATCACCGGCTCGGTGCGCGCGGGCATGTCGGTCGCGGAGTCCGCGTCCAAGGACCTCAAGCGGGTCCACCTGGAGCTGGGCGGCAAGGCCCCGGTCGTGGTCTTCGAGGACACCGACATCGCCAAGGCCGTCGAGGACATCTCGGTCGCCGGCTTCTTCAACGCCGGCCAGGACTGCACGGCCGCCACGCGCGTCCTCGTCCACGAGTCCATCCACGACGAGTTCGTCACCGCGCTCGCCAAGGCCGCCGCCGACACCAGGACCGGCATGCCGGACGACGAGGACGTCCTCTTCGGCCCGCTCAACAACCCCAACCAGCTCAAGCAGGTCGAGGGCTTCATCGAGCGGCTGCCGGCGCACGCGCGCGTGGTCGCCGGCGGCAAGCGCGTCGGCGACAAGGGCTTCTTCTACGCGCCGACCGTCGTCTCGGGCCTCAACCAGGACGACGAGATCATCCAGAAGGAGGTCTTCGGACCGGTCATCACCGTCCAGTCCTTCACGGACGAGGACCAGGCGGTCGAGTACGCCAACGGCGTCGAGTACGCGCTGGCCTCCTCCGTGTGGACCAAGGACCACTCCCGCGCCATGCGGATGTCCAAGAAGCTGGACTTCGGCTGCGTGTGGATCAACACCCACATCCCGCTGGTGGCGGAGATGCCGCACGGGGGCTTCAAGAAGTCCGGCTACGGCAAGGACCTGTCGGCGTACGGCTTCGACGACTACACGCGTGTCAAGCACGTGATGACGTCCCTCGACGCGTAGGCGCTCCGCTGGGGGTAGCCGGATGAACGCCGTTCGGGTTCCCCTGTCATGAGGCCGCGGGCCGTCGGTGGCTGGTCGCGCAGTTCCCCGCGCCCCTTCGGGGGTGCGGGGAACCTGTGTTTCCGGGGATGGGTAGATTTTTTGAACATGTTCAACTCTGGGCGTACGCTGCTGCCATGAGCGACAGAGCCGCCCTGCTCAAGGGCATTCGCGCCTGGCTGGTCTTCTTCGTCGTCTGCCTGGTGCTCAGCGGTGCCACGGCCTTCCCCCTGGTGCACGAACTGCGCTGGACCGAGGAGGCGCTCCGCTCCCTGGGCGCACCGGAGCACCTCCCCGGCCTCATGGACTGGATCGAGCGCGTCCGGGACGGGCTCGACACCGCCGACGCCGAATACCCCTTCCTCCTCTACGGCACCGACTGGCTCGCCTTCGCCCACCTCGTCATCGCGGTCGCCTTCTACGGCCCCTACCGCGATCCCGTCCGCAACATCTGGGTCGTCGAGTTCGGCATGATCGCCTGCGCCGGCACCATCCCCCTCGCCCTCGTCTGCGGTCCGATCCGCGGCATCCCCTTCTGGTGGAGCGTCATCGACATGGCGTTCGGCGTGTTCGGCGTGATCCCGCTGTACGTCGTACGGCAGAGGATCAAGCGACTGGAGGCGCTCACCCCGTACGCCGGTGGGCGTCCCGTTCCAGTGCCTCAGTGAGCGTGCTCAGGTGGCCGGCCACCGGACCCAGGGTCAGCAGTCCGCTGCCCGCCGCCTGTTCGCCCGCCGCGGGGAGGAGCTGGGCACGGGCGCGGAGCATGGTGTCCCTGTCGTCCACGGTGACGGCGGCGCGCCCCACCAGGCACCACAGCGCCTCGGACATCAGGTCCCGGGGCGGGGAGGGGAGGTCGCCCAGCGCGGCGCGCGCCTCCTCGCAGAGGCCGTCGGCCGCCAGGAGCAGCGGGCGCACCCAGGGTTCGTAGGGACCCCAGTCGGTGTCCGGGTCGGCGGAGAACGGCTCGCCGTGGCGCACCGCCACGCTCAGGCGGGCCAGGGCCGGCAGGCCCCGTGCCAGTCCGGGCATGCCCGAGCCGGGGAGGAGGTCCGCGGCCCGGTCGTAGGCGGACGCGGCGTCGGCCGGGGACGCCGTCAGGGAGGTCCGCAGGGCACGGAACCACGTGGTGAAGACCGCGACCAGCGGGAGGTCGTGGCGGGCGGCCAGCGCGTCCGCCGCCCGCGCGTGCCGGTCGGCGCCCGCCAGGTCGGCCAGCGCGCAGCGCGACTGGACGCGGACGAGATGGCCCAGGACCTCGTACCGGGGAAGGTCGTTGCGCGCCGACAGCCCGACGAGCTCCGCCCCGATCGCGTCCCGCCGTGCCGCGAGCCCCGCGCGGTGGAACGTCTGCATGAACGTGCCGTTCAGGGCGAACGCCAGCAGCGAGGCGCCGTCGAGCCGGCGGGCGATCTCCTCCGCGCGGCGGGCCGCCCGGAGCGGGTGTGCCGACTCCTCAGGCGTCGCGCGGTCGGTCGGGAGGGTCCCGCGTGACTCCACGGCGATCGTCGCCAGCAGACGGCAGCGGGCCGCTTCGTGACCGTCGGGCGGCAGCAACCGCAACGTCCGTTCCGCCGCCCCCACCAGCCGGCGCGCCTGCTCCGGGTCGTCGGAGCGGGTCCAGATCGCGGGAACGTCGTACACGCCGATCACGCGGGCCGTCAGCTCCGGGTCGCCGAGCTGCTCCGCCGCGGCGACGGCCGCCGCCCGGTGCCGCCGTGCCGCCTCCAGACCGCCCCCGCCCGTCACCGCCAGGTCGCGCATCAGCCCGGCGGTCGACTCCAGCCGGGTCCGGGCCCGGGCGGCCACGGCGCTCTCGTACGCGGCCGTCGCGCTCGCCCACACCCGGTCGACGGCGGAGTCCGCCTCGGCCGCCGGGTCGAGCCGGGCCGCCTGCCGCAGGACGTCCTCCTCCAGCCGGCGCAGCCGCGGGCCCGGGTCCACGCCCAGGTGCTCACCGAGCATGCCGCGCGCCCGGCGCAGCACGGACAGCGCGTCGGCCTGCCGCCCCGACCGGTACAGCGCCAGCGCGAGCAGCCGCCAGCCGTCCTCCCGCCAGGGGTGCTCCGTCACGTGCGCGTCCAGCTCGGGCACCACCGCCGCGGCCGCTCCCAGCGTCAGACGCGCCTCCGCCCGCCGTTCGACGGCGTGCAGTCGCAGCTCCGTCAGCCGGGCGCGTTCCGCCCGCGCCCAGCGTTCCTCGCCGAAGTCCGCGTAGGCGGGCCCGCGCCACCACTCCAGCGCCTCGGTCAGCACCGTCAGCACCTCGGAGGGGTGCGCGTCGTCCGGGGTGTTCACCGCCCGCTCGAAGCGCCACGCGTCGACCTCATCCGTGGCCGCCCGCAGCGCGTAGCCCGGCCCTTCCGTGACCAGCAGGCGCGGCGGGGTCCGGGGCGGCCGGTCCGGTTCCAGCGCCCTGCGCAGCCCGGCGACGAACGTCCGGACCGTGCCCACGGCCCTGTCCGGCGGCTCGTCCCACAGGTCCTCCACCAGCCGCGCCACCGGCACCACCCGGCGGCGGGCCACCACGAGCCGGGCCAGCACCGCACGGTGCTTCGGCCCGCGCAGCGGCAGCGCGTCACCGGCCTCGTCCCAGGCCGTCACCGCGCCCAGCACCCCGAACGTCACCCGCACGACCGCGTCCGTCCTCCCGTCCGCTTCCGATCCGTTCGTTCATCGGTTGCTGATCCGGGCCCCGGAGAGTGGGACACGGACCGGCCACCGAGCGAAGAGAGCAGCCATGACCCATCCCACCATTCCCGGATTCACCCACCAGCGCGTCCCCGTCGACGAGGGAGTCGCGCTCCACGTCGCCGTCGGCGGTACCGGCTCCCCGGTCGTCCTGCTGCACGGGTTCCCCCAGACCCACCTGATGTGGCGGCACGTCGCCGCGGACCTCGCGGCCGACCACACCGTCATCTGCCCCGACCTGCGCGGCTACGGCGCCAGCGACAAGCCCGCCGAGGCCGGTCCCGACACCTACTCCAAGCGGACCATGGCGCGTGACGTCGTCACACTGGCCCGCCGGCTCGGTCACGAGCGTTTCGCTCTCGCCGGCCACGACCGGGGCGCCCTCGTGGCCTTCCGGGCCGGACTCGACCACCCGTCCGCGATCACCCACCTGGCCTGTCTGGACGTCCTGCCCACCCTCGACATGTGGGAGGCGCTGCACGGCACCTCGGCCGCCGTCGGCTTCCACCTCTACCTCATGGCGCAGCCGCCCGGACTGCCCGAGCGGATGATCGAGGCGAGCGCCGACGCGTTCTTCGCCCACTTCCTGGACCTCTGGGCCAAGGACCCCGGTGCCGTGCCCGCCGACGTCCGTGCGGCCTACCTCGCGGCCTGCCGGGACGCCGTCCCGTCGATCGTCGCCGACTACCGCGCCTCCGCCGGTGTCGACGTGGAGCACGACAAGGCCGACCGGGCGGCCGGGAACGGGCTCACCATGCCCGTCTCCGTGCTCCAGCAGGACTGGGGCGCCGCCCTCGGCTACGAGGCCGCCGCGCTGTGGGGCGCCTGGGCCGCCGACCTGCGCCACTCGACCGTGGACTGCGGCCACTTCATGGCCGAGGAGGCGCCGGCGGACATCGCCCGGGCCCTGCGCGAGCTCATCGCGCGCTAGAACGGGCCCGGTCGTCGCGCAGGGCGCACAGGACGTCGATGCGGTTGGTGGTGATCGAGTCGACGCCCAGGGCCAGCAGGCGGCGCATGGAGCGGCGGGTGTCCGGGGTCCAGACGGACAGCAGGTGGCCGCCGCGGTGGACCCGGTCGGCGAGGGCACGGTCGACCAGGCCGAAGCGGTAGTTCAGCCAGCGCGGGCGGATCGCCTCCAGCAGGCCGGCGCGCGGCGGGGCCAGGGTCGTCCTGGTGAGGGCGATCTCGGCGGCCGGGTCCGCCGCGCGCACGGCGAGCATGGCGGGGGCGCCCGCGCAGTAGTACACGCGGTCCTGGGCACCCTGGTCGCGTACGGCGTCCACGACCCGGCGCGCCGCGCGCACGTCCGGCGTGCCGGGCAGGTCGATCATCACCCGGCTGCCGTCCGTCGCCGCCAGCGCGTCGGAGAGCGTGGGCACCCCGTCGTCCGTGACCCCGCGCACCTCCTCCCACGACAGCGACAGCAGCGGACGGTCGTGCTCCCAGAGCCGCTTCAGCGTGTCGTCGTGCAGCAGCACCGGGACGCCGTCCCGGGTGAGGCGTACGTCGATCTCCACCGCGTCGGCGCCCCGGTGGAGCGCCGAACGCAGCGAGGCGAGCGTGTTCTCCCGGACGCGGTACGGGTCGCCGCGGTGCGCCACGGCGGTCACGTTCTGCATGGCGGCCTTTCGCGGGGTGGTCAGGAGGCGAGCCAGGACGAGGTGTAGGTGTCGATCTCGGCGGCCAGCCGCGCCTTGCCGGCCGGGTCCATGAACGACGCGTCGACCGCGTTCTTCGCCAGTGCGGCCAGACCCCGCTCGTCGAGCTCCAGCAGGCGCGCGGCGACCGCGTACTCGTTGTTGAGGTCGGTGCCGAACATCGGCGGGTCGTCGGAGTTGACGGTGACGAGGACACCGGCCCGCGTGAACTCCTTTATGGGGTGCTCGTCGAGCGTGGCCACCGCGCGGGTGGCGATGTTGGAGGTGGGGCACACCTCCAGCGGGATGCGGCGCTCGGCCAGGTGCCGCAGCAGCTCGGGGTCGCGGGCGGAGCTGGTGCCGTGGCCGATGCGCTCGGCGCCGAGCTCGTTGAGCGCGTCCCACACGGTCTCCGGTCCCGTGGTCTCGCCGGCGTGCGGCACGGAGTGCAGTCCGGCGGCGATCGCGCGGTCGAAGTACGGCTTGAACTGCGGGCGGGGCACGCCGATCTCGGGTCCGCCGAGACCGAACGAGACCAGTCCCTCCGGACGCAGCCGGTCGTCGGTGGCGAGCCGCACGGTCTCCTCGGCGGACTCCAGCCCGGCCTCCCCGGGAATGTCGAAGCACCAGCGCAGTACGGTCCCGAACTCGGCCTCCGCCGCCTTGCGGGCGTCCTCGATCGCGTCCATGAAGGCCCGCTCGTCGATGCCGCGCCGCGTGGAGGAGAACGGGGTGATGGTCAGCTCCGCGTACCGCACCTGCTGCCGGGCCAGCTCACGGGCCACCTCGTAGGTGAGCAGCCGCACGTCCTCGGGGGTGCGGATGAGGTCGACGACCGACAGGTACACCTCGATGAAGTGGGCGAAGTCCGTGAACGTGAAGTAGTCGGCCAGGGCCTCGGGGTCGGTGGGGACCTTGGAGTCGGGGTGGCGGGCGGCCAGTTCCGAGACGATGCGGGGGGAGGCTGAGCCGACGTGGTGCACATGCAGTTCGGCCTTGGGCAGCCCGGCGATGAAGGCACGCAGATCGCGTGGGACGCGCGGATCGACGAGATGGTCGGTCAAGGGTTCCTCCCCGGAACGGCGCCCCCGGCCGCACGGGCGGCGGGGCGCGGATGATCGGCTGATCGGTGACTCGGGGTCATCGTAGGCGGTGGGGCGGGGACCCAGGGGCGGCGCGGGGGGCCCGAGCCGTAGCATGACGGGACGATCGAGGCCAGGGGGGAACTCCAGATGACGGACGCGACGCAGCCGGGCGGGGACACCGCGGGCGCCGACGATCCATGGGCGGCCCCCGAGCCCAGGACCTCACTGGACAAGAACCGTCCGTCCGGCGACGGCCCCCCTCCGCGGTTCCCGGGCACCCCGACCGTCGCCGACGGGCTGTCCGTGCCGTCCGTGCACAACCAGCCCACCATCGCCTCCATGCCGGGAGCCGGCTTCGTCCCGCCCGCCGGGGCCACACCCCCGGGCGGCCCCGCGCCGTTCGACGCCCCGGGCTCCGCGGTTCCCCCGCCGCCCATCGCGCCCACCGGCCCCGGGATACCCGGCGGGTACGGCCATCCCGGCCACCCCGGCCACTCCGGCCACTCCGGCTACGCCGCGGGCTACGGCTGGCCGGGCATGCCGATGCACCGGGAGAACGGCATGGGCGTCGCGGCCATGGTGCTCGGCATCCTGGCCTGCTGTCTGTTCTGCCTGTACGGCGTGGTCTCCGTCGTCCTCGGCATCCTCGCCATCGTCTTCGGCGTCAAGGGCCGCCAGAAGGCCGAGCAGGGCCTGGCGGACAACCACGGACAGGCCCAGGCCGGCCTGATCATGGGCATCATCGGCCTCGTGCTCGGCATCGTCGTGATCGTCCTGATAGCGATCGGCGTCACGGCCGCCATCAACAGCGAGGACGAGGGCCTGGAGGACGAGGAGTACTACGGCGCCCACCACCCGGTGGCCACCGCGCCCGCCTTCCGCTGAGACCTGCCGGCACCCGCCCGCACCGCCGACGGCCCGAGCCCCCGCACAGCGGGCTCGGGCCGTCGGCCTCTTGAGGGACTGTCAGAGCGCCAGGCCCGTGAGGACCATCACCCGCTCGTAGGTGTAGTCGTCCATCGCGAACTTCACGCCCTCGCGGCCCACACCGGACTGCTTGGCACCGCCGTACGGCATCTGGTCGGCGCGGTAGGAGGGCACGTCGCCGATGACCACACCGCCGACCTCCAGGGCGCGGTGGGCCCGGAAGGCGGTCTGTAGGTCGTGGGTGAACACACCTGCCTGGAGGCCGTACTTGGAGTCGTTGACGGCGGCGAAGGCCGCGGCCTCGCCGTCCACCTTCTGCACGGTCAGCACCGGTCCGAAGACCTCCTCGCAGGAGATCGTCGCGTCGGCCGGTACGTCGGTGAGCACGGTCGGGGCGTAGGAGGCGCCGTCGCGCTTGCCGCCGGTGTGCAGCGTGGCGCCCGCCGCGACGGCCTCGTCGACCCAGGACTCCACGCGTTCCGCGGCGGCCTCGCTGACCAGCGGCCCGACGTCGGTGGCGTCGTCGGCCGGGTCGCCGGTGACCTGCGCCTCGACGGCGGCGACGATGCGGGGGAGCAGCCGGTTGTACACCGACGCGTCCGCGATCACGCGCTGCACGGAGATGCAGGACTGGCCGCCCTGGTAGTTGGAGAAGGTCGCGATGCGCTGCGCGGCCCGGTCCAGGTCCTCGTCGCTCGCGAAGTCGGCGAGGACGACGGCCGCGCCGTTGCCGCCGAGCTCCAGGGTGCAGTGCTTGCGCGGCACCGAGTCCATGATCGCGTAGCCGACCTTCTCGGAGCCGGTGAAGGAGATGACCGGCAGCCGCTCGTCCTGGACGAGGGCGGGCATGCGGTCGTTGGGGACCGGGAGGATGCTCCACGAACCCGCGGGCAGCTCGGTCTCGGCGAGCAGCTCACCGAGGATCAGGCCGGAGAGGGGGGTGGCGGGCGCCGGCTTGAGGATGATCGGGGCGCCGGCGGCGATCGCGGGGGCGATCTTGTGCGCGCACAGGTTCAGCGGGAAGTTGAACGGCGCGATGCCGAGGACGACGCCCTTGGGGAAGCGGCGGGTGAAGGCGAGCCGGCCCTGGCCGCCGGCGTCGGTGTCGAGGCGCTGGGCCTCGCCGCCGTTGAAGCGGCGGGCCTCCTCGGCGGCGAAGCGGAACACCGAGACGGCGCGGCCGACCTCGCCGCGCGCCCACTTGATCGGCTTGCCGTTCTCGGCGGAGATCAGGCGGGCGATCTCCTCGGTGCGCTCGACGAGACGGCGGCTGACGTGGTCCAGGGCGGCGGCGCGGACGTGGGCCGGGGTGGCGGCGAAGTCCTCGCGGACGGCGTGGGCGGCGGAGACGGCGTCCTCGATCTGGGCGTCGGTGGGGACGCTGACGGTGCCGACGGTGCGGCCGTCCCAGGGGGAGGTGACGTCGAACGTGGTCTCGCCGGTGGCCTGGCGGCCGGCGAGCCAGAAGGCGGTGGTGGAAGTCATGTGCGGGTTCCGGCCCTTCCGCGTTGGGGGTGTGTGCGTGCGTGGGTTGCTGGGTCCACGGTAGGGCGGGGGGTGGGGGGTGGAGTTTGGCCGAGTCGTAGTGGTGGGGGTGGGGCGGTTCTACGGTTTGGCGGGGTGGGGGCCCTTTGGGTTTGTCGCCCCCGCCGCCCCTTCCCGTCCCGTCCCCGGGGGCTCCGCCCCCGGACCCCCGCTCCTCAAACGCCGGAGGGGCTGGGGGCGCCGGGGTGGGCTGGGAGGGTCCCGGAGGGCTGGGAGGGTGCCGGAGGGCTGGGGGGCCGGAGGGGCTGGGAGTGGTGCCGGAGGGCTGGGAGTGGTGCGGGGTGGGTGGGGAGTGTGGCGGGTGGGCTGGGAGTGGTGCGGGGTGGGTGGGGAGTGTGGCGGGTGGGCTGGGAGTGGTGCCGGAGGGCTGGGAGTGGTGCGGGGTGGGTGGGGAGTGTGGCGGGTGGGCTGGGGGTGTGCCAGGTGGCTGGGGGCCTGAGGGGCTGGGAGGGATGTCGGCCAGAGGGCTGAGGGTGTGCCGGAGGGGGAGGGCTGAGGGGGTGCCGGAGGGGGAGGGGTGTCGGCTGGAGGGGCTGGGTTGCTACTCCGACGTTGTTGCCTTCAGGGCCAGCCACAGTTCCATGCGGGTGTCCGGGTCGTCGAGGGAGCGGCCGAGGATTTCCTCCACTCGGCGCATGCGGTAGCGGAGGGTGTGGCGGTGGACGCCGAGGTCCGCTGCCGCCGCGTCCCACTGGCCGTGGCGGGAGAGCCAGGCGCGGAGGGAGGCGACCAGGTCGCCCCGGCCGGTCGCGTCGTGTTCGTGCAGGGCACGCAGCAGCCCGTCGGCGAACGCCCGGACCGCGTCCTCCGCGAGCAGCGGCAGGACCGATCCGGCGGCCATGTGCTCGTGCTCCACCAGCACCCGTCCACGCCGCCGCGCCACCGAGAGCGCCTGTTCGGCCTGTTTGTAGGCGGCGGACGCGGCGATCGGCCCGGCCGGCGCGGACAGTCCGACGACCAGTTCGTCGTCGTCGGCCTTGCGGGCCGTCTCCCGCGCGGCGGCGTGGTCGCAGCAGCCGGCCACTGCGGCACCCCCGTCGGCGGCCAGCACGACCAGCCGCTCCCCCTCCGGTACGACCAGGACCGCCTCGCCGGAACGGGCCGCGGCGGACTCCACCACCTCGGCGAGGGCGCCGAGGGCGTCACCGTTCGCCTCGCCCCCGGCGGCCACGACGATCCGGAACGGCGCGTCGAGGAGGTCGCCGTACAGGTCGCCGGCGACCGCGCGGGCGTGGTCCGGCTCCCCGGCGAGCAGCATCCGCAGCACGGCGGCGCCGATGCGCTGCTCGGCCGCGTGCAGGGAGCGGGAGCGTTCCGTGGTCAGGGTGAGCAGGGCGACGGCGGAGTGGACGGCGTACCGCTCGGCGGTGCCGAGGGCGGCGGCCGTACCGACGGCGAGCGCCGCGCGGGGGCGCCGGCCGGTGCCGAGGGAGTGCAGTTCGACCCGGTCCTCGTTCTCCGGTCCCGCCACGACCGAGGAGGCGGGCGCGGGCCGTTCCCGCAGCCGGGTCACGTCCGGGGTGAGCCGGGTGGCGCGCCGGCCCGCCCAGTCCGGTGCCGCCGCCACGACGGCACCCGAGGCGTCGTACAGGGCGGCCCACCCGTCGACCTGGGCGGCGAGGGCGGCCAGCAGCCCCTCCGGGCCCTCCGTCAGCGCCTGCTTGGTGAGCTCCCGCTGGGCCGCGAAGCCCGCGGTGACCGAGCGGTACTGGTCGGCGGCGATCGCGGCGGACACGGCCTTGCTGATCGCGAGGAACGGGGTGCGGCGGGGCACCTCCAGCAGCGGCAGGCCCTCCTCGCGCGCGGCGTCGACGAGGGCGTCGGGGATGTCCTCGTAGTGGACGCCGACGGCGAATCCGAGGCCGACGACTCCCGCCCCCACCAGCCGCCGCACATAGCGGCGCATGGCGTCCGGGTCCTCCGCGTCCAGCTTGAGCGCGGTGATCAGCAGGAGTTCCCCGCCCTCCATGTAGGGGACGGGATCGGCCAGCTCACTGGCGTGCGCCCAGCGGACCGGCACGTCGAGGCGGTCCTCGCCCGCGCGCACGGTCAGTTTGAGCGCGGAGTGGTGGACGAGCGAGGCGAGCGTCGGGGGCATCGGTGCCTTGAGCCTTCGGGTCTGCGTCGGGTGTGTGAGAACTCGGTGATCTTTTGGCCGTCACGTATGAACGGCCTGTGTCGATTCTGCCTCACTGTACGGTCCCCGGGTGCCCCGACCGGACAGCTCACTCCCGCAGATCCACCAGCAGCGGCGGCGCGTGCTCCCCCTTGACGTCCGTCAGGGACAACACCGCGTGCCCCGGCGGCACCGCGTGCGCCAACTCCGACGCCGACCACCGCTCCCGCTCGACCTGCCGCACGGTGACCGCCCGCGCGGTCGGCGCCTTGCCGGTGATGGCCCGCCGCAGCGCGTGCACGGCCTTCCCCGCCGGGCTCTCGGCGATGATCTGGCGGTCGGTGACGTCCCGCGCCTCGGTCCACTCCTTCCCCCACACCTCGGCGAAGTCCTGGCCGTCCCAGGGGGTGACCCCGGCCAGCGCCATCCGGCAGCCGGTGGCCCCGAGCAGCGGTCCGCGCAACGGCCTCGGTACGTCGTCCAGGGTGCGCAGGGTGAGTACGGCGCCCGCGTTGGCCGACCGCAGCCGCTGGATGCCGCGCACGGCCTCCGGGGTGACCACACCCGTCGCGTCGTCCAGCACCAGACAGGCGAAGAGGGAGCGGTCCTCGCGCACCGTCACGCTCGCCGTGAACTGGGCGAGGACCAGCCGGGCCAGCATCCGTGAGGCGTCCGCGTGCCCGCGCTGGGGCAGGTCGACGCGCACCCGCACCGGGTGGTCCAGCGCCTTGAGCGAGAACGGCCGGGACCGGCCTGAGGTGTCGAAGAACCCCGCGAAGGCGGGCCGGTCCAGCAGCGCCACCCGGTCCGCGAGGGTGCCGCCGACATCGCCGGGGTGCGCCATCTGCCGCTCCCGGGCGTCGAGTTCACGCAGCAGTGACTCCTGGCCTGTGGCCTGGAGCCCGTCGCGCAGTTCGGCCAGCGGGCCGGGTGCGCCGTCGAGGAGCTGCCGCAGCTCGGGGACGGAGGGGAAGCGGCCGTGCACCGCGCGGAACGGGCCCAGGAGCTGGGCGAGGACGGTGGTGGACCTGCGGCTGTCGCTGCCCGGATGCGGATCCGCCAGGTCACCCACCAGCGCCTCCGCGAGCACGGCGGCGGCCTCGTCGGGGTCCGTCGTGCCGCCGTACAGGTCGAGGTCGTAGACGGAGTCGGGGTTGCCGATCCGTACGACGACGTCGTACGCCTCGGCCGGGCCGAGCCCCGCGCCCGCCGCGCCGACCACGACCACGGCGGCCTTCCCGGCGAGCGCCTGGAGGCACATCGACTCGGCGAGGGGGAGGACGAGGCCGCCGGTCTTGCCGGAACCGGCCGGTCCGACGGCGAGCAGGGAGGTGCCGAGCAGCTCCGGGCCGAGGGCGAGTCCGGTGCCGCGGTAGACGTAGGGGTTGCGCGGGTCGTCGGCGGTGGTGCCGAGCCGTACCTGCCCGGTGAGCAGGTCGTGCCGGGCCTGCCGGGCGGGCAGGTCGCGTGCGCCGGAGGGGTGGGCGCAGGCGGCGGCGCCGTGGCTGAGCACCGCACCGGTGAACGTGGCGAGGCTGTGCCGGCCGTTGTGCACGCCCTGCCAGGCACGGGTGATGCGGGCGTGGTCGACGTCCCGCATCAGCCCGGCGCGGGCGTCGGCGGCGAGCCGCTCGGCGGCGTCGGTGGCCCCGGCGGCGCGGAGGGCGGGCCAGGCGGCGGGGTCGGCCTCCGGAGTGGGCGGGCGCGGGTCCCGTACGGGGCCCCGGCGCCAGGCGGGCGGGCCGTAGCGGCGCCAGATCTCGCCCCAGCGGCCCAGGCGGCCCACGCCGACCATGATGATCCCGGCGACCAGCACGTAGTAGGCGTAGACGACCACCACGGCGCCGAAGCTGTGGGGCTCCGCCCAGGAGTCGGGGATCATCGCGTAGAGGGGGAGCAGCCACCAGCCGCCGAGGTAGCCGTTCCACAGCAGGGACCAGATGAGCCAGCCGACGAGGAACGCGATCAGGGCGCCGCTGAGCAGCTGGCGGCCCGGGATGCGCTCCGGCTCCTCCTCCGGGCGGGGGCGGTGTCCGAACCGCCATACGCCGGGGAGGGCCTCGGGGCGGGGGGTGCGGAGCCAGGTGAGGAACGCGGAGCCGTCGGGCGGGGGTGGCATGCCGGGTGCCCTCGTGGGGCGTGGGGGAGTTGTCGGTACGTCCGGTGGGCCCGCTGGGCGCGGTACGGGGTTCGCGTGTGTGCCCCGTGCGTCCTGGGTACCGTCGCTGTTCATCGCCCCTGCCCCCTGAGCAGCCGCTCCATCCGCCATCAGCGAGTCAATCTAACGCCCTGACAGGGCGAGTTCATCGCTTACACGGCGGAGCTGCGGGCAGTCGTGCCTCCCCCAGTGCCTTAAGGGCCTGGGAGGTACCCCCAGGGCGGCACGGGTGGGCGCAGCGGTACCCCGCGAACGCGGGTGAGTGCAACCCACCCCCGCTATGTCCACCACGGACAACCACAGACCCCGGACAACGCCCACATGGAGCATGCCCACCCCTCGTTCCCCGACCTAGCCTGCGAGAAAAGAACGCACGTGTCCGAAACACCCCCCAGGAGCCCCGCATGACCGCACTTCCGCAGGAGCGCCGCGTCGTCACCGCCATCCCCGGCCCGAAGTCGCAGGAGTTGCAGGCCCGCCGCACCGCCGCGGTCGCGCAGGGCGTGGGCTCCGTGCTTCCCGTGTTCACCGCCCGCGCGGGCGGCGGGATCATCGAGGACGTCGACGGCAACCGGCTGATCGACTTCGGCTCGGGCATCGCCGTGACCTCCGTCGGTGCCTCCGCCGAGGCCGTCGTACGCCGTGCCTCCGCCCAGCTCGCCGACTTCACCCACACCTGCTTCATGGTCACGCCCTACGAGGGCTACGTCGCCGTCGCCGAGGCGCTCGCCGAGCTGACGCCGGGCGACCACGCCAAGAAGTCCGCGCTGTTCAACAGCGGCGCCGAGGCCGTCGAGAACGCCGTGAAGATCGCGCGTGCGTACACCAAGCGGCAGGCGGTCGTCGTCTTCGACCACGGCTACCACGGCCGCACCAACCTCACCATGGCGCTGACCGCGAAGAACATGCCGTACAAGCACGGCTTCGGCCCGTTCGCGCCCGAGGTGTACCGCGTCCCGGTCGCCTACGGCTACCGCTGGCCGACCGGCCCGGAGAACGCGGGTCCGGAGGCCGCCGCGCAGGCCATCGACCAGATCTCCAAGCAGGTCGGCGCCGAGAACGTGGCCGCGATCATCATCGAGCCGGTGCTCGGCGAGGGCGGCTTCATCGAGCCGGCCAAGGGCTTCCTGCCGGCGATCAGCGAGTTCGCCTCGGACAACGGCATCGTCTTCGTCGCCGACGAGATCCAGTCCGGCTTCTGCCGCACCGGCCAGTGGTTCGCCTGTGAGGACGAGGGCATCGTCCCCGACCTGATCACCACCGCGAAGGGCATCGCCGGCGGTCTGCCGCTGGCCGCCGTCACCGGCCGCGCCGAGATCATGGACGCCGCCCACTCGGGCGGTCTGGGCGGCACCTACGGCGGCAACCCGGTGGCCTGCGCGGGCGCGCTCGGCGCGATCGAGACGATGAAGGAGCTCGACCTCAACGCCAGGGCGAAGGCGATCGAGGCCGTCATGAAGGCCCGTCTCACCGCCATGGCCGAGAAGTTCGACATCATCGGCGACGTCCGCGGACGTGGCGCGATGATCGCCATCGAACTGGTCAAGGACCGCGACACCAAGGAGCCGAACCCCGAGGCGACCGCCGCGCTGGCCAAGGCCTGCCACCAGGAGGGCCTGCTGGTCCTGACCTGTGGCACCTACGGCAACGTGTTGCGTTTCCTGCCGCCGCTGGTCATCGGCGAGGACCTGCTGAACGAGGGCCTCGACATCATCGAGCAGGCGTTCGCGCGCATCTGAGCCGGTATCGGGGCAGGTGAGCCGCCCTGGAACGGCCGCCGGGCGGGCCGAGCGGCAGAGCGTGTGAAGAACGTGTGCGGGGTGGATGACAGGAGCCCGTTCGCCCTGTCGCGGGGCCACCCCCTGCCGTAGGTTTCTACCCGGATGAGAGATACACCCCGCCCACAGGGGACTGTGGGCGGATCAGGCCGGGGCCTCCCCAGCTTCGACCTGGTCGTGCCCTCGCGCACACAAACCGGGGCCTGAAGGCTTCGGGTCTCCTCACGATCGGACGGTCGCCCGCCCCAAACCCCCCGGGGCGCGCGACGTTCCGATCAGGACGGCCACCCGCGCACCTCACACGGCAAGCCGTTCCCCGTGGGGCCGGCGCTACCCCCCCCTTGCGCCGGCCCTTCGGTGCGTCATCGCCCCTCACCTGCGAAGCTGTGCGGCATGCTGCTGCTCGGACCGCCCGTTCTCCTCTTCGTGCTGATCACCTGGCAGGTCGTCGTCGACGGGCCGCTGCTGGGACTCGACGAGCGGCTGAGCCGGGCCCTGGTCCACCCGGACCGGGCCTCGGAGCTGCTCGCCGACCTCGGCAACGTCCAGGTGGCCGTACCGGTCCTGGTGACGGCGCTCGCGTACACCGCCTGGTACGGGCGTGCCACAGGTGTGGACCGCTGGTGGCTGCCGCCCGCCGCCGGGGCCGCGGCGATGGTGCTGGTGCCGGTGCTGGTCGCGCCCCTGAAGGAGTGGACCGACCGCCCCGGCACCCCCGCCGTGCCTCCGGCGGTCGGCTACTACCCCTCCGGGCACACGGCGACCGCCGTCGTGGCGTACGGAGCGGCGGCGCTGCTCCTCGTTCCGCTGCTGCGTTCGCCGGCGGTCCGCCGGGTGCTCGTCGTGGTCTGCGCCGTCCTGGTGGCCGGCGCCTCGTTCGGGCTGGTGCGCCGGGGCTACCACTGGCCGCTGGACGTGGCGGCCAGCTGGTGCCTCGGCGCGGTGCTGCTGATCTGTCTGTGGCTGCTGGTCAGCCGAAGTAGCCGTCGAACGTCCGCTGGAACTCCCAGCCGCCGAACCGGTCCCAGTTGATCGACCAGGTCATCAGCCCGCGCAGTTCGGGCCAGGTGCCGTGGGTCGCGTACGAGCCGCAGTTCACGCGCTTCGTCAGACAGTCGAGGGTCTTGGTGACCTCGGCCGGGGACACGTGCCCGTTGCCCGCGTTGGTGGTGGCCGGCATGCCGATGGCGACCTGGTCGGCGCGCAGCGGCGGGAAGACGTTGTTCGCGTCGCCGGCCACCGGGAAGCCGGTGAGCAGCATGTCGGTCATGGCGATGTGGAAGTCGGCGCCGCCCATGGAGTGGTACTGGTTGTCCAGGCCCATGATCGGCCCGGAGTTGTAGTCCTGGACGTGCAGCAGGGTCAGGTCGTCGCGCATGGCGTGGATCACCGGGAGGTACGCGCCCGCCCGCGGGTCCTGGCCGCCCCACTTGCCGGTGCCGTAGTACTGGTAGCCGAGCTGGACGAAGAAGGTCTCCGGGGCCATGGTCAGCACGAAGTCGTCGCCGTACTTGGCCTTGAGGGTCTTCAGGGCGGAGATCAGGTTGACGATCACCGGGGTCTTCGGGTTCTTGAAGTCGGTGTCGTCGGCGTTCAGGGAGAGGGAGTGGCCCTCGAAGTCGATGTCCAGGCCGTCGAGTCCGTACTCGTCGATGATCTTCGAGACGGAGGAGACGAAGGTGTCCCTGGCGGCCGTCGTGGTCAGCTGCACCTGGCCGTTCTGGCCGCCGATGGAGATCAGCACCTTCTTGCCGGCCGCCTGCTTGGCCTTGATCGCGGCCTTGAACTCGGCGTCGCTCTCCACGCCCGGGCACTCGGAGGCCGGGCAGCGCTCGAAGCGGATGTCGCCCGAGGTGACCGAGGTCGGCTCGCCGAAGGCCAGGTCGATGACGTCCCAGCTGTCGGGGACGTCGGCCAGGCGCGTGTAGCCGGAGCCGTTGGCGAAGCTGGCGTGGAGGTAGCCGACCAGGGCGTGGGGCGGGAGGTCGGAGGGGCCGCCGCCCGAGTCGGGGGCGCCCGTCGTCGCGGTCACGGTGGCCGAGCGGGCCGACTCGCCCGCGTCGTTGACCGCCGTGACCTGGAAGGCGTACGTCGACGACGGGGACAGCCCGGACACGGTGGCCGACGTCCCGCTCACCGTCTGCACCTTGGCGCCGTCGCGGTAGACCGCGTAGCCGGTGGCGCCCGCGACCGGCGACCAGGACAGGGCCACGCTGGTCGAGGTGACGGTACCGGCCTTGAGACCCGTGGGCGGGGCGGGCGGCTGCCCGGTCTCGCCGCCCGGGCCGGTGAGCGTGATGTCGTCGGCGTGATAGGCGCCGGTGCCGTACCAGCCGTGGGTGTAGATCGTGACGCGGGTCGTGGAGGGGCCGGTGCGGAAGGTGGTGGTGAGCTGCCGCCAGTCGGGGGCGGACTGGGTCCAGGCGGAGACGTCGGTGGTGCCGGTGCCGCTCGCGCCGAGGTAGACGTAGCTGCCGCGGACGTAACCGGAGAGCGTGTACTGGGAGTCCGGTTTCACGGTGACGGTCTGCGCGCAACGGGCGTTGTCGGCGCCGGCGGGCGTCGCCTGGAGTGCCGAAACGCCGCTGCGGACGGGCGAGTTCACGGTCGTACCGGCCGTGCAGCTCCAGCCGTCGAGGCCGGACTCGAATCCGCCGTTCCTGGCGAGGTCGGCGTCGGCCGCGCGGGCGGCCGACGAGAGCGCGGTCATTCCGGTGGCGGCGAGGGCGGTGGCGGTGAGCAGGGCGACGAGGGGCCGACGGGCGAGAGGTCTGGAGCGGTCCACAAGGGCCTCCGGGCAGGGGGGAATTGGAGGGGTGGAGCGCGCTCAATTTGGTCCAGACCAATTCGGTTGTCAAGCCCTCGCGCGGTTCAGCTGTCGAAGCCGAGGCCCAGCCGGTCCATCGTCCGCAGCCAGAGATTGCGGCGCCCGCCCTGCGCGTCCGCCCTGGCCAGGGACCACTTGGTGAGGGTGATACCGGTCCAGGCGAACGGTTCCGGCGGGAACGGCAGCGGCTTTCGGCGCACCATCTCCAGCTCCGTGCGCTCGGTCCGTTCCCCCGCCAGCAGGTCCAGCATCACCTCGGCGCCGAAGCGGGTGGCGCCGACGCCGAGCCCCGTGTAGCCCGCCGCGTACGCCACCTTCCCCGCGTGGGCCGTGCCGAAGAACGCCGAGAAGCGGGAGCAGGTGTCGATCGCCCCGCCCCAGGCGTGGGTGAAGCGGACCCCCTCCAGCTGCGGGAAGCAGGTGAAGAAGTGCCCGGCGAGCTTGGCGTAGGTCTCCGGCCGGTCGTCGTACTCGGCGCGCACCCGGCCGCCGTACGGATAGATCGCGTCGTAGCCGCCCCACAGGATCCGGTTGTCTGCGGAGAGCCGGAAGTAGTGGAACTGGTTGGCGCTGTCCCCGAGGCCCTGGCGGTTCTTCCAGCCGACCGACGCCAGCTGCCCGGCGGTGAGCGGCTCGGTCATCAGGGCGTAGTCGTAGACCGGGACGGTGTAGGGGCGGACCCGTCTGACCAGGCTGGGGAAGACATTGGTGCCGAGCGCCACCGCGCGGGAGCGGATCCGCCCGTACGGGGTGCGTACGGCCATGCCGGCACCGTACGGCCTCAGGGTGAGGGCGGGGGTGTGCTCGTACACGCGCACGCCGAGGTCGAGGCAGGCCCGCTTCAGGCCCCAGGCGAGCCTGGCCGGGTGGAGCATCGCCACACCGCGGCGGTCGTGGAGGCCGGCCTCGAAGGTCGGGGAGTTCACCTGGTCCCGTACGGCCTCGGTGTCCAGGTACTCGATGCCGTCGGCGAGGCCCTCGGCCCGGATCTCCTCGAACCACTCCTTCAGCTCCCGGGCCTGGTACGGCTCGGTGGCGACGTCGATCTCGCCGGTGCGTTCGAAGTCGCAGTCGATGGAGTGGCGGGCGACCGTCTCCTCGATGGCGTCGAGGTTGCGGGCGCCCAGCCGCTCCAGGGTGTGGATCTCGTCCGGCCAGCGGGCCAGTCCGTTGGGCAGGCCGTGGGTGAGGGAGGCGGCGCAGAACCCGCCGTTGCGGCCGGAGGCGGCCCAGCCCACCTCGCGGCCCTCCACCAGTACGACGTCCCGGGAGGGGTCGCGCTCCTTCGCGATCAGCGCGGTCCACAGTCCGCTGTAGCCGCCCCCGACGACCAGCAGATCGCAGGTCTCGGCCCCGGTGAGGGCGGGCTCGGGGTCCGGCCTGCCGGGGTCGTCCAGCCAGTAGGAGGCCGGACGGGCCTCGGAAAGGGATTTCGTCCAACGGCTCATGGCGCTCGGGGCCATGATTTCAACTCCCTACAGGGGCCTGCGGATTTGTTTCTATGCCTTCTGGCGGTTGCGGCGATTGCCGATGACCATGGAGACCAGTACCAGCAGAACGGCGATGACGAACATGGCCGTACCGATGACATTGATCTGTACGGGCGTTCCGCGCTGGGCGGAGCCCCAGACGAACATCGGGAAGGTGACGGTCGAGCCGGCGTTGAAATTGGTGATGATGAAATCGTCGAAGGAGAGCGCGAAGGCGAGCAGCGCGCCCGCCGCGATGCCGGGGGCGGCGATGGGCAGCGTGACCCGGACGAAGGTCTGGAACGGACCGGCGTACAGGTCCTGCGCGGCCTGCTCCAGCCGGGGGTCCATCGACATCACGCGCGCCTTCACGGCGACCACCACGAAGCTCAGGCAGAACATGATGTGGGCGATCAGAATCGTCCAGAACCCCAGCTCGGCACCCATGTTGAGGAACAGGGTGAGCAGCGAGGCCGCCATCACGACCTCGGGCATCGCCATCGGCAGGAAGATCAGCGAGTTCACGGCGCCACGGGCGCGGAAGCGGTAGCGGACCAGCGCGAAGGCGATCATCGTGCCGAGCAGGGTGGCGCCGAGCGTCGCCCACAGTGCGATCTGGAGGCTGAGCGTGAGCGAACCGCACAGCCCGGAGACCCCGCAGGGGTCCCGCCACGCGTCCGTGGAGAACTCCTGCCATTCGTAATTGAAACGCCCCTTCGGATTGTTGAAGGAGAACACGGTGACGACGACGTTCGGCAGGAGCAGATACCCGAGGGTCAGCAGTCCCGCGATGACGACCAGACGGCGCTTGAGCCAATTGACGAAGGTCATTTAAACCAGATCCTCCGTGCCGGACTTGCGGATGTAGAACGTGACCATGATGAGGATCGCGGCCATCAGGATGAACGAGAGCGCCGCGGCCGTCGGATAGTCGAGAATCCGCAGGAACTGCGACTGGATCACATTGCCGACCATGCGGGTGTCGGTGGAGCCGAGCAGATCCGCGTTGACGTAGTCGCCGGTCGCCGGGATGAAGGTCAGCAGCGTGCCGGAGACCACGCCCGGCATCGACAGCGGGAAGGTGACCTTGCGGAAGGTGGTCGAGGGCTTGGCGTACAGGTCGTTCGCCGCCTCGTGCAGCCGCGGGTCGATGCGCTCCAGGGAGGTGTAGAGCGGCAGGATCATGAACGGCAGGAAGTTGTACGTCAGACCGCAGACCACCGCGAGCGGGGTGGCGAGCACCCGGTCGCCGGCGGTCCAGCCGAGCCAGGCGGTGACGTCCAGGACGTGCAGGGTGTCCAGGGCGCTGACCAGGGGGCCGCTGTCGGCCAGGATCGTCTTCCAGGCGAGGGTGCGGATCAGGAAGCTGGTGAAGAACGGCGCGATCACCAGGATCATGATCAGGTTCCGCCAGCGCCCCGCGCGGAAGGCGATCAGATACGCCAGCGGGTAGCCCAGCAGCAGACACAGCACGGTCGCGGAGGCCGCGTAGAGCACCGAGCGGACGAACTGCGGCCAGTACTCGGACAGCGCGTCCCAGTAGGTGGCGAAGTGCCAGGTGACCTCGTACCCCTCCTCCAGGGAGCCCGTCTGCACGGACGTGGAGGCCTGGTAGATCACCGGCAGTGCGAAGAACACGACCAGCCACAGCAGTCCGGGCAGCAGCAGCCAGTACGGCGTCCAGCGGCCCCGCCTGCGCGGTGGTTTCGGCTCCGGCGGGGCGGGCGCCAGGGGTGGCGCCTCGGTGACCGTCGTCATCGGGCGACCTCTTCCTCGACGCTTTCCACGCCCGCGTCGATGTCCTGGGCCGCGTCCAGGCCGAAGGTGTGCGCCGGGTCCCAGTGCAGGACGACCTCGGTGCCCGGCACCAACCGGGCGTCGCGGTCGATGTTCTGGACGTAGACCTCGAAGTCGGCGCAGACCGGGCTGTCGACCACGAACTGCGTGGAGACGCCGATGAAGCTGGAGTCCGCGATCCGGCCGGTGATGCGGTTGCGGCCCTCGGCTATCTCCCCGGCGTCGTCGACGTGGGTGAGGGAGATCTTCTCCGGGCGCACCCCGACCAGCACCTTGCCGCCGGTCGTCGTGGGCGCGCTGTTGCGGGCCCCGGGCAGGACGAGCTTGCCGCCGCCCGCCTTGAGGACGATCTCGTCGCCGGACCTGGTGTCGACCTCGGCCTCGATGAAGTTGGAGGTGCCGAGGAAGTTGGCGACGAAGGTGGTGCGCGGGTTCTCGTAGAGGTCGGCGGGCGAGCCGAGCTGCTCGACCCGGCCCGCGTTCATCACGGCGACGGTGTCGGCCATGGTCATGGCCTCCTCCTGGTCGTGCGTGACGTGCACGAAGGTGATGCCGACCTCGGTCTGGATCCGCTTGAGCTCCAGTTGCATCTGGCGGCGCAGCTTCAGGTCGAGGGCGCCGAGCGGCTCGTCGAGCAGCAGCACCTTGGGGTGGTTGATCAGGGCGCGGGCGACCGCGACGCGCTGCTGCTGGCCGCCGGAGAGCTGGTGCGGCTTCTTGCGGGCCTGCTCGCCGAGCTGGACCAGCTCCAGCATCTCCTCGACCTGCTTCCTCACGCTCTTGATGCCGCGCCGGCGCAGACCGAAGGCGACGTTCTCGAAGATGTCGAGGTGCGGGAAGAGGGCGTAGGACTGGAAGACCGTGTTCACCGGCCGCTTGTACGGCGGGAGCGCGGTGACGTCCTGGTCGCCGAGGTGGACGGTGCCTCCGGTGGGCTCCTCCAGGCCGGCGATCATCCGCAGGGTGGTGGTCTTGCCGCAGCCGGAGGCGCCGAGCAGGGCGAAGAAGGAGCCCTGCGGGACGGTCAGGTCGAGCGGGTGCACGGCGGTGAAGGAGCCGTACGTCTTGCTGATGCCGGTGAGTCGGACGTCCCCGCCCTGGCCGGCCGCGGTGGTGTCTTTGGTCGTCTTCATCTCGTCACGCCCCAGTGAGCTTCGCGAACTTCTCTTCGAATTCCGTTTCTTCCTTGGAGCTCAGGGAGCGGAAGGCACGGGACTTGGCCTGCATGGCCTTGTCGGGGAGGATCAGCGGATTGTTCGCCGCGTCCTCGTCGATCCGCGCGAGCTCGTCCTTCACTCCGTCGACGGGACAGACGAAGTTGATGTAGGCGGCGAGCTGGGCGGCGGGCTGCGGCTCGAAGTAGTAGTCGATCAGCCGCTCGGCGTTCGTCTTGTGCCGGGCCTTGTTGGGGATCAGCATGTTGTCGCTGGACGTCATGTAGCCGCTGTCCGGGATCAGGAACTCGATGTCCGGGTTGTCGGCCTTGAGCTGGACGACGTCACCGGCCCAGGCCAGACAGGCGGCGAAGTCGCCCTTGGTGAGGTCGGCGGTGTAGTCGTTGCCGGTGAAGCGGCGGACCTGGCCCTTGTCGACGGCCTTCTGCAACCGGGCGATCGCCGCGTCGTAGTCGTCGGCGGAGAACTTCGCCGGGTCCTTCTCCATGTCGAGCAGCGTCATGCCTACGGTGTCGCGCATCTCCGTGAGCAGACCGACGCGGCCCTTGAGCTTCGGGTTGTCCAGGAGGTCGGCGAGCGTCCTCACCTCGACGCCGTCGAGCGCATTCTTGTTGTAGGCGATGACCGTCGAGATGCCCTGCCAGGGGTACGAGTAGGCGCGGCCCGGGTCCCAGTCGGGGTTGCGGAACTGGGCCGACAGATGGGTGAAGGCGTTCGGGAGGTTCGCCGGGTCCAGCTTCTGCACCCAGCCGAGGCGGATCAGCCGGGCGGCCAGCCAGTCGGTGAGCACGATGATGTCGCGGCCGGAGTCCTGGCCGGCGGCCAGCTGCGGCTTGATCTTGCCGAAGAACTCGGTGTTGTCGTTGATGTCCTCGGTGTATTTGACCTTGATCCCGGTGCGTTTCGTGAACGCCTCCAGCGTGGGGTGCGTGCGCCCGCTGTCGTCGACGTCCATGTACTCGGTCCAGTTGGAGAAGTTGACGGTCTTCTCCTTCTCGGAGTGGTCCTCCGCCGAGACGCCGCCCTGCGTGTTGCCGGCCGCGGGGATCCCGCAGCCGCTCAGCGCCCCGAGTCCGCCCACCGCGAGCGCGCCGCCCGCGGAGGCGCGCAACAGGGAACGGCGGGTCAGGGCCGCCCTGCCGTTGCGGAAGCTGCGCCGCATGGCGGCCACCTGGGCCGGGGAGGGGCGGTCGGGCTCGTACTGCTCCATGCGCGTGGTTGCCCTTTCGGGAGAGTGTGGCCGCGGGTCGGGCGGCCTGGCTGCTATCGGTCCCCGAAGACGGTGCGGTGCCAGTCCTTGCGGACCACCGCCGTGTTGTCGAACATGACGTGCTTGATCTGGGTGTACTCCTCGAACGAGTACGCGGACATGTCCTTGCCGAAGCCGGACGCCTTGTACCCTCCGTGCGGCATCTCGCTGATGATCGGGATGTGGTCGTTGATCCACACGCACCCCGCCTTGATCTCGCGGGTGGCACGGCCCGTGCGGTACACGTCCCGGCTCCAGGCGGAGGCGGCGAGCCCGTACGGGGTGTCGTTGGCCAGCGCGATGCCCTCGTCGTCGGTGTCGAAGGGCAGCACGACCAGCACCGGCCCGAAGATCTCGGACTGCACGACCTCGCTGTCCTGCGGCGCGCCGGCGATGAGGGTGGGGCGATAGTACGCGCCGTTCCCCAGCTCGCCCAGGGGCGTGTCGCCGCCGGTCACGACGCGCGCGTAGGCACGCGCCCGGTCGACGAAACCGGCCACCCGGTCGCGCTGGACGTGCGAGATCAGCGGGCCGAGGTCGGTGCCGGGCGCGAAGGGGTCGCCGAGCCGCACGGTCTCCATCAGGGCGGCGGTGCGCTCGACGAACGCCTCGTAGAGCGGGCGCTGCACATACGCGCGCGTGGCGGCCGTGCAGTCCTGCCCGGTGTTGATGAGCGCGCCCGCGACCGCGCCGTTGACGGCGGCGTCGAGGTCGGCGTCGTCGAAGACGACGAAGGGTGCCTTGCCGCCGAGCTCCAGGTGCAGGCGCTTGACGGTGGCGGTGGCGATCTCGGCGACCCGCCTGCCGACGGCGGTGGAGCCGGTGAAGGAGGTCATGGCCACGTCGGGGTGGCCGACCAGGTGCTCGCCCGCCTCCTTGCCGGTCCCGGTGACGATGTTGATCACGCCGTCAGGGATGCCCGCGTCGGTGGCGGCCTGGGCGAAGAGGAGCGAGGTCAGCGGGGTGAGCTCGGCGGGCTTGAGGACGATGGTGTTGCCCGCGGCGATCGCCGGGAGGATCTTCCAGGCGGCCATCTGGAGCGGATAGTTCCAGGGGGCGATGGAGCCGACGACGCCGATGGGCTCGCGGCGGACGTACGAGGTGTGGTCGCCGGAGTACTCGCCGGCCGACTGGCCCTGGAGGTGGCGGGCGGCGCCGGCGAAGTAGGCGATGTTGTCGATCGTGCCCGGGACGTCGAATTCCCGGCTCAGCTTCAGGGGCTTGCCGCACTGGAGTGACTCCGCACGGGCGAAGTCCTCCGCGCGGTCGGCGACGACGGCGGCGAACCGGTGCAGGGCGTCGGACCGCTCGCCGGGGGTGGCACCGGCCCAGGCCGGAAACGCCTCCCGCGCGGCGGCGACGGCCGCGTCGACGTCGTCGGTGCCGGCGAGTTCGTAGGTGTACACCTCCGCGCCGGTGGCGGGGTCGACGACCGCGTGGGTCCGGCCCGAGGTGCCCTTGGTCAGTCGTCCCGCGACGAACTGCGCACCGTCCGTGAACCGGTCCTGGGCGGGAAACCGCTCCGGGGTGGTGCTGCCCGGGTTGTGCATGTCGCTCCTCCGTGTCCCCGAGGGGGGCGGCGTGGCTCCAGCTCGATTTGAGTGCCGATCCTGACAGAGCGATGGGACTCCAACAAGGGATTCCGTTGTTGCCTTTTGGTTACGCGACGGAATCTGTCGACCGGGTGTCGAGTTACTGCGGAAAAGGCAGGACGGAGTGTCAGTGGTCGCTGCGAGACTCCTGCCGGATGGGTTGGAAGCCGCCCCCGCCGCCCCTTCCCGTCCCGAACCCGGGGGCGCTGCCCCCGGACCCCCGCTCCTCAAACGCCGGAGGGGCTGGTTTCAGCCCGTCCGGCGTTTGAGGACGAGGCCCGAAGGGCCGAGAGGGGGGTCTGGGGGCGCAGCCCCCAGGGACGGGACGGGAAGGGGCGGCGGGGGCGATTCACACTGCATGGAGGCGGCGATGGACTCACGGGAGACGTTGATCGAGGCGGTGCGCGCCGGTACGAGGGTGAAGTACATGCACTTCTGGGGCCACCGCCCCCTGCCCGACGGCCGGATCGGCGCGAGCTGCCTCAGCCAGTGGTGGCCATCCCCGTTCACCGTGGACGGCAAGGAGTACGCGACGGCCGAACACTGGATGATGGCCGCCAAGGCCCGGCTCTTCGCGGACCCGGAGGGCGAGCGACGGGTCCTGGACGCAGGCCACCCCTCCCAGGCCAAGAAGGCGGGACGCCAGATACGAGGCTTCGACGAGGCGACCTGGCAGCGCGAGCGCTTCGGCATCGTCGTCGAGGGCAGCGTCCACAAGTTCGCGGCCCACGCCGACCTGCGGGCGTTCCTGCTGAACACCGGCGAGCGCGTGCTGGTCGAGGCGAGCCCGGTGGACCGGGTGTGGGGCATCGGCCTCGCGGCCGGCGACGAGGGGGCCATGGACCCGGAGCACTGGCGGGGCCCGAACCTGCTGGGCTTCGCGCTGATGGAGGCCAGAAAACGACTGCGCGCCGGCTGACCCGGGCGGCCGCCGGTGCCGTGGTCCGCTCCGCGGGCCCTCCCCGACGCCTGCCGGGCTCGGGCCACGGAGGGGATGCCGTGCGTGGTGCGGAGCCGCCCGATGGAGGCCAGGAATCGACTGCGCGCCGGCTGACCCGGGGGGCCGCCGGTGCCGGGGTCCGCTCCGCGGGCCCTCCCCGACGCCTGCCGGGCCCGGGCCGCGGAGGGGATGCCGTGCGTGGTGCGGAGCCGCCCGATGGGGGCCAGGAATCGACTGCGCGCCGGCTGACCCGGGGGGCCGCCGGTGCCGGGGTCCGCTCCGCGGGCCCTCCCCGACGCCTGCCGGGCCCGGGCCACGGAGGGGATGCCGTGCGTGGTGCGGAGCCGTCCGACGTCCGGGCCGTATCCGTGTGGTCGTGTCTCTGGGAGACCGGCCTGCTGGGACCGGGCCACGGAGGGGATGCCGTGCCGTGGTGCGGAGCCGTCGACGTCCGGGCCGTATCCGTGTGGTCGTGTCTCTGGGAGACCAGCCTGCCGGGACCGGACCACGGAGGGGATCGGGGCCCCCGGGGCGCCGGAACCCGCGCGCCCGGACCTTCACGGCGTGCGGTTGATCGGGACCGGTGTCCGAGAGCGCGGGGCCTGCCGCTCCAAGAAGCGGGGCCCGGCACCGATTAGTCACCGGTGCCGGGCCCCCTCATCGTGTCGGCCCCCTCCGGACCCTCAACCGGAGAAGCCGACCCGCGCGAGCCGCAGCGGGCCGCGCAGTCGGAGGCGCACGTCGTGCACGCCGTCGAGGGCGGCGATGGACGCGCGGAGCGTGGTGTAGTCGTACGGACCCGACGTGGGCGCCGCAGGTGCCAGCTCGGCCAGCAACGGTCCGCCGTCGAGCGCGATTTCCACCGTGCCCTCGCCGGACACCTCGACGGTCACCTCCGTCACCCCGCCGCCGAAGTCGCAGTGACGGAAGAGGAGTTCGCCCTCCTTGCCGGACACGGGCGTGACCGCGTCACCCGCCGCCTTCGTCCGGTCGACGATCTCGACGCCGCTCTGCTCGTCGAAGTCGACAGCGTCCAGGCCGCGTTCGCGCAGAGCGCGCGGGGCGTTCGGCTCGCCGTCCAGAACCACGGTGGCCCGTGCCCGCACATCCTCGCTGGACGCCCCGGCCATCAGCTCGTAGGCCCCCGGCTCCACGCGCGACCGGCCCACCGCGACATCCCGGAACGCGAACGCGGACAGCGGCAGCACGAAGGACAGCTCGGCCGTCTCGCCGGGCGCCAGCGTCACCCGCCGGTGGGCCAGCAGTTCGCGGCGCGGACGCGGGACCGACGGGTCCACGGCCCGGGCGTAGAGCTGGGGCACCTCGTCGGCGGCGACGTCCCCGGTGTTGGTGACCGTGAACGAGACACGCACCGCCGACTCGACGACAGCGGCGGTCAACTCCCCGTAGGAGAAGGCCGTGTACGACAGACCGTGCCCGAAGGGGAACAGCGGGGCGCCCTCGAAGTAGAGGTAGGTCTGCCGGGAGCCGATCACGTCGTAGTCGAGGAGGTCCGGCAGGTCGGCGTCGTCGGCGTACCAGGTCTGCGGCAGCCGGCCGGCGGGGGAGACGTCCCCGGAGAGCACGCGGGCCAGCGCGGTGCCCCCCGCCTGGCCGCCGTGCGCGGTCCACAGCACGGCCGGGAGGTCCGCCGGGTCCACCGCGTACGGGTAGGCGGAGACCAGCGCCAGCACCGTGTCCGGGTTGGCGGCGCGGGCCGCGCGCAGCAGCCGCTCCTGCTGGGCGGGCAGCCGCAGCGTCGTACGGTCCTCGGTCTCCCGCCCGTTGATGTGCGGATCGTTGCCCGCGACCACCACGACCACGTCGGCACCGGCGGCGGCACGCGTGACCGCGTCCTCCCCGCGCTCGGCGACGACCAGTTCGAAGACCTCGGGATCCTCCTCGGCAACCTTCACGCCGTCGGCGGCGACCCGCACATGGCGACCTGTTCCCACATGCCTGAGGAGGTGACCGTCCCCGTGCGGTTCCAGCCGGAACGTCTCCTGCACGATCCAGCCGCCCGGCTGGTCGGCGGAGGCGCGGACGTACCCGTCCTCGGCGACCGAGAGATAGCGGCCGTCGGGTGCGCGCAGGGTGAGCACGCCCTCGCCCCAGTCGGCCAGGGCGAGTTCGGTGCCATCCACCTCGGCGGTGAGCGGCGGCAGGTCGGTACGGCCGGCGAGCAGCGCCGGGTCGAGCGCGCCCTCGGCGCCGCGCGCCGTCTCGGGGGCGTCGGGGGCGGCCGGGACGTGCAGAAACGTACCGGCGGAGGTCTTCAGCAGCACCCGGTCCACGCCCTCGGCGAACTCGACGCGCTCGGCGCCGAACCGCTCGTAGAGGCCCTCCAGCGGGGTGGAGCGGTGGATGAGGCTGCCGCTGTACCAGTCGAGTTTGCACTCGTCGGCGAGCAGTCCGACGACCGCGACGCGGGCGTCCGGGGCGAGCGGCAGCAGGCCGTCGTTCTTGAGCAGCACGATCGCCTGCTCGGCGGCCTCCCGTGCGAGCGCCCGGTGCTCCGGGGTGTCGAAGGGCTGCTCCCCGGCGTACGGGTCCGCGCCCGGGTCGAACTCGCCGAGCCGGAAACGCACCGACAGCTGGCGGCGGACGGCCGTGTCGATGTCGTCCTCCGTCAGCAGGCCCCGCTCCAGCGCGCCCCTGACCCGTCCGACGATTGTCGAGCTGTCGGTGCCGTGGTCGGTGAAGCTGTCGACGCCGGCCCGCAGGGCCGCCGCCGTGGCCTCCTCGTGGGTGTCGAAGTAGTGCTCGGAGTCGACCAGGTTGGACGGTGCCCCCGCGTCCGAACAGACCAGCAGGTCCTGCTCGGTCCAGGCGCGCAACTGCTCGCGCAGATACGGCGACACATGGTTCGGGCGCCCGTTGACCAGGTTGTACGCCGGCATCACCCCGGCCACCGTGCCCGCCTCGACCGTGTCGCGGAAGGCACGCAGGTCGTACTCGTGCAGCACGCGCGGGCGCACGGAGCTGGAGGTGGTGTCGCGCTCCGTCTCGTTGTTGTGCGCCAGCCAGTGCTTCAGTACGGGCGCCGTGCGCCAGTACACCGGGTGGTCGCCGCGCAGGCCGTGGGTGTAGGCGGTGGCGATCGCCGAGGTGAGCCGCGGGTCCTCCGAGTAGCCCTCCTCGTTGCGTCCCCACAGCGGGTGGCGCAGCAGGTTGACGGTCGGCGCCCAGACGTTGAGGCCGACGCGCTCGTCCCGGGCGCGCATCGCACGGGCCTCGCGGGACACGGCCTCGCCCACCCGGCGCACCAGTTCCTCGTTCCAGGTGGCGCCGAGGCCGACGGCCTGGGGGAACACGGTCGCCGGGCCCATCCAGGCGACACCGTGCAGGGCCTCCTGGCCGGTGCGGAAGGCGGCGACGCCCAGACGCTCCACGGCGGGCGCGAACTGGTGCAGAAATCCGATCTTCTCGTCGAGGGTCAGCCGCGACACAAGGTCGTCGATGCGCTTCGCGAACGACAGGTTCGCATCGCGGAAAGGCGGCGTAGGCGGCGTTTGTGCGGTCACGTGGGGTTCCCCTCGAGATGGAGCGGCGAGGCGCTTTCGAAGCGCTTCGATGCTCAGTCGGGGTGGGGGTGGGTGTCAAGGGATCCGAGGGCAACAGATCGGACGTCTCACCGACGATCCATGGGCGGCGCACCGGCATCCCGATCACGCATACATCCGAGGAATCTTGGATGTGACCCTTGTGTGCCCCTGGGTGTTCACTTAACCTCGCAGCAACATCGAAGCGCTTCGACTGCGAGGCCCGCCTTTCCGGCGCACCTTCCGCCGAACCACCGCTTCGGCTCAGCCAGTTCCAGTGAAGACACCGCAGCCGACGGCCACCGCCGGGTGTCCTGGTGCGCCATGAAGGGTTGACGCAATGACGCCGAACGCCGCCCCCAACTCCTCCGGACCGAGCCGGAGAAGCTTCCTCGCCTCCACGGCGGTCGCCACCGCCGCGGTGGCGGGAGGAATGCCGCTGCTCGCCGCGTGCGGTGGATCCGACGGAGGCTCGCGGGACGGCACCACGTCGGGCAAGGACGCCAAGAAGATCCTGCCGGCGTACGTGGCCAGCAACGTGGTCACGCCCGACATCCCCAGCAAGAACGGTTCCGCGGTCGGGTTCACCAGCAAGCTCGACCTGGCGACCCTGAAGACGTCGGTGCCGAAGAAGCTCGGCAAGGGCAACAAGGTCACCATCATGTCGCCGTTCTGGGGCTCCCCGCCCAAGGGCGGCAACGCCTACTACACGTCGATGAACGACCTCATCGGCGTCGACGTGGTCTGGCAGAACCAGGACGGCAACACCTACGACCAGAAGCTCGGCGCGGTCCTCGCCTCCAGCGAGGTGCCCGACGTGGTGGTCGTGCCCGGCTGGAACATGACCGGCAAGATCCCCAGCGCCATCATCGGCAAGTTCGCCGACCTCGGCCCCTACCTGTCCGGCGACGCGGTCAAGGACTACCCGAACCTCGCGGCGATCCCCACCGACGCCTGGCAGCGGTCCATCTTCGGCGGCAAACTGCGCGGCCTGCCCATGCCGTCCTCCTACGTCACCGGCATCGTGCCGCTCTACCGCCAGGACATATTCGAGAAGGAGGGCTACGAAGTCCCCCGCTCCTGCGACGAGTTCATGGCACTGGCCAAGGACGCCACCAACGCCAGGGCCAAGCGCTGGGCCTGCCTGGACATGAAGTGGACCGCCTTCAACGCCTTCGGCGTGCTCTCCGGTGAGGAGAAGTCGCTCGGCTGGAACATGGTCGACGGCAAGCTGATCTACCGCATCGAGACCGAGGAGTACCTCGAGGCCCTGGAGTGGACGCGCAAGCTGTTCGCCGCCGGCGTGGTGCACCCCGACGCCGAGCTGGGCAAGAGCAACGCCACCGACCCCGGCCCCAAGTTCGCCGCCGGTGAGTTCCTCATCTACAACCAGGACATGTCCCAGTGGTGGAGCCGCACCGCTGAGCAGGCCACCCAGAACCCCGAGTTCAAGATCTGGGGCATGGACATCTTCGGCCACGACGGCGGCGACCCCACGCTGTGGGCCAAGAACCCGGCCGGCATCTTCGCCTTCGTCAACAAGAAGGCCTCCGAGGCCGTGATCCGTGACGTGCTGGCCGTCGCCAACGTCACCGCCGCGCCGTACGGCACCAAGGAGTACATGGCCACCAACTACGGCGTGGAGGGCACCCACTACACCGTCAAGGACGGCGTACCCACCAAGACCGACCAGGGCAACGTCGACGTGATGAACGCCTTCGTGATGGTCGCGAGCCCCGCCGCGACCATCGCCCACCCCGACTTCCCCGAGGTCGGCAAGGGCCAGGTGGAGTGGCAGCAGCGGATGGGCGCCTTCACCAAGAAGTCGTCCTTCTACGGCATGCAGATCACCGAGCCCACCCGCTGGACCAACCTCTCCAACGACTTCGAGCAGCTGGAGGACGACGTCATCCGCGGCCGCAAGAAGGTCAGCGACGTGCAGCAGGCCGTCTCCGACTGGAAGAGCAAGGGCGGGGACGAACTCCGCGACTGGTACAAGAAGATCCTCGACGAGAACGGCTCGGCGGCCGGCTGACCGGGTACCGAGGCAAGGAGAACCGGCGTGTCCCACAGCACGGTGCCCCGGCCCGACACCGAGGCCGAAGCGAAGGAGAACCCCCCGGAGGCGCACGGCGGCGCCACCGGGGGCACCGGGAAACCGCCCGCCGGGAAGCTCAGCCTCCGGCTGAGGTTCCGACGCGACCGCGTCCTGCTGCTGATGACGCTGCCGGCCGTGCTGCTGGTGCTGCTCTTCAACTACGTACCGATCCTCGGCAACGTCGTCGCCTTCCAGGAGTACGACCCCTACATCAGTGACAACGGGGTCGTCTCCATCCTGCACAGCCCCTGGGTCGGCCTGGAGAACTTCCAGCGGATCTTCGAGGACTCCGCCTTCTGGAACTCGGTGCGGAATACGCTGGTGCTGTTCTTCCTCCAGCTGGTGCTGTACTTCCCGATCCCCATCCTGCTCGCGCTGCTCATCAACAGCGTGGTCAGGCCCCGGGTGCGGGCGATCTCGCAGGCCATCCTCTATCTGCCGCACTTCTTCTCGTGGGTGCTGGTCATCGCCGTCTTCCAGCAGTTGTTCGGCGGCGCCGGGCTGCTGTCCCAGCTGCTGCGCGACCACGGGTACGACGGACTCAGCCTCATGACCGACCCGGAGACCTTCAAGTTCCTGGTCACCGCGCAGAGCGTGTGGAAGGACGCCGGCTGGGGGATCATCGTCTTCCTCGCCGCGCTGGCCTCCGTCAGCCCCGACCTGTACGAGGCCGCCGCGATGGACGGCGCGAACCGCTGGCGCCGCATGTGGCACGTCACGCTGCCCGCGCTGCGCCCGGTGATCGCGCTGCTGCTGGTGCTGCGCGTCGGAGACGCCCTCACCGTCGGCTTCGAACAGATCCTGCTGCAACGCGACGCCGTGGGACCGGGAGCCGCGGAGGTCCTCGACACCTTCGTGTGGTGGAACGGCGTGCGCAACCAGGACTTCGGCTACGCGGCCGCCGCGGGGCTCGTCAAGGGTGTCATCAGTCTCGGCCTGGTCCTGATAGCGAACAAGGTGGCCCATCTCATGGGCGAGCAGGGGGTGTACAAGAAGTGACCGCCGTCATCGACAAGCCCGCGCGCACGCCCGGCCGTTGGGCGGCCCCGCCCCGGCCGGTGTGGGAGGAGAAGCCCAGCCGGGCAGGGCTCGTGGGCAAGGGTCTTGTCCTGTTCCTCGCCTGCCTGGCCATCCTGTTCCCGCTGTGGATCGTCGTGGTCACCAGCCTGTCCACGCGCAAGGCCATCGACGAGGCCGGCGGGCTGGTGATGATCCCGACGGACATCACCTTCGTCGCCTACCAGGAACTGCTCAGCGGCGGCCAGGTCACCCGGGCCGCGCTCGTCAGCATCGGCGTGACCCTCGTCGGCACCCTGTTCTCGATGGCGGTGTCGGTGCTGTGCGCCTACGGCCTGTCCCGCACCGGCTCCCTCGGCCACCGCTCGATCCTCATGGTGCTGCTGGCCACGATGTTCTTCAGCGCCGGCCTCATCCCCACCTACCTTCTGGTGCAGTCCCTGGGCCTGACGGACAGCTACCTCGCGCTGATCCTGCCCAGCGCCATCAGCGTCTTCAACATCCTGGTGCTGCGCGGCTTCTTCATGGGCATCTCACAGGAACTGATCGACAGCGCCCGCATCGACGGGGCCGGCGACGTGCGGATCCTGTGGCAGATCGTCATGCCGCTGTCCCGGGCGGTGATCGCGGTGATCACGCTGTTCTACGCCGTCGGGTACTGGAGCGCGTGGTTCAACGCGTCGCTGTATCTGAACGACCAGGACATGCTGCCGTTGCAGAACGTCATGATCCAGCTGGTGCAGAAGCAGGAGGCTCCGGTCGGGCTCGGGCAGGCGATCAAGACCGGTGAGCTGTCCGGGCTGGCCGTGCAGATGGCTGTCATGGTGATGGCGCTGTTGCCGGTGGCCGTGTTGTCGCCGTTCGTCCAGAAGCACTTCAAGAAGGGCATGCTCACGGGGGCGGTCAAGGGTTGACACCCTTTGTTTTCGGGGGTTCGGCGCGGTCGTTTCGGCTGCGGGCCGGTTGTGGTTGATCGCGCAGTTCCCCGCGCCCCTTCACGTTTCTCCACTCACCCCCCTCATAGGCGAGGTTCTGTCATGTTCGCGTCCCCCCTGAGTCGGCGTGCCGTTCTTGCCGGAGCGGCGGCTGTTGCCGCTGTCGCCGGTGTTCCCGTTCTCGCCGGTCAGGCGAAGGCCACCGGGGCCTCCTCCTACCGCTGGAGCAACGTCGTCATCGGGGGGACCGGGTTCATCACCGGTGTGCTGTTCCACCCCTCCGTGCGCGGGCTCGCCTATGCCCGGACCGACATCGGGGGTGCCTACCGCTGGGACGACCGGAGCGGGCGGTGGATTCCGCTGCTCGACCACATCGGGTGGGACGACTGGAACCTGCTCGGTGTCGAGGCCATGGCGGTCGACGCCGCCCATCCCGACCGGCTGTACCTGGCCTGCGGCACCTACGCCCAGTCCTGGGCGAACAACGGTGCCGTCCTGCGCTCGGACGACCGCGGCGCCACCTGGCAGCGCACCGACCTCACGGTGAAGCTCGGCGCGAACGAGGACGGCCGGGGTGCGGGTGAACGCCTGCTGGTGGACCCGCGTGACAGCGACACCCTGTGGCTGGGCACCCGGCACGACGGTCTGCTGAAGTCGACCGACCGGGGCGCCACCTGGGCGCCGGTGAGCGGCTTCCCGGCCACCCCGTCCGCCACCGGTCAGGGGATCACCCTCCTCGTGGCGGCCGGGCGCGCCGTCTACGCCGGCTGGGGCGACGGCGGTGACGCGAACCTGTTCCGCACCTCCGACGGCACCACCTGGGAGGCGGTCCCCGGGCATCCGTCCGGCGCCGCCGCCCGCGTACCGATCCGCGCCGCGTACGACCGGCACACCCGCGAGCTGTACGTGACGTACGCCGACGCGCCAGGCCCCAACGGGCAGGCCGACGGCAGCGTGCACAAGCTGCGCACCAGCGGCGACGAGTGGACCGAGGTCACCCCGGTGCGGCCCGACGCGGGCTCCGCCGACACCTTCGGCTACGGCGGTGTCGCCGTCGACGCCCGCCGTCCCGGCACCGTCATCGTCTCCACCAACAACCGCTGGGCGGCGGTCGACACGCTGTACCGGTCCACCGACGGCGGTCGCAGCTGGCGCTCGCTGAAGGACGACGCCGTTCTCGACGTGTCCGAGACGCCGTATCTCGAGTGGGGCGAGGACAAGCCCAAGTTCGGCTGGTGGATCCAGGCGCTCGCCCTCGACCCGTACGACTCGCGGCACATCGTCTACGGCACCGGCGCCACCCTCTACGGCACCCGGGACCTCCGCCACTGGGCCCCGCGGGTCCGCGGCCTGGAGGAGGCGTCGGTGACCCAGCTGATCTCGCCCCCGGCCGGGAGGGCGCACCTGATCAGCGGGTCACGGGACATCGGGGTGATGTACCACGAGCGGCTCACCTCGTCCCCGGCGCAGGGCATGGCGACCAACCCCGTCTCCGGGTCGGCGACGGGACTCGCGCAGGCCGCGCGCAGACCGGCGTACGTCGTCCGGGCGGGCTGGGGCGACCACGGCAACGGCGCGTACTCCCACGACGGCGGGCGGACCTGGGCGCCCTTCGCGGCCCAGCCCGGCATCGCCAAGGACGCCCCGGGGCCGATCGCCACCAACGCCGACGGCAGCGTGCTCCTGTGGTCCTTCGTGCACTGGGACGGCACCAGGTACCCGGCCCACCGCTCGGCGGACAACGGCACCACCTGGGCCGAGATCCCCTCCTTCCCCAAGGGCACCACACCGGTCGCCGACCCGGCCGACCCGACGCTCTTCTACGCGTACGACACCGACACGGGAACGCTGCTCGCCAGCACGGACAGCGGACGCTCCTTCACCGCCCGCGCGACCGGACTGCCCGCCGGTGACAGCCAGTTCAAGGTGGTCGCGGCGCCCGGACGCAGCGGCGACCTGTGGCTGAGCACCAAGTGGAATGGGCTGTACCGGTCCACCGACGGAGGTGTCACCTTCACCAAGGTCGACAGCTGCTGGGCCTCCTACACCGTCGGCTTCGGCAAGGCCGCCGCGGGGGCCGACTACCCCGCGGTCTACCAGGTCGGCTCGACCGAGGCGATCACCGCCGTGTACCGCTCCGACGACGAGGCGAGGACCTGGGTGCGCGTCAACGACGACGACCACCAGTGGGGGTGGACCGGCGAGACCATCACCGGCGACCCGCGGGTGTACGGCCGGGTCTACCTCGCCACCAACGGGCGCGGCATCCAGTACGGGGAGCCCGTCTGATGCCGAACCTCAGCGACGCCACCCGCGGCCGGATCCTCTACGGCGGCGACTACAACCCCGAGCAGTGGCCCGAGGAGGTCCGGCACGAGGACGTCCGCCTGATGAGGGCGGCCGGCGTCAACTCCGTCACCCTCGGCGTCTTCTCCTGGTCGAAGCTCGAACCCCGCCCGGGGGAGCGGGACTTCGGCTGGCTGGACGGGCTGATGGACCTGATGCACGAGAACGGCGTCGGCGTCGTCCTCGCCACCCCCACCGCCTCCCCGCCGCCCTGGATGGGCCGGCTCCACCCCGACACCCTGCCCCGCGACGCGGACGGCCGGACCGAGTGGTGGGGCGGACGCCAGCACTTCTCCCACTCCAGCGCCACCTACCGCCGTTACGCCGCCGCCATCACCGAGGACCTGGCCGCCCGCTACGCCGGACACCCGGCCCTCACGATGTGGCACATCAACAACGAGTACTGCACCTCCGACTGGGGCGACGAGGCGGCCGCCCGGTTCCGTGACTGGCTGCGCCACCGCTACGGCACCCTCGACGCCCTCAACACCGCCTGGGGCACCGCCTTCTGGAGCCAGGGCTACGGCGACTGGGCCGAGGTGCTGCCGCCCCGCCACGCGCACTACCTGAAGAACCCCACCCAGGTACTGGACTTCAAGCGCTTCACGTCCGACATGCTCCTGGAGTGTTACACCGCCGAACGCGACATCGTCCGCCGCCACACCCCGCACCTCCCGGTCACCACCAACTTCATGCCGCTGTGGGCCGGCCAGGACGCCTGGCGCTGGGCCGAGGAGGAGGACGTCGTCTCCGTCGACCTCTACCCCGACCCGCGCGACCCCCTCGGCGCGCAGGCCGGCGCCCTGGTCCAGGACATGACCCGCTCCCAGGCCCGCGGCCCCTGGATGCTCATGGAGCAGGCCGCCGGGCCGGTGAACTGGCGCGGGGTGAACCACCCCAAGCCGCGCGGCCTCAACCGACTGTGGTCCCTCCAGGCGGTGGCGCGCGGCGCGGACGCCGTCTGCTACTTCCAGTGGCGCCAGTCCCGGCAGGGCGCGGAGAAGTTCCACTCCGGGATGGTCGGCCATGCCGGCGAGCAGGGACGCACGTACCAGGAGGTCAAGCGGCTCGGCGCGGACCTGGCGCGGATCGCCCCGCACGTCACCGGCGGACCGGTCACCGCGGACGTCGCCGTGCTGCACGACTGGCACTCCTGGTGGGCCGGCGACCAGGAGGCCCGGCCCTCCCGCGAGGTCGACTACCCGGAGGTCCTGAGCGCCTGGCACCGCGCTCTCTGGCAGGCCCACCTCACCACCGACTTCGCCCACCCCGAACACGACCTGTCCGGCTACCGGCTCGTCGTCGTCCCGCAGCTCTACCTCCTCACCGACGCGGCCGTCGACAACCTCCTGGCGTACGTACGCGGCGGCGGCACCCTCGTCTGCGGCTTCCTGACCGGCGTCGCCGACCAGGACGACCGGGTGCGGCCCGGCGGCATGGACGCCCGGCTGCGCGAGCTCTTCGGCATCCGGACCCTGCACGAGTGGTGGCCGCTGGACCCGGGGGAGACCGCCGACTGCGCGGGCGGCCTGCGCGGCACCCTGTGGTCCGAGGAACTGGAGCCCGACGGCACCGCCGACGAGACCGTCCCGTACAAGGGCGGCGAACTCGACGGACTGCCCGCCGTGCTGCGCAAGGGCCGCGCCTGGTACGTGTCGACACTCCCCGAACCGGAGGCGCTGCGCGCGCTGCTGGCCCGCGTCGCCGCCGGTGCGGGCGTCCGGCCCGTGCTCGACGGACTCCCGGACGGGATCGAGGCGGTCCGGCGCGGTGAGCTGCTGTTCCTGCTCAACCACGGCGGCGAGCCGGTCGCCGTCGACGTCCCGGGCACCCACCGCGACCTGCTGACGGAGACCACCGTGACCGACCGGATCACCCTCGGCCGTCACGGCGTGGCGGTGCTGAGGTCATGAGCACCACGCCCGTCCACGGAACCTGGGAGCCACGCCCGGCCGCCCGCTGGGAGGACGCCTTCCTGAGCGGCAACGGGCACCACGGCGCCCTTGTGTTCGGAGATCCGAACGACGACCGGACCATCGTCACCCATCACACCCTCGTCCGCCCCGGCGACGGCGACGAGCGGCACCGGCTGCCGCCCCTGCTGGCCGACCAACTGTCCGACGTCCAGGACCGGTTGCTGTCCGGGGACACGACCGCCGCCGAGGGCTTCACCGACGGCCGTCCGCTCCAGTGGGTGCGGCCCTTCCACCCGGCCTTCCAGATCCGCCTGCGCCGCCCGGACGACGGCCGGGGCCGGGACGACTTCCGCCGTACGCTCGACTTCGCCACCGGTGTCGCGGAGGCGACCGGCGCCGACTGGTCCAGCAGGGTCTTCGTCTCCCGCGCCGACGACGTGATCGTCCAGCACGTCACCGGCCCGGGACTCACCCTCGACATCTCCCTGGACCACCGGCTCCCGGGCGTCCGCACCGGCCTGGGCGTCGGCCACGGCGCCGTCCTCACCC
The DNA here is from genome assembly GCF_055570675.1 of Streptomyces sp. NPDC031111. NCBI lineage: Bacteria > Bacillati > Actinomycetota > Actinomycetes > Kitasatosporales > Streptomycetaceae > Streptomyces > Streptomyces sp. NPDC031111. The sequence goes on from NZ_JBVIGS010000018.1 coordinate 154,596, forward strand.
CCGAAGGTGCCCTGTTGACCCTGCGCGCCCGCTACCCGGGCAGCGACCTCGCCTGCACCGGCGTCACGCTCGTCGCCGTCACCGGCGGCCGGACGGCGCTGGCCCCGCCGGGCGCGCGGATCGCGGGCGCCCGCTCCGTCCTGCTGCTCACCCGGGTGCGACGGCACACCGGGGAGGCCGACGTGGTCGCCGAGGGCCGCGCCCTGCGCGATCTGCTCGACGAGGGGCGGATCTCGTACGACGACCTCCTCGCCCGCCATCTCCCCCCGCACCGCGCCGCCTACGAACGCGTCACCCTGGACCTCGCCGCCGATCCGGACGAACGGGCCCTGCCCGGCTCGGTGTTGCTCACCCGGCCGCGCGGCGCCGCCCTCCTCGAACGGCTCTTCGCGGCCGGCCGCTACCACCTGCTGTCCTCCAGCGGGCTCCTCCCGCCCCGGCTCACCGGACTGTGGACCGGCGACTGGGACACCGCCTGGTCCGGCGCCTTCACTCACGACGCCAACCTCAACCTCCAGACCGCCTCCGCCTCCGCCGCGGCCCTCCCCGAGGTCACCGAAGCCCTGGCCGCCCTGGTCCAGCGGCAGTTGCCCGACTGGCGGGACAACGCCCGCGCGGTCTTCGGCACCCGGGGCGTCGTCGCGCCCGCCCACAGCGACGGCGAGTCCGGGCACTCGTACCACTTCAGCCGCGAGTACCCGCTGCACCTGTGGACGGCGGGCGCGGATTGGCTGCTCAAGCCGCTCGTCGACCACGACGAGACCCGCGGCGAACGCGACCCGCGCACCGCCGCCGCGCTCGCCGAAGTCGCCCTGTTCTACGAGGACTTCCTCACCCGCACCGACAGCGAGGGACGGCTGGTCGTCGTTCCCTCCTACTCGCCCGAGAACCGTCCCGCGAACGCGAGCTGGGGCGCGGTCAACGCGGCCATGGACCTCTCCGCCGCCCGGCACGCCCTGCTGACCGCCGCCGCGTACCACCCGGAGCACGCCGACCGCTGGCGGGCGCTCGCCGAGCGCCTCCCGCCGCACCGGATCAACGCCGACGGCGCGCTCGCCGAATGGGCGTGGCCCGGCCTGGAGGACTCCTACGACCACCGCCACCTCAGCCACCTCTACGGCGTCTGGCCACTGGACGAGATCACCCCGTACGACACCCCCGACCTGGCCGCCGCCGCCCACCGCGCGCTCGAACTGCGCGGTGCCGAGAACGACTCCGCGCACGGCCATCTGCACCACGCGCTGATCGCGGCCCGGCTCCGGGACGGCGAGCGGGTCGCCCACGCCCTCGGCCAGGTCCTCGACGGCGACTTCTTCCACGCCTCCCTGATGAGCGCCCACTACCCGCGCCGGCACGTCTACAACGCCGACGCCGCCCACACCCTGCCCGCCGTGCTGATCGAGGCGCTCGTCCAGTCCACCCCCGACCGGCTCGTCCTGCTGCCCGCGCCGCTCCCCGCGTATCCGCGCGGCCGGCTGAACGGCGTCCGCACCCGCTTCGGCGCCGCACTCGACCTCACCTGGAGCCCGGACGGCGCCACCGCCCACCTCCGGCCGACCCGAACCCACCGCATCGACCTGTGGACTTCCGCCGGCGCCGAGCCGCTCGACCTCGTCGCCGGAGAAGACCGCGTCCTCACGGTGAAGACGCGGTGACCCCCGCGATTCCCCCCACCCATGGAAGGATCACCATGGCACCAAGCACCTCGCGCAGGATCACCAGGATCCTGCTGGCGCCCGCCCTCGCGCTCGGCGCGACGGTCGGACTCGCCTCCGCCCCCGCACACGCCGCCGTGTGGAGCTCCTGCGACCAGTGGGGCAACACCAGCCTGAACGGCTACACCCTCTACAACAACATCTGGGGCTCCGGCGCCGGCGCCCAGTGCGTCTGGGCCAACTCCGGCACCAACTGGGGCGCCTGGGCCGACCACCCCAACACCGGCGGCATCAAGTCCTACCCGAACGCCAAGAAGGTGATCAACAAGTCGATCACCAGCCTCGGTTCGCTCACCAGCAGCTACAACGTCACCGTCCCGGCCTCGGGCGCGTACAACACCTCGTACGACATCTGGGACACGGACTACGACTACGAGATCATGCTCTGGGTCAACTACAACGGCGCCGTGGGCCCGCTCGGCACCTCCCAGGGCACGGTGAGCCTCGGCGGCCACACCTGGAACGTCTACAAGGGGGACAACGGCGCCAACGAGGTCTTCTCCTTCCTGCGCACCTCGGACTCGAACTCCGGCACCGTCAACATCCTCCCGATCCTCAAGTGGATCAAGGACACCAAGGGCTGGATGCGCAACGAGACCATCGGTGACGTGCAGTTCGGCTACGAGATCACCTCGTCCTCCGGCGGGCTGGACTTCCGCACCAACAACCTGACGGTGTCCGGCGGTTAGCCACCGCCACCCCGGCCCATTGCCGCCCGCACCGGTGTCCCGGGCGGGCGGCCTTGTGCCGCTCGGCCGTTGCGCGCCCGGCCATAACGCCGTGCAGGGGCCGGAACGGGAGCTGTCCTCGTCCCCGGGGGGACGCATAGGTTTTCCGGCGATCAGGCACGCCCCGTCCTTCCGCCCCCACCGAGAAGCCGAGGAACCGCCATGACCCCATCCCGTCCGGACGAGCCCGGAACCGGCGCCGACCGCCCGATCAGCCGAAAGAGCCTCCTCAGAGCGGCCGTCGCCGCCGGAGCCGCCGCCCCGTTGCTCGCCACCGGCACGGTCGCGCTCGCCAGGGAGACCGGCCCCCAGGGACGGCCCCTGACGCCCACCCCCTACTGCGACGACGGCGACGACCCCACGCCCGACCAGATGGAGGGCCCCTACTTCAAGCCCAACTCACCGCTGCGCACCGACATCGTGCCCTCGGGCGCCCCCGGCACCCGGCTCACCGTCAGCGGCTACGTCTTCGGCCGGAACTGCGTCCCGCTCTCGGGAATCCTGCTCGACTTCTGGCAGGCCGACAACGCGGGCGCCTACGACATGGCCGGATACACCTTCCGCGGGCACCAGTTCACCGACGCCACCGGCGCCTTCACCCTGCGCACGATCGTGCCCGGCCTCTACCCGGGGCGCACCCGGCACATCCACGTCAAGGCGCAGGCACCGGGCGAGCCCGTGCTCACCACCCAGCTGTACTTCCCGGGCGAGCCCCGCAACAGCACGGACGCGCTCTTCGACCCGGCGCTGCTGATGAACGTCCGCGACGCGGGCGGCGGCAGACAGGGCACCTTCGACTTCGTGCTCGACGTCGAGGGCGACCCGACGGATCCGCCGACGGACCCGCCCACCGACCCGCCGAGCGGCAGCTGGGCTCCCGGCCGGCCGTACGCGGCGGGCGACCGGGTCACCTACGGGGGCGCCGGCTACCGCTGCCTCCAGGCCCACACCTCGATGCCCGGCTGGGAGCCGCCCAACGTGCCCGCGCTGTGGCGCCGCGAGTAGGGCACTGAGCGTCGTCGCCGAAGCCGATGAGGGGAGGGGCGGGTGACCTACTGGACGGGGGCCGGGCCCGAGCTGGCCCGGACCGTCAGCTCGGGCGCGAGCAGGACGACCTCGTCGCCGCCCCGCCCTTCGAGCTTGGCGACCAGCTGTTCCACGGCGTGCCGGCCCATCTCCTGCGCGGGGATGGCGACCGACGTCAGCCGCACCGAGGCCTGCACGGCGACCTGCTCCGGGCAGATCGCGACCACCGAGACGTCCTCGGGCACCGCCCGGCCCTGCTGCCGCAGCAGGGCGAGCAGCGGTTCGAGCGCCGTCTCGTTCTGCACCACGAAGCCGGTGGTGCCCGGGCGTTCGTCGAGGATCCGGGCGAGGGTCACGGCCATCGCGTCGTACCCGCCCTCGCAGGGCCGGTGCAGCAGTCGCAGCCCCAGGTCCCGCGCCCGGCCGCGCAGACCCTCCAGGGTGCGCTCGGCGAATCCGGTGTGCCGCTCGTAGACGGCGGGGGCCTCACCGATGACGGCGATGTCGTGGTGCCCCCGCTCGGCGAGATGCTCCACGCACAGCGCACCGGTGGCCTTGAAGTCGAGGTCGACGCAGGTGAGCCCCGCGGTGTCGGCCGGCAGCCCGATCAGCACCGCCGGCTGGTCGGTCCCGCGGAGCAGCGGCAGCCGCTCGTCGTCGAGTTCGACGTCCATGAGGATCATGCCGTCGGCGAGTCCGCTGCCCGCGACCCGGCGCACCGCGTCCGGTCCCTCCTCGCCGGTGAGCAGGAGCACGTCGTACCCGTGGGTGCGGGCCGTGGTGGCCACCGCGATGGCGATCTCCATCATCACCGGGACATAGATGTCCGTACGCAACGGGATCATCAGCGCGATGATGTTGGACCTGCTGCTCGCCAGGGCGCGGGCCCCGGCGTTCGGGTGGTACCCGAGCTCGCGGATGCTCCGCTCGACCCGCTGCCGGGTGTTGGCGGAGATGGACCGCTTGCCGCTGAGGACATAGCTCACCGTGCTCGCGGAGACTCCGGCGTGCTGGGCGACCTCGGCGAGGGTGACCATCCGGTTCTCCAAGCTTTTTTGAAGCGCTTCGACAATGCGCCAGAACGTGTAAGGGCGGTGAGGGTGGCTCGACAGTAGCCCCACAGAATGACGGGTGTCCAGAGCGCTGTCGAAGCGCTTCGACAGCTTTCCTCCAGCCCGAACGGAAGGCGAAGTCGCGCCGGAGGAAATTGTCCCTCAGTGGCGGACGGCGCCGGACCCCGGGGCCGTCACCCCCGACGGCCGGTGTATCGGCCGAACGGCCGCACGAAGGGTGGTGGGGTGGCTACGAATCGGGTACATACGATCGGGTAGCACCAGTCAGTAATGTAATGACTCCATCCCATTCGCGGCGAGGTGAGCCTCATGTCCGCAGCACCCGAGACACCCGAGACACCCCGGTCCCCGTCTCGACCCACCGTCACCGAACGTGAGGCCCGCCAGGTGGCGGAGGCCGCCCGGGAACAGCACTGGCGAAAGCCCAGCTTCGCCAAGGAACTGTTCCTCGGCCGCTTCCGGCTCGACCTGATCCACCCCCACCCCCTGCCCGACGACGAGCACGTCCAGCGCGGGGAGGAGTTCCTCGCCAAGCTCCGCGACTTCTGCGAGACGAAGATCGACGGCGCGCGGATCGAGCGTGACGCCCTGATCCCCGACGACGTGATCACCGGGCTCAAGGAGCTCGGCGCCTTCGGCATGAAGATCGACACCAAGTACGGCGGCCTCGGCCTCACCCAGGTCTACTACAACAAGGCCCTCGCCCTGGTCGGCTCCGCCAACCCGGCGATCGGCGCGCTGCTCTCCGCGCACCAGTCGATCGGCGTCCCGCAGCCCTTGAAGATCTTCGGCACGCGGGAGCAGAAGGAGACGTTCCTGCCGCGCTGCGCCCGCACCGACATCTCCGCCTTCCTGCTCACCGAGCCCGACGTCGGCTCGGACCCGGCGCGCCTGGCCACCACCGCCGTACCGGACGGCGACGACTACGTCCTGGACGGCGTGAAACTGTGGACCACCAACGGCGTGGTCGCCGACCTCCTCGTCGTCATGGCACGGGTCCCGAAGTCCGAGGGCCACCGGGGCGGCATCACCGCGTTCGTCGTCGAGGCGGCCTCCGAGGGCATCACCGTCGAGAACCGCAACGCCTTCATGGGCCTGCGCGGACTGGAGAACGGAGTCACCCGCTTCCACCGGGTCCGCGTCCCCGCCTCGCACCGCATCGGCGAGGAGGGCCAGGGCCTGAAGATCGCCTTGACCACGCTCAACACGGGCCGGCTGTCCCTGCCCGCGATGTGCGTCGGCGCCGGGAAGTGGTGCCTGAAGATCGCCCGCGAGTGGTCGGCGGCCCGTGAGCAGTGGGGCAAGCCGGTGGCGCTGCACGAGGCCGTCGGCTCCAAGATCGCGTTCATCGCGGCCACCACCTTCGCCCTGGAGGCCGTACTCGACCTGTCCTCGCAGATGGCCGACGAGGACCGCAACGACATCCGCATCGAGGCCGCCCTCGCCAAGCTGTACGGCTCGGAGATGGCCTGGCTGATGGCCGACGAACTGGTCCAGATCCGCGGCGGACGCGGCTTCGAGACCGCCGAGTCCCTCCGGGCGCGCGGGGAGCGGGCGGTCCCGGCCGAGCAGATGCTGCGCGACCTGCGGATCAACCGCATCTTCGAGGGCTCCACCGAGATCATGCACCTGCTGATCGCGCGTGAGGCCGTCGACGCCCACCTCTCGGTCGCCGGCGATCTGATCGACCCCGAGAAGTCCCTCGGCGACAAGGCGAAGGCCGGTGCCAACGCGGGCGTCTTCTACGCCAAGTGGCTGCCGAAACTGGTCGCGGGCGCCGGACAGCTTCCCGGCGCCTACGGCGAGTTCAAGCACGGCGTCGACCTGTCCCCGCACCTGCGCTACGTCGAGCGGAGCTCCCGCAGGCTGGCCCGCTCCACCTTCTACGCCATGTCCCGCTGGCAGGGGAGGATGGAGACCAAGCAGGGCTTCCTGGGCCGGATCGTCGACATCGGCGCCGAACTGTTCGCGATGAGCGCCGCCTGCGTCCGCGCCGAACTCCTGCGGAGCCGCGACGACCACGGCCGCGAGGCCTACCAGCTCGCCGACGCCTTCTGCCGCCAGGCCCGCGTCCGTGTCGAGGAGCTCTTCGACCGGCTGTGGACCAACACCGACGACGTCGACCGCAAGGTCGTCAAGGGCGTGCTGGGTGGCGCGTACGAGTGGCTGGAGCAGGGCGTCGTCGACCCCTCGGACGACGGCCCCTGGATCGCGGACGCCACTCCGGGCCCTTCCGAGCGGGAGAACGCCCACCGCCCGATCCGCTGACACAGGAGAGACCCACGGTTCCTCTCGTCTGCGGAGACCCGGACGCGGATCTCGACGACCTGCTGCTGATCGCACACGCCCTCGACGCTTCGCCCGCGGGCCTGGTGACCGACTGAGCGGCGGCTCGCCCACCGGCCGTGCACGGGGCGTCGGCCCACCCGTCGACCCGCAGGGGCGGAGGGAGGGGCCGGGCGGGGAATCCGGCCGCCCCACCGCCCGATCCGCTGGTCGCGCGGACGGGAGGGACCGTCCGGGGAACCGGTCCCTCCCGCACCGGCGGGCCTGGAACACACGCCCGACCCGCCAGGGCGGGGCCCCGACGGTGCGCGGGACCCGACACAATGGGGTCCATGACCGACGCTCCAGCTCCCCTCGCCGACCCGCACCTGGTGTACGACCCCTTGGCGGGAGACGGCCCGAAGGACGTGGTGATCCTCGGCTCCACCGGGTCGATCGGCACCCAGGCCATCGATCTCGTGCTGCGCAACCCCGACCGCTTCCGGGTCACCGGCCTCTCCGCCAACGGCGGCCGGGTCGCCCTCCTCGCCGAGCAGGCCCGCCGGCTGCGGGTGCGCACGGTCGCCGTCGCCCGGGAGGACGTCGTACCGGCGCTGCGCGAGGCGCTGTCCGCGCAGTACGACGCGGGGGAGCCGCTGCCCGAGATCCTGGCCGGTCCGGACGCGGCCACCCACCTCGCCGCATCCGCGTGCCACACCGTCCTCAACGGCATCACCGGCTCCATCGGACTCGCCCCGACCCTCGCCGCCCTGGAAGCGGGCCGCACCCTCGCGCTCGCCAACAAGGAGTCGCTCATCGTCGGCGGCCCCCTGGTCAGGGCGCTGGCCAAGCCCGGCCAGATCATCCCGGTCGACTCCGAGCATGCCGCCCTCTTCCAGGCGCTGGCCGCCGGAACCCGCGCGGACGTCCGCAAGCTCGTCGTCACCGCCTCCGGCGGCCCCTTCCGCGGCCGTACCAAGGAACAGCTGGCGAACGTCACCGTCGAGGACGCCCTCGCCCACCCCACCTGGGCCATGGGGCCGGTCATCACGATCAACTCCGCGACCCTCGTCAACAAGGGCCTGGAGGTCATCGAGGCGCACCTGCTGTACGACATTCCCTTCGACCGCATTGAGGTCGTCGTGCACCCGCAGTCGTATGTCCACTCGATGGTGGAGTTCACGGACGGATCGACACTGGCCCAGGCGACCCCCCCGGACATGCGGGGGCCCATCGCCATCGGTCTCGGCTGGCCCGAACGGGTCCCCGACGCAGCCCCGGTCTTCGACTGGAGCAAGGCGTCCACCTGGGAGTTCTTCCCCCTCGACAACGAGGCGTTCCCCTCGGTGAACCTCGCCCGGCACGTGGGAGAGCTCGCGGGAACCGCCCCGGCGGTGTTCAATGCCGCGAACGAGGAGTGCGTGGAGGCGTTCCGCGCCGGCGCGCTGCCCTTCAACGGGATCATGGAGACCGTCACCCGGGTCGTCGAGGAACACGGCACCCCGGCGACGGGAACCTCACTGACCGTGTCGGACGTCCTCGAAGCGGAGACCTGGGCCCGCACGAGGGCCCGGGAACTGACAGCCCGGACGGCGAGCGCGGAGGCGCGTGCATGACGACCCTGATGTTCATCCTCGGCATAGTCGTCTTCGCGGCCGGCCTGCTGTTCTCGATCGCCTGGCACGAGCTCGGACACCTGTCCACTGCCAAGATGTTCGGCATTCGCGTGCCGCAGTACATGGTCGGCTTCGGCCCGACCCTCTGGTCGCGGAACAAGGGCGAGACCGAGTACGGCGTCAAGGCGATCCCGTTCGGCGGCTACATCCGCATGATCGGCATGTTCCCGCCCGGCCCCGACGGGCGGCTCGAGGCCCGCTCCACCTCGCCCTGGCGCGGCATGATCGAGGACGCCCGCTCCGCCGCCTTCGAGGAGCTCAGGCCCGGCGACGAGAACCGCCTGTTCTACACGCGCAAGCCCTGGAAACGGGTCATCGTGATGTTCGCGGGCCCGTTCATGAACCTGATCCTCGCCGTCGTGCTGTTCCTCATCGTGCTGATGGGCTTCGGCATCCAGCAGCAGACCACGACCGTCAGCTCCGTCTCCCCCTGCGTCATCTCGCAGAGCGAGAACCGCGACGAGTGCAAGAAGTCCGACCCTGAGTCCCCGGCCGAGGCGGCGGGCATGAAGGCCGGCGACAAGATCGTCGCCTTCGGCGGGGTCAGGACCGACGACTGGGGCACCCTCTCCGACCTCATCCGCGACAGCGCCGGCAAGACCGTGCCGATCGTCGTCGACCGCGACGGCCGGGAGGTGACCCTCCGGGCGGAGATCGCCACCAACATGGTCGCCAAGAAGGACGGCAACGGCGCCTACGTCGAGGGCGAGTACGTCAAGGCCGGCTTCCTCGGCTTCAGCGCGGCCACCGGTGTCGTCAAACAGGACCTCGGGGACTCCGTGGTCTGGATGACCGACCGGGTCGGCGACGCCGTCGACTCCCTCGCCGCCCTGCCGTCCAAGATCCCCGCCCTGTGGGACGCCGCCTTCGGTGACGGCCCGCGCGAACCCGACTCCCCGATGGGTGTCGTCGGAGCGGCCCGGGTCGGCGGCGAGATCGCCACCCTCGAGATCCCCGCCTCCCAGCAGATGGCCATGTTCGTGATGCTGCTCGCGGGCTTCAACCTCTCCCTGTTCCTGTTCAACATGCTCCCGCTGCTGCCGCTCGACGGCGGACACATCGCGGGCGCCCTGTGGGAGTCGCTGCGCCGCAACCTCGCCAGGGTGCTGCGCCGCCCCGACCCGGGCCCGTTCGACGTGGCGAAACTGATGCCCGTGGCCTACGTGGTGGCCGGGATCTTCGTCTGCTTCACGATCCTCGTCCTGATCGCCGACGTGGTGAACCCGGTACGGATCTCATAGGTCCCAGGAGACGACACCTGTCGTTCACGACGGCCTGGAACCCTGTGGTTCCGGGCCGTCGCCCTTTGAGCGGGTTTAGGAGCGGGATGTGCTCCGGCATCGGCCCTTGCCGTAATCTCGGAGCCCGGAGCCTGCTGCTCACGGGGAGCCGCACCTAGATCCACGACTTGGGGTTGCACAGCAGATGACTGCGATTTCTCTCGGCATGCCGTCCGTTCCGACCAAGCTCGCCGAGCGCCGGAAGAGCCGGCAGATCCAGGTCGGAACCGTGGCGGTGGGCGGGGACGCCCCCGTGTCGGTGCAGTCGATGACGACGACGCGTACGTCCGACATCGGCGCGACGTTGCAGCAGATCGCCGAGCTGACCGCGTCCGGCTGCCAGATCGTCCGGGTGGCCTGTCCCACGCAGGACGACGCCGACGCGCTGGCGACGATCGCCCGCAAGTCGCAGATCCCGGTCATCGCCGACATCCACTTCCAGCCCAAGTACGTCTTCGCGGCCATCGAGGCGGGCTGCGCGGCGGTCCGGGTGAACCCGGGCAACATCAAGAAGTTCGACGACCAGGTCAAGGAGATCGCCAAGGCGGCCAAGGACCACGGCACCCCCATCCGCATCGGGGTGAACGCCGGCTCCCTCGACCGGCGCCTGCTCCAGAAGTACGGCAAGGCCACCCCCGAGGCGCTCGTCGAGTCCGCCCTGTGGGAGGCGTCCCTCTTCGAGGAGCACGACTTCCGCGACATCAAGATCTCGGTCAAGCACAACGACCCGGTCGTGATGATCGAGGCCTACCGGCAGCTCGCCGCCGCCTGCGACTACCCCCTCCACCTCGGCGTCACCGAGGCCGGCCCCGCCTTCCAGGGCACCATCAAGTCGGCCGTCGCCTTCGGCGCGCTGCTCAGCGAGGGCATCGGCGACACCATCCGCGTCTCCCTGTCGGCCCCGCCCGTCGAGGAGGTCAAGGTCGGCAACCAGATCCTGGAGTCCCTGAACCTCAAGCAGCGCGGCCTCGAGATCGTCTCCTGCCCGTCCTGCGGCCGAGCCCAGGTCGACGTCTACAAGCTGGCCGAGGAGGTCACCGCCGGCCTCACCGGCATGGAGGTGCCGCTGCGCGTCGCCGTGATGGGCTGCGTCGTCAACGGGCCGGGCGAGGCCCGCGAGGCCGACCTCGGCGTCGCCTCGGGCAACGGCAAGGGACAGATCTTCGTGAAGGGCGAGGTCATCAAGACCGTGCCCGAGTCGAAGATCGTGGAGACGCTGATCGAGGAGGCGATGAAGATCGCCGAGGAGATGGAGAAGAACGGCGTGGCCTCGGGCGAACCCGAGATCTCGGTGGCCGGCTGACCTGTTCGGCCCGTCCCGCGTCCGAGGACGGGTCCCGTCCCCGGCCGAAGCGGGGTCCGGGGGCGGCGGCCCCCGGATTCCACAGGTACAGTGCGGAAACCAGCAGACCCCAGTGTGTGAGGCCCCGCACGTGTTGACGCAGACCACATCCCGGGTCCTCGAACCGAGCGACCTGGACGCCGCGCTCGCGGTACTCGACCGCGAGCCGGTCGCGAACGCCTTCGTGACGGCCCGCGTCCAGATCGCGGGCCTGGACCCGTGGCGGCTCGGCGGCGAGATGTGGGGCTGGTACGAGGGCGGCGTCCTGACGTCCCTGTGCTACGCCGGCGCCAACCTGGTGCCCATCTGCGCCAACCGCCGGGCCGTCCGCGCCTTCGCCGACCGCGCCCGCCGGGCCGGCCGCCGCTGCTCCTCCATCGTCGGCCCGGCCGAGCCCACCGCCGAGCTCTGGCGGCTGCTCGAACCCCAGTGGGGCCCGGCCCGCGAGGTCCGCACCCACCAGCCCCTCATGGTCACCGACCGCATGTCCGACGTCATAGCCCCGGACCCCTACGTCCGCCGCGTCCGCAAGGACGAACTGGAGACGGTCATGCCGGCCTGCGTCGCCATGTTCACCGAGGAGGTCGGCGTCTCCCCGCTGGCCGGCGACGGCGGACTGCTCTACCAGGCCCGCGTCGCCGAGCTCGTCGGCTCGGGCCGCTCCTTCGCCCGCTTCGACGCCGACGGCAAGGTCGTCTTCAAGGCCGAGATCGGCGCCGCGACCGACCGCGCCTGCCAGATCCAGGGCGTCTGGGTGGCCCCCGAGCACCGGGGCCGGGGCGTCGCCGCACCCGGCATGGCCGCCGTCCTCCGCTACGCCCTGACGGAGATCGCCCCCGTGGCGAGCCTCTACGTCAACGACTTCAACACGCCCGCCCGCCGGACCTACAAGAGGGTGGGCTTCCAGGAGGTCGGGGCCTTCATGAGCGTGCTGTTCTGACGGGCACGCCCTGTAGTCTCCCCGGCATGCTGCGCTTTCCCGGTCAGGGCCGCCCACAGCCCGACGACATCGTGATCGGCCCCCTCGACCTCGCCGGCCGCGTCGACGAGGCGCTGGCGGTGCAGGCGGTGGCGTTCGGGCTCGGCCCCGACGAGGTGGCCGTACGCCGGCAGATCGTGCTGCGCCACATGACCCTCCCGGGCGCACGGGCCTTCGGCGCCACCGCCAGGGGACGCCTGGTCGGCTTCGTCTACGGCATGCCCAACGACCGCGCCCACTGGTGGTCCACCGTCGTCGAGCCGTATCTGCGCGCCCGGGGCCACGACGACTGGCTCGACGACTCCTTCGTCATCACCGAGCTGCACGTCCACCCCCGGCACCAGGGGCACGGCATCGGGCGCGCCCTGATCACCACCATCACCGACGGCGCCGAGCAGCCCCGCTCGATCCTCTCCGCCATCGACGTCGACAGCCCCGCCCGCCACCTGTACCGCTCGCTCGGCTACCAGGACCTCGCCCGCCAGGTCCACTTCCCCAGCGCCCCCAAGCCGTACGCCGTCATGGGCGCGCCGCTGCCCCTGCTCCGCGGACGGCCCATAACCGATTTCCGCCGCCCCGTCCCGCCCGGCTAACCTCCTGTCATCACCCAGACGCAGCAGGAGTACGAGAACCATGGCGAACGCACCGGTCCAGCGCATGTCCCAGTTGATGGCGAAGACGCTGCGCGACGACCCGGCGGACGCCGAGGTCCTCAGCCACAAGCTGCTGGTCCGCGCCGGCTATGTGCGCCGTACCGCCGCCGGCATCTGGACGTGGCTGCCCCTCGGCAAGAAGGTCCTCGCCAACGTCGAGCGCATCGTCCGCGAGGAGATGGACGCCATGGGCGGCCAGGAGGTGCTGCTCCCCGCGCTGCTGCCGCGTGAGCCCTACGACGCCACCGGCCGCTGGGACGAGTACGGCCCCGAGCTGTTCCGCCTCCAGGACCGCAAGGGCGGCGACTACCTCCTCGGCCCCACCCACGAGGAGATCTTCACGCTGATGGTGAAGGACCAGGCGTCCTCCTACAAGGACCTGCCGGTGATCCTCTACCAGATCCAGTCCAAGTACCGCGACGAGGCCCGCCCCCGCGCCGGTATCCTGCGCGGCCGTGAGTTCCTGATGAAGGACTCCTACTCCTTCGACCTGGAGGACGAGGGACTGGCGCAGTCGTACGCCCTGCACCGCCGGGCGTACCAGAGGATCTTCGAGCGCCTCGGCCTCGACTACCGCATCTGCGCGGCCACCGCCGGAGCCATGGGCGGCTCGAAGTCAGAGGAGTTCCTCGCCCCCGCCGAGGCCGGCGAGGACACCTTCGCCGACTGCCCCAACTGCGACTTCGCGGCCAACACCGAGGCGATCGCGTACGAGCTGAAGCCGGTCGACGCCGCCGGCGTCCCGGCCGCCGAGGACATCCCCACCCCCGACACCCCGACCATCGAGACCCTCGCCGCCCAGCTCGGCGTCGACGCCTCGGCCACGCTGAAGAACCTGCTGGTCAAGGTCGACGGCGAGATCGTCGCCGTGGGCGTCCCCGGTGACCGTGAGGTCGACATGGACAAGGTCGAGGCGCACTTCGCCCCGGCCGCCGTGGAGATGGTCACCGAGGCGGACTTCATCGCCCACCCGCAACTGGTGCGCGGCTACGTCGGCCCGCAGGGCCTGGACAAGGTGACGTACATCGCCGACCCGCGCGTCGCGCCCGGCACCGCCTGGATCACGGGTGCCAACAAGGCCGACACGCACGCGAAGAACGTGGTCGCCGGCCGCGACTTCGAGGTCGACGCGTACGTGGACGTCGTGGTGGTGCAGGAGGGCGACCCCTGCCCCAAGTGCGGCACGGGTCTGCGCCTGGACCGCGCCATCGAGATCGGCCACATCTTCCAGCTGGGCCGCAAGTACGCCGACGCCCTCAAGCTGGACGTCCTCGGCCAGAACGGCAAGCCGGTCCGCGTCACCATGGGCTCCTACGGCATCGGCGTCTCCCGCGCGGTGGCGGCCCTCGCCGAGCAGACCGCCGACGACAAGGGCCTGTGCTGGCCCGCGGAGGTCGCCCCGGCCGACGTCCACGTGGTCGCCGCCGGCAAGGCGCTCCAGACCGAGCTCGCCCTCGACGTCTCCGAGAAGCTGTCCGCCGTGGGCCTCCGCGTCCTGGTCGACGACCGCGCGGGAGTCTCCCCGGGCGTGAAGTTCACGGACTCGGAGCTGATCGGCGTCCCGCAGATCCTGGTCGCGGGCCGCCGCGCCGCCGAGGGCATCGTCGAGCTCAAGGACCGCCGCACGGGCGAACGCGAGGAACTGACGGTCGCCGAGGCCATCGCCCGCCTCACGGCGTGACGGCGTCCCGGGGCCCGTGCCGGCAAACCCGCCGCACGGGCCCCGGCCCGTCTCACTTCCAGGGGTCGGTGAACGACCGGCCGGGCACCGGCTTGGCGATGAGCGCGACGGGCGTGAAGAAGTTGACCTGGCCGATCGCGAACATCAGGGTGGCGAGCGCCTTCGGCTCGTAGTGCTCGGCCACCCGCGCGTACAGCGCGTCGGAGACCCGCTCGCCGTCCGCGGACGGCTGGAGCACGGCCTCCACGAGGGCCAGCGCGGCGCGCTCGGCACCGGTGAAGTACGGCGAGTCCCACCAGGACGCCACCGAGGCGATCCGCTCCTCCGACTGCCCGGCCTTGCGCAGGAAACCCGTGTGCAGGACGGTCAGGTAGGTGCTGCCGGCGATCTGACCGGCGCGCAGCTGCACCAGGCTGATCGTGGAGCGCGGCACCGACCCGTTGCCGGTGACCTTGAACAACGCCGCGGACACCTCCGCCAGCTCGGGAACGAGCTCCGCGGGGTCCTCGGACATCCGCGGAACCATCGGGATCTCCGCCGTGATCGAACGCGTTTCCATAGCCGTCTCCTTCGGGCTGCCTCACTGGCTGACACCGCCCTGACGGATGGCAGTGGAGAAGTGTGACGGCCCCCGGCGCGGAAATCGCGTACGCCTGGCGGACGCCTCCTAGAGCCAGCTCGCGAACTCCAGCAGGAGTTCCGCGTCCTGTTCGCGGCCCACGCGGCGGGCTCGTACTCCCGACTCCACCGCGCGGAACAGGGTCCAGCCGCTCAGGCGTTCGCGGTCGACCTCAAGGGACTCCGCGAGGCGCTTCACACGTCGCCGGGTCGTCGTCGCACCGGACGGCTGCGCGATCAGGTCCTCCACGCGATCACGTACCAGGCGTGCCAGATCGAACGCGTGCTCGCCGACCACCGGGTCCGGTCCCACCGCCAGCCACGGCGTGCGCTCCCCGGCGAGCACCTTGCTCTGCCGGAACGTGCCGTGCAGCAGGCGGTGCTCGGGCGGCGCGGCGAGCAGCTCCTCGCGGGCCGTCAGCGCCGCCTCCACCAGGGGCGCCACCTCGGGATCGGCCGCCGCGCTCGCCGCCATCGCCCGCGCCTGCCGCTCCGTGCGCTCGTCCACCGTCTCGAAGCCGTGCCCCTCCGGCGGGTCCACCCACAGCCGGCGCAGCGTCCCCGCCGCCTCCAGCAACGCCTTCGCCTCCGGCAAGGACCGCACCGACACGTCCGGATGCAGGCGCTCCAGCAGCAGCACCCCCTCGGTCGCCTCGGAGGGCGGCTCCAGCAGTTGCACCGCTCCCCGGCCGCCCCAGTGGGCCAGCGCGGCCCGCTCGCTCTCCGGCCGGGCCCGGCGCGGCGCCAGCTTCAGCACGGCGGGCGTCCCGTCGGCCATGCGCACCAGCACCACCAGGCTGCTGCGCCCGCCCGGCACCTGCACCCGCTCCACGGTCGACTCCCGCTGTGCGACGGCCTCGTGCGCCACCTCCGGCAGCTTCTCCAGCCAGTCGTCGCCCTCGGGCGCCGTCTCACCGAGCGCCCTCACCAGACGCTGCGGCGGTTCGAAAACCATGCGCGAGTCGTTCCCTTCCTGCTGTACGCGGTGCCTGCCGCCCCCGTCACATCACGCGGTCGGCGCCGTGGTCGCCGAAGCCGTACCGCTCCGCTCGGCGAGCCCAGGGAAGGCTACGCTCTCGCCGCTCCAGCGGACCGACCGCACCGCCGCCTCCCGCATCGCCTCGGCGGCCCCTCGGCGTCGTTCACCCGAGCTCGCGCGCACCAGATCGGCGTACACCCCGGCCACCCGGTCCTCGAGCTCCGCCGCCAGCCGGACCGCCGCCGCCGCGTCCGGCACCGGGAACGGCAGCGCGTACCCCGCGGCGGCGGCGACGGGCTTGCCGCCCGCGTCCCCGACCGCGCGCACCAGCGCGTCCCTGCGCGCCCGGTGCGCGTCGTACGCCGTCCGTGCCTCGGTGCGCCGCTCCTCGCCGATCCGCCCGCCGACGACCCCGTAGCCGTACACCGCCGCGTGCTCCGCGGCCAGTGCGGCCTGGAGGGCCCGCAGTTCCTCGTCCTTGGCCTCGCGACCGTTGCTCACCGTCGTGCCTCCGTCAGCAGATACACATGCGCCGCGCCGGCCGCCGCCACCGAGGCCAGCAGCCGGGCCAGCTCACCCGGCGCGTCCAGCAGCGCCTTCGCGTGCCGGTCGGCGATCTCCCGTTCGGCGGCGGCGAGTTGGGCCAGGGCGTCCTTCTCCTTCGCGGGCACGGCGGCCGACGGGGACGCCGAGGCCGAGGGCGAGGCCGACCCGGACGGCGACGGAGAGGCCTTCGGCGGGCCCGCGAACGCCTCCGCGTGCCGTACGACCTCCGCACGCAGCGGAAGCAGCCGCTCCGTCAGCTTCGGATGCGCGGCAAGGACCGCGTCGTACCGCGCGGCAAGCTCCCGGCTGTCCCGGGCGGCACGCGCGCGTGCCCGGTCGGCCGCCGAGGGACGGCTGCCGCCCGAGGCGTCGGACTTCTCGGGCCCGGCGGAACAGCCCGCCACCAGCAGGGCCGCCGGGGCGACGGCGAGCAGACTCCTTCGGCGCGGCCCCGAACGGGCGCGTGGGGACGAGGGGAACGGCACGGCAGACGTCCTCGGGGGGCTCGTACGAACGTGGGGACGAAGGGAGGGCAGGACCGACCCGTGATCACGGTACCCGTGCGCCCGCCCCGGCGCGCTCAGCGGCACCCTCCGTGACCGGGTGGACAGCAACACCCTCCGCGACCGGATACCCTTTGAGCAGACACGCGCCCCATCCCACAACAGCACACGCGGCCGAGGAGTCACCCGGATGAGCACCACCCAGAGCGAGAGGCTTCGAGAACTTCTGGAACCGCTCGTCAGCTCCCAGGGCCTGGATCTCGAAGAGATCGCCGTGGACTCGGTCGGCCGCAAGCGTGTGCTGCGCGTAGTCGTCGACTCCGACACCGGTGCGGACCTCGACCGGATCGCCGATGTGAGCCGCGCGCTCTCGGCGAAGCTCGACGAGACGGACGCGATGGGCAGCGCGGAGTACACCCTCGAGGTCGGAACCCCGGGTGCGGAGCGCCTCCTCACCGAGCAGCGGCACTATGTGCGCGCCACCGGCCGCCTGGTGCGGTTCCAGCTGGCCGAGGGCGGCGAACTGGTCGCCAGGATCCTGAAGGCCGACGACGAGGGCCTCGACCTCGAGGTGCCCGGGGTGAAGGGCCGCAAGGCCACCGCGCGCAGACTCGCCTTCGACGACATCACCAGGGCCCGCGTCCAGGTCGAGTTCAACCGCAAGGACGACGCGTCCGACAAGAAGGACGACAAGAAGGAAGAGGAGGCGTAGCCGTGGACATCGACATGAGCGCCCTGCGGGGCTTGGTACGGGAGAAGGAGATCTCCTTCGACCTGCTGGTCGAGGCGATCGAGTCGGCCCTCCTCATCGCCTACCACCGCACCGAGGGAAGCCGCCGGCACGCGCGCGTGGAGCTCAACCGGGAGACCGGACATGTGACCGTGTGGGCGAAGGAGGACCCCGAGGACCTCGAGGAGGGCCAGGAGGCCCGCGAGTTCGACGACACCCCGTCCGGCTTCGGCCGTATCGCCGCCACCACGGCCAAGCAGGTCATCCTGCAGCGCCTGCGCGACGCCGAGGACGACGCGACGCTCGGCGAGTACGCCGGCCGCGAGGGCGACATCGTCACCGGCGTGGTCCAGCAGGGCCGCGACCCGAAGAACGTGCTGGTCGACATCGGCAAGCTGGAGGCCATCCTGCCGGTGCAGGAGCAGGTCCCCGGCGAGACCTACCCGCACGGCATGCGGCTGCGGTCGTACGTCGTCCGGGTGGCCAAGGGCGTCCGGGGGCCGTCCGTGACCCTGTCGCGCACGCACCCCAACCTGGTGAAGAAGCTGTTCGCCCTGGAGGTGCCCGAGATCGCCGACGGCTCCGTGGAGATCGCCGCGATCGCCCGTGAGGCCGGTCACCGTACGAAGATCGCCGTCCGGTCCACCCGGTCCGGTCTGAACGCCAAGGGCGCCTGCATCGGGCCCATGGGCGGCCGGGTGCGCAATGTGATGGGCGAGCTGAACGGCGAGAAGATCGACATCGTCGACTGGTCCGACGACCCGGCCGAGATGGTGGCGAACGCGCTGTCGCCGGCCCGGGTCTCCAAGGTGGACGTCGTCGACCTGGCGGCCCGGTCCGCCCGGGTCACCGTGCCGGACTACCAGCTCTCCCTGGCGATCGGCAAGGAGGGGCAGAACGCCCGCCTCGCCGCCCGTCTGACCGGCTGGCGGATCGACATCCGGCCGGACACGGAACAGGCCGGGGAATAGATCCAAGCCGCAGGTCGCTGAGATCACGACAGCTTCGCTCGCGGCAGTTGTTCGATTCTTGCCCCAAAGGGGTGAGGTCGCTCCGGGGAGGTAGACTGAGGAGTGTCTGGCCGGACACGTGCTGGCGTATGCCCTGAGCGCACTTGCGTGGGGTGCCGGGAGCGAGCGGTCAAGAGCGAGCTGCTGCGGATCGTGGTGATCGAGGACGCGTGCGTCCCCGATCCTCGCGGTACGCTGCCCGGCCGGGGTGCTTATGTGCACCCCGTCCCGGTCTGTCTCGACCAGGCAGTGCGCCGCAGGGCGTTTCCGCGGGCGCTTCGCGTCCCGGGACCGCTCGACGTAAAGGCGTTGCGCCACTACGTCGAGCAGGCACAAGGTTGCTGAGCAGCGGCTTCCCGCCGGCTGGACAGGCAACACGTAAGAACATGCTGTACGGAACCCCCCGTGCGGTCTGGTACCTCGCGAGTCGAAAGCAGGTCGAGATTGCGATGAGCACTCGATGAGTACGCGATGAGTACGCCCATGAACTAGCGACGGTCCGGACGCAACCCGGACCTCAAAGGAGCGAAGTGGCTAAGGTCCGGGTCTACGAACTCGCCAAGGAGTTCGGTGTGGAGAGCAAGGTCGTCATGGCCAAGCTCCAGGAACTCGGTGAATTCGTCCGTTCGGCGTCTTCGACCATCGAAGCGCCCGTAGTACGCAAGCTGACCGACGCCTTCCAGCAGGGCGGGGGCAACGGCAAGTCCGCCGCGAAGCCCGGCGCGCCCCGGAAGGCGGCCCCCAGGCCCGCCGCGCCCTCTCCGGCGCAGGCGGCTCGTCCGGCTGCCCCGAAGCCGCCGGCAGCCCCCAAGCCCGCCGCGGCCCAGCCGCCGGCGGCACCGTCGGCTCCCTCTCCGGCGCCCTCCGGTCCGCGTCCGACGCCGGGCCCGCGCCCCGCGCCGCGTCCGGCTCCGGCGGCCCCGGAGTTCCAGGCCCCGCCCGCGGCGGCGGCCCCGGCTCCGTCCGGTCCGAAGCCCGCCGCGCGTCCCGGTGCCCCCAAGCCCGGCGGTCGTCCCGCCGGTCCGGGCCAGGGTCAGGGTGGCGGTCAGGGCCGTCCGGCCGGTCAGGGTCAGCGTCCCGGTGGCGGTGCTCCGCGTCCGGGTGCCCGCCCGGCCGGTCCGCGTCCCGGTAACAACCCCTTCACCTCGGGTGGCTCCACCGGCATGGCCCGTCCGCAGGCGCCGCGTCCACAGGGCGCGCGTCCCGGTCCGGGTGGTCCCGGCGGCGCCGGTCCCCGTCCGCAGGCCCCCGGTGGCCAGGGCGGCGGCGGTCCGCGTCCGCAGGCTCCGGGCGGGCAGCGCCCGACCCCGGGCTCGATGCCGCGTCCGCAGGGCGGCGGTCCCCGTCCCGGTGGCGGCCCCGGTGGTCCGCGTCCGAACCCCGGCATGATGCCGCAGCGTCCCGCTGCCGGCCCGCGTCCCGGCCCCGGTGGCCGCGGTCCGGGCGGTGCGGGTCGTCCCGGCGGCGGTGGCGGCGGTCGTCCCGGCGGCGGCTTCGCCGGCCGTCCGGGCGGCGGTGGCGGTGCCGGTCGTCCCGGTGGCGGCGGCGGCTTCGCCGGTCGTCCCGGCGGCGGTGGCGGCTTCGCCGGCGGCGGTGGCCGTCCCGGCTTCGGTGGCCGTCCCGGCGGTCCCGGTGGCCGTGGTGGCACGCAGGGCGCCTTCGGTCGTCCCGGTGGTCCCGCGCGTCGTGGCCGCAAGTCGAAGCGGCAGAGGCGCCAGGAGTACGAGGCCATGCAGGCCCCGTCGGTCGGCGGCGTGATGCTGCCTCGCGGCAACGGCGAGACCATTCGCCTGTCGCGCGGTGCTTCGCTCACCGACTTCGCGGAGAAGATCAACGCCAACCCGGCGTCGCTCGTCGCGGTCATGATGAACCTCGGCGAGATGGTCACCGCGACCCAGTCCGTCTCCGACGAGACGCTCCAGCTCCTCGCGGACGAGATGAACTACACCGTTCAGATCGTCAGCCCGGAGGAGGAGGACCGCGAGCTGCTCGAGTCCTTCGACCTGGAGTTCGGCGAGGACGAGGGCGACGAGGAGGACCTGGTGGTCCGCCCGCCGGTCGTCACCGTCATGGGTCACGTCGACCACGGAAAGACCCGCCTCCTCGACGCCATCCGCAAGACGAACGTCATCGCGGGCGAGGCCGGCGGCATCACCCAGCACATCGGTGCCTACCAGGTCACGACCGAGGTCAACGAAGAGGATCGCAAGATCACCTTCATCGACACCCCGGGTCACGAGGCGTTCACCGCCATGCGTGCCCGTGGTGCCAAGTCGACCGACATCGCGATCCTGGTCGTCGCGGCCAACGACGGCGTCATGCCGCAGACGGTCGAGGCGCTCAACCACGCCAAGGCGGCCGAGGTCCCGATCGTCGTCGCGGTCAACAAGATCGACGTCGAGGGCGCGGACCCGACCAAGGTGCGCGGTCAGCTGACCGAGTACGGCCTGGTGGCCGAGGAGTACGGCGGCGACACCATGTTCGTCGACATCTCCGCCAAGCAGGGTCTGCACATCGACAGCCTCCTCGAGGCCGTCATCCTCACCGCGGACGCCTCGCTCGACCTGCGGGCCAACCCCACGCAGGACGCGCAGGGCATCTCGATCGAGTCCCGGCTCGACCGCGGCCGCGGTGCCGTGGCGACCGTCCTCGTCCAGCGAGGCACCCTGCGGGTCGGCGACACGATGGTGGTGGGCGACGCCTACGGCCGCGTGCGCGCCATGCTCGACGACAACGGCAACAACGTCGCCGAGGCGGGCCCGTCGACGCCGGTCCAGGTCCTGGGCCTGACCAACGTCCCGGGTGCGGGCGACAACTTCATCGTCGTGGACGAGGACCGTACGGCCCGTCAGATCGCCGAGAAGCGCGCCGCCCGTGAGCGCAACGCCGCGTTCGCCAAGCGCACGCGCCGCGTGTCGCTGGAGGACCTGGACAAGGTGCTCAAGGCCGGCGAGGTCCAGCAGCTGAACCTGATCATCAAGGGTGACGCTTCCGGTTCGGTCGAGGCCCTCGAGTCCTCGCTGCTCCAGCTGGACGTCGGCGAAGAGGTCGACATCCGCGTCCTGCACCGCGGCGTCGGTGCGGTCACGGAGTCCGACATCGACCTGGCGATGGGCTCGGACGCCATCGTGATCGGCTTCAACGTGCGCGCCGCCGGGCGTGCGCAGCAGATGGCCGAGCGCGAGGGCGTGGACGTCCGCTACTACTCGGTCATCTACCAGGCGATCGAGGAGATCGAGGCGGCCCTCAAGGGCATGCTCAAGCCGGAGTACGAGGAGGTCGAGCTCGGTACGGCGGAGATCCGCGAGGTCTTCAAGTCGTCCAAGCTGGGCAACATCGCGGGTGTTCTCATCCGCTCCGGCGAGGTCAAGCGGAACACCAAGGCCCGCCTCATCCGAGACGGCAAGGTGGTCGCGGAGAACCTCAACATCGAGGGTCTGCGTCGCTTCAAGGACGACGTCACCGAGATCCGCGAAGGCTTCGAGGGCGGTATCAACCTCGGAAACTTCAACGACATCAAGGTCGACGACGTCATCGCGACGTACGAGATGCGCGAGAAGCCGCGGGTGTAACAGCCCACGGTGTGTGCCGGCCGGCGGGACCGCGGTCCCGCCGGCCGGCTCGTGTGTGCGGGGACGGCGGAGCGGTCCGGTGGGCGCAATATCCGTCGAACGCCGTGCCGCCTTCGTTGTACGGTTCTGATGTCCCTGCCCACCACGGATGGCGGGGCATCGATCCCGTACCGGCGGGTGAACCGGTTGCACACATGTATGTGGGGACGCTGTCCTTCGACCTCCTCCTCGGCGACGTACGGTCGCTGAAGGAGAAGCGCTCCGTCGTCCGCCCGATCGTCGCCGAGCTCCAGCGCAAATACGCGGTGAGCGCGGCCGAGGTGGATCACATGAACCTCCATCGCAGGGCGATCATCGGACTGGCGATGGTGTCCGGTGACGCGGGTCACCTGAGCGACGTACTGGACCGGTGCGAGCGGCTGGTCGCCGGGCGCCCCGAGGTGGAGCTGCTGTCCGTCAGACGGCGCTTCCACGGCGAAGACGACTGACGACCAACCTCTTGAGAACGCAGACAGGAAAGAACGGGAGACGGACCAGTGGCCGACAACGCGCGGGCGAAAAGGCTGGCGGACCTCATCCGAGAGGTGGTGGCCCAGAAGCTGCAGCGCGGGATCAAGGACCCGCGGCTCGGCTCGCACGTCACCATCACGGACACCCGGGTCACGGGTGACCTCAGGGAGGCGACCGTCTTCTACACGGTGTACGGGGACGACGAGGAGCGGAAGTCCGCGGCGGCCGGTCTGGAGAGCGCCAAGGGCATCCTGCGCTCCGAGGTGGGCCGGGCGGCGGGCGTGAAGTTCACGCCGACCCTGACCTTCGTCATGGACGCGCTGCCCGACACGGCACGCAACATCGAGGACCTCCTCGACCGGGCGCGCCAGTCCGACGAGAAGGTGCGCGAGGCGTCCGCGGGCGCCAAGTACGCCGGCGACGCCGACCCGTACCGCAAGCCGGACGACGACGAGACGGACGACACCGCCGAATGACCCAGAAGCACACCACGCCCGACGGCCTTGTCATCGTCGACAAGCCGTCGGGCTTCACTTCGCACGACGTGGTCGCCAAGATGCGCGGCATCGCGCGCACCCGGCGCGTCGGCCACGCCGGCACCCTCGACCCGATGGCGACGGGCGTCCTCGTCCTCGGCGTCGAGCGGGCGACCAAGCTCCTCGGGCACCTCGCGCTGACCGAGAAGGAGTACCTCGGCACCGTACGGCTCGGGCAGAACACGCTCACCGACGACGCCGAGGGGGAGATCACCTCCTCCACCGACGCCTCCGGGGTCACCCGCGAGGCCGTCGACGCCGGCGTCGCCAAGCTGTCCGGCGACATCATGCAGGTGCCCTCCCGGGTCAGCGCCATCAAGATCAACGGTGTGCGCTCCTACAAGCGCGCCCGGGAGGGCGAGGAGTTCGACATCCCGGCCCGGCCGGTCACCGTGTCCTCGTTCTCCGTGTACGACGTCCGGGAGGCCGTCGCCGAGGACGGCACCCCGGTGCTCGACCTGGTGGTGTCGGTCGTCTGCTCCTCCGGTACGTACATCCGCGCCCTCGCCCGCGACCTGGGCGCCGACCTGGGCGTGGGCGGTCACCTCACCGCGCTGCGCCGCACGCGGGTCGGCCCGTACAAGCTGGACTCCGCGCGGACGCTGGACCAGCTCCAGCAGGAGCTGACGGTGATGCCGATCGCCGAGGCCGCCACGGCGGCCTTCCCGCGCTGGGAGGTCGACGCCCGGCGGGCCAAGCTGCTCACCAACGGGGTGCGGCTGGAGATGCCCGAGGAGTACGCCGGCTCCGGAGCCGTGGCCGTGTTCGGGCCCGAGGGACGGTTCCTGGCCCTCGTCGAGGAGCACCGGGGCAAGGCGAAGAGCCTGGCCGTCTTCGGCTGACGGACGGGCGGACCGACGGGCCACGGGGTCCGCGGGTCCGTCCGTGGAGCGGCGTCACGGGGATGGACATGCCGCCGCTCCACGGTCCCCCCTCGGTTCCCCCACCCCTAGGGTTATCCATCCACCCCCGTCTGTTCACCCGTAAGTGCGGGCGCTCGGAGTGAAGCGGGGGAGTGGAAGGGGGCGCGTTCGCCGAGTGATCTGGTCCCGCTGATCATCCCGGCCCTACTGTCACGGACAAGGGCACGGATGCACGGCGGGAGGCGCGACGATGCCGTCCCAGGACGAACCCCCTCCGAGGTGGCACAACCCGGGCGACCTCCCGGATCCCACCGGTGACCGGACCGACGACGTCCTGGTCCGCGTCCACGATCTCGCCGGCCGGCCGCGCGGTACGGGCTTCGTGGCCGACCACCACGGAACCGTGGTCACCAGTCACGAGGCGGTCGACGGACTGCCCCGGCTCGTACTGCACGCGGCGGGCGGCCGCCAGTGCGTGGTGACCGCCGACGCGGTCACCCCCCTGCCCGCGCTCGACCTGGCCCTCGTCCGCACCGAGGGGCTCGGCGTCGCACCGCTGCCGGTCACCGCGCGGCGCGGCGGCGTCCGGCCCGGCACCTACGTACGGATCGCCGCCGGCGGCTGGCGGGAGGCGCGCGTGCTGGGGACGAGCTCCGTGACCTACACCGCCACCGACCGCCCGCACCCCATCGCCGGTGTCCTGGAACTGGCGGTCGGCACCGCGGGCCGGGACGCACTGCGCCTCGGCGGCGGCGCCGCCGGGGGCCCGGTGCTCGACGCCGCCACCGGCACGGTGCTCGGCGTGCTCGGCACCGCGCTCCGCTCCGACACCCGCGACGAGGGCTTCGCCGTACCGCTGCCTCCGCCGTCCCCGGCCCAGGGCCCGCTGGCCGAGCTGCTCGCCGAGAACGCGGCGACGGTCCCGGCCTACGGCGCCGAACTCAACCTCGCCGGGCTGGTGCGGCTCACCGCCGCGTCGGTGGGAGGGGACGGGCCGACCCGTGCCGTGGAACCCGTCGAACGGTCCGCCGTCGGCGCGGAGTTCGCCGCTTTCGAGCGGGGCGGGGCCGCCGTACTGGGCCTGGTCGGACCGCCCGGCAGCGGTCGTACGACGGAGCTGGCGGCGCTCGCCGCCCGCCGCCACCGCGCCGGGCGGCCCACGCTGCGGCTGCGCGGCGCCGACCTGCGCGAGGACGACGGCTCCGTCGCGGACGCCGTCCGCCGGGCCCTGGAGCGGGCCGCCGCGGTCGTCGCCGCCTCCCGCGCCCCGTCGTTCCCCGCCACCCCGGACGACTTCGGTGACCTCGACACGGAGCGCCTCGCCGGGCTCGCCCGCACCTCGGGTCGCCCCCTGCTGGTGCTCCTCGACGGCCCCGAGGAGATGCCGCCCGTCCCGGCCCACCGCCTCGCCGAGTGGACCGCCGGGACCGTGCGGTGGCTGCGGGCGACGGGGGCGCTGCTGGTCGTGGCCTGTCGCGCGGAGTACTGGGAGGGGGCCGGGGCGCTCTTCCCGGCGGAACTGCTGCACACGGGTGCGGGCAGGGCCGGCGGGCTCCCCGCGTGTGTGCCGCTCGGTGACCTCACCGCCGAGGAGGCCCGCGAGGTGCGAGCCCGTCACGGCATCCCCGAGGGCGCACTGGCCGACGCCGACGCCCGCCACCCCCTGACCCTGCGGATGCTCTCGGAGATCCCGGTGGTCCTAGCCGACACCGCCGTGGACCGCGACGACGTGTTCTCCGCCCATCTGGACCTGACGTGCCTGCGGATCGCCGACCGCCTCGCCGCCGGGAACGGGCTCCGCGGCACCGCCGTGCGCCGGCTGGCCGCCAAGGTCGCCGGGCAGGTGCACGAGGCCGCCCGGCGCAGCCTCGGGGCCGGGCACGGGGAGCTGGACCGGGAGTCGTTCGAAGCGGTGTTCCCCCGAGGGCCGGCGCCCGACCGGCTCGGCGGCGGCACCGGCTGGGCCTCGGCCGTCCTCGCCGAGGGCCTCCTCGTCCCCGCCGGGACGACCGGCTACCGCTTCGCGGACGAGGAGCTGGCCGACTGGCTCCAGGGCACCCACCTCGACGTGGACGACGCCCTGCGCGCCCTGGTCCACACCCGCGCCGTCCCCGCCGCCCCGGCCGTTCAGGACGGCCGCACGGGGCCGCCGCCCGGCCACAGGTCCGGCGCGGCCGGTTCCGGCCCGTGGCGGGGCGCCGCCGGCTCCCTCCCGCTGTCCGGCGACCGGGCCGGTCCCGGCGCCGGGCGTCGCGCCGTGCCTGCCGCCGCCCACGACCCCTGGACCGTCGCCGGTCCCGATCCCTGGGCCGTCGCCGACACCGGACGGCGGCCCGCTGAGGACGGTCCTCTCCCGACGCAGGCACTCGGCCGGAGCGGTGCGGCACCGGGCGAGGGCGGTCCGATCACCGCCGGAACCGCCGACGGCCGCCCGAGGCCGCTCGCCGTCGACTCCGCCGCGGCCGACCGCCCTCTCCTGCCCGCCCGCGTCACCGAAGCGGCAGCCGTCACCCCCGTCCCGCACCACCGCGTCGGTGTCGTCGTCGAAGCCCTGCTGTTCCTCGCGCGGCGGCACGGGAGCCGGCGGCTCGCCTCGCGGCTCACGGACCTGGTGCACGCCCTCGACGCCGACCCGGACTCCTGGTGGGCCGCCCGCCTCCTCGCCGGGACCCTCGCCCGGGTGCCCGACGCGACCCCGTACACCGACGTGCTGCGGCTGCTGGCCGACCGCGTCGTGGCCTGGCGGGAGCAGCGACGGGCCGTGCCGGCCGAGCTGGTGCCCGACTTCTGGACCGCCCTCCGGCTGCCCCCGGAAGCGCTCTGCGCGCTGTTGCGCCGACTCGTCCACGCCGACGGCCCCCCGTGCGAGAACGGGCCCCGCTTCCTCGACGCCGCCGCCCACCTGCTCGCCGCCGACCCCGTCGCCGTACTGCCGTATCTGATCCGCTGGTTCGAGGACGACCGGCCGTTGCCCGCCACCCCGCACGCGACCGTGGCGACCGCCGCGCAGGCGCTGCTGCACACCCACCGGCACGCGGCCCCGGACGCGCTGACGGAGGTGCTCGCCGACAGCGGGCACCGGCGCGCCGAACAGCTGCTCACCGTGCTGTCGGAGGAGGAGCCCGCGGCGATGTGCCGGGCCGTCGACCGGTGGGCCAGGGACGAACGGCCCGCGCGCCGTGCCGCGGCCATCGCCCACGGCCAGCGGGTCGCGCCGTACGCGCGTGACCACGCCGACCGCACCCTGCTGAGGTACGCGGCGCTCGCCGTGCTCGTCCGCAGCGCCGACCGGGAGCTGCACGGCGGCGCGCTCGCCCTTCTCGTCCGCGACCCGGACAGCAGGGACCGACACCTCCCGCGGGCGCTGGAACGCTTCACGGCCGGTGACCCCCACCTGCCGCCGAGCGCGCTGACCGCGGCCCTCGAAACCCACCCGGAGCCCGTCCTCGACGCCTTCCGGACCAGGCTGGGGGACGCGGACGCGGGCGAGACGCTGCGCGCCCTCGCCGACGCCGTCACACCCGCCCTGGCCCGCCCGGTGGCCGCACTCGTGCGGGAGGCCGTGGAGCGGCGGCCGGAGCTGACGGGCCACGTCGCCGCGTACGCCGACGGACGACTCGACCGGGGCCCCGCCGCCCGTGCCGTCCAGCGCACCCTGCTGACCGGCCTGCTCGACGGCGGCCCGCATCCCCTCCGCCTGGCCCTCGCCGGTGTCCTCGCCGCCCCGGGGACGCCGGACTCCCGCCCGCTGCGCCGCGAACTGCTGGACGCCCTGCTCGCCCGCGAGTCCGACGCCTCCGTCCTGGAGGCGGTGGTGCGGGCCGCCGCCCGGAACCCCGGTCCGGAACCGCGCGTACTCGTCCACCGCGCCGGACTGCTCCTCGTCCGCACCCCGGAGGGCGCCGCCCGCCTCGACCGCTGCCTGGCCGACCTGGCCCGCCATGTGCCGGGCTTCGCCGCCGCCGTGGCCGGCTGGCTGGCGGACGCCCCGCGCGA
The DNA here is from genome assembly GCF_055570675.1 of Streptomyces sp. NPDC031111. Taxonomy (NCBI): domain Bacteria; kingdom Bacillati; phylum Actinomycetota; class Actinomycetes; order Kitasatosporales; family Streptomycetaceae; genus Streptomyces; species Streptomyces sp. NPDC031111. Next base: position 182,877 of record NZ_JBVIGS010000018.1, read on the forward strand.
GTGGGTCCCGCTCGTGGGGGCGGAGACCCGACGGACGATCGGGGACATGTCAGGCAGGGCCGTTCCCGTATGACCTGGGCCGGCACGTGCACCCCGTCACAGACTCCCCCTACCGATGCGGGCCCCCGGCATGCGGCATGGCACCCTTAGAGTCGCGCAGAGAAGTCCACGGACTCGGGTTCGTTCGACAAGGTTTCGACAAGGAGCAGGCACAGTGCAGCGCTGGCGTGGCTTGGAGGACATCCCCCAGGACTGGGGGCGCAGCGTCGTCACCATCGGCTCCTACGACGGAGTGCACCGCGGGCACCAGCTGATCATCCGGCACGCCGTGGACCGCGCCCGTGCCCTGGGCGTCCCCGCCGTCGTCGTCACGTTCGACCCGCACCCCAGCGAGGTCGTCCGCCCCGGCAGCCACCCCCCGCTGCTCGCCCCGCACCACCGGCGCGCCGAGCTCATGGCCGAGCTGGGCGTCGACGCGGTCCTGATCCTCCCCTTCACCACCGAGTTCTCGAAGCTGTCCGCCGCCGACTTCGTGGTCAAGGTCCTCGTCGACAAGCTGCACGCCAAGGCGGTCGTCGAGGGCCCCAACTTCCGCTTCGGCCACAGGGCCGCGGGCAACGTGGAGTTCCTCGCCGAGCAGGGCGAGGTCTACGACTTCGACGTCGAGGTCGTCGACCTGTACGTGTCCGGTGCGGCGGGCGGCGGCGAGCCGTTCTCCTCGACGCTCACCCGCCGCCTGGTCGGAGAGGGCGAGGTCGAGGGCGCAGCCGAGATCCTCGGCCGCCCGCACCGGGTGGAGGGCGTCGTCGTCCGGGGCGCCCAGCGCGGCCGCGACCTGGGCTTCCCCACCGCCAACGTGGAGACGCTCCCGCACACCGCGATCCCCGCCGACGGCGTCTACGCCGGCTGGCTGCACGCGCAGGGCGAGGCCATGCCGGCCGCGATCTCCGTCGGCACCAACCCCCAGTTCGACGGCACCGAGCGCACGGTCGAGGCGTACGCGATCGACCGCGTCGGCCTCGACCTGTACGGCCTCCACGTCGCCGTCGACTTCCTGGCCTTCGTGCGCGGCCAGGCGAAGTTCGACACGCTCGATGCGCTGCTGGACCAGATGGCCGAGGACGTCAAGCGCTGCAAGCAGCTGGTCGCCGCGGCGGAGAAGCCCTAGCCGGGCTCCTGGAACGGCGGGCTGGTCGTCACCGGCGCGCCGGGCAACCGCAGGCAGTACGCGACCGACAGGGCGATCTCCGACCAGGTGCCGGCACGGGGCTGCGCCTACGCGTCGACGGACAAGGGCAACAGCTGCGTCGACCAGCGGCGTCGACTCCACCTCGACGTGGACAGGGAGGGCACTCGCCGATTCCCGGGGGTCGCCCGCGCATCGACTCCCTCCTCCGCCTAGCGACGCACGGCACCGGACGCCGCTCCCCGCTCCGACCCGACCGACGAGGCGGCTCTTGGGGCGCGGGAGGTGCCCCCCACGCGCCGCGCCGGGCGAACGCCCGCATACGACCGACCAGTACGGGGGCGTCGGCCCGGCACCGCGAGAGCGGGCGCCGGACGCCGGGAGCCGTCCTCCGGGCGGACGACGCGACTTCGTGGACGTCCCCCCGGGCCCTGCCTCGTGGTGCCTGGCCAGCCACGCGCCGCACCGGGCTGACGCCCGAGCAGGACTGATCAGCCCGGCCCTGTCAGAGCACGCACCGTCCTCCGCGAGAGGACGACTCGACCTCGCGGGCGCCTCCGACCGGAGCCCGGTCAGTCCGCCCCCGCGTGTGCCCAGTGGCACGCCACCTGGGCCGTGCCGCTTCCGTCGAGGATCTCCGGGTCCTTGGCCCGGCACGCCTCCGCCACCCCCGCCGCCTCCGCCTCACCGCCCGCCAGGATCGGACAGCGGGCGTGGAAGCGGCAGCCGGAGGGCACGCGGGACGGGTCCGGGGGCTCCCCCGTGAGGATCACCGGCTCGCCCGTGGCCTCCGGAAGGACCGACAGCAGGGCCCGGGTGTACGGGTGCCGTGGCGCGGTCAGGACCTGCTCCACCGCCCCGGTCTCGACGATCCGGCCCAGGTACATCACCGCGACCCGGTCGGCGATGTTCCAGGCCAGCCCCAGGTCGTGCGTGACGACCAGCGCGGACAGGCCCAGTTCGGCGCGCAGGCGCAGCAGCAGGGCCAGGATCTCTCCGCGTACGGACGCGTCGAGTGAGGCCACCGGCTCGTCGGCGACGAGGAGTTCGGGCTCCAGCACCAGCGCGCCCGCGATCACCACGCGCTGCCGCTGACCGCCGGACAGCTCGTGCGGGTACCGCAGGAAGAAACGCTCCGGTGGCCGCAGCCCCGCCCGGGACAGGGCGTCCGCGACCGCGGCCCGCTCGTCACCGGCGTGACCGTGGATCCGGGGCCCCTCGGCCACCGCGTCGTACACCGTGTGCCGGGGATTCAGCGAGCCGCTCGGGTCCTGGAGCACCAGCTGCACCCGCCTGCGGTACGCCTTGAGCGAGCGGGCGGAGTAGGCCAGCGGACGCCCGTCGAAGGTGACCCGTCCCGCGGTCGGCTCGACCAGGCCCAGCAGGGCGCGGGCCAGCGTCGTCTTGCCGCAGCCCGACTCGCCGACCAGGGCGACGATCTCACCGGGGCGGATGTCCAGGTCGACACCGTCCACGGCCCGGGCGTCCGGGGCGCCGTGCCGGCCGGGGAAGGCGACGTGGACGCCCTGGGCGCTGAGGAGGGGAGAGCTGGTCATGGGGTGGTGGGCCTCGCTTCCTCCAGGGGATCGGGTTCGCCGGGGCCCGTGCCGTCCACGACCCGCACACACGCCGCGCCCCGCTCCGGTCCCGCGTCCCGCAGCGGCTGGTCCTGCGTGGCGCAGGAGTCCAGCGCCACCGGGCACCGTGGATGGAACGCGCAGCCCGACGGCAGCGCCGACGGGTCCGGCGGATCGCCCGGCAGGCCGCGCGGGGCGAAGCGCGACGCCGGGTCGCCGATCCGCGGGAACGCGGCCGACAGCGCCTGGGCGTAGGGGTGGTGGGCGGACTCGTACACCTGCCCCGCCGGCCCCTCCTCGACCACCCGGCCCGCGTACATCACCGCGAGCCGGTCGCAGGTGCCGGCGAGGACCGCCAGATCGTGGCTGATCATGATGAGCCCGACGTCCTGGTCCGCGACCAGCCGCTCGATCAGCCGCAGGATCTGCGCCTGGATCATCACGTCGAGCGCGGTCGTCGGCTCGTCGGCGATGATCAGCCGAGGGTCGCAGGCCAGCGCCATGGCGATCATGACGCGCTGCCGCTGCCCGCCGGACAGCTCGTGCGGGTAGGCCGTCGCGCGGGCGGCCGGAAGACCGACGTGCTCCAGCAGTTCCCCGGTCCTCCGCCGCGCCCCGGCCGGGGTCGCCCTCCGGTGCAGCAGGACCGGCTCGGCGATCTGGTCACCGACGCGCCGCACGGGGTTGAGGGAGTGCATCGCGCCCTGGAACACGATGGAGGCCCCGGCCCAGCGGACCGCCCGTACCCGGCCCCACTTCATCGCCAGCACGTCCTCGCCGTCCAGCAGGACCTCCCCGCCGACCCGGGTCCCCGCCGGCAGCAGCCGCAGCAGCGCCAGCGCCAGGGTCGACTTGCCGCAGCCCGACTCCCCGGCGATGCCCAGCTTGCGGCCCGCGTCCAGCCGCAGGTCCACCCCGCGCACGGCCGCCGCCCCGCCCTCGTACGTGACCGTCAGCCCTCTGACGTCGAGCAGACTCAACGGGACACCCCCAGCCTGGGGTTGAGAACGGACTCCACGGCCCGCCCGCAGAGCGTGAACGCCAGTGCCACCAGGGCGATCGCGATGCCCGGCGGCACCAGATACCACCAGTGCCCGGCGCTGACCGCCCCCGCCTCCCGGGCGTCCTGCAACAGCCCGCCCCACGACACCACGGTCGGGTCGCCGAGCCCCAGGAACGCCAGCGTCGCCTCCGCGAGGATCGCCGAGGAGATGATCAGCGTCGTCTGCGCCAGCACCAGCGGCATCACATTGGGCAGCACGTGCCGGGACATGATGTGCCAGTGCCCGCCGCCCAGCGCCCGCGCACGCTCGATGTACGGCCGTGTCTCCACGGCCAGCGTCTGCGCCCGCACCAGCCGGGCCGTCGTCGGCCAGGTCGTCACCCCGATCGCCACGACGATCGTGAGCAGCGAGCGGGACATCACCGTGGCCAGCGCGATCGCCAGCACCAGCGTCGGCATCACCAGGAACCAGTCGGTGATCCGCATCATCACCGTCGCGTACCAGCCGCGGAAGTGGCCCGAGGTCACCCCGATCACCGTGCCGATCGCCACCGACAGCACCGCCGCGAGCAGCCCCACCAGCAGCGACACCCGCGCGCCCCAGATCACCAGTCCGAGCAGGTTCCGCCCGAACCGGTCCGCGCCGAAGGGGAGTTCCGCGCTCGGGCGCTCCAGCGGGTCGCCCGGCGCGTCGGTCACGTCGTCCACGTCCGAGCCGACCAGCAGCGGGGCGGCCAGGGCGAGCAGCGCGAAGAGCGCGAGCGTGGCGAGCCCGAAGAGCCCGGCCCGGTGGGTGCGGTACCTGCGCCAGAAACGCGCGGCCGACGCCCGGCGCCGCTGCCACGCCATGGCGCCAGGGCGCACGGCCGGGATCTTCTCGGTCGTCATCGGCCCACCCGGGGATCGAACAGCGGATAGATCAGATCGGCCAGCGTGTTCATCACGATCACCGCGGCGGCGAACACGAAGAACAGCCCCTGCACCAGCGGCAGATCGGGCACGCTCAGCGCCTGGTAGAACAGCCCGCCGAGCCCCGGCCAGGAGAAGACCGTCTCGACGAGGATCACCCCGGCCACCGTCCGTCCGAGGTTGATGAAGATCAGCGTCACGGTCGGCAGCAGCGCGTTGGGCAGGGCGTGCCGGCGCCGTACGAGGTCGTCGCGCAGCCCCTTGGCCCGCGCGGTGGTCAGATAGTCGCTGCCCATCTCGTCCAGCAGCGCCGACCGCGTCACCAGCAGCGTCTGACCGTACTCCACGGCCACCAGCGTCACCACCGGCAGCACCAGATGGTGCGCCACGTCCACGGCGTACGCGAGGCCCTCCTCCCCGCCCGACTCCATGCCACCGGTCGGGAACAGCCCCGGCAGCGGGCCGATCCCCACCGACAGCGTGACGATCAGCAGCAGCCCCAGCCAGAAGGACGGCAGGGAGTACAGCGTCAGCGCCAGCCCCGTGTTGAGCCGGTCCCCGAGCCGCCCGTGCCGCCACGCCGACCGGGTGCCGAGGACGATGCCGAGCACCGTGTAGACGACGAAGGCGGTACCCGTGAGCAGCAGCGTGTTCGGCAACGCCTCCGTGATCTTGTCGAGGACCGGCGCGTTGAACTGGTACGAGGTCCCCAGATCACCGGTGAGCGCCTTGCCGCAGTAGTCCGTGAACTGCTGCCACAGCGGCAGATCCAGGCCGAACTCCTCGCGGTAGGCGGCGAGTTGCTCGGCCGAGACCTGACGGCCACCGGTCATGAACTTCACCGGGTCGCCGGGGATCAGCCGGAAGAGGAAGAAACTGGTGACGAGGACGGCGAGGAGGGAGACGGCCGCACCGGCCACCTTGCCCGCCACATGGCGCGGATACGCGGCGGTGACACGGCCGCCGCGTGCGAACGTCGCGTCAGCGGTCATGAGTCCCGTTCACCCGGCCTATTCGCGGTCCTCGGCGGTGGCCCGTCGCCGCATCGCCGCGAACGCCCCCAGCCCCGCGAGGACGACGACACCCGCCACGATTCCGATGATCACGCCGGTCGACGACGCGTCGCCGCCCCCGTCACCGGAGTCCGCGGGCACCGCTGACCACCAGCTCCAGTAGCCGTCCTGCCCGTAGATGTTGCCCGCCTTCGCCGGCATGGTGGTGATCGACTCGATCTGGTCCGTGCGGTACGCCTCCACCGCGTTCGGGTACGCCATGACGTTCATGTACCCGAGGTCGTACAGCCGCGACTCCATCTGCTTGACGATGTCCGCCCGTTCGCCGGGGTCGTACTCGGCGAGCTGCCGGGCGTACAGCTCGTCGTACGTCCTGTCGCAGATGAAGTTGTCGGTCGCGCCGGTCTCCTCCGGGGTCGCGGGGAGCGCGGCACAGGTGTGGATGGAGAGCACGAAGTCGGGGTCCGGGTTGACCGACCAGCCGTCGAAGGCGAGGTCGTACTCGCCGGCGAGCCAGGGGTCGGTCACGTTGTCCAGGCAGTTGAGCGTGACCCCGATGCCGAGGTCGCCCCACCACTCCTCGAGGTACTGGCCGATCGCCTTGTCGTTCGGATCGGTGGCGTGGCACAGCACCCGGTAGTCGATCGGCCTGCCGTCCTTGCCGACGCGTTGGCCGTCGCCGTTCTTCCGGTAACCGGCCCGATCGAGCAGCCGGGCCGCCTCCGCCGGGTCGTACGCCAGCTCCTGATCGGCCGACGGCTCCCAGAAGTACTGCGAGAAGCGCGGCGGGATGTAGCCGGCACCCTCGACGGCGTGCCCCTGGAACACCTTGTCGATGATGGTCTTCCGGTCCACCGCCATGAACAGGGCGTTGCGCACCCGCTGGTCGAGCAGTGAGGGGTGCCCGTCACCCATCTTCTCGCCGTTCTTCGCCTTCGCGCCCGGGTTGGTGGCCAGCGCGTAGAAGCGGCGGCCCGGGGCGTCGTTGACGTGAATGTTCTTCTCGCCCTTCAACGAGGCGGCCTGCGCCGGGGTCAGGGACGGCGACCCGGCGACGAACGACACCTCGCCCTTGCGCAGCGCGGACACCGCCGCGTCCTGGTCCTTGTAGTAGCGGAAGACCAACTCGTCGAACTTGGGTGCCCCGCGCCAGAAGTCCTTGTTGGCCTTCAGCCGCACATAACTGTCGGCCTTGTAGTCGGTGAGGACGAAGGGGCCGTTGCCGACGACGGGGAAGTCCTTGTCGTTGTTGAACTTCGCGTAGTCGTCGACCTTCTCCCAGACGTGCTTGGGCACGATCGGCACGTCCAGCGCCGTCATGGTGGCCTGCGGCTTCTTCAGCCGGATGACCAGCTGCGTGGGGCTCGGAGCGGTGACCTTCTCGAAGTTGGCGACGAAGCTGCCGTTGGCGGTGGCGGCGCCCGGGTCGCTCATCATCGTGTTGAACGTCCAGGCCGCGTCCTCGGCCGTGGCCCGCTTCCCGTCCGACCATTTCGAGTCGGAGCGGATGGTGTACGTCCAGGTCAGCTTGTCCGGCGACGACTCCCACTTGGTGGCCAGACCCGGGATGACGTGGTTGTCCTCGGCGTCGTAGTTGGTGAGGTACTCGTAGGTCAGCCGGTGGATGCTCGTGGTGAGCAGCCGCACGGCCAGGAACGGGCTGAGCGAGTCGACGCTCTGCGCCACCGCGACGGTCAGCACCTTGGCGCCGTCACCGTCCGCCCGTGCCTGCTGCGGTGCCGGGTTGAGGGGGGTGGCGAGCCCGGCGCTGAGGGTGAGCGCGGCGGCACCGGCCGCCATGACGAGCCGCGTGCGGCCCGGGGTGCGGTGGGGACCGCCGTACTGATCATTCGTAACCATGGTCGCTGACCTCGCGTCATCGCTCGCACGGAAAGGACGGGTTGATCAGATGAGTGATGTGTGTGTCTATCAGCGACGGCTGCGAGCGTCAACGGCGCACGCACCCCATGTGGCCTGCGGAAACAACGAGTTGACGTGCGCCGGGGCACCCATTGGTCGAGACCACTGACGCACTCCTGGCCAACGCCTGACGGCGGATTCAGGCCAGGTCGACCGGCCGCGTCCGCAGCTTGGCGGCGATGCGGGCCAGGGCGCGCTGGTCCGCGGCGGTCAGCGGATCGAGCACCAGTCGGCGCACCGCCTGCACATGCGTCGGCGCGGCCGCGACGACGACCTCGTACCCGGCGTCGGTCAGGGCGGCGATGGTGAAGCGGCCGTCGTCGGGGTCGGGGAAGCGCTCGACCCACCCCCGCGCCTCGAACCGCTTGACGACGTTGGACAGACGGGAGAGCGAGCCGTTCGTGAGATACGCCAGCTCGCTCATGCGCAGGCGGTGCTCCGGGGTCTCGGAGATGTGGCTGAGGGTCAGGTACTCGAAGAGCGTGAGGCCGGCCTCGCGCTGGAGCGGCGACTCCAGCCGCCCCGGCAGCAGCAGGACGAGCGAGATCAGGCCGGTCCAGGCCTCCTTCTCGTCCGCGGTGAGCCACTGGGGTTCGTCGTCGGGCGTGGCACCGCTGGTGTCCGGGGTCGGGGCACTGCTCATCCGCACAGGTTACCAATCGGTCATGACTTCATGCGTGAAGTGAATCGTGGTACGTTCACTTCATGCGTGAAGTCAATCGAGAGGATTTCCCCATGTCTGGCACCACCACGGACGTCTCCCGTGCCCCGGAGTTCTTCGTCACCCCCGGCTATGGACCGAAGCACCTGGACCTTCTGCACTACAGCCAGGCGGTGCGCGTCGGCGACCGTGTCGAGATCTCCGGACAGGGGGGATGGGACGACGACACGAACTTCCCGGAGGCCCTGGAGGACGAGATCGTCCGGGCCTTCGACAACGTCGAAAGGACCCTCGCCGAGGCGGGTGCCACCTGGCGCGACGTCATCGCCGTGGACTCGTTCCACATCCCCAGCGCCACGGACACCATCGGCGAGGACCACACCCGGGTCATGGTCGACCAGTTCCGCCGGCGCATGGGCGAGCGTGCCCCCATCTGGACGCAGCTCGGGGTGGCGGCGCTGGGTGCACCGGGCATGCGCGTCGAGATCCGCGTCACAGCCGTCGTCGGCCACGAGCGCTGACCGCACCGCGAACAGCCGAAGGGGTGGGCCTCCCGTCACCGGGAGACCCGCCCCTACCGTGCGCCTGAGACGCCCCTACTGCTGCGGGGGCGGCTGCTGCCCTGGCTGGCCCGGGTAGTACTGGCCCGGGACCTGCGGGTACGGGTGGCCCGGCTGAGCCGGGGGCTGTCCCGGCTGGGCGTAGGGCTGCCCGGGCTGCGGCTGCTGCGGGTACGGGCCCGGCTGCCCGGGGACGGCCGCCTGGCCGTGCTGCGGCCGGCCGGGCACCGGCCCACCGGGGAAGGGCTGGCCCGGCAGCGGCGGGGCGGCGACCGGCGGCGGGTTGCCGTCGGAGGTCCACAGTCCGTGCGACTGCTGGTGCCGGACGAAGTCCTCGGCGACCATCGCCGCGAGATTGAAGTACGCCTCCCGCACCTTCGGCCGCATCATGTCCAGGTCGACCTCGGCACCGGCGGCCAGATGCTCGTCGAACGGCACGACCAGCACGCCCCGGCACCGGGTCTGGAAGTGCGCCACGATGTCGTCGACCTTGATCATCTTGCCGGTCTCGCGCACCCCTGAGATCACGGTGAGGGACCGCGAGACCAGATCCGCGTAACCGTGCGCGGACAGCCAGTCCAGTGTCGTACTGGCACTGGACGCACCGTCCACCGACGGCGTGGAGATGATGATCAGCTGGTCGGCGAGGTCCAGCACCCCGCGCATCGCGCTGTAGAGCAGACCCGTGCCGGAGTCCGTGAGGATGATCGGGTACTGCTTGCCGAGCACGTCGATCGCGCGCCGGTAGTCCTCGTCGTTGAACGTCGTGGACACGGCCGGGTCGACGTCGTTGGCGATGATCTCCAGACCGGAGGGCGCCTGCGAGGTGAACCGCCGGATGTCCATGTACGAGTTGAGGTACGGAATCGCCTGGACGAGGTCACGGATGGTGGCCCCGGTCTCGCGCCGCACACGGCGGCCGAGCGTACCGGCGTCCGGGTTGGCGTCGATCGCGAGGATCTTGTCCTGCCGCTCGGTGGCCAGGGTGGAGCCGAGGGCGGTGGTCGTGGTCGTCTTGCCGACGCCGCCCTTGAGGCTGATCACGGCGATGCGGTAGCAGGACAGCACCGGCGTACGGATCAGCTCCAGCTTCCGCTGCCGCTCCGCCTCCTCCTTCTTCCCGCCCAGCTTGAAGCGCGACCCGCCGGCCGCGGGGCGGCTGCTCTTCGTCTTCTGCTTCTTGTTGTTGAGCAGCCGGTCCGAGGAGAGCTCCACGGCCGCCGTGTAACCGAGGGGCGCCGCACCGGGGTTGGTCGGCTGCCGCTGGTCGTGCTGGATGGGCTGCGGCCAGGCGGCCCCGGCCCGCGGATCGACGGGCTGCTGCGGGGGCAGCCCGCCTTGCGGCGGCACACCGGGGTGCTGGGGCTGGGGCTGCGGGGGAACGCCGGGCTGTTGCGGCTGCGGCGGCACACCGGGCTGCTGGGGGAAGCCGTAACCGCCGGGCTGGGCCGGGGGAGTCGGACCCGCGGGCGGGGTCCCGGGCTGCGGAAGCCCGTAACCGGCCTGGGGGTTGGGCGCGGGTGCGGCGGTCTCGGGCTGCGGTTCGGCCGCGTTCGCGCCGGCGGGCGGGAACCCGTACCCGGCCTGCGGAGGGGTCGGCTGGGCAGCACCCGGCTGCGGGAAGCCGTAGCCCGCCTGGGGGTTGGGTGCGGGGACGGCGGTCTCGGGCTGCGGTTCGGCCGCGTTCGCGTTGGCGGGCGGGAACCCGTACCCGGCCTGCGGAGGGGTCGGCTGGGCGGCACCGGGCTGCGGGAAGCCGTACCCGGCCTGTGCGTTGGGTGCGGGAGTGGCCTCGGGCTGGGGAGGCGTCGGTTGGGCGGCACCCGGCTGTGGGAAGCCGTAGCCCGCCTGGGGGTTGGGTGCCGGAGTGGTCTCGGGCTGCGCGGGGGGCTGCTGTGGTGCGCCGGGGTGCGGGAAGCCGTAGCCGGCCGACGGGGCGGGCGGAGCCGGAGTGGTCGGCGGGTCCCAGCCGGCGGGCGCGGGCTGCGGTGCCTGCGGCTGGAACGGCGGCTGCTGGGCGGGTACGGCCGGCTGGTCCTGCGCGGCCGCGGGCTGCGGCGCGCCCGTGTCCGTCGACTGCTGAGCGGGCCACTGACCCGCCGGGGCAGGTGCGGCGGGGTACGCCGGCGGCACCGGGGGCAGGCCCGGCGGCGGGGGAGTCCAGGCGGGCGAGGCGTCGGGCACGGCCGGCACGGCATCCTGGGGTGCGCTGTCCTCGGGGGCCTCGGCGGGAGCCGCGTCGGCGGGTACCGCGTCGTTCACCGGCTCGGCGTCCTCGGGCTCATCGGCCGCCGGTTCGTCCGTCGCCGGTACGTCCCCGGAGGGCACGGCGTCCTCGGGCTCCGCCTCCGGCTCCACCGGCTCGGCGTCGTCCTCCACGTCGGTCACCGAGGACTCGGCGTCCTCGGTGTCGTCGTCGCTGGTGACGTCCTCGGAGTTGGGGCCTTCGTCCTCGTCGACGTCCTCGCTGCCGTCGGCCACGGCCTCGTCGTCGGACACCGGTCGAGCCTGGTCGGACTCGGACTCGGACTCGGGCTCGGCCTCCGACTCGGATGCCGCTTCCTCGCTCGCCTCCGCGTCGGCCTCCGCCTCCTCCTCGCGCTCCGCCATCTCCCGCTTCAGCGCGGCGGCGGAGAAGCGGATCGTGGCACCGCTCTCCAGATCACCGCTGTCGGCCCGCTCCTCCCCGGCCGCCGGCGCCTCCTCGGCTCCGGACGCCGACCCCTGGGACGCGAACCCGCCGACCGGAATGCTCGGCACAGCCGAAGGGGATGCCGAACCGGAGTCCGCGGGCTCCTCCTTCGCTTCCGGCCGCTGCGGCTCGAACCCGCTCCCCACCGGAAGCCTGGGCACGGCCACCGGCCCCCCGGACGGAGGCGCGGGCGGAGCGGGGGGCGTGAACGGCGCACCCGGCGCCGGCGCCGGAGGCGTGAACGGGGCGCCCGGTGCGGGCGCGGGCGCGGGCGGCGTGAAGGGCGCCCCCGGCGCGGGCGCGGGCGGAGGCGTCGGAAGGGACGACGGCCCGGTGGCTCCCACCGCGTGCGGCGGCGGAGTCAGCCCGGGCAACGGCGGAACGGGCCCACCGGACGAAGGCGTCGGAGCGGGCGACGAACCGGAGGCGGACGAAGAAGCGGAGGAACTCGACGAACCCGCGGAACCGGAAGAAGAGGACGACGCCCCCGACTCCGAACTCCCCGCAGCGTTCTGCGTGTACCAGGCCGGCGGCGCGTAGTCGATCGTGAACTCGCCCGTCGTCTCGATGGCGGACTCCGCGTCGGGCTGGCCATCGCCGGGTGTCGCCCAGCCCCCGCGCGTCCCGTCCCCGTCGCTGCTCACAGTTCCTCCTGGATTGGTCGAGCACCCTCGTGCGTGCTGGGGGCGACCATGTGCCCTCCCCGTAGGACGCCGATGCCCGGTTCACGGGTTCTGGCGTCGCGCCGGGTACCAGCCTAATCACCAGTAGCCCCGCCCCGTCAGCCCCGCCCGCCCTCCGGCACGGGCCGCGCGGCCCCGCACGCCGCGGTCAAGGACCGTATAAATTTCGCTACTTAAGAGGGCAAACTCGCTCAACACCCATGCAACGGTCAACAGGCGGGCCACCTGGTCCATCCAACGCAGGACACCGTCAACCGGCCCTGAACAAGCGCCCGTTGACGAACAAGGGCGGACAAGGAAAAGGGCGGCACGCACGCGCACCGCCCGTTGCCACATCTCCACATCACCCGGAGACCGCGGCAGCCCTTCAGTCGCCCGGCGCCGGCTCCAGATCGAACTCGCCGTCCCGCGCCCCCAGCACGAAGGCCCGCCACTCCGCCTCGGTGTACCGCAGCACCGTGTCCGGGTCGAGCGAGGACCGCATGGCCACGGCACCGCCCGGCAGGTAGGCGATCTCGACCCGCTCCTCGTGCTCCTCGGTGCCCGGAGCGCTGTGCCACTCGACGCCCGAGATGTCGAGAGCGTAGAGCTCGTTCTTCTCCCGCTCCTTGCGTGCCTTGATCTCGTCAGCCGTCTCCGCCATGCCGCAGCGACCCCTTCCCGACGTACGAACGGTCCGAGCGCTCACCCTAGTGGCCTGCGACGTCCCGCCCGGCCGGTTCGGCGGACCGGGGGAAGGACGGCCCCCGCGGGCTGGTACCCTGAGTGACGGCCGTTTGTGTACGCGCCCCCGGAGCGATCCCTCGCCCTGGAGGCCGCGCCCAGCGGATCCCCGCCTTCCGAGTCACGGAAGATCCCCCGAGAAGTAGACCGGGGGCACTCGGTGGCCACTCACAGACTATGAGGAGTACGCGTGTCGCTCGACGCCGCAGTGAAGAAGCAGATCATCTCCGAGTTCGGTACCAAGGAGGGTGACACCGGCTCCCCCGAGGTCCAGGTCGCTCTGCTGTCCCGTCGGATCTCCGACCTGACGGAGCACCTCAAGACCCACAAGCACGACCACCACTCCCGCCGTGGTCTGCTGATCCTGGTCGGTCAGCGCCGCCGGCTGCTGCAGTACCTCGCCAAGAAGGACATCCAGCGCTTCCGTGCGCTGGTCGACCGCCTCGGCATCCGCCGCGGTGCGGCGGGCGCCAAGTAAGACGCCGTGAAGGGAGCGGTTCCCGGAGAAAGGGGACCGCTCCCTTTGCTGTACGTGCGGACTGTCACCGCACCTTTGTAGTGTGGTAGCACAACGCAATAGGACGAACGACGCACGAGGAGAAGCGCACCTCGCCGCCGCCGGTCCTCGGTAGTGGCCCCCGGGAGAGTGAACCCCGGGTGCTTCGATCGAAGACCGGCCCGCACCAGTGGAGCGCTTCTCCGTCCCCGTCCCCCCGCCACACGGGCGTGGAGGGACGAAAGACGACAAGTAACGGAGAAAACGCTAGTGGAGAACGAGACCCACTACGCCGAGGCCGTCATCGACAACGGCTCCTTCGGCACCCGCACCATCCGCTTCGAGACGGGCCGCCTGGCCCGCCAGGCCGCCGGCTCCGCCGTGGCCTACCTGGACGACGACACCATGGTGCTGTCGGCCACCACCGCCTCCAAGAACCCCAAGGACCAGCTCGACTTCTTCCCGCTCACGGTGGACGTCGAGGAGCGGATGTACGCCGCGGGCCGGATCCCCGGCTCCTTCTTCCGCCGTGAGGGCCGGCCCTCCGAGGACGCCATCCTCACCTGCCGCCTCATCGACCGCCCGCTGCGCCCCTCCTTCAAGAAGGGCCTGCGCAACGAGATCCAGGTCGTCGCCACGATCATGGCGCTCAACCCCGACCACCTGTACGACGTCGTGGCGATCAACGCCGCCTCCGCGTCCACGCAGCTGGCCGGCCTGCCCTTCTCCGGCCCGATCGGCGGCGTCCGCGTCGCGCTGATCCGCGGCCAGTGGGTCGCCTTCCCCACGCACACCGAGCTCGAGGACGCCGTCTTCGACATGGTCGTCGCGGGCCGCACCCTGGAGGACGGCGACGTCGCGATCATGATGGTCGAGGCCGAGGCCACCGAGAAGACCATCAAGCTGGTCGAGGGCGGTGCCGAGGCGCCGACCGAGGAGGTCGTCGCCGCCGGTCTGGAGGCCGCGAAGCCCTTCATCAAGGTGCTCTGCCGGGCCCAGGCCGACCTCGCCGCGAAGGCCGCGAAGCCGACCGCCGAGTTCCCGATCTTCCTGGACTACCAGGACGACGTCCTCGAGGCGCTGACCGGGGCTGTCAAGCCCGAGCTGGCCCAGGCGCTCACCATCGCCGGCAAGCAGGAGCGCGAGGCCGAGCTGGACCGCGTCAAGGCGCTCGCCGCCGAGAAGCTCCTGCCGGAGTTCGAGGGCCGCGAGAAGGAGATCTCCGCCGCGTACCGCTCGCTGACCAAGTCCCTGGTCCGTGAGCGCGTCATCAAGGAGAAGAAGCGCATCGACGGCCGCGGTGTCACCGACATCCGCACCCTGGCCGCCGAGGTCGAGGCCATCCCGCGGGTGCACGGCTCGGCGCTGTTCGAGCGTGGCGAGACCCAGATCCTGGGCGTCACCACCCTCAACATGCTCCGCATGGAGCAGCAGCTGGACACCCTCTCCCCGGTGACCCGCAAGCGCTACATGCACAACTACAACTTCCCGCCCTACTCCACCGGTGAGACGGGCCGCGTCGGCTCCCCGAAGCGCCGCGAGATCGGCCACGGCGCCCTCGCCGAGCGCGCCCTGGTCCCGGTCCTGCCGACGCGCGAGGAGTTCCCCTACGCGATCCGCCAGGTGTCCGAGGCCCTCGGCTCCAACGGCTCGACGTCCATGGGCTCGGTGTGCGCCTCCACCATGTCGCTGCTGAACGCCGGTGTGCCGCTGAAGGCCCCGGTCGCCGGTATCGCCATGGGTCTGATCTCCCAGGAGATCGAGGGCGAGACGCACTACGTCACCCTCACCGACATCCTCGGTGCGGAGGACGCCTTCGGCGACATGGACTTCAAGGTCGCCGGCACCAAGGAGTTCGTGACCGCCCTCCAGCTCGACACCAAGCTGGACGGCATCCCGGCCTCCGTCCTGGCCGCCGCCCTCAAGCAGGCCCGTGACGCCCGCCTCCACATCCTCGACGTGATGATGGAAGCGATCGACACGCCGGACGAGATGTCCCCGAACGCGCCGCGGATCATCACCGTGAAGATCCCGGTCGACAAGATCGGTGAGGTCATCGGCCCCAAGGGCAAGATGATCAACCAGATCCAGGAGGACACCGGCGCCGAGATCACCATCGAGGACGACGGCACGATCTACATCGGTGCCGCCGACGGCCCCTCCGCCGAGGCCGCCCGCACCACGATCAACGGCATCGCCAACCCGACGATGCCCGAGGTCGGCGAGCGCTACCTGGGTACGGTCGTCAAGACGACCACCTTCGGCGCGTTCGTCTCCCTGCTGCCCGGCAAGGACGGTCTGCTGCACATCTCGCAGATCCGCAAGCTGGCCGGCGGCAAGCGCGTGGAGAACGTCGAGGACGTCCTCGGCGTGGGCCAGAAGGTCCAGGTCGAGATCGCCGAGATCGACTCCCGCGGCAAGCTCTCCCTCGTCCCCGTGATCGAGGGCGAAGAGGCCACCGACGCTGCATCCAACAGCGGCTCCGCCGCGGAGAAGAAGGACGACGCCGACAAGTGACGTCCCGTAGCTCCAAGACGACGGCCCGCACCTCCTCGGAGGCGCGGGCCGTCGCCCGTACCCAAACCCTGATCAAGGGCCAGAACGGCATCGGTACGGTCCGCAAGACCACCCTCCCCGGCGGACTGCGCATCGTCACCGAGACCCTGCCCTCGGTCCGCTCGGCGACCTTCGGCATCTGGGCCCACGTCGGCTCCCGCGACGAGACCCCGGCCCTCGGCGGCGCCACCCACTACCTCGAACACCTGCTGTTCAAGGGCACCTCCCGCCGGTCCGCCCTGGACATCTCCTCCGCCCTCGACGCCGTCGGCGGCGAGATGAACGCGTTCACGGCCAAGGAGTACACGTGCTACTACGCGCGCGTGCTCGACACCGACCTGCCGCTCGCCATCGACGTGGTCTGCGACATGCTCACCGGCTCCGTGATCCGCGAGGAGGACGTCGACGTCGAGCGCGGCGCCATCCTCGAAGAGATCGCGATGACCGAGGACGACGCGGGCGACTGCGTGCACGACCTGTTCGCGCACACCATGTTCGGCGACCAGCCCCTGGGCCGCCCGGTCCTCGGCACGGTCGACACGGTCAACGCCCTCACCGCCGACCGCATCCGCCGCTTCTACAAGAAGCACTACGACCCGACCCACCTCGTGGTCGCCTGCGCCGGCAACATCGACCACAACAAGGTCGTACGCCAGGTCCGCGCCGCCTTCGAGAAGGCCGGCGCCTTCAGGAACCTCGACGCCGAGCCGATCGCCCCGCGCGGCGGCCGGCGCGCGCTGCGCACCGCCGGCCGGGTCGAGCTCGTCGGCCGCAAGACGGAACAGGCGCACATCGTCCTCGGCATGCCGGGCCTGTCCCGCACCGACGAGCGGCGCTGGGCCCTCGGCGTGCTGAACACCGCCCTCGGCGGAGGCATGTCGTCCCGCCTCTTCCAGGAGGTCCGGGAGAAGCGCGGACTGGCCTACAGCGTGTACTCGTACACCTCCGGCTTCGCCGACTGCGGACTCTTCGGCGTCTACGCGGGCTGCCGGCCCTCCCAGGTGCACGACGTACTGAAGATCTGCCGCGACGAACTCGACCAGGTCGCCGAGCACGGTCTGCCCGACGACGAGATCGAGCGCGCCATCGGCCAGCTCCGGGGTTCCACGGTCCTCGGCCTCGAGGACACCGGCGCGCTGATGAACCGTATCGGCAAGAGCGAACTGTGCTGGGGCGAGCAGATGTCGGTCGACGACATGCTGGCCCGGATAGCCTCGGTCACCCCGGACGACGTCCGCTCGGTCGCCCGCGACGTCCTCGGCCGGCGCCCCTCCCTGTCGGTCATCGGCCCGATCAAGGACAAGCAGGCGTCCCGTCTCCACGACGCCGTCGCCTGACCCCTCCCGGTAAGGAAGCAAAGAACATGAGCAAGCTGCGCGTGGCGGTCCTCGGAGCCAAGGGCCGGATCGGTTCCGAGGCGGTACGGGCGATCGAGGCCGCCGACGACATGGAGCTGGTGGCCGCCCTCGGCCGGGACGACAAGCTGGAGACCCTCGCCGACAACGGCGCCCAGGTCGCCGTGGAGCTGACCACCCCCGCCTCGGTCATGGGCAACCTCGACTTCTGCGTGCGCCACGGCATCCACGCGGTCGTCGGCACCACCGGCTGGACCGACGACCGCCTCGCACAGCTCAAGGGCTGGCTCGACCAGTCCCCGGAGACGGGCGTGCTCATCGCCCCGAACTTCTCCATCGGCGCCGTGCTCACCATGAAGTTCGCGCAGATCGCCGCCCCGTACTTCGAGTCCGTCGAGGTCGTCGAGCTGCACCACCCGAACAAGGTCGACGCCCCCAGCGGCACCGCCACGCGCACCGCCCAGCTCATCGCCGAGGCCCGCCGCCGGGCCGGCAGTGCCCCCGCCCCGGACGCCACGGCCACCGCCCTCGACGGCGCCCGCGGCGCCGACGTGGACGGCGTCCCCGTCCACGCGGTGCGGCTGCGCGGGCTCCTCGCCCACCAGGAGGTCCTGCTCGGCGGCGAGGGCGAGACCCTCACCGTCCGCCACGACTCCCTGCACCACAGCAGCTTCATGCCGGGCATCCTGCTCGGCGCCCGCCGCGTGGTGACCACTCCGGGCCTGACCTTCGGCCTGGAACACTTCCTCGACCTGAACTGAGCCGAGCCGACCCCATGCGCGCGAAGATCTCCTACGCCATCACGGCCGCCGTCCTGGTCGTCTACTTCGTCCTGGTCGGCAGCCGCGGCGTGCTGCTCATCGAGGCCGGCACGCCGCTCACCGTCACCTTCGGTGTCGCGGTGCTGATCCTGCCGGTCATCGGTGTGTGGTTCCTGTGGAAGAACACCGAGTTCGTCCGCAACGCCAATCGGCTCGCGGCCCTGCTCGACGCCGAGGGCGGCCTGCCCGTCGACGAGCTGAAACGCCTGCCCAGCGGCCGGGTCGACCGCGACTCCGCCGACGAGGTCTTCGCCCGCCGCAAGGCGGAGACGGAGGACGCCCCCGACGACTGGCGCAGCTGGTTCCGGCTCGCCGTCGCCTACCACGACGCCCGCGACACCCCGCGCGCCCGCAAGGCGATGCAGCGGGCCATCGCCCTGCACAAGACCTCGAACTGAAACGCGCGGGGGCCCGGGCCCCCGCGCGTCGTCACACCGCTCAGCCGCGCCGGTACTCGTCGGCCCAGACCTCCACCGAGTCGGCCGCCCGGTCGAAGGCCACCGGGTCCCGATGCAGGAAGTCCGCGTTGTGCGAGGTCAGCAGCGGGGGCAGGGCATCCGCCGAGCGCCCCTGGCGGAACAGGAGCAGCGCCTGCCCCTGCACCGTCCGGGGCAGCCCCAGCCAGCGCACCGGCTGCTGCGCCGTGCGCACGGAGGCGACCTGCTCCCAGGCCGTCGTACGCGTGCGGAGGAACGCGACGTGACGCAGCCCCCGGGCGCTCACCCACACCCCCATGCGCAGCATCCGCAGTGCGCAGACGACGGCGACCAGCGCGATCCCGAAGACCGTCCCGGCGGATGACAGCGTCGCCGTCGCCGCGATGATCACCGCGGCGAACAGCACGAACGAGGCGAGCAGCAGCAGGAGCGCCGACGCGCCCACCCGCCACGGACCCGGGCGGTACGGGCGCCGCCAGCGGTCCCGGTCGTCGTACGGCAGGGCGACATCGTCCGCCGTGTCGAAAGCGCGGTCGGCCGTCAGGAAGGGCAGGGGCACGACGGGTCCTCACTCGATCCATGCGTGGGCAGTGCCCGGTGAGGCTATCGATCTGTGTCCCCGGTCACCACCCTCGGGGGTCCGGATGGAGCCGCGCCCGGGCCCCGGGCGGCTCAGCGCCCCTCGGTCGCCTGTGACTGCTCCGTCCCCGGCCCCGAGGGATCCGCGGACATCGCCGGCATCCCGATGACCAGGGAGCCCACCAGCCCGGCGACGAGCGTGAGCCCCAGCAGCCAGCGCCCGGCCAGCTGGCCGGCCGACGCCCGCTGACGGGGCGGCGGGGCGACATTGCTGCGGAAACTGTCGGCCTCGGCGACAAAGGCGAACGGTACGGGTTCGCGCCGACCGGACATGAGAGGCACGTCTCCCTTCGGGGATCGAACAGGTCACTGTCACCGACACAGACGAACGGGAGCCCCGGAAGGTGCCCGGTTTCACCGAATTCACAGAAGTTCGCAGCCGTATGTCGCCGGACGGCACCGAAAGTCCCCCCGCCGGTACCGGCCCGTAGAGTGGGCGCCGCCCGAAGGACGTGAGGGAAGGACCAGCCGCACCGTGACCACCCCCGCCGACGACATCGGCCCCGGCTTCCGCAGCGATGTGACCGTCGAGCTGGTCAAGCACACCGCGTCCGACGCCGACGTGCTGTTCGCCGCCCGCGTCTCCACCGCCGGCGAGCAGTCCCTGGAGGAGCTGGACAAGGACCCCGAGCGCTCCAAGGGCCTGATCAACTACCTGATGCGGGACCGCCACGGCAGCCCCTTCGAGCACAACTCGATGACCTTCTTCATCAGCGCCCCGATCTTCGTCTTCCGCGAGTTCATGCGGCACCGCGTGGGCTGGTCCTACAACGAGGAGTCGGGCCGCTACCGGGAGCTCCAGCCGGTCTTCTACGTCCCCGACGAGTCCCGCAAACTGGTCCAGGAGGGCCGCCCCGGCCAGTACCGCTTCGTCGAGGGCACCCCGGCCCAGCAGGAGCTCGCCGGCCGGGTCATGGAGGACTCCTACCGGCAGGCGTACGCGGCGTACCGGGAGATGCTCGCCGCCGGCGTCGCCCGCGAGGTCGCCCGCGCGGTGCTCCCCGTCGGCCTGTACTCCTCGATGTACGCCACCTGCAACGCCCGCTCGCTGATGCACTTCCTCGGCCTGCGTACCCGGCACGAACTGGCGAAGGTCCCGTCCTTCCCGCAGCGGGAGATCGAGATGGCCGCCGAGAAGATGGAAGCCGAATGGGCCCGTCTCATGCCCCTCACGTACGCCGCTTTCAACGCCAATGGACGCGTGGCCCCCTAGGGGGTGCCTCGAGAAGCGCAGCTCACGGGCGCGAGGACACATGTACGGATCCACCCCGCGAGGTGTCCGTATTGCGGCATTTCGCGAAGTTCATCTAGCCTGATCAAACGGGCCCGGCACTGCCTGAACCCCCGAGCAGGCAGTGCCGGGCTCCCCGTTTGCCCCACCTTGTCGCCTCCCCCGAGGGAGGACCCCGACCAGAGCAACGAGTAGCGTGTAACCCATGGCTCCGACCTCCACTCCGCAGACCCCCTTCGGGCGGGTCCTCACCGCCATGGTCACGCCTTTCACGGCGGACGGCGCACTCGACCTCGACGGCGCACAGCGGCTCGCCACCCACCTGGTGGACGCAGGCAACGACGGCCTGATCATCAACGGCACCACCGGCGAGTCCCCCACCACCAGCGACGCGGAGAAATCGGATCTCGTACGGGCCGTCGTGGCGGCGGTCGGCGACCGCGCCCACGTCGTGGCCGGGGTCGGCACCAACGACACCCACCACAGCATCGAACTCGCCCGCGCCGCGGAGCGCGCCGGCGCACACGGCCTCCTGGTCGTCACCCCGTACTACAACAAGCCCCCGCAGGAGGGCCTCCACCGGCACTTCACGGCCGTCGCCGACGCCGCCGAGCTGCCGGTCATGCTCTACGACATCCCCGGCCGCAGCGGAGTCCCGATCAGCACGGAGACGATCGTCCGCCTCGCCGAGCACCCGCGCATCGTCGCCAACAAGGACGCCAAGGGCGACCTCGGCCGCGCCGGCTGGGCCATCGCCCGCTCCGGCCTCGCCTGGTACTCCGGCGACGACATGCTGAACCTGCCCCTGCTCTCCATCGGAGCGGTCGGCTTCGTCTCGGTCGTCGGCCACCTCGTCACCCCCGAGCTGCGCGCCCTGGTCGAGGCGTACACCTCCGGAGACGTGCAGAAGGCCACCGAGATCCACCAGAAGCTGCTCCCCGTCTACACGGGCATGTTCCGCACCCAGGGCGTGATGACCACCAAGGCGGCACTCGCCCTCAAGGGCCTCCCCGCCGGACCCCTGCGCGCCCCCATGGCCGAGTGCACGCCGGAAGAGATCGAGCAACTCAAGATCGATCTTGCCGCCGGCGGGGTACAGCTCCAGTAACAGACTTCGCGCGGCGCACGCGCAGACGGACTTCACAACTGAATAAGCGGGCCACCGGTGCCCGCACCCCACAACGACAACTGCTTCTGCACGAACGTCATGCGCGCCACGTGCCCACCGGTACGTGGCGCGTGTGGTGAGGAGAGTCTTTTGAGTCATCCGCATCCTGAACTCGGCCCGCCCCCGCGGCTCCCCAAGGGCGGCCTGCGGGTCACCCCGCTCGGCGGCCTCGGCGAGATCGGCCGCAACATGACGGTCTTCGAGTACGGAGGCCGCCTGCTGATCGTCGACTGCGGAGTGCTCTTCCCCGAGGAGGAGCAGCCCGGAATCGACCTGATCCTGCCGGACTTCTCGTCCATCCGGGACCGCCTCGACGACATCGAGGGCATCGTCCTCACCCACGGCCACGAGGACCACATCGGCGGCGTCCCCTTCCTCCTCCGCGAGAAGCCGGACATCCCGCTGATCGGCTCCAAGCTGACCCTCGCCCTCATCGAGGCCAAGCTCCAGGAGCACCGCATCCGTCCGTACACCCTCGAGGTGGCGGAGGGACACCGCGAACGCATCGGCCCCTTCGACTGCGAGTTCGTCGCCGTCAACCACTCGATCCCCGACGCGCTCGCCGTGGCCATCCGCACCCCCGCCGGCATGGCCGTCCACACCGGCGACTTCAAGATGGACCAGCTCCCGCTGGACAACCGCCTCACGGATCTACACGCGTTCGCCAGGCTCAGCGAGGAAGGCATCGACCTCCTCCTCGCCGACTCCACCAACGCCGAGGTCCCGGGCTTCGTTCCGCCCGAGCGCGACATCTCCAACGTGCTGCGCCAGGTCTTCGCGGGCGCACGCAAGCGGATCATCGTGGCCAGCTTCGCCAGCCACGTCCACCGCATCCAGCAGATCCTGGACGCGGCGCACGAGTACGGCCGCCGGGTCGCCTTCGTCGGCCGCTCCATGGTCCGCAACATGGGCATCGCCCGCGACCTCGGCTACCTCAAGGTCCCGCCGGGCCTGGTCGTGGACGTCAAGACCCTGGACGACCTGCCGGACAGCGAAGTCGTCCTGGTCTGCACGGGCTCCCAGGGCGAACCGATGGCGGCCCTGTCCCGCATGGCCAACCGCGACCACCAGATCCGCATCGTCGACGGCGACACCGTGATCCTGGCGTCGTCCCTCATCCCCGGAAACGAGAACGCGGTCTACCGCGTGATCAACGGCCTGACCCGCTGGGGAGCCAACGTCGTCCACAAGGGCAACGCCAAGGTCCACGTCTCGGGCCACGCCTCGGCCGGCGAGCTGCTGTACTTCTACAACATCTGCCGCCCGAAGAACCTGATGCCGGTCCACGGCGAATGGCGCCACCTGCGCGCCAACGCCGAACTGGGCGCCCTGACCGGCGTCCCGCACGACCGCATCGTCATCGCCGAGGACGGCGTGGTCGTCGACCTCGTCGAGGGCAAGGCCAAGATCTCCGGCAAGGTCCAGGCGGGGTACGTGTACGTCGACGGCCTCTCTGTCGGCGACGTCGGCGAGCCGGCCCTGAAGGACCGCAAGATCCTCGGCGACGAGGGCATCATCTCGGTCTTCGTGGTCCTCGACTCGTCCACCGGCAAGATCACGGGTGGCCCTCACGTCCAGGCCCGCGGCTCCGGCATCGAGGACTCCGCCTTCGGCGAGGTGATCCCGAAGATCACGGAGGTCCTGGAGCGCTCGGCCCAGGACGGCGTGGTCGAACCCCACCAGATGCAGCAGCTCGTCCGCCGCACGCTGGGCAAGTGGGTCTCCGACACCTACCGGCGCCGGCCGATGATCCTGCCCGTCGTCGTGGAGGTCTGACGGCCCGTCGGACAGCACGCGCGAGCGAACTGGGAGCGGGGGGGGGGGGGGGGGGGGGGGGGGGGGGGACCCCCCCCCCCCCCTCCCCCCCCCCCCCCCCCACCCCCCACCCCCCCCCCCCCTCC
>NZ_JBVIGS010000019.1:0-164410 GCF_055570675.1 Streptomyces sp. NPDC031111
CCCCCCCCCCCCCCCCCCCCCCCCCCCCCCCCCCCCCCCCCCCCCCCCCCCCCCCCCCCCCCCCCCCCCCCCCCCCCCCCCCCCCCCCGCTTCCGCGTGTGCGGGGGGTCAGCCGAAGCGGCGTACCCCGGACGGTGTCACCACCGCGTGCACCGGCCGGTCGTGCGGCTCGGCGGGCACGCGCGCGACGACCTCGGTGTCGTACAGCAGCACCACCAGCGCCGGACGCGCGCCCGCGCGGTCCAGCCGGGCGAGGACCCGGTCGTAGGAGCCGCCGCCGCGTCCCAGGCGCATCCCGCGCGCGTCGACGGCCAGGCCCGGCAGCAGCACGACGTCCGCCTCCGTCACGGCGTCGGGTCCGAGGAGCGGCCCCGACGGCTCGAAGAGCGCCATTTTCGCTCCGTGTTGCACACGAGTGAGCGAGCCCTCGCCCTCGTACGCCCCCCAGTCCAGGTCGTTGTCGGGCAGCAGCGCGGGCAGCAGGACGCGGGTGCCCCGGGCGCGCAGCGCGTCCAGCAGCGCGAGCGTGCCGGGTTCGCTGCCCACGGAGACGTACGCCGCCACCGTGCGGGCGTGCGCCAGTTCGGGCAGCCCGAGTGCCCGCCGGGCCAGCGCGGCGGCCGATTCCCGCACGTCATCCGGTGTCAACCCGTTCCTCACCGAGAGGATTTCCCGTCGCCATCCACGCTTGTCAGGCTCGTCCGCGCGATCGTTGTGTCTCAAGTTCGTCCCCGCACCGTTCCGAAAATGCTCATATGAGCAGTAAATAATCGGAGCCACGGATTCCGCACAATGGCACCGGATATGGTGTCCGACATGTCTCAGTCACACCCTCGGATCAGCAAGGCTGTCATCCCCGCAGCCGGTCTCGGCACCCGGTTCCTGCCGGCCACCAAGGCCACTCCCAAGGAGATGCTGCCGGTCGTCGACAAGCCGGCGATCCAGTACGTGGTCGAAGAGGCCGTGTCCGCCGGCCTCGACGACGTCCTCATGGTGACGGGCCGCAACAAGCGCCCCCTCGAGGACCACTTCGACCGCAACTACGAGCTGGAATCCGCCCTGGAGAAGAAGGGCGACGCCGAGCGCCTCGCCAAGGTCCAGGAGTCCAGCGACCTCGCCACCATGCACTACGTCCGCCAGGGCGACCCCAAGGGCCTCGGCCACGCCGTGCTGTGCGCCGCACCGCACGTGGGCGACGAGCCCTTCGCCGTCCTCCTCGGCGACGACCTGATCGACCCGCGCGACCCCCTGCTCCAGCGCATGATCGAGGTCCAGCAGCAGCACGGCGGCAGCGTCGTCGCGCTGATGGAGGTCGCCCCCGAGCAGATCCACCTCTACGGCTCCGCCGCCGTCGAGGCCACGGCGGACGCCGACGTCGTCGTGGTCAGCGGCCTGGTCGAGAAGCCCGCGGCCGAGGACGCGCCCTCCAACTACGCCATCATCGGCCGCTATGTCCTCGACCCGGCCGTCTTCGACATACTGCGCAAGACCGAGCCCGGCCGCGGCGGAGAGATCCAGCTCACCGACGCCCTCCAGCAGCTCGCCGCCGACGAGAAGGTCGGCGGACCCGTGCACGGCGTCGTCTTCCAGGGCCGCCGCTATGACACCGGCGACCGCGGCGACTACCTGCGTGCCATTGTCCGACTCGCGTGCGAACGTGAAGACCTGGGCCCGGACTTCCGGACCTGGCTCCGCAGTTACGTGACCGAGGAGATGCAGCAACGTTGAACACCGCCGCGCCCCGCACCGCAGGCCCGGACCACCTCTGGTCGGTGGACGAGCACCTGGACGACATCCTCGCCACCGTCCGGCCCCTCGAACCCATCGAGCTGCACCTCCTCGACGCCCAGGGCTGCGTCCTCGTCGAGGACATCACGGTGCCGGTCTCCCTGCCCCCGTTCGACAACAGCTCCATGGACGGGTACGCGGTACGGGTCGCGGACGTCGCGGGCGCGAGCGAGCGGTACCCGGCGGCCCTCGAGGTCGTCGGGGACGTCGCCGCCGGCCAGGCCGACCTGCTCCACGTCGGCCCCGGCCAGGCCGCCCGCATCATGACCGGCGCCCCGCTCCCGCCCGGCGCCGAGACCGTCGTCCCCGTCGAGTGGACCGACGGCGGCCTCGGCGAGGGCCCGGCCACCGGGATGCGCGCCCGCAGCCTGGCCCCCGAGGGCGCCACCGGGCAGGTGCACGTGTACCGCCCGGCGGAGGCACGCGCGCACGTGCGCGCCAAGGGCAGCGACGTCAGGGCCGGCGACCGCGCCCTGGCGGCCGGCACCGTCCTCGGCCCGCCGCAGATCTCCCTGCTCGCCGCGATCGGCCGCGGCACGGTACGGGTGCGCCCGCGCCCGCGCGTGGTCGTGCTCTCCACCGGCAGCGAACTCGTCCAGCCCGACGAGGAACTGCGGTCGGGTCAGATCTACGACTCCAACAGCTTCGCCCTCACCGCCGCCGCGCGGGACGCCGGCGCGATCGCCTACCGCGTGGGCGCCGTCGCCGACGACGCCGAGACCCTGCGGGACACCATCGAGGACCAGCTGGTCCGCGCCGACCTGATGGTCACCACCGGCGGCGTGAGCGTCGGGGCGTACGACGTCGTCAAGGAGGCGCTGTCGTCGGTGGCCGACGAGGACGAGCCCGGCAGTGGCATCGAGTTCCGCAAGCTCGCCATGCAGCCGGGCAAGCCCCAGGGCTTCGGCTCCATCGGCCCCGACCACACCCCGTTGCTCGCCCTGCCCGGCAACCCGGTCTCCTCCTACGTCTCCTTCGAGCTGTTCGTCCGCCCGGCCATCCGCACCCTGATGGGCCTGACGGACGTCCACCGGCCGAGGGCCCGCGCGACGCTCGCCGGGGACCGGGCACTGACCTCGCCGAAGGGCCGCCGCCAGTTCCTGCGCGGCCGGTACGCCGACGGCACGGTGACCCCCGTCGGGGGCGCCGGCTCCCACCTCGTGGCGGCCCTCGCGCAGGCCGACGCGCTGATCGTCGTCCCCGAGGACGCCGAGTCCGTGGCGCCGGGCACCGAGGTCGAGGTGGTCCTGCTCGGCTGAGCGCCCCCGGTTGGCGGTACCGTGTCGCGCACAGCAGGCCCGCGCGCCGCACCGCGCCGGGCCAGGACCGGGAGCGCCACACGATCATGACCGTGCCATCCCGGGGGGCGACCCCCGGACCCTCCGAGCAGTACCGTCTGACCCACCTCGACGAGGCGGGCGCCGCCCGCATGGTCGACGTGTCCGGCAAGGACGTGACCGCGCGCACCGCGCGGGCCACCGGCCGCGTCCTCGTCTCCCCGCGCGTGATCGAGCTGCTGCGCGGCGAGGGCGTCCCCAAGGGCGACGCCCTGGCCACCGCGCGCATCGCGGGCATCATGGGCGCCAAACGCACCCCCGACCTGATCCCGCTGTGCCACCCCCTGGCCCTGTCCGGTGTGAAACTGGACCTGTCGGTCGCGGACGACGCCGTGGAGATCGCGGCGACCGTGCGGACGACGGACCGTACGGGCGTCGAGATGGAGGCCCTCACCGCGGTCTCCGTCGCCGCGCTCACCGTGATCGACATGGTCAAGGCGGTCGACAAGGAGGCGGTCATCACGGACGTGCGGGTCGAGGAGAAGACGGGCGGCAAGTCGGGCGACTGGAGCCGGGCATGACACTCGACGCGACCGCCGGCGGCGCGCTGCTCGCCCCGTACAGCGCGCTCGTGGTCACCGCCTCCAACCGGGCCGCCGTCGGTGTCTACGAGGACAAGGGCGGCCCGCTGATCGCGGAGGGCCTGCGGCGCTTCGGATTCGCGGTCGACGGCCCCCGGGTGGTCCCCGACGGCGACCCCGTGGAGGCCGCCCTGCGCGCGGGCGCGGACGCCGGGTACGACGTCATCGTGACCACCGGCGGCACCGGCATCTCGCCCACCGACCGCACCCCGGAGGCGACCCGCCGGGTCATCGACCACGAGGTCCCCGGCATCGCGGAGGCCATCCGGGCGTACGGCCGGGACAAGGTGCCCACGGCCGCCCTGTCCCGGGGCCTCGCCGGCGTCGCGGGCGGCACGCTGATCGTCAACCTGCCCGGGTCCAGCGGCGGGGTGAAGGACGGACTGGCCGTCCTGGAGCCGCTGCTGAAGCACGCCGTCGACCAGCTGCGCGGCGGGGACCACCCCAGACCGGGTGCCGGCGGCGGGGGTGCGAGCTGAACAGCCCACACTGGCCGGTCGAGCTGGTGGACGGCGACATCGTCCTCCGGCCGATAAAGCTGCGCGACCAGAAGGCCTGGCGTGAGGTCAACCGGCGCAACCGCGACTGGCTGCGCCCCTGGGAGGCGACCATTCCGCCGCCCACGCCCAGCGGCCCGGTCATCCACCGGCCGACCTACCGTCAGATGGTCCGCCATCTGCGCTCCGAGGCGAACGCGGGCCGGATGCTGCCGTTCGTCATCGAGTACCAGGGGCGTCTCGTCGGCCAGTTGACGGTCGCCGGGATCACCTGGGGCTCGATGTGCTCGGGCCACGTCGGCTACTGGGTGGACGAGGCGGTGGCGGGCCGGGGCGTGGTGCCGACGGCCGTGGCGATGGTCGTGGACCACTGTTTCCGCACGGTCGGACTGCACCGCATCGAGGTGTGCATTCGCCCCGAGAACGGGCCGAGCCGCAGGGTCGTGGAGAAACTCGGATTCCGCGAGGAGGGGCTGCGCCCGCGATATCTCCACATCGACGGCGCCTGGCGCGACCATCTCGTCTTCGCGCTGACGGCGGAGGAAGTCCCCGACGGTTTGCTGGCCCGGTGGCACCGGGCAGCCTCTCAGGGGCGGTCCGGCCACGAGCTGCCCGGACGCGAGCGGCGCAACCCGGGAATCCCGCACGGCCCAGGAAATTGAATAAACGTTCGAATTTGAGCGAAAGACGACCGCGTTCGAGCCTGGAATTCCGGTTCGAGTGGTCCCCTGATCGCATCGGTCACAAGAAAAGTTCGAAATATCAGCCAGATCGTGCGACACACCGGCCCAATTGGCGGATGGCCCCGTGCAAACCCCTCTACGGTGTGAGATGTGAGCAGCAGCGGCCTCATCTACGCAGTCATTGTCGGGGCCTGGGCCGCCTACTTGGTGCCGATGTGGCTCCGTAGGCAGGACGAGCTGAACGAGGCCCGTCCGACGGAACGCTTCAGCACCGCCATCCGATTGTTGTCCGGACGGGCGGGCATGGAGCGCCGGTACGCCAAGGACCTGCGGGCGCGCTCCGCCGACGAGGGGGAGTACGGCGTCCACGACCCGGACGCGATCACCGACTCGGTGGACGTCCGGGCCTTCGCCGTGTCCCAGACCCGTCCGCAGACCCAGGCGCCCGTACCGTCGCCCCCTACGGAGCGGCCCGCGCCGGAACCCGGCCGGGCCGGCCGGAACCCGCGCGAGCACGCGGACCGGCGGACGCCCGAACCGGACGCCGCGCGGGCACGCGTCCCGGCCGCCCGCCGTGAATCGAACGCCCAGCGGGCCAAGACGGCGCAGGCCGCCGCGCGCGCCCGGCGCTCGAAGGCGCTCGCCCGCCGCCGTCGCACCACCACGATGCTCTTCGCCGCCTTCACGCTCGGCGCGATCGTCGCCGCGGTCGGCGGACTCGCGTTCCTGTGGGCGCCCGGCGTGCCGGCCGTGCTGCTGAGCGCGTACATCGCCTATCTGCGCTCCCAGGAGCGCCGCCGCTTCGCCTACCAGATGGACCGCCGTCAGGCCGAGGTCGCGGCGCAGCGGCTGCGCGAGCGGGAGCGCCAGCCGCGCCGCCGCGCGTCCATCGAGGACGCCGACCCCGACGAACCGGAGGGACCGGAAGCGGGAGTCGACTCCGACCCCGGCCTCTCCGCGCTCGCCGCGGACCGGCGTGCGCTCGTCGAGCAGACCGACCACGCCGAGTGGGTCGACCAGCAGCGCGAGCGGCAGCGGAGGCCCGGGCAGGGCGGCGACAGCTGGGACCCGGTCCCGGTGCCCCTCCCCACCTATGTGACCGCCCCGGTCGCCCCGCGCGCCACCAGCGACGTGGACCTCGGGGCGCCGGACACCTGGAGTTCCGCCCGCTCCAGCCCGGTGCCGGCGGAGGAGACCCCGGACGAGCCGGCGGCGGACCCGGACCCGGCCCCCGCCGACGACCGCAGCGACGCCCGCCGGGCGGCCTCGGCCCGCCGTTCCCGGGAGCGCGGCCGCACCCCCCTCTTCGACCAGTACGAAGACGGGGACCGCCCGAAGGCCGCCAACGAGTAGCGCCCGGCCAACGGATTTCCGAGCACGCCGATCGGGATGCTAAAGTTTCACTCGTTGCAAGGGCCTGTGGCGCAGTCCGGTAGCGCACCTCGTTCGCATCGAGGGGGCCAGGGGTTCAAATCCCCTCAGGTCCACTGCACAGCCGCTCCTGAGTTCGCTCGGTAGTGGTTGACGAGATCCCGCCGATCTTCATGATCGGTCGGGATCTTTGTCGTTTCGGCATCTGTCAGGCCATGTCAGCGGTACGCGGCTAGAGTTGATGGGATTTCATCTGTCGGCCGGGCACCCTCGGCTCACGGGTGGAACGTGACGGAGCGCACACGATGACTGCCGAGGATCAGACCGCTGCGCACAAGGCGACAACAGCTGCCGGCCGAGCGGGGCGGCTCGGCAGGGCGGGGAGCGCCGGACGGTGGCCGGCGACAGCCGTCTTCTTTCTCAACGGGCTCACACTGTCGACGTACGTCGTCCGGCTCGGATCGCTGAAGGCCGAGCACGATCTGAGTGACGGCCAACTCGGGCTCATCGGCATGGGCTTCGCCGTGGCGGCCCTCGCCAGCATGCAGGGTGTGGGACTGCTGACGGCACGGGTCGGGACGCGACCGGTGCTGCGCACCTCACTCCTGGTCATGCCCGTGCTGCTGGCGCTGGTCGGCCTGGTCGGCGGAGCCGTCGAACTCGTGGTGGTCGTCACGGCCCTCGGCGCCGTGCACGGCGCCACCGACACGGCCATGAACACCCATGCCGTCGCGATCGAGCGGCGCCTGGGACGTCCCATCCTCAACGGCTGCCATGCCGCGTGGAGCATCAGCGCCGTCGTGGCCTCACTCGCCACGGCCGTCCTGGAACGTGCGGGTGTCTCGTTCGCCACGCACCTCGTGGCAGCCGCCGCCGCGCTCATGGCCGGGGGTCTGCTGCTGGGGCCGCTCCTGGGGGAGACCGGCACAGGGCACCGCGCCCTCGCGTCCTCGCCCCCGCCGCGCCGCCCGGGCCTGCGCGGCGGCTGGAGCCGCCAGGTCGTGGCACTCGGCCTGACCGGCACCGCACTCATGGTCTGCGAAGGCGCCGCCCTCGGCTGGAGCGCGATCTTCCTGCACGACGCCCGGGGCGCGTCGCTCGGTCTCGCGGCCACGGCGGTGACCGCGTACACCGGCGCCCAGACGGCCGGCCGGGTGATCGGTGACCGCCTGACCCTGCGCTACGGCGCCCCGGTCCTGTTCCGCACCGGCGGCCTCGTCGCGGCGGGCGGCATGGCGGTGGCGGTTCTTTCGCCGAACCCGGTCGCGGCCATCGGCGGGTTCGCCGTCGCGGGCGCGGGCGCGTCGGTCCTGATCCCGCTGGCCTACAGCGCGGTCGGGCAGGTGAAGGCGGACAGTCCGGAAGTCGCGACGCCGATCTCCCGGTTCACCACCTTCACCTACGCGGGGAGCCTGTTCGGTCCGGCAGTGATCGGCTGGACGGCCGAGCTCGCCGGCCTCGCCTGGACGCTGGGGGCGCTCATCCCCGTGCTGTGCGCGGTCGCACTCCTGAGCCGACTGCCCGGCCGCCCGCAGCACTGAGGCCGCCACCGGGTCCGTCCCCCGCCTGCCTCGCGCCGGGCGCCTCTCCACTCACGCTCGTCGGCCATGGCCGCACGCCGAAGTGGGGAAAGGCGGTGGCGGCCTCACAGTGCCTTGGCGTAGCAGAGGCTTTCCTCGTGGAAGCGGTAGTAGCCGAACTTCTCGCAGGGCTCGTAGCCGCTGGAGAGGTACAGGGCGACGGCCTCCGGCTGCTTCGTGCCGGTCTCCAGGACCATGCGGACGCGGCCGGCGGCGCGGGCGTCCTCCTCCAGGGCGGCCAGGATGCGACGGGCCAGACCGCGTCCACGCATCTGTTCGATCACATACATGCGCTTGATCTCGGCGTCGCCGTCCCGGTTGCCCTCGTCGTTGGCGTCCTGCGCACGCCAGCCGCCCGAGGCCACCGGGGCGCCGGACTCGTCGTACGCGATCAGGTAGATGCCGTTCGGGGGCCTGAAGTCCGTCGGGTCCATGGGGGTGGCGTCGCCGCCGTCGCCGTAGCGGACGTGGTACTCGGCCTGGACCTCGGTGTCCAGCTTCACGGCGTCGGGGTGGTCGTAGGGGACCCGGCGTATATCCATGCCGAGAACGGTAAAACATGTCCGGACCTGGAGTGTCGTATCGTGCCCTGATGCTCACTGTGACCTCCGTCAACGTCAATGGACTGCGTGCCGCCGCCAAGAAGGGCTTCGTGGAGTGGCTGGCGGGGACCTCCGCCGATGTGGTGTGTCTCCAGGAGGTGCGGGCGGAGGCGCAGCAGCTGCCCGAGCACGTGCGGGAACCCGAGGGGTGGCATGTGGTGCACGCTCCCGCCGCCGCCAAGGGGCGTGCGGGGGTGTCCGTGTACTCCCGGCGTGAGCCCGAGCGCGTCCGGATCGGGTTCGGGTCCGCCGAGTTCGACGGCAGCGGGCGGTACGTGGAAGTCGATCTTCCCGGTGTGACCGTCGCCTCGCTCTATCTGCCGTCCGGGGAGGTGGGGACCGAGCGGCAGGAGGAGAAGACGCGGTTCATGGGCGAGTTCCTCACTCATCTCAAGGGGCTGCGGGAGCGGGCCGCCGCCGACGGACGGGAGGTCGTCGTGTGCGGCGACTGGAACATCGCCCATGACAAGGCCGACCTGAAGAACTGGCGGGGCAACACCAAGAGCTCCGGGTTCCTGCCCGAGGAGCGGGAGTGGCTGTCCCGGGTGCTCGACCCGGCGGACGGCGGGTACGTCGACGTCGTACGGGCGCTGCATCCGGACGTGGACGGGCCGTACACCTGGTGGTCGTACCGGGGGCGGGCCTTCGACAACGACACGGGGTGGCGGATCGACCTCGCCGTGGCGACCCCGGGACTCGCGGCCCGCGCGGTGAAGGCCCATGTCGAGCGGGCGGCCACGCACGCCGAGCGGTGGTCGGACCACGCGCCCGTGACAGTCGTGTTCGAGCAGGTGGTGCGCTGATGCGGACGCCCAGGCGGGCGGCCCGCGTGGCGGTGCTGGACCCGGACGGGGCCGTCTTCATGTTCCGGTACGACAACGAGGAGGTCGGTGTCCACTGGGCCATGCCGGGCGGCGGCATGGACCCGGGCGAGACGCCCGAGCAGGCCGCGCGGCGGGAGTTGCGCGAGGAGACCGGGTGGGACGACATCGTGCTCGACGGCACCGTGCTGTGCCGGTGGGAGCACGACTTCACCCGGGCCGGTGTGCCGGTGCGGCAGAGCGAGCACATCTTTCTCGCGCACGGTCCTCGACGCGACCTCACGGGCGACCTCGCCGCCGCGCACGCCGCCGACGGGATCCTGCGGTGGCGCTGGTGGTCGCCGGAGGACCTGGCCGGGGACACGGAGCCGCTGTGGCCTCCGCGGCTGCCGGAGCTGCTGGCGCGGGTGCGGCGGGAGGGACCGTCGGTGACGCCCGTCGACCTCGGGTACGTGCGGAACGCCTAGTCCTGCTTGCGCAGGCGTCGGTCCAGGGCCAGGGAGAGTTCCGCGTCGACCACGCTGCGGGCCAGGGGGCGCAGGCGGTGGAGGGCCTCCTCAGGGGCGTGGCGGAGGATCAGGGTGGCGAAGAGGTCGGCCAGCGCGTCGGCGTGGGCGCGGACCGCCTTGCCGGTGTGGAGCACCTCCGCCAGCGGGATGCCCTCGCGGACCAGGGCCGACGACACCTCCAGCAGACGCCGGCTGATGTGCACGATCTCCTCGCCGTCGACGCCGAGGTAGCCGAGGTCCAGTGCGGCAGCCAGGTTCTCCGGGGTGACCTCCCCCGAGAAGTGGTCGGCGAGCTCCTCGGGGGTGAGGCGGACCGGGGTCTCCTCGGTGGGGGCCTCCATGCCGAGGAGCTCGCCGACGTCGCGGCCGTGGTCGAAGGCCTCGGCGAGTTCCGCTATGCCGTTCAGGGTGTGGCCCCGCTCCAGCAGCGCCGTGATCGTGCGCAGACGGGCCAGGTGATGGTCGTCGTACCAGGCGATACGGCCCTCGCGGCGGGGTGGCGGGATCAGCTTGCGTTCGCGGTAGAAGCGCAGGGTGCGCACCGTGATGCCGGCCAGCCGGGCCAGCTCCTCCATGCGGTACTCACGCCGCTCATCGGGTCCTGCGTCGTCCTCTGCCACGTCAGCAGCCTAGGGCGTACCGGCGGTAACTTTCCTCGCGTGCCCCCTACCCATCAGTACGGTGCTGCTCTACTCTCCCCATTGCGCCAGTGTTCACTGGCAGGGTTCTGAGCGATGCGCGGAGGCTTTGGGATGGCCGAGCACGAGCATGTACGGGTCGCGGTGGTCGGATCGGGATTCGGCGGACTGGGTGCCGCCGTGCGGCTGCGACGCGAGGGGATCACCGACTTCGTCGTCCTGGAACGGGCCGGCAGCGTCGGCGGCACCTGGCGCGACAACAGCTATCCCGGCTGCGCCTGCGACGTGCCGTCGCACCTGTACTCGTTCTCCTTCGCGCCCAACCCCGACTGGCCCCGCTCCTTCTCCGGGCAGGAGCACATCCGCGCCTACCTCGAGCACGTCACCGACACCTTCGGGCTGCGGCCCCACATCCGCCTCGACTCGGAGGTGAAGCGGATGGTGTGGGACGGTGAGCGGCTGCGGTGGGAGATCGAGACCAGCAGCGGGAACCTCAGCGCGGACATGGTCGTGTCCGCCACCGGGCCGCTGTCCGACCCCAAGGTCCCGGACATCCCCGGGCTCGACACGTTCCCCGGCAAGGTGTTCCACTCCGCCCAGTGGGACCACGACTACGACCTGCGCGGCAAGCGGGTCGCCATGGTCGGCACCGGGGCGTCCGCGATCCAGATCGTGCCGGCCGTCCAGCCGCTCGTGTCGCGGCTGACCCTCTTCCAGCGCACGCCCGCCTGGGTCCTGCCCCGCGTCGACCGGGCCATCAGCGGCGCCGAGCGCGCCCTGCACCGCACGCTGCCCTTCACCACCAAGCTGCGCCGCGGACTGCTCTGGGGCGTACGGGAGTTGCAGGTCCAGGCGTTCACCAAGCACCCGGGCGAGCTCGGCTTCGTCGAACAGCTCGCCAAGCGCAACATGGGCCGCGCCATCAAGGACCCCGCCCTGCGCGCCAAGCTCACCCCCGACTACCGCATCGGCTGCAAGCGGATCCTGCTGTCGAGCACCTACTACCCGGCGCTCGCGCAGCCCAATGTCGATGTCGTCGCGAGCGGGTTGAGCGAGGTGCGCGGGTCGACCGTCGTCGGCGCCGACGGGACCGAGGCCGAGGTCGACGCGATCGTGTTCGGGACCGGGTTCCACGTCACCGACATGCCGATCGCCGAGCGGGTCGTCGGCGCGGAGGGGAAGACGCTCGCCGAGACCTGGGCGGGCGGCATGCAGTCCCTGCGGGGCGCGTCCGCCGCCGGGTTCCCCAACTGGATGACGATCATCGGGCCCAACACCGGCCTCGGGAACTCCTCCATGATCCTCATGATCGAGTCCCAGCTGAACTACCTGGCCGACTACCTCCGTCAGCTCGACGTCCTCGGCGGCAGGGCCGCGCTCGACGCCCGCCCCAGCGCCGTACGCGGCTGGAACCACCGGGTGCAGGAGCGGATGAAGCGCACGGTGTGGAACACCGGCGGCTGCACCAGCTGGTACCTCGACGAGAGCGGGCGCAACACCACCATCTGGCCGGGTACGACGAGTGAGTTCCGGCGCGAGACGCGGCGCGTGGACCTCGCCGAGTACGCCGTGCTCCGGGCGCCCGCCCCGAAGGCCGAGGTCACCCAGGAGAGCGCGGAGGTGACCGCGTGAGCCGCCTCACCCACGTCACCTCCGGACCGTACGCCCCTCCCGCCGGAGGCCGGGAACTCACCGTCCTCTCCGCCGACGGCGCCCGGCTGCACGTGGAGGTGCACGGCCCCGAGGGGGCGCCGGCGGTCGTCCTCGCCCACGGCTGGACCTGCTCGACCGCCTTCTGGGCGGCGCAGATCCGTGAACTCTCCGCCGACCACCGGGTCGTCGCCTATGACCAGCGCGGCCACGGACGTACCCCGGCGAGCCCGGCGTGCAGCACCGACGCGCTCGCCGACGACCTCGAGGCGGTACTCGCCGCGACCCTCGCGCCGGGCGAACAGGCCGTGATCGCCGGGCACTCCATGGGCGGGATGACCGTGATGGCCGCCGCCGCGCGGCCCGCGTTCCGCGCGCACGCGGCCGCCGTACTGCTGTGCAGCACCGGCAGTTCACGGCTGGTCGCCGAGTCGACGGTGGTGCCGATCCGGCCGGGCCGGTCACGGACCTGGCTGACCGGGCGCATCCTCGGCTCCCGGGCCCCGCTCGGACCGGTCACACCGCTCGCCCGCCGGATCCTCAAGTACGCGACGATGGGCCCCGCCTCCGCCCCGGACATGGTCGAGGCGTGCGCCCGCATCGTGCACGCCTGCCCGCGCACGGTGCGCCACGCCTGGTCGTCCGTGCTCGACGGACTCGATCTGGACCACGGAGTGCGGCAGTTGCGGATACCGGTGGAGATCGTCGCCGGTTCCGCCGACCGGCTCACCCCGCCCGCGCACGCCCGGTCGCTGGCCGCCGCGCTGCCCGACTGCCGCGGCCTCACCGAACTGCCCGGCATCGGCCACATGACACCCGTCGAGGCGCCCGGCCTGGTCACCGGGAAGATCCGGGCCCTGGCCGCCGCCCACATCCACGCCGCACCCGCCGAGGAGAGCGCATGAGCAGGGTCAGTCTCGAAGGAAAGGTCGCCGTCGTCACCGGAGCGGCCCGCGGCGTCGGCGAGTTGCTGGCCCGCAAGCTCTCCGCGCGCGGGGTGAAGGTGGCGCTGGTCGGACTGGAGCCGGACGCGCTCAAGGACGTCTCCGCGCGGCTGCACAGCGACAGCGACCACTGGTACGCCGACGTCACCGACCACGAGGCGATGGCCCGGGTGGCCGAGGAGGTCCGGGAGCGGTTCGGCCGCGTCGACATCGTGGTCGCCAACGCCGGGGTGGCGACGGGCGGTCCGTTCGCCGACTCCGATCCGGAGTCCTGGCGGCGGGTGATCGAGGTGAACCTGATCGGATCGGCGGTCACCGCGCGGGCGTTCCTGCCGCTCCTCACCGAGAGCCGCGGCTATCTGCTCCAGATCGCCTCCCTCGCCGCGATCACCCCCGCGCCGATGATGACGGCGTACTGCGCCTCCAAGTCCGGTGTGGAGGCGTACGCGCACAGCCTGCGCGCCGAAGTCGGGTACCGGGGCGTGAAGGTGGGCGTCGGGTATCTGTCGTGGACCGACACCGACATGGTGCGCGGGGCCGACCAGGACGACGTGATGCGGGAGCTGCGGCAGCGGCTGCCGTGGCCGTCCAACAAGACCTATCCGCTGGGTCCCGCGGTGGACCGGCTGGTGGCCGGGATCGAGCGGCGGGCGACCCATGTGTACGGGCAGTGGTGGCTGCGCGGGATGCAGGGCGTGCGCGGCTACCTGCCCGCGGTGATCGGGACCGTGGGCCAGCGGGAGATGCGGCGGTTCGGGGACCGTCTCACCGGCGTCCGCACGGGGTTGGTCGGAGCCGGCGGCAACGCCGATGAGCAGCACAGGAACACGGTACGTAACTGATCGACATGCGCAGGGTGAGCGGCCGTGTGAATCTGGTCGGGCAAGTTCCCCCACCCCACAACGGGAGTGAACCCACATGGGTATGAAGGACCAGTTCCAGGAGAAGTCCGAGCAGTTCCAGCAGCAGGCCAAGCAGCGTGCCCAGCAGGGCAAGGAGCAGCTGCAGAACCGCGGCCGCCGGCGCGACGAGGAGATGGACGACCCGCAGCGCCGTCGTGACGAGGAGCGCTTCGACCAGGACTACGACGCCTGACGTCGAACGCTGACGCGGAAGGGGTGCCCCCGGCGAAGGGGCACCCCTTCTCGCATGCGCGGGCGTCCCCCAGTCCCCCGTCTCATTCCCGCGGCGGCAGCTTCGGCCGGGAGCGGTCGGGGACGTCGCGGTAAGTCGGCGGAGTCGCCGGGGGATTGGTCTCCAGCAGGTCGAGGGCGAGCCGCACCGCGTCGTCGAGCACGGCGTAGCGGCCCTCGGCCCAGTCCAGCGGGGTGCGCAGCGCCTCCAGGTCGGGGTCGACGCCCCTGTTCTCCACGGACCAGCCGTACGCGTCGAACCAGGCCGCGTTCATCGGCACCGTGATCACCGTGCCGTCGCCGAGCCGGTGCCGGCCGGTCATGCCGACCACCCCGCCCCAGGTGCGCTGGCCCACCACCGGGCCCAGCCCCAGCAGTTTGAAGGCGGCGGTGATCATGTCGCCGTCGGAGCTGGTCGCCTCGTCCGCCAGCGCGACGATCGGCCCGCGCGGGGCGTTGGAGGCGTACGACACCGGCTGGGCGTCGCGGGTGAGGTCCCAGCCGATGATGGTGCGGGTCAGCTTCTCGACGACGAGCTCGCTGATGTGACCGCCGGCGTTGCCCCGCACGTCCACGATGAGCGCCGGGAGGGACATCTCCTTGCGCAGGTCGCGGTTGAACTGGGCCCAGCCGGAGCCGCCCATGTCGGGGATGTGCAGATAGCCGCACCGGCCGCCGCTCAACTCCCGTACGACCGCGCGACGTTTCGCCACCCAGTCCTGGTAGCGCAGGGGTGTCTCGTCGATCAGCGGGACGACGGCGACCCTGCGGGGCGGGCCCTCGCCCTCCGCCGGCCTGAACGTCAGCTCCACCGTCGTACCGCCCGCGCCCGCGAGCAGCGGATAGGGGCCGGCGACCGGGTCCACCGGGCGGCCGTCGACATGGGTGAGGACCGCGCCCTCGCGGATGCCGGTGCCGGCCAGCGGGGAGCGGGCCCGGGAGTCGGAGGAGTCGCCGGGCAGGATGCGCTTGACCGTCCAACCGTCCTCCCTGGGCACGAGGTTGGCGCCGAGCAGGCCCTGGCGGCGCTGGTAGTGCGGGGGGCCCTCGTTGCGGCGGGCGGCGGTGACATAGGCGTGGGAGGTGCCGAGTTCGCCGAGTACCTCGCGCAGCAGGTCCGCGAACTCGTCGGGGGAGGCGATCCGTTCGACGAGCGGGCGGTACTGCTCCAGGACCGCGTCCCAGTCGATGCCGCACATGCCGGGGTCCCAGAAGTAGGCGCGGATCAGCCGCCCGGCCTCCGCGTAGGCCTGGCGCCACTCGGCCGCCGGGTCGGCCTCGTGCAGGATGCGGCGGGCGTCGATCCAGACCGTGGAGTCGCTGTCGCCGGGCTCGGTGGCGGGCACCGCGCGCAGCTCGCCCTCGTCGACCACGACCAGCCGGGTGCCGTCGCCGCTGACCGCGAAGAAGTCGAGGTGGTCGACGAGTTCTGTCCTCTTCGCCTTGCCGATGCCGAAGTGCTCCAGGGTGGGCCGGCCGCTGAGGTCGCTGGGGTTGGCGAAGGTCTCGCCGAGCGCGCCGGAGATCGGCCAGCGCAGCCACACCAGACCGCAGCCCGCGACCGGGTACAGCCCCGAGTACTTGGAGGCGGCGACCGGGAAGGGGGCGACCCTGCTCTCCAGGCCCTCCGCCTCGACGGTCACGGTGCCGCCCTCGCCGCCCTCCTCGGCGTCCTCGCGTTCGACGGGGTCCAGCCCCCCGGCCGCCGGACGGCCCTCGGGGTTGAGGGCGAACGGGGAGGGGGTCGCGGAGGACAGCGGCACCAGATAGGGGCGGCAGCCCAGCGGGAACGACAGGTCACCGGTGTGCACGTCGTACACCGGGTCGAAGCCCCGCCAGGACAGGAAGGCGAGATAGCGGCCGTCGCGGGTGAAGACCGGGTTCTCGTCCTCGAAGCGGCCGTTGGTGACGTCGATGACCGTACGGTCCTGGATCCGGGCGAGCTTGATCTGCCGCAGCGACCGGCCGATCCCCGGGTGCGACCAGGCCAGCCACGCCCCGTCGGGGGAGAAGGCGAGGTCGCGCACGGGCCCGTTGGCGGACCGGATCAACTCGGTGACCTCGCCGTGGCCCTCTTCACTCGTGTCGACGAGCAGCAGCCGTCCGTCGTGCGCGGCGACCGCCAGCCGCTGCCCGTCCGGGTCGGCCACCATCTCCAGCACCCGGCCCAGTTTCCCGGCGGCCAGCCGTCGGGGTGCGCGCTGGCCGGTGGCCCGGGGCAGGGAGGCGATCTCGACGGCGTCCTCGCCCTCGGCGTCCGTCACGTACGCCACCTGGTCGCCGGCGCCGAGCATCTCCGGCAGCCGCACCCGTACGCCCGGGGCGTCGGTGAGGGTGCGCGCGGGGCCGTCGCGGTGGGTGAGCCAGTACAGGCTGCCGCGTACGACGACGGCGCTCGCGCGGCCGGTCTCGTCGACGGAGATGCCGTCGAGGTGGCTGGCGGCGGGCACCTGGTAGGGGCGCCGCCCGGAGCGCGGCCCGCTCAGCGTCACGTCGAGCCGGCGCGGGGCGGTTCCGGGGGACAGGTCGTCCACGAGCCACAGGTCGCCGGCGCACTGGTACACGACCCGGGTGCCGTCGCTGGCGGCGTGGCGGGCGTAGAAGGCGTCGTGGTCGGTGTGCCGGCGCAGGTCGGAGCCGTCGTAGGCGCACGAGTACAGGTTGCCGACGCCCTCGTGGTCGGAGAGGAAGGCGATCCGGCCGGCGACGAACATGGGGGAGTGCAGATGGCCGTCGATGCCGTCGAGCAGCCGGTGCCCGTGCAGCCACAGCCGGCCCGTGGCGCCGCCCCGGTAGCGCTTCCAGGAGGCCGGTTCGTGCGGCGGGGTGCCGGTGAGCAGCAGGGACTTGCGCTCCCCGGCGATGTCGGCGACCTGGATGTCGGAGACCGGGCCCCAGGGCAGTTTGCGGCCGGGGCTGCCGTCGCAGGTGAGCTTGTAGGCCCAGGTGAAGTACGAGAAGGGCTCGCCGTGCGAGGCGACGGCGAGGATCTCCGCCTGGCCGTCGCCGTCGGCGGGTGCCCAGCCGCAGACCCGGGTGTCGCTGCTGCCCCAGTAGGTGAGGCGCCGGGCGGGTCCGCCGTCCACCGGGACGAGGTGCACCTCGGGATCGAGGCTGCGCCAGCTCGTGTACGCGATGTGACGCCCGTCCGGGGAGAAGCGGGGGTGGCCGAGTTTGGTGCGGTCGGCGGTGAGCCGCCAAGCGCGGCCGGGACGGTCGAGCGGGGCGAGCCAGAGGTCGTCCTCCGCCACGAAGCACAGCAGGTCGTCCTTGAGGTGCGGCAGACGCAGATAGGTCACCCTTCCCATGCTTTGCCGGGGCCCCGGGCCCGGCAACTTATAAGAAACCGACAACCGTGACGCAGGCCACGAACGAAACCGTTTCGTTTCGCTAGGAGGGTGGAGTACCTTTGTGGTGTACGAAACCGTATCGTTCGCGAGAGCGGGTACGGCGTGGTGAACACACGGAGCGGGAAGGTGAGCGGGATGAGCGAGACCGCGACGGCACGTCGCAGCCGGATCACCCCCGAGCGCGAGGCCGAGCTGTACGGGGCCGTGCTCGACCTGCTCCGCGAGGTCGGCTACGACGCCGTCACCATGGACGCCGTGGCCGCCCGCACCCGGTCCAGCAAGGCCACCCTCTACCGCCAGTGGGGCGGCAAGGCCGAGCTGGTGGTGAGAGCGATGCGGAGCCAGAAACCGGGCGGCATCGCCGACATCGACACCGGGACCCTGCGGGGCGACCTGTACGCCATCGTCGGGCGTGAGGACGACTGCGCCATGGCACAGAACGCGGCGCTGATGCGTGCGCTGGCCATGGCGGTCCACATGAACGACGACCTGCGCCAGGCGTTCAAGGAACTCCTGGTGGAACCGGAGATGGAAGAGTTCCAGCGGATGATCCGGCGCGCGGTCGACCGGGGCGAGATCCGCCCGGACAACCCGGCGCTGGGCTTCATCGTGCACATGCTCGTCGGCGCGTTCGCCACGCGGACACTGATCGACGACCTGCCGCCCACGCAGGAGTTCCTCACCTCGTACATCGACGCCGTGGTCCTCCCCGCCCTCGGCGTGACCTCTCACTGACCGTCCCCCCAGACAGCCACCACCTGACGCCACCGCTCACGTCGTCGGGCTGATCAAACCTGCCCCGAAGTACCCACGACCTGACCGGGAGTACGCCCTCGTGGCCACTTTCCTCTATCGACTCGGCCGGTTCGCCTTCAGGCGACGGCATCTCGTAGCCCTGTTCTGGGTGGCGCTGCTGGCGCTCGCGGGCGCCGGCGCGGCCGGCGCCCCGGCGGCCGGCAACTCCTCCTTCTCCATCCCCGGCACCGAGGCCCAGAAGGCCTTCGACCTGCTGGAGGAGCGCTTCCCCGGCTCCAGCGCGGACGGGGCGACCGCACGCGTCGTCTTCAAGGCGCCGGCCGGCGAGAAGATGACCGACGCGGACAACAAGAAGGCCGTCCAGAGCACCGTCGACACACTCTCCGACGGTTCCGAGGTCGCCAGTGTTACCGACCCGTACCAGGGCGGCGGCGTCAGCCAGGACGGCACCATCGCCTACGCCTCGGTGAGCTACAAGGTCTCCGGCATGGAGCTGGAGGACGCCTCCCGCGACGCCCTGGAGGGTGCCGCCGAGGACGCCCGCGACGCGGGGCTGACCGTGGAGATCGGCGGTGACGCCCTCCAGGCCGTCCCGCACACCGGAACGGCCGAGATCATCGGCATCGGCATCGCCGCGGTGGTCCTCGTCATCACCTTCGGCTCGCTGCTCGCGGCCGGTCTGCCGCTGCTCACCGCGATCATCGGCGTCGGTATCGGCGTCTCCAGCATCACCGCGCTGGCCAGCACGCTGGACCTCGGCTCCACCACCTCCATCCTGGCCAGCATGATCGGCCTCGCGGTCGGCATCGACTACGCGCTGTTCGTCGTCTCCCGGTACCGGGCCGAACTGGCCGAGGGCCGCGAACGCGAGGAGGCGGCCGGCCGGGCCGTCGGCACGGCGGGCTCCGCGGTCGTCTTCGCCGGCCTGACCGTCGTCATCGCCCTGGTGGGCCTGTCGGTCGTCAACATCCCGATGCTGACGAAGATGGGCATCGCCGCCGCCGGCACGGTCGCCATCGCGGTCCTGATCGCCCTCACCCTGATCCCCGCCCTCCTCGGCTACGCGGGCCGCCGGGTCCGCCCCGCCGGTGAGAAGAGCAAGCTGCTCGGCGGCGGCCGGGCCGCGAAGAAGCCGCAGCGCCCGAACATGGGCACCCGCTGGGCCAGCTTCGTCGTCCGCCGTCCCGTGGCCGTCCTGCTGCTGGGCATCCTCGGCCTGGGGGCCGCGGCGGTCCCGGCCGCCTCCCTGGAACTCGGCCTGCCCGACGACGGCTCGCAGCCGACGGACACCACCCAGCGCCGCGCCTACGACCTGCTCTCCGAGGGCTTCGGACCCGGCTTCAACGGCCCCTTGGTGGTCGTGGTCGACGCGAAGAGCAGCGACGACCCGCAGGCCGTGTTCAAGCAGGCCGGCGACGACATCAAGGGCCTCGACAACGTCGTGAACGTCAGCCCGGCGGCCCCGAACAAGGCCGGCGACACGGCGACGATCACCGTCATCCCCGACGCCAAGCCCTCCTCGGTGACCACCGAGGACCTGGTGCACGACATCCGTGACACCGGAGCGGACATCAAGGCCGACAGCGACGCGGAGGTCCTCGTCACCGGCGCCACGGCGATGAACATCGACGTGTCGCAGAAGCTCAACGACGCGCTGGTGCCGTACCTGGTCCTGGTCGTCGGACTGGCCTTCCTCCTCCTGATCGTGGTCTTCCGCTCGATCCTGGTCCCGCTGAAGGCGGCCCTCGGCTTCCTCCTGTCGGTCCTCGCGGCCCTCGGCGCGGTCGTCGCGGTCTTCCAGTGGGGCTGGCTGTCCGGCCTGATGGGCGTCGAGGAGACCGGCCCGATCATGTCGATGATGCCGATCTTCATGGTCGGCGTGGTCTTCGGACTGGCCATGGACTACGAGGTGTTCCTCGTGACCCGGATGCGGGAGGCCTACGTCCACGGCGAGAAGCCCTCCCAGGCCGTGGTGACCGGCTTCAAGTACAGCGCACGGGTGGTGACCGCGGCGGCGGTCATCATGATGGCGGTCTTCGCGGGCTTCATCGGCTCCAGCGACTCGATGGTCAAGATGATCGGCTTCGGCCTCGCGGTCGCCGTCCTCTTCGACGCGTTCGTCGTCCGCATGGCGATCGTCCCGGCGGTCCTGGC
Source organism: Streptomyces sp. NPDC031111 (assembly GCF_055570675.1). Classification (NCBI taxonomy): domain Bacteria; kingdom Bacillati; phylum Actinomycetota; class Actinomycetes; order Kitasatosporales; family Streptomycetaceae; genus Streptomyces; species Streptomyces sp. NPDC031111. The sequence goes on from NZ_JBVIGS010000019.1 coordinate 20,395, forward strand.
CCTGCTCGGCAAGCGGGCTTGGTGGCTCCCGAAGTGGCTGGACCGGCTCCTGCCCAACGTGGACGTCGAGGGCGAGGGCCTGCGCACGGTGGACGACAGGAAGGACGAGGACAGGGAACTCGTACGGGCCTGACGGCCTGAACGAACGCAGTACCAGCCGGTGAGGGCTCCGTGGGGACGGGGCGCCCTCACCGGCTTCTGTCATCGGGGACTTCGGGCCCTGTGTCAGGTGTCGTACACCGTGGAGCGGTGTCCGACGTGAACGACCCAGACCGTCAGCTCTCCGTTGTCGATCGTGTAGATGACACGGTAATCGCCGACGCGGAGTCGGCGCCGGTCCGGCTGGGAGACGAGCGCCGTGGTGTTGAAGCCCAGAGGATCGGTTTCCAGCTCCGTCAGTTTGACCAGGATCCGGAGCGCCATGTCCCGGGGAATCTTGCGAAGCTCCGCCTGAGCCTCCGGCCGGAACACGGTGCGGTATGTGCTACTCACTGCGCTCCAGCGTCTCCCTCATGACGTCCTCGATGGGGATGCCGGCTGCCGGATTCGCCATGCGCTCGTCGATGATCCGGTTGATCTCGCGCTCTTCCCATTCCTGGTACTTGCGAAGGACCTCTATCGAGACAACAGCGGCCACCTGCTTGCCGTGCCGGGTGATGACCGTCGGCGTGTCATCGCGGTCGGCCCGCTCGACCACCTCGGCCAGATGGGCGCGCACGTCACGGATGGACTCTATGGGCATCTGGGTCATGTGCCAAAGGTACATGGTGGCCCATGTGTACACAAAGGGGGGTCGGAATTGGTTCGTGGGCCACGTATCCGACCGCTAGCCTGCCGGGCATGACGACCTCGGAATCTCATGCCCATCCCCGTTTCGCCGAGGCTCTGCGTGAGCTCGGGCTGGTCGACCTGCACACCCGGATTCGCCGGTTCCCGGACGCGACCCGTACCGCCGCCGAGGCCGCCGCCGCGCTCGGGTGCGAGCTCAGTGAGATCTGCAAGTCACTGATCTTCGCGGCGGACGGGGAACCGGTGCTGGTGCTGATGGACGGGGCCTCGCGGGTCGACGTGGAGCTGGTCCGCAAGGAACTCGGCGCCGAGAAGGTGTCGCGGGCCAAGGCCGACGTCGTACGGGAGACGACCGGGTACGCCATCGGGGGCGTACCGCCCTTCGGGCACCGCACGAAGACAAGGGTGCTCGCCGACCGGTCGTTGCTCACGCACGACGTGGTGTGGGCCGCCGCGGGCACCCCGCACACGGTCTTCCCCATGGCGCCCGCCGACCTCGTGACCCACGCCGGCGCCACGGTGGTGGACGTGCGCGAGCACACCGAGTGACCCCAGTCGTCACCGCGGCCGTGCTCCTTGCCGCGGTCACGCATGCCGGATGGAACGCCATCGCGCACCGGATCACCGACAAGCTGGTCGGGTTCACGCTGATCTCCGGCGGTGGGCTGCTGATCGGGCTGGCGATGGTGCCGTTCGTGCCGTTTCCGGCGGGCGGGGCGTGGCCGTACCTGTTGTGCTCGGCCGCGGTTCACATGGCGTACTACGCCCTGCTGATGAAGTCCTTCCGGCTGGGCGACTTCGGCCAGGCCTACCCGATCGCCAGGGGCAGCGCGCCCCTCGTGGTCACGGTGCTGGCCGCCGTCTTCGCGCACGAGGTGCCCGACGCCTGGGCCGCCGCCGGGATCGCCCTGTCCTGCGCCGGCCTCACCGGCGTGGCGCTGTGGGGGCTGCGCGGCCACCGGCCCGACTGGGCGGCGATCGGGGCGGCCCTGGCGACCGGCCTGACCATCGCGGTGTACACCGTCGTGGACGGGCTCGGCGTACGCGCCTCCGGTTCCTCCCTCGGCTACATCGCCTGGCTGATGGCGGTCCAGGGCACGATGATCCCGGCGTACGCCCTCTGGCGCTGGCGGCGGGAGACCGTTGCCCGGCTCCGCCCGCACGCCGGTCTCGGACTGCTCGGCGCCGCGATGTCCGTCGCCGCGTACGCACTCGTCCTGTGGGCCCAGACCCGCGCCGAACTCGCCCCGATCGCGGCCCTGAGGGAGTCGTCGATCATCGTCGGCGCGGCCATTGGCGCGTTGTTCTTCAAGGAGCGGTTCGGTGCCCCGCGGATCGCCGCGGCCGGGCTGCTGGTCGTCGGGATCGGGCTGATGCTGCACACCGGTTCCGGGTGAGGGGAAGGGGGCGGCGCGACGCCGCCCCCTCCGCGAAGGTCGTGCTCAGACGGGACCGGGACCTTCCGGGCGCTCCAGGGCCACCTTCGGCAGCAGCCTCGCCAGCGGCGCCGGGAGCCACCAGGCGCGGCGGCCCAGCAACTGCATCGCGGCCGGCACGATCAGGCAGCGGATGACCAGCGCGTCCAGCAGGATCGCCACCGCCAGGCCCAGGCCGAACTGCTGGAGCATGCGGCTGGGGCTGAGGACGAACGCGGTGAACACCACGATCATGATGGCCGCCGCCGCGGTGATCACCTTGCCGGTGGCGGCGAGGCCCTCGCGGACCGCGAGCCCGTGGTCCCGAGTGCGCTCCCACTCCTCGTGGATGCGGGAGATCAGGAAGACTTCGTAGTCCATGGAGAGCCCGAAGACGATCGCGAAGATCATCACGGGGATGAAGGCCTCGATGGGCCCGGGCTGCGCCCCGAACCAGCCCTCCTGGAAGACCAGGGTGATCACGCCCAACGCCGCGGAGATGCTCAGCAGGTTCAGCACCGCCGCCTTGAGCGGGATCAGGACCGAGCGGAAGACCACCATCAGCAGTAGCGAGGACATGCCCACGACGATCGCCACGAACAGCGGCATCCGCTCGGCCACCCGGTCCGCGAAGTCCTGGGTGGCCGCGGTGGATCCGCCGACCAGGTACCGCGCGCCGGTGTCCCGCTCCAGCGGCGGCAGGACGTCGTCCCGGAGCCGGTGCACGAGGTCGGTGGTGCGCTCGTCCTGCGGCGCGGTCTCGGGGAAGACGACGACCGTCGCCGGCGCACCGGCCCGCGACGACAGCACGGGAGTGGTCGCGGCGACGCCCTCGGTTCCGGCGAGCGCCGTCCGGGCGGTCTCGCCCGCCGACTCGGAGCCTTCGACGACGACGACCAGCGGGCCGTTGAAACCCGGGCCGAACCCCTCCGCCAGCAGGTCGTAGGCCTGACGGCTGGTGGAGGACGGGGCGTCGTTGCCCGCGTCGGCGAAGCCGAGCCGCAGCCCGAGCGCCGGAGCCGACAGCGCGAGCAGCGCGATCACCGCGGCGAGCAGCGCGGGCAGCGGGCGGCGCTGCACGGCCGCCGCCAGCCGCCGCCACCGGGCGCCCTCCTCCTTGCCCGCGGCCTTCCCGGCCCGCTTGAGGACGTGCCGCCGGATCCGCTCACCGAGCAGCGCCAGCAGCGCGGGCAGCAGGATCAGGGAGGCCGCCATGGTGACCAGCACCGTCAGTGCCACGGCCAGGGCCACGCCCTGCAACGCGCCGAGGCCGAGCGCCACCAGGCCGAGCAGCGCGATGATCACCGTGCAGCCGGCGAAGAAGACCGTACGGCCCGCCGCGTCCAGGGCGAGCCGGGCCGCGCTCGCGGTGTCCGCGCCGCGGGACAGCTCGTGCCGGTAGCGGTAGAAGATCAGCAGGGCGTAGTCGACGCCCACGCCGAGGCCGACCAGCATCATGATCGGCGGGGTGAAGTCGGCGACGGTGAACACGTGCGAGGCGAGCGCGATCAGCCCGATCGCACCGCCCACCGCGAACAGCGCGGTGATCAGCGGCAGCGCCGCCGCCACCAGCGAGCCGAAGAGCAGCACCAGCACGACGAGCGCCGCGAGCATGCCCGCCCCCTCGGCGGCTCCGCCCTCTTCCTCCTCGGCGCCGCGCACGGCCTCGCCGCCCAGCTCGACCCGCAGCCCGTCCCCGGCGGCTTCCCGCGCGGTGTCTACGATCCGCACCACGTCGGCCTTCGGCACGCTCTCGGCCCTGTCGTCCAGCGTCACCGTGGCGTAGCCGATCGTGCCGTCCTCGGAGACGGCCGAGGCGTCCGCGTAGGGGCTGCGCACCTCGGCGACGGAGGGCAGGTCACGGACCCGGTCGAGCATCCGTTCCACGACGGGCTCGCGCCCCGCGACGCCCTCCGGGTCCTGGAACACGATCTGGACGCTGTCCCCGGCCTGGAGCGAACCGTGCTCCTTCAACAGGTCGGTCGCGGCCTGGGAGTCGGTGCCGGGCAGCGAGAAGTCGTTGCGGTAGGCGTTGCCGGCCGCCTGCGAGCCGACCGTGATCACGGCCAGCAGGAGCAGCCACAGCAGCACGGCCGTCCAGCGGTGGCGCTGGGACCATGCGGCGAGCCGTCCGAAGACGCCCGGGGGCGGTGCGGCGGACGGGGTGGAGATCTGGGTCGCGGTCGTGCCGCGCGGGAAGGACTCGCTCATGCCGGCAGCGTGGGCGACCGGTCAGGGCGCGGGCATCGGCCTGCCGTGGACACTCGCGCTACTCCCGCGGTTGTCGGCGGACGGGGCGGCGTACCCCAGCGGTTGCGCCCCGGTGCGTCACTCCGTCAGCCAGCCGGGGCTGACCATCCCCGATTCGTACGCCATGATCACCAGCTGGGAGCGGTCGCGCACGGCCAGCTTCGTCATGATGCGGCTGACATGGGTCTTGGCGGTGGCCGGGCTCAGGACCAGCCGTTCGGCGATCTCGTCGTTGGTCAGGCCGGCCGCGACCAGCTCCATCACCTCGCGCTCCCGCTCCGTCAGCGCGTTCAGACGCGGGCTCGGCTCGGGCGCCCGGACCCGGCGGGCGAACTCCGCGATCAGCCGCCGGGTGACGGAGGGGCTGATCAGCGCGTCGCCGAGGGCCGCCACCCGGACCGCCCGCAGCAGCTCCTCCGGTTCGGTGTCCTTCACCAGGAAGCCGGTGGCGCCCGCCCGCAGCGCGCCGTAGACGTAGTCGTCCAGGTCGAAGGTGGTCAGGACGACCACCCGCACGTCGGCGAGACGCGGGTCGCCGGTGATCCTTCGGGACGCCTCCAGGCCGTCCACGCCCGGCATGCGGATGTCCATCAGGACGACGTCGGGCCGCAGCTCCCGGCAGGCGGCCACGGCCTCCTCCCCGTCGCCCGCCTCGCCGACCACGGTGATGTCGTCCTCGTCCTCCAGGATCGAGCGGAATCCGGCGCGCACCAGGCGCTGGTCGTCGGCCAGCAGAACCTCGATCATGACAGGGCCGGCTCCGATCGCGTCGCAGGGGATGCTGGGCCTCAATTCTGGTACGGAATGCGCGCGGCGACGGCGAATCCGCCGTGCGGTCCGGGACCCGCGGACAGTTCGCCGCCGAGCGTCTCCACCCGCTCGCGCATCCCCGTGATGCCGTGGCCCGCGCTCCTGCGGTCCACCGGGCCCGTCGCGACCCCGTCGTCCTCGACGGCCAGCGACAGCTCCCGCTCCCCGAATCCGAGCCGTACCTCCACGGCCGTGGCCCCGCGGGCGTGCCGGGTCACGTTGGTCAGCGACTCCTGCACGATCCGGAACGCCGCCAGATCCACCGCGGCGGGCAGCTCCCGGACCCGCCCCAGGCTGCGTACCCGCACCTCCAGCCCGGCCGGTTTCGCCGCCGCCACCAGCTCGTCCAGGCGGGCCAGTCCCGGTGCGGGCTGCGTCGGCGCCCGCTCGTCGACCTGGCGCAGCACGCCGAGCGTGGCACGCAGCTCCCGCAGGGCGTCCCTGCTGCTCTCCTTGATCGCCGCGAGGGCCTCCTCGGCCCGCTCCGGGTGCTTCTTCAACCGGTGCAGCGCGGCGCCCGCCTGCACGTTGATCAGCGAAACGTGGTGTCCGACGACGTCGTGCAGCTCCCGTGCGATCCGCAGCCGCTCCTCGGTCTCCCGCCGCCGTGCCTCCTCCTCCGCGAAGGCGAACCGCCCGTGCCGCACCGTGCCGAGCGCCACCACCGCCACCAGCCAGCCGGTCAGCATGAACAGGGCGACGCTGTTGACGTCCTCGTTGCCGGACACCGTCCCGAGGGCCACCCCGACGAGACAGACGGCGCCGAGCGCGACGGCCGCCCGCAGTCGGCCCTCGGCGGCCACGGAGTAGAGGGCGACGATCAGGGTGATCATGAGCGGACCGTCGTGCTCGCTGGTGAGGTAGTACACGGCCGTGGCGGCCAGGACGAACACCGTGACACCCACCGGGTACCGGCGCCGCAGGTACAGCGCCCCGCACGCGGCCACGATCATCAGCCAGCCGAGGGCGGTCGCCGGCCGGGGTTCCGCGGGACCACGGACCAGGGACGCCGTGCTCCAGGCGGCCACCGGCAGGAAGACCGCGCAGGCCACCGCCAGGTCGGCCGCACGGCCGCGCGGGAGCCGGAGCCGACGCGTGGTGTCGTTCGCCATGCGCCCAGCCTAGGAACCGGCGGTGGTCCGGGCAGTCGGCCGCACGGTGACACCCTGCCGGTCGGCCTTGCCACCACGGGTGTACGTCCCGCGGTCCCGGCCGCAACCCGGGGTGTAGCCCGTGGATCGGCCCGAGGCCGGCGTCCGGCGGGTCGGGGGTGGGCCGAGGCCGACGTCCGGCGGCTCACCGGTGGCCCGGGGGCGGCGCGTCCGGTGGATTACCGGTGGCCTGTGGTCGGCGCGTCCGGTGGATTACCGGTGGCCTGTGGGCGGCGCGTCCGGTGGATTACCGGTGGCCTGTGGTCGGCGCGTCCGGCGGGTCAGGGTGGCCCGGGGTCGGCGCGTCCGGCGGCCGGATCACCGTCGGGCGCGTGCATTCGGCGGGCGGCGGGCGCACCCTGGAATTAGATATTCCGGAGGTGATCATCATGATGCACACCGCAGTGGGATGGCATGTGGAGCTGGAGTTCGCGGAGGACGACCAGCACACCCGCGCCGTCGCGATGGTCCGGCTGCCCGACGGGACCGAAGTACGGGCACACGGCCACGCCAATCGGCACCACACCGACGCGAATCAGCCCCGGGTCGGGGAGGAGATCGCCGGTGCGCGCGCGCTGAACGAACTCGCCATGCAGATGCTGACCAAGGCGCACGGCGAGATCGACGACGCGTCGGGCCGCATCTCGCACCCGATCCACGTCTGATCAGGGAGTCGGCGTCAGGGAGTCAGTGACTGACGTACCGCCCGTATCAGCGCCTGGGCCCTGGGATCCGCCGTCACCGTCTTCCGGAAGCCGTTGGTGACGTAGCCGAAGGCGATGCCCGACTCCGGGTCGGCGAAGCCGAGGGAGCCGCCGCGGCCGGGGTGGCCGAAGGAGCCCGGGGCCAGGAAGGGCGAGGAGCCGCCGTGCAGCATGTAGCCGAGCCCGAAGCGGGTGCCGACGACCAGCACCCGGTCGGGTCCGGCCGACTCCTCGGCACGGGCGAGTTCGACGGTGGCCGGGTCGAGGAGGCGGGTGCCGTCGACTGGGCCGATCAGTGACGCGTAGAAGCGCGCCAGTCCGTCCGCCGTCGCGATCCCGTTGGCGGCGGGCAGGGCAGCCGCGCGGAACACCGGGTCGTTCTGGTCCGGGAACGGGGTGATCGCGGCGAAGGCGCGACGGGTGAGGGAGGACGGGTCGGCGTAGGCGTCGGTGACCGCCCGCTTGGGGCGGGCGCGGAGCACCCCGGACGGCTCGGGCCCCTCGATCCGGCCGACCCGGCCCACCCGGTGGGCCTGCGCGTCCGGCAGCCCCACCCACAGGTCGAGCCCCAGCGGACCGGCGATCTCCGACGCGATCCACTCGCCGGAGCCCCGGCCGGTCACGCGGCGCACCAGCTCGTCGACCAGCCAGCCGTAGGTCAGCGCGTGATAGCCGTGGTCGGTGCCCGGCTCCCACACGGGGGCCTGCACGGCGACCGCCTCGGCGGCCCGCGACGGGTCGGCGGCGTCGGCCGGGGTGAGCGGGTGGTCGAGGACGGGGAGCCCGGCGCGGTGGTTCAGCACGTGCCGGACCAGCAGCCGCTCCTTGCCGTGCGCCTTGAACTCCGGCCAGTAGTGGCCGACCGGCGCGTCCAGGTCCAGCTCGCCGCGCTGGTGCAGCAGCAGGAGCACGGCGGCGGCGACGCCCTTGGTCGCCGAGCGCACCACCTGGGCGGTGTCCCGCTGCCACGGCTCGGTGCCGTCGACGTCCTTCGCCCCGGCCCACAGGTCGACGACCTTGCGCCCGTCCCGGTGGACGGCGACGGCCGCGCCCCGGTCCCCGAGCGCCTCGAAGTTCCGGGCGAACGCCTCCCGGACCGGCTCGAAGCCGTCGGCCACTGTGCCGTGCACGTCGACGTCCACGTTCCGTCGGTCCCTTCCACTCGCCTCTGACAGTGCGTGCAACAGTGCCGGTCCGCCTGCGATTCCTGGGCGGGGCCGACCCGGCACGATCGTTACGAACGCCCGGGTGCGGCCGGCACCGAGCGCGGATCGAAGCCGTACGGCAGCTCCAGACGGTGGGCGCGCATCAGGGTGTCGTCGGCGAGCAGCTCCGCCGTGGAGCCGTCCGCCGCGATCACGCCGTCGCTGAGGATCAGCGAGCGCGGGCACAGCTCCAGGGCGTAGGGCAGGTCGTGGGTGACCATCAGGACGGTGACGTCCAGGGAGCGCAGGATGTCGGCGAGTTCGCGGCGGGAGGCGGGGTCCAGGTTGGAGGACGGCTCGTCCAGGACCAGGATCTCCGGCTCCATGGCGAGTACGGTCGCCACGGCCACCCGGCGGCGCTGGCCGAAGGAGAGGTGGTGCGGCGGACGGTCCTTGAACTCCGCCATGCCGACCCGGCTCAGCGCCCGGTCCACCCGCTCCTCCAACTCGGGCCCCTTGAGCCCGGCCGCCGCCGGACCGAAGGCCACGTCCTCGCGCACCGTCGGCATGAAGAGCTGGTCGTCCGGATCCTGGAAGACGATGCCGACCCGGCGCCGGACCTCGGCCATGTGCCGCTTGCCGACCTCCAGCCCGGCCACCGTGACCGTGCCGGTGCCGCCGGTCAGGATGCCGTTGAGATGGAGCACCAGGGTCGTCTTGCCGGCGCCGTTCGGGCCGAGCAGCGCGACCCGCTCGCCGCGCGCGATGGAGAAGTCCACGCCGAACAGGGCCTGATGGCCGTCGGGGTAGGCGAAGGCGAGGCCGGAGACCTCCAGGGAAGCAGTACTCACAGGGTCCATCCCAGCAGACAGACGACGAGGGCGGCCGAGGGGAGGGCGAGGGCGTACGACCACTGCGCCCGGTCCGCGGTCACCTCGTCGATCACCGGCATCGAACCGGCGTAGCCGCGGCTCACCATGGCCAGGTGGACGCGCTCGCCGCGTTCGTAGGAGCGGATGAACAGCGCGCCCGCCGACTTGGCGAGCACGCCCCAGTGCCGCACCCCGCGCGCCTCGAAGCCGCGGGACTCGCGGGCGATCCGCATGCGCCGCATCTCGTCGGTGATGACATCGCCGTAGCGGACCATGAAGGAGGCGATCTGCACCAGCAGCGGCGGCAGCCTCAGCCGCTGGAGGCCCAGCAGCAGTTCGCGCAGTTCGGTGGTGGCGGCGAGGAGGACCGAGGCGGCGACGCCCAGGGTGCCCTTGGCCAGCACGTTCCAGGCCCCCCACAGTCCGTTCACGCTCAGCGACAGACCGAGGACGTCGACCCGCTCGCCCTCCGCCACGAACGGCAGGAGGACGGCGAACGCGACGAACGGCACCTCGATCAGCAGCCGCTTGAGCAGGAACCCGGCCGGGACACGGGCGGCGTACGCGACGAGGCCGAGCAGTCCGGCGTACACGGCGAACGCCCACATCGCCTCGCGCGGGGTGGACACCACGACCAGCACGAAGGCGAAGACCGCGGCGAGCTTGGTGTGCGGGGGCAGGGCGTGCACGGGGGAGTGGCCGTGCCGGTAGAGCTTGTGCGCGTGACCCGCTCCCACGTCAGACCCTCGTGCCGGTGGGGGAGCCGGCGTCGGCGGTGTCGTCCGCACGGCGCCTGCGGACCGCCCAGAACACGCCGGTGCCCGCGACGACCGTCACGCCCACGCCGATCACGCCGGCCAGACCGCCGGAGAGGCGGGCGTCGTCGACGTCCTCGACGCCGTAGTCGGCGAGCGGGGAGTCCGCGATGGCGTGCTCCTCCGCCTTCTTGTCGATGCCGTGGTCGGTGGCGACCTTCTCCAGGCCGTCGGGGTCGGTGGAGGCGTAGAAGCTGACGAACCCGGCGAGGACCAGCGAGGTGACCAGGCCGGTGATCCAGACCTTGCGCTGGGAGCGGGCGGCGACGGGGACGGGCTCCGACTCCGAGATGTCCGGGGCGTCCGGGGCATCCGGGGCATCGACCAGTTCGCCGTTCACCCGCAGCTTGAGCCGCTGCCGCAGCCCGCGCGCCCCGTGGACCAGGTCCGGGCGGACGGCGACGACCGCGCCGACGGTCAGGGCGGTGATCACCGCCTCGCCGATACCGATGAGGACGTGCACGCCCACCATGGCGGTGGCGACCTTGGTGAGGGAGACGTCGGCGGTGCCGCCGAGCGCGTAGAGCAGGGTGAAGACGAGGGCGGAGGCCGGGACGGAGACCAGGGCGGCGACGAAGGACGCGGCGGTCACCGAGCGGCGGGTGCGGGGCAGCACCTTCACCAGGCCGCGGAAGAGCGCGTACGCGACGATCGTCGTGGTGATCGCCATGGTGCCGATGTTCACGCCGAGCGCGGTCAGCCCGCCGTCGGCGAAGAGGACGGCCTGCATCAGCAGGACGACGGAGACACACAGGATCCCGGTCCAGGGGCCGACGAGGATCGCGGCTAGGGCGCCGCCGAGCAGATGGCCGCTGGTTCCCGCCGCGACGGGGAAGTTCAGCATCTGCACGGCGAAGATGAACGCCGCCACCAGTCCGGCCAGCGGGGCGGTGCGCTCGTCCAGTTCCTTTCGCGCGCCGCGCAGGCTCACGGCGATCGCGCCGGCGGCGACCACTCCGGCCACGGCGGAGACAGGGGCGTTGATGAATCCGTCAGGTGCGTGCACGGACTCGATGATGTGGCCTGTTGCAAAGAACTCGCAAGTGCGAGCGGCTTGTTTTACCTCACGCATACCTCATCTGTGATATTCGCCGCTCGGAAGCGCGGATTCCGGAATGGGTGCACGATTGAACGGGGGGTGGGTATACGGCTTACACGCCTTTGACGCAGATGACGCGGAGTAAGGGGCCACCGATGTCCGTAGTCGAGCAGTACGCGCGAGCCCACATAGTCACCGACGTCCTGGAAGAGGACCCCGGAGCGGTACCCGTGGTGCTGCGCTACGACCCGGAAGACGATCCCCGCTGCGTCCGCATGGCGCTTCCCGGCGCCGCGCCCCGTGAGTGGGCCGTCGCCCGGGACCTGCTGGAACAGGGCCTGCTCGCCCCCGTGGGCGGGGAGGAGATACGGGTCTGGCCGTGCGGCCGCGTCCAGGCCGTGGTCGAGTTCCACACCGCGCAGGGCGTCTCGGTGGTGCAGTTCGAGACGAAGACCCTGGCCCGGTTCCTGCGGCGGACCCACGCGGCCACCGCAGAACCCGTCCCGCACTGACCCGTCAGCCGCCGCTCCTCAGCAGTGCCGCCACCATCGGTCCGGCCGTCTCGCCGCCGTGGCCGGCCGCCTGCACCACACCGGCCGCCGCCAGGTCCCCGCGGTACGCGGTGAACCAGCCGTTGGGCTTCTTCTGCCCGTCGACCTCGGCCGACCCGGTCTTGGCGCCCCGGTCACCGCTCACCCCGGCCATCGCCTCGGCGGCGGTGCCGTAGGAGGCGGTGTACGACATCAGCTCCCGCAGCTGGGCCAGCGTCCCGCCCGACAGGGTGCGCGAGGCCGTCGCCAGCTTCCGTCCGTCGACCTCCGGGGAGACCAGGTACGGCTGGTGGAAGACGCCCGACTGGATCGTCGCCGACACCGACGCCATGTTCAGCGGGTTCATCCGCACCCCGCCCTGGCCGATCAGGGAGGCCGCCATCGGGGCCTTCGACTGCACCGGAACCGAGCCGTCGAAGGTGGGCACGCCGATCTGCCAGTCGTTCTTCGACAGCCCGAAGACCTGCTGGGCCTGCTTGGTCAGGTCGTCGTCCTCCAGCTCGGGCGCCTGGCTGATGAAGGCCGTGTTGCAGGAGCGGGCGAAGCTCGCCTTGAACGTGCCGTCCTTGATCTGGAACTTGTCGTCGTTCTGGAACTTCCAGCCGCCGTAGCTGAAGTACTTCGGGCACGGATGCTGCTCGTCCATCCCGGCGAGGCCCTTCTCGATCAGCATCGAGGCGGTGATCACCTTCATGGTGGAGCCCGGGGCCAGCGAACCCTGGAACGCGGTGTTGAAACCGTGCGAGGAGTTCGCCACCGCGAGGATCTCGCCGGTCGACGGGCGTATGACGACCACCGACGCCCGGTCCTTCTTCGCCACCTGCTCCTCGGCGGCGGCCTGGAGGGAGGGGCTCAGCGTGGTCTCCACCGTGCCGGGCGTGCCTTCGCTCAGCTCCAGCAGGGTCTTGTCGGACAGCTTCGCCTTCTCCGACTCCTTGCCGCGCACGATCCGCAGCTCGATGCCGGCCTCGCCGCCCGCCTTCTCGCCGTACTTCTCGCGCAGCCCGTCCAGCACCGACCCGAGCGACGGGTAGTCGGCGGTGGTCAGCTCTCCGCCGTCCCGGTCCAGCGCCTTGACCGGCGGGGTGCCCGCCTCGCCGGTGACCAGCTTGTCGCCGTCCCGGAGCTCGGGGTGCACGACGGCCGGTTTCCAGGCCACCAGCGGCTCCCCGTCCCCGGCCCGGCGTACGACGGTCAGCGCGCTGTCGTACGTCAGCGGCTTGTCGGTCTCCTCGTACGACACCGTGCCCTTGACGGCGAAGGGGACCTTGGTGCCGCTGCGGGTGCCCGCGGTGAGGGTTACGTCCGTGATCCGGGCGTCCTTGGCGTAGGCGGTGAGCAGGGCGGTCGCGGCCTTCGGGTCGTCGGTGGCGGCGGCCGCCTCGCTCACCTTCCCGGCCTGCCAGGCGGTGAGGAAGCGTTCGGCCGCGCCGGTGACCTCGGCGGCGGACAGGGGCCCGGTCCTGACGTCCTCCGCCTGCGCGGCGGACGACGTCCGCGTGCCGTCCTCGGTGCCGCCGAACAGCGCGTAGGCGCCGAACCCGGCGCCGCCGACGACCACGGCGACCACTCCGCCGAGCACGGCGGGGCGAGTCCTGCGCCGCTCGGCGACGTTCCTTCTGTTCCCCACTGCGTTCCCGTTCCTCCGCTGTCCGCCGGGCTCCCCCTGCCCCTCATGGCGCTCACGTGCACACGACGGCCACCACCCTAGGTGCCCGCCGGGTACGTGGCGCGATCAGCCGCCCGCTCGTAGCACGGCTGCGACAATCGGCCCGGCCGCGTCGCCGCCGTGGCCGCCCTGCTGGGCCATGGCCGCCGCCGCCACGTCGTCCCGGAAGCCGGTGAACCAGCTGTCGGAGGTGGCGTTGCCGTCGACCTCGGCGGAACCGGTCTTGGCGCCGATGTCACCGCCGAGCCCGGACATGGCCTCCTGGGCGGTGCCCTGGGTGGCGGTGAGCCGCATCATCTGCCTGAGCTGGGACGCGGTGCCCGCGGGGAGCCCCTTGGCCTGCGCGAACTGCCGGTTGTCGAGGTCGGGGGAGACCAGGTACGGCTGGCGGAAGGTGCCGGTGATGGCGGTGGCCGTCACGGAGGCCATGTTCAGCGGGTTCATCTGCACCTGGCCCTGACCGATGGCGTTCGCCGCCCGGTCCGGTCCGCCGGAGGCGGGCACGCTGCCGTCGAAGGACACGACGCCCGTCTGCCAGTTGTCCCGGCCGAGCCCGAACCGCTCCTGCGCCTCCTGGGTGAGCGAGGCGTCGGTGAGCGGCTTCTCGTCGACGAGCTTGATGAAGGCCGTGTTGCAGGAGCGCAGGAAACTGTTGGCGAGGCTGGCGTTCTCGTTCGGCTCCATGCCGGTGAGGTTCTTGAAGGTCTGGCTCTGCCAGGTCGCGGTGGGCGGGCAGGGCGCCGCGCCGTTCATCGAGGTCACGCCGTTGTCGATGAGCATGGCGGCGGTGATGATCTTCATGGTGGAGCCGGGGGCGACCCGGCCCTGGAAGGCCGCGTTGAACCCGTCCTCACGGTGGTTGGCCACCGCCAGCACCTCACCCGTGCTCGGCTTCACCGCCACCACCGAGGACTCGGCGTACCGCTGCACCGCCTTCTCGGCGGCGGCCTGCACCCCGGCGCTGAGGGTGGTGCGCAGCTTGCCCGGCTTGCCCTCGGCGAGGGTCAGCAGCGGGGTGTCGGCGGCGGCCTCGCCCGCCGCCCCCTCCTCATGCCTGATCACCAGTTCGACACCGGGGGTGCCGCCCGCCTTCTCGCCGTACTTCTGGCGCAGGGTGTCCAGGATCGGCCCGAGCGAGGGGTACTTCTCCTTCGTCAGCACCGTGCCGTTCCGGTCCACCGCCTCGATGGGCGGCTGCGCGGACGCCTCGGTGACGAGGGTGTCGCCCTCCTTCAGATCCGGATGGACGACGGAGGGCTCCCAGTCGACCAGCGCACGCCCGGTCGTCTCCCCGCGCACCACGGTCAGTTGGCTCTTGTAGCTCAGCGACTCGGACTTCCCGTCATGGGTGACGGTCGCCTTCACCGTGAAGGGCACGGTGGTGCCGGTGGCCGTGCCGGGCGTGATCTCGACGTCGCCTATCCGGGCCTCGTCGCCGTACGCCGTCAGCAGCCCGCCGGCCTCCTGCGCGTTGTTCGTGTACGAGGCGGCCTCGGCCGGCTCGCCCTTCTCCCAGGCCGCGAAGAAGCTCTTGGTCGTCTCCTCGACCTCCCCCTCGTCCGGTGGCCCGGACTTCTTGGTCCCCGCGGCACTCGTGCCGCTCCCGCCGTCACCGCTCAGGGCGGACACGATGTTGTAGGCGCCGTACCCGGCCCCGCCCAGCATCACCGCGAACACACCGCCGACGACGGCGACCTTGACCCCCTTGCCCATCGGGCCCTCCCCCTCTACCGGGCCCCCACGTCTTATGAACGCGTTCAAAAAGCCCGCTGAGTGAGCACCCTATGCGCACCGGGTGACGACCGGGACGGCTGTTTCCGTTTGTTGTCCGAAGCGAGACCCCCGTCGGGCGCGGAAACGATCAGACCCAGGTGTCCAGCCACATCCGGGCCCGCCAGTCGTCGATCGGGATCGACGTGCCCGTGTGGATGGGCCAGAAGTAGATGAAGTTCCAAGCGATCAGGAGGGTCAGTACGCCGGCTGCCGTCGCGCCCGCGACGCGGCGGGCGTCGGTGGAGCGGGGTGGGCCGACCAGTGCGCCCAGGAGCATCGCCACCGCCAGGCACAGGAAGGGGAGGAAGACGACGGCGTAGAAGAAGAAGATCGTGCGTTCCTGGTAGAGGAACCAGGGGGCGTAGCCGGCCACGATGCCGCAGGCGATGGCGCCGGCCCGCCAGTCGCGGCGGAATAGCCAGCGCCACAGGACGTAGAGCAGGGCGAAGCAGGCCACCCACCACAGCAGGGGCGTGCCGATGGCCAGGACCTCGCGTGCGCACTTCTCGCCCGCGTCGACCGGGCAGCCGTCCGTGCCGGGCGCCGGGGACTCGTAGAAGTAGGAGACCGGGCGGCCGGTGACGATCCAGCTCCACGGGTTGGACTCGTAGGTGTGCGGCGAGGACAGGCCGACGTGGAAGTCGTAGACCTTGTTCTCGTAGTGCCACAGGCTGCGCCACCAGTCGGGGAACAGCCAGGACCAGTTGCTGTCCTTCCCGGCCGTGGCCGCCCAGTCGCGGTAGTAGCCGCCGGTGCCGTCGGCCGGGGAGAGGATCCAGCCGATCCAGGAGGCGAAGTAGGTGACCACCGCCACCGGCACGGTCGACAGGAACGCCCAGCCCAGGTCGCGCCTCAGCACGGCCAGCCGGGGGCGCCGGGCGCCCGCGACCCGGCGCGAGCCGACGTCCCAGAGCACCGCCATCACACAGAACGCGGCCATGATGTACAGGCCGTTCCACTTGGTGCCGACCGCCAGGCCCAGCATCAGCCCCGCCGCCACCCGCCACGGGCGGAAGCCGATCCGGGTGTTCTCGGCGACGTACACGTCCGGGCGGACCCGGCCGTCCGGGTCCACCGGCAGCGCGGCGGCGAGCTTCTCCCGCGCGCGGTCCCGGTCGACCACCAGACAGCCGAAGGCCGCGAGCACGAAGAACATCAGCACGCCGTCGAGCAGCGCGGTCCGGCTCATCACGAAGTGCAGCCCGTCCACCGCCATCAGCGCGCCCGCGAGACAGCCGAGGAACGTGGAGCGGAACAGGCGCCGGCCGATGCGGCACAGCATCAGCACGGAGAGCGTGCCGAGCAGCGCGGTCATGAACCGCCAGCCGAACGGGTCGAAGCCGAAGATCAGCTCGCCCAGCCCGATCACGTACTTCCCGACCGGAGGGTGCACGACGTACGCCGCGTCCGTCGGGATGGGGACGGCACCGCCCGAGAGGATCAGGTCGTTGGCGTTCTTGTCCCAGTTGACCTCGAACCCGCGGTGGACCAGCGCCCACGCGTCCTTGGCGTAGTACGTCTCATCGAATATCACCGCCTTCGGGCTGCCCAGGTTCCAGAACCGGAGCACTCCCGCCAGCAGCGTGACCAGGAGCGGGCCACCCCAACCCGACCAGCGGGTGATGCGCCCCGCGAGCACCGGCGGCACCCCGAGCGTGTCCCACAGCCGCTTCGACGGCTCCGCGTACGGCGGGTCCAGGCGGTCGCGGACGTCTCCCCCGTGGACATCGCCTCTGGCCCGCGCCGTCGCCGGGTAGCCGAAACGGCGCAGCCGCTGCTGCCACGACGGCCGCTGCTCGTGCGGTGCCTGGTCCTGCCGGGTGTCCGTGGAGGACGCGGTACTGGTCACCGCGCCATCGTAGGGAACGCCGCTGTGTGAGTCCCGCGCATGGGCGGTATGCCCCGCCTCTGTTCCGTACTGGGAGGATGGGGGTGTGACCGGAACCCTCGTACTCGCAGGCACCCCCATCGGCGACATCTCCGACGCCCCGCCCCGGCTCGCGGAGGAACTGGCGGGCGCCGACCTCGTCGCCGCCGAGGACACCCGGCGGCTGCGGCGGCTGACCCAGGCGCTCGGCGTCACGCCCAAGGGGCGGGTCGTGTCGTACTTCGAGGGCAACGAGTCCGCCCGTACGCCCGAACTCGTCGAGGAGCTGGTGGGCGGGGCGCGGGTGCTGCTGGTGACGGACGCCGGGATGCCGTCGGTGTCCGACCCCGGCTACCGGCTGGTCGCCGCCGCCGTGGAGCGGGACATCAAGGTGACCGCGGTGCCCGGACCGTCCGCCGTGCTCACCGCCCTGGCCCTGTCCGGGCTGCCCGTGGACCGATTCTGCTTCGAGGGCTTCCTGCCCAGGAAGGCCGGCGAGCGGCTGGGGCGGCTGCGGGAGGTCGCCGGGGAGCGGCGCACCCTCGTCTACTTCGAGGCCCCGCACCGCCTCGACGACACGCTCGCCGCGATGGCGGAGGTGTTCGGCGGGGACCGCAGGGCCGCCGTCTGCCGGGAGCTGACCAAGACGTACGAGGAGGTCAGGCGGGGCCCGCTGGCCGAGCTGGCCGCGTGGGCGGCCGAGGGCGTGCGCGGGGAGATCACCGTGGTGGTCGAGGGCGCGCCGGAGCAGGGGCCCGAGGAGATCGACGCGGCGGAGCTGGTGCGCAGGGTGCGGGTGCGGGAGGAAGCGGGGGAGCGGCGCAAGGAGGCCATCGCGGCGGTGGCGGTGGAAGCGGGGCTTCCCAAACGGCAGGTCTTCGACGCGGTGGTCGCGGCCAAGAACGCGGCGGGAGAACCCGGTTCCGGGGAGCGCCGTTAGGGACGCGGTGCGTTGCCCGGCGGCGCCCCCAATGGCGTAAACCGCGCGTCGGTAAAGAGCTCCGGGGCGGTTCGGCAAGTAACGCCCAAAACGCCGCCAATACTCGGTTTCCCCTCCTGCGCTCGCGTCCGCGGAGGAGTCCACTGGGCGTGAGGGACGGATCCGAATCCGTCCCGCCAGCGGACCGACAGGAGCCGGCATGACCGAGATCTCGGAGCGCGGCGCGTTGCGCGCGGGCGCGACCGTCGTCGTCAGCGAGTCCTATTCCTTCGCCTGCATGCACTGCGGGTACGGCTGGGAACAGACGTACGAGATAGAGCATCACACCGACGCGGACGGCCACGAGTTCGTGCTGTACGTGGCGGACGGCCGGATCGTCCCCTCCCCGCTGAGCCGGCCGACGTGCCAGAACTGCGACCGACACGTCGTACGGATCCTGCGCCCCGGCCGGGTCGCCTCCGCCCGGGACGCCGAGCTCACCTCCGCGCCGCTTCCGTAGGATCGGGGGCATGCCTTCGAACGCCCCCGACAAGAACGCCGCCCCGCCGCTCCCGGAGCCCCTGCGGATACCGGTCGCGGACTCGCACACCCACCTCGACATGCAGTCCGGCACGGTGGAGGAGGCCCTCGCCAAGGCCGCGTCGGTGGGCGTGACGACGGTGGTGCAGGTCGGCTGCGACCTCAAGGGGTCCCGGTGGGCGGCGGAGACGGCCGCGGCGTACGACGCCGTCCACGCGACGGTCGCGCTCCACCCCAACGAGGCGCCGCGGATCGTCCACGGCGACCCCGACGGCTGGTCGAGGCAGGGCGCCCGCGAACCCGGCGGCGACGCGGGACTGGACGAGGCGCTCGCCGAGATCGACCGGCTGGCCGCGCTGCCCCAGGTCAAGGGCGTCGGCGAGACGGGCCTCGACTACTTCCGCACCGGGCCGGAGGGCAAGGAGGCACAGGAGAAGTCCTTCCGCGCCCACATCGAGATCGCCAAGCGGCACGGCAAGGCCCTCGTCATCCACGACCGCGACGCCCACGCCGACGTCCTGCGCGTGCTCAAGGAGGAGGGCGCGCCCGAGCGCACGGTCTTCCACTGCTACTCGGGCGACGCGGAGATGGCGGAGATCTGCGCGAGCGCCGGCTACTACATGTCGTTCGCCGGGAACGTCACCTTCAAGAACGCGCGGAACCTGCGGGACGCGCTCGCCGTGGCCCCGCTGGAACTGGTCCTGGTGGAGACCGACGCGCCGTTCCTGACCCCGGTGCCGTACCGGGGGCGGCCCAACGCCCCGTACCTGGTGCCGGTGACCGTGCGCGCGATGGCGGCCGTACGGGGCGTCGACGAGGACGTCCTCGCCACGGCCCTCGGGGCGAACACGGCCCGCGCCTTCGGTTATCCACAGGCGTGACCTGGGGGGTCCCCGTGCCCCGTACCCTTGTCCCGTGAGCAGCCCCACCCCCGACGCCCTCCTGGGCCCCGCCGACGTCCGTGAACTGGCGGCATCCCTCGGCGTACGGCCCACCAAGCAGCGCGGCCAGAACTTCGTCATCGACGCCAACACGGTCCGCCGTATCGTCCGCACCGCCGAGGTCCGCCCCGACGACGTCGTCGTCGAGGTAGGCCCGGGGCTCGGCTCGCTCACCCTGGCGCTGCTGGAGGCCGCCGACCGGGTCACCGCCGTCGAGATCGACGACGTGCTCGCCGCCGCGCTGCCCGCGACCGTCGCCGCCCGCATGCCCGAGCGGGCCGAGCGGTTCGCACTGGTCCACTCCGACGCCATGCACGTCACCGAGCTGCCCGGCCCCGCCCCGACCGCGCTGGTCGCGAACCTCCCCTACAACGTGGCCGTGCCGGTGCTGCTGCACATGCTCGAGACGTTCCCGAGCATCGAGCGCACCCTCGTCATGGTCCAGTCGGAGGTCGCCGACCGGCTCGCCGCCCCGCCCGGCTCGAAGGTGTACGGCGTGCCCTCCGTCAAGGCCAACTGGTACGCGGAGGTGAAGCGGGCCGGGGCCATCGGACGGAACGTCTTCTGGCCCGCGCCGAACGTCGACAGCGGGCTGGTCTCGCTGGTCCGCCGCGCGGAGCCGCTGAAGACGCGCGCCTCCCGGCGCGAGGTCTTCGCGGTCGTCGACGCGGCCTTCGCCCAGCGCCGCAAGACACTGCGGGCCGCGCTCGCCGGGTGGGCGGGTTCGGCGCCGGCGGCGGAGGCCGCCCTGGTCGCGGCGGGGGTGTCGCCGCAGGCGCGGGGCGAGTCCCTCACGGTGGAGGAGTTCGCGCGCATCGCCGAGCACGCCACAAGCAAGGAGCCGGGTCAGCAGTGAGCGTCACCGTCCGCGTCCCCGCCAAGGTCAACGTCCAGCTCGCGGTCGGCGCGGCCCGCCCCGACGGCTTCCACGACCTGGCCAACGTCTTCCTCGCGGTGGGCCTCCACGACGAGGTCACGGTCACGGCGGCCGACGAGCTGCGCGTGACCTGCGCCGGCCCCGACGCCGGCCAGGTCCCGCTCGACCGTACGAACCTCGCCGCCCGCGCGGCCCTGGTGCTCGCCGAGCGGTACGGCCGTGACGCGGACGTCCACATCCACATCGCCAAGGACATCCCCGTCGCCGGGGGCATGGCGGGCGGCAGCGCGGACGGAGCGGGTGCCCTGCTGGCGTGCGACGCGCTGTGGGGGACGGGCGCCTCGCGCGAGGAACTCCTCGACATCTGCGCCGAGCTGGGCAGCGATGTGCCGTTCAGCCTGGTGGGAGGGGCGGCACTGGGCATCGGCCGGGGCGAGAAGCTGACGGAGCTGGAGGTCGGGGGCACCTTCCACTGGGTGTTCGCGATGGCCTCGCGGGGGCTGTCGACGCCGGCCGTGTTCCGGGAGTTCGACCGGCTGGGGGAAGGGCTGGAGATTCCCGAGCCGGTGGCCTCACGGGAACTGATCGACGCCCTGGCCAAGGGTGACGTCGACGCGCTCGCCGCGGCCGTTTCGAACGACCTTCAGCCGGCGGCCCTGTCCCTGTTCCCGGAACTGGCGGACACGCTCGCGGCGGGGCGGGCGGCTGGGGCACTGGCCTCGCTGGTCTCGGGGTCGGGCCCGACGACGGCGTTCTTGGCGCGGGACGCGGAGGCGGCGGAGGGGATCGCCGAGGCCCTGCGCGCCTCGGGGACCTGCCGGGCGGTGCGTGCGGCGGCAGGGCCCGTGCCGGGTGCGACAGTCGTCTGAAGCGCTCAGGGTCGCGTTTCGACCGGGCCCAGGTCGATGGCGATGGCGGAAGGCTTGTCGACCTTGATCCGGTCGCGGTGCCAACCCATGTGTACATAGGACCGCGTCATCGGGTCGAGCTCGTAGACATGGACGAGGGGACGGCCGGTGGTTCCGTCCTGCTCGACACGCCAGTAGTTGGGGATTCCCGCGCGGGCGTACTTGTGCGGTTTGGTCGTACCGTCGCGGGATTCCGAGTCGGGCGAGACGACTGCCACGGCGAGCAGGACGTCCTCAGGCCGGAAGCTCGTCTGGTCCAACCCTGTGACCGCGTCGGCTCGAACCACGCTGACATCGAGTTCGAGGCCGTTCCGCTTGTCGAGGATGACAGTCATCCTCTGCTCGACACTGAACTCCGGGCCGAGAGAGCTACGTAGCCCGTTGGACAAGAGATCGATCGCCAGTGAGTGGAAGCGTTGCTGCGGACTCACGACAATCAAACTCCCGTCGATCAGCTCAGTGTGCGGCGGGAGATCAGGCAAAGTGAACAGGTCGTCCACGGTGTAGCCGTCCACGGGCGGCACCGGCCAGCGGCGGCGGTGCTCTGCGGACTCGGCGGTCAAGAGTTCTCCCATGAACGGGATCCTGCTGCCTGCCCTCCACCGGAGCCACCGACATCCGATCACGCCATCACAAAGAGTGACTGTCTCCTCGCGTCCCGGCCGCCCCCCGGCAGGGCCTACGCTTGAAAGCTGATCGATCCACCGGGCAGGAGAGAAATGGCCGTCAATCTGGTCAATGTCGAGAACGTCAGCAAGGTGTACGGGACGCGTGCGCTGCTCGACGGGATTTCCCTCGGCGTTTCCGAAGGGGACCGGATCGGGGTCGTGGGCCGGAACGGTGACGGCAAGACCACCCTCATCCGGATGCTCGCCCGGCTGGAGGAGGCCGACACCGGGCGGGTGACGCACTCCGGCGGGCTGCGGCTCGGGGTGCTTACGCAGCACGACTCGCTCGACCCCGCCGCCACCGTCCGGCACGAGGTCATCGGGGACATGGCCGACCACGAGTGGGCCGGGAACGCCAAGGTCAGGGACGTACTGACCGGACTGTTCGGCGGACTGGACCTGCCCGGGTTCCCCAAGGGCCTCGACACCGTCATCGGACCGCTGTCCGGTGGTGAGCGCCGCCGGATCGCGCTCGCCAAGCTGCTCATCGAGGACCAGGACCTGATCGTCCTCGACGAGCCCACCAACCACCTCGACGTCGAGGGCATCGCCTGGCTCGCCCAGCATCTGCGCACCCGCCGGTCCGCGCTTGTCTGCGTCACCCACGACCGCTGGTTCCTCGACCAGGTCTGCACCCGCATGTGGGACGTGCAGCGCGGTGACGTGTACGAGTACGAGGGCGGCTACTCCGACTACGTCTTCGCCCGCGCGGAACGCGAACGCATCGCCGCCACCGAGGAGGTCAAGCGGCAGAACCTGGTCCGCAAGGAGCTGGCCTGGCTGCGGCGCGGCGCTCCCGCGCGGACGTCCAAGCCGCGGTTCCGGGTCGAGGCCGCCAACGAGCTCATCCAGGACGTGCCGCCGCCGCGTGACAGCAGCGAGCTGATGAAGTTCGCCTCGTCGCGGCTCGGCAAGACGGTGTTCGACCTGGAGGACATCAGCGTCCAGGCCGGGCCCAAGGTGCTGCTCAAGCACGTCACCTGGCAGCTCGGCCCCGGTGACCGCATCGGTCTGGTCGGGGTCAACGGCGCGGGGAAGACCTCCCTGCTGCGGGCCCTGGCGGACGCCGCCCGGAGCGAGGGCGAGGTGCAGCCGGCCGCCGGGCACATCCGCGTCGGCAAGACCGTCAAGCTCGCCTATCTGTCCCAGGAGGTCGCCGAACTGGACCCCGAATGGCGGGTGCTCCAGGCCGTGCAGCAGGTGCGGGAGCGCGTCGACCTCGGCAAGGGCCGCGAGATGACCGCCGGACAGCTGTGCGAGACCTTCGGGTTCAACAAGGAGAAGCAGTGGACGCCCGTCGGGGACCTGTCCGGTGGTGAGCGGCGGCGGTTGCAGCTGCTGCGCCTGCTGATGGACGAGCCCAACGTCCTCTTCCTCGACGAGCCCACCAACGACCTCGACATCGAGACCCTCACCCAGCTCGAGGACCTCCTCGACGGCTGGCCCGGCTCGATGATCGTCATCTCCCACGACCGGTTCTTCGTCGAGCGCACCACCGACCGCGTCTTCGCCCTCCTCGGCGACGGCACCCTGCGGATGCTGCCGCGCGGCATCGACGAGTACCTGGAGCGCCGCAAGCGGATGGAGGAGGCCGCCGCCGCCTCGGTGGCCCCCGTCCCGGCCGCGGCGGCCCAGGGGTCCGCGCCGGAGAGGAGCGCCGCCGACCAGCGGGCCGCCAAGAAGGAACTCCAGAAGATCGAGCGGCAGCTCGACAAGGTCTCCGAGAAGGAGACCAAACTGCACGCCGCCATCGCCGAAAACGCCACCGACTTCGCGAAGGTGGCCGAACTCGACGCCGAGCTGCGGGAGCTGACCGGGCAGCGCGAGGAACTGGAGCTGCGCTGGCTGGAACTGGCGGAGGACGCCTGAGCCGCACACTCTTCGCCGCGTGCAGGGGGCGCGCACAGCGTGAAGAGGGCGTGAAGGCGCGTAACGAGGGCATCACGGGCCGGTTCTCCCTTGGGAACAGGGGAGGACGCGGCCCGCTGGCCTGTCGGCGCCGGGTGATAGAAAGAGCCGTCTGAGAACTGTCTGAAGACGACTCTGAGTCCACTGTGTACCTCAGGGCGTGGCTAAAAATCAGTGAGTGAGGGGGAACGCGCTGATGACTCAGCCGCCCAACCAGCCGCCGCAAGGCGGCTTCGGAGCACCGCAGGATCCGCCGCCGGGAGGTGGCTTCGGGGCACCGACCCCGCCGCCTCCGGCCGGCGCGCCGCAGCCGGGGTACGGCTACCCGCAGCAGCCTCCGCAGCAGCCGGGACCGTACAACTCCGGACCGTACGCCTCCGGGCCCTACAGCCAGCCGCAGCAGCCGGGGCCGTACGGGCAGCCGGGGCACGGATACCCGGGGCAGCCGCAGTTCCCCGGGGCACCCGGCACGCCGCCGCCCGGCGGGAGCGGCTCCCGCAACCCCTTCAAGGGCAAGCCCGCCCTGGTCGTCGGCGCCGCGGTGGCCGCCCTGCTGGTGATCGGCGGCACCGTGTGGGCCGTCTCCGGTGACGACGGCGAGAAGGACAAGAAGCCCGTCGCCAAGCAGACCGACGACCCCAAGCCCGAAGCCAGCGGCGGCGCCCCGGTCAACCCGGGCGACGGCAGCGGCGACGGCGGCGAGGACCCGGAGAACCTCAACGAGGGCCGCAAGGCCGGTGAGTCCAAGGTGCTCTGGTACAAGGAGGCGCCCGACGCGCCCGGTTCCGGCGCCGACGCCCCCGGCATGTGGGTCACCGGCGAGACGGCCGTGAAGGCCGCCTACAAGGAGCTCTCCGCCTACAACGTCGGCGACGGCAAGCCCGCCTGGGACACCATCGCCTTCCCGGAGAAGATCTGCGCCGTCACGAACGAGAAGACGGCCGACGACAAGGTCGTCATCGCCTACATGAGCGGCAGCAGCGACCGCGCCAAGTGCAACCAGCTCCAGCTCGTCGACCTCAACACCGGCGAGAAGGGCTGGACGCAGGAGGTCGCCGAGGGCGCGCTGTTCGACTCCGTGCTCTCCATCGAGATGTCCCTCACCGGCAACACCCTGATGGTGGGCCGCTCGCAGTCCGGCACGGCGTACGACGTGACCAGCGGCAAGAAGCTGTTCGACGCCAAGAAGTACGGCGACGACCCCTGCTTCCCCGCCGCCTTCGCGGGCGGCGAGCGGCTGCTCCAGGTCGCGTCCTGCGGCGCCGGCGGAAACAACGAGCACGATGAGCTGCGGGAGCTCGACCCCAAGACCGGCAAGGTGAAGTGGACCCAGAAGTTCGACAAGGGGTGGCGCGTCGAGCGTGCCTACTCCGTCGACCCCGTGGTCATCTACAGCACCAACGAGGACAAGAAGGCCTGGAACATCTCCGCCTTCACCGGAACCGGCAAGTTCCGCTCCCAGGTCACCGTCGACGAGGACTTCGACCCCGGCTGCGGCTGGGCCATCCTCGCGCGCGACCTCCAGGGCTGCGAGGGCGTCGTCGTCGACGAGGACACCGTCTACCTGCCCACCAAGGCCACCACCGGGGCCAACGAGATCGTCGCCATCAGCCTCGACACCGGCAAGGAGCTCTGGCGGGTCAAGTCCCCGGCCGAGGAGTCGATGCAGCCGATGAAGGTCGAGGGCGGCAAGCTCATCGCCTACGTCGCGCCGTCGTACGACGCGGGCGGCCAGATCGTGGCCATCCCCATCAGCGGAAGTGGCCACGAGCCCGCCAAGCTGATGCAGAACCCGCAGGGCGTCGCGGACATCGAGAACAGCTTCTTCAGCAAGTCGATCGACTGGGTCGACGGACGCTTCTACATCTCGACCACCCGGCTGACCGGCAATGACGAATCGAAGGAGAAGTTGATGCTCGCCTACGGCAAGTAAGGGTCGTAGTTCCCGGCCCCTTTCCGTTGCCCGTCGTCCCCTTCCCTTCCCCGAGGTACTCACGTCATGACCCAGCCGCCTCCGCCGCCCAACCAGCCTCCGCAGCAGCCGGGGTTCGGGCCTCCGCAACCTCCCCAGTCGCCGCCGCCCGCTCCGAACGGGCCCGACACCAACAAGGCTCCCGAGCCCGGGTACGGCTATCCGCAGACTCCGCCGACGCCGCCGGCCGCGGCCCCGGCGGCGCCGGGGACCCCTCCGCCGGCTCCGCAGGGGCCCGGGTACGGGTATCCGCAGCAGCCTCCGGCCGCCGGGTACGGGTATCCGGGGCAGCAGCAGCCGGGCGCGTACGGGCAGCCGCAGCAGCCGGGGCCGTACGGGCAGCCCGGCTACGGGCAGCCCGGGTACGGGTATCCGCAGCCGGCGACCATGCCGATGCAGCCGCAGCCCGGGGGCGGCGGGAGGAAGTTCAACTCGCAGATCGCCATCATCGTCTCCGCGGTCGTGGCCATCGCCCTGATCGTCGGTGGCGGCGTCTGGTACGCGTCCTCGTCCGGCGACGACGACAAGAAGAACTCCGCGGGCTCCGGTGAGAAGGAGAAGAAGGGCGGGGACGGCGGTACCGGCGGCGGTACCGGCGGTACCTCGCCCGGCGCCCAGGAGAAGGCCCCCTCCGACCCTGCCTCCAAGGTGCTGTTCCAGGTGCCCGCGCCCAAGGTCCCCAAGGGCACCACGACCATCTCCACCTCCGGTTCCTGGCTGACCGACACGGTGTACGCCAAGAGCGGGATCGCCGAGATCGTCGGCTACGACCGTGCCACCGGCGGCAAGAAGTGGACGATCGACCTGCCCGGACCGGTGTGCGAGGCCGCCACCGGCCGCGTCACCGAGGACAACAAGACGGCGATCACCTTCAAGCCCGCCATGCCCACCAAGGAGGAGCCGCAGTCCTGCACGCAGGTCGCGGTCATCGACCTGGAGGCGGGCAAGCAGGTGTGGGCCAAGAGCGCCAAGTCCGGCACCACGCCGATCAGCTTCAACAACGTCACGATCAGCGGAGGCACGGTCGCCGCGGGCAGCACCAGCGGCGGCGCCGCCTGGGAGATCGCCTCCGGCAAGCAGCTCTGGGCGCCCAAGACGTCCGACTCCTGCTACGACTCCGGGTACGGCGGCGGCGAGAAGCTGGTCGCGGTGCGCAAGTGCGGCACGTACGAGCAGCGTCAGCTGCACATCCAGACCATCGACCCGAAGTCCGGGAAGGTGATCACCGAGTACAAGATGGACGAGGGCATCGAGTACGCCGCCGTCGTGTCCACCGAGCCGCTGGTCGTGGCCGCCGACGTCGGTGACTCCGCCGGTGACGGCAGCGGCATCTCGGACTTCTTCTCCATTGACAACAAGACCGGCAAGCTGCGTACGCGCATCTCCGCGCCGGGCGAGGACTTCGCGGCCCGCTGCGACGCCATCTACAAGCTCGAGAAGTGCAGCGGTCTGGCGGTCGGCAAGGACCGGCTGTACATCGCGACCGAGGAGCACGAGGGCGGCGGGGAGTCGTACAGCCAGACCAACGAGGTCGTGGCCTTCGACCTGGCGACCGGCAAGCAGACCGGCCAGCGTGCCGACGCGGGTGACGGCTACACGATCACTCCGCTGCGGATGGACGGCGGCAACATCCTGGCGTACAAGCGTCCGCCGTACGACAAGGGCGGGCAGGTCGTCAGCATCGACGGGGGCACCTTCAAGCAGACGACGCTGATGGAGAACCCGGCGACGGAGGCCGTGCGGGACGCGGAGACGCGGATGTCCCCGGACTACTCGGAGATCCTCTTCTCCAAGGGCGGTCTGTACATGTCGGGTGTGTTCGCGAGTGACTTCTCGTCGGCTTCGGACGAGAAGGAGTATCTGGCGATCGCGTTCGGTACGAGCTGATCGGTTTTCCTGGCTCGTTCGCACGGCCCCGTCCCTGCTCAGGGACGGGGCCGTGCGCGTACCGCTCATCATGCGCTCATCGCCATCGAATGCGAGAATTTCGGCGATCCGGGGCGATTCTCGCCGGTAGGGGGAGCGCGACGTCGAACAAGCGTGTAGCTTCCGGGGGCATCCGGGGGTCCGGGGGTGCGTTGTTGTGGGGGGTTGGTTGTTCGATGGGTGTGCGGCTGATGGTGGTCGACGACCACCGGTTGCTCGCCGAGGCGCTGGCCTCGGCGTTGAAGCTGCGGGGGCACCGGGTGCTGGCGGCTGCGGCGCCGGCGGCGGGGGCGGCGGATCTGGTGATCAGCAGGGCGCCGGAGGTGTGTCTGCTGGGGACGGCGGCGCCGGCGGAGGCGGGGGCGTTCGATCCGGTGGTGAAGATCAAGCGGGAGCGGCCGCAGGTGGCGGTGGTGGTGCTGGGGCCGGTGCCGTCGCCGCGGGGGATCGCGGCGGCGTTCGCGGCGGGGGCGTCGGGGTACGTGCGGCACGACGAGCGGATCGAGGGTGTCGAGCGGGCGATCATGAAGGCGCGGGCGGGGGAGGCGGCGGTGGCGCCGCAGTTGTTGCAGGGGGCGTTCGGGGAGCTGTTGAATCCCGCTGCTCAGCCGGATGACGAGGGTGCGCGGTTGTTGCAGATGCTGACGCCTCGGGAGGTGGAGGTGCTGGTGCGGGTGGCCGACGGGGAGGACACCCGGCTGATCGCGGCGGGGATGGGCATCGCGCCGTCGACCGCGCGGACGCATGTGCAGCGGGTGCTGATGAAACTGGGCGTGGGCTCGCGGCTGGAAGCGGCGGCACTGGCCGCGCGGACGGGCCTGCTGGACCGGGCAGGCCCACTGAACGACACGTAAGCTTCGCCGCCCTCCGCGGTTCTGCTGAACGGCGCGTAAGCGGTGGGGGTGGGTCGGATCGGCGCCCACGCGTCAGCCGCAGGCAGCCCGCCGCGCCCATCCGCGGGCAGTCGTGCCGCTGGGGCGGCACGGGTGGGCGCGACGGCACCCCGTGAGCGCCGGGTTGCGCGAACACCCCC
The DNA here is from genome assembly GCF_055570675.1 of Streptomyces sp. NPDC031111. Taxonomy (NCBI): domain Bacteria; kingdom Bacillati; phylum Actinomycetota; class Actinomycetes; order Kitasatosporales; family Streptomycetaceae; genus Streptomyces; species Streptomyces sp. NPDC031111. Next base: position 48,937 of record NZ_JBVIGS010000019.1, read on the forward strand.
CGGCTCACCCCAACGCGGAGCGCCCCGCATAGCGCCGGGGCTGCGAAGTCCCGCCCCGCACCACCCGCACCAACACCGCTCACCGGCGCTCGCAGGGTGCCGCTGCGCCCACCCGTGCCGCCCCAAGCGGCACGACTGCCCGCAGCTACGCGGGCACCCGCAAGGCACCGGGGCTGCGAAGGCCGCCTACTCCTCCCGTTCCCCCGGAACGACATCCGGTGGTGGCGGAGCCGTCGGGCGCAGCTTCAGCCACAGCAGGAACAGCAGGCCGAGGATCAGCATCCCCAACCCCGTCCACAGGTTGATATTGACCCCCTCCGCCTTGTCGATGTCCGCATCGGACGCCGTGAACCCCGCGATCATCACGATCACGCCGTACACGACGAACAGCCCACCGATGATCCGCCGGATGTCGAACAGCCGCGCGGCCGTCGCGGACTTCGTCTCCAGCTCGGAGATCTCCTGCTGAAGCTCACGCTCGGAAAAGTGCTCGGACATGGTCCCTCAATCCTCCCGCGTTCAGAACGAGAACGGGATGTAGCAGGCGGCAGCCAGAATCACCGCGCCCCACCCCAGCAGCGCCGGCTTCCGGTACCACGCGTCGTCGCCCTCCGCGGGCGGCTCCGCCATGCCGGGCGAGCGCGTGCCGTACACCAGTCCCGCGAGTTCGTCCGCGGGCTTGGGGGCGGTGAACAGGGACACCGCGACCATGACCACCGCGCCCGCCACGAACCCCGCGATCGCGGAGACGAAGTTGGCACCCTGGTCGGACGGGATGTCGATGATGCCCTGCTTGTAGATGACGAAGTAGTTGATCATCGCGGCGGTCGTACCGGCGATCAGTCCCCAGAAGCCGGATTTCATCGAGGCGCGCTTCCAGAACATGCCGATGATGAAGACCACGAACATCGGCACGTTGAAGAAGGAGAACAGCGTCTGGAGGTAGCTCATGATGTTGGAGAAGGAGCTGGCCAGGAACGCCGTGCCGATGGAGGCGAGGACACCGATCGCGGTGATCAGGCGGCCGAAGCGGACGTAGTACGCGTCCTCGCGGTGCTTCACCACGTACTTCTGCCAGATGTCGGTGGTGAAGACGGTGTTGAACGACGAGACGTTGGCCGCCATGCCGGCCATGAACGCGGCGAGCAGACCGGTCACGGCGATGCCCAGGACGCCGTTGGGCAGGAACTGCTCCATCAGGTACGGGATGGCGTCGTTGTACTGGAGGTCCGACTCCGGCGTGCCGATCTGCGGGACGAGGACCGCGGCCACCAGGCCCGGGATCATCACCAGGAACACGATGAAGATCTTCGGGAACGCGGCGATGAGCGGGGTGCGCTGGGCCGCCGAGAGGTTCTTCGCGGACAGGGCACGCTGCACCTCGGCGAAGTTGGTGGTCCAGTAGCCGAAGGACAGGACGAAGCCGAGGCCGAGGACGATGGTCAGCCAGTTGGCACCGAGCGGGTTGTCGCTGCCGATGCCGGTGCCGCCCCAGGCGGTCATGAAGTCGCCGCCGTGCGATTCGGTGAGGGAGTCGGAGAGGCCGTCCCAGCCGCCGACGCTCTTCAGGCCGATCACCGTGATCGGGATGAGCGCGGCGAGGATGACGAAGAACTGGAGGACCTCGTTGTAGATCGCCGAGGACAGGCCGCCGAGGGTGATGTAGGCCAGGACGAAGAAGCCGGCGACGACGATGGCCACCCACTCGGGCCAGCCGAGGAGGGCCTCGACGACGATCGCGAGGGCGTAGAGGTTGACGCCGGCGATCAGGATGGCGGCGGCGGCGAAGAGGATCGAGCTGAGCAGATGGGCCGCCTTGTCGAAGCGCAGCAGCAGGAACTCGGGGACCGAGCGGACCTTGCTGCCGTAGTAGAACGGCATCATCACCAGGCCCAGGAAGACCATCGCGGGGATGGCGCCGATCCAGTACCAGTGGGTCGTGTAGACGCCGTACTGGGCGCTGTTGGCCGCCATGCCGAGGATCTCGGTGGCGCCCAGGTTGGCGGCGATGAACGCCAGACCGGTGACCCAGGCGGGCAGGGAGCGGCCCGAGAGGAAGAAGTCGAGGCTGGTCTTGACCGAGCGGCGGGCCGCGAAGCCGATGCCCAGCACGACGACGAAGTAGATCCCGAGGATCGTGTAGTCCAGCCAGTTGGTGGGGAGTCGAAGCTCTGCGGCCAGGTATGTGGGGGTTTGCATACACACTCGCTTCGTTCGCGAACTGATCCGATGCGGAACCTACGCCTCCGTGTTCGGTAATTGAACACGTCCCATGGCGTTCTTTGTTTGATCGTGATGAGCGTTGCTCGCTGGTGAGTTGTGATGTGTTATGTTTGATTGTGTTGAGTGATTGGTGGGTGTAGAGGAGTAGCGCAGTGAAGAAGACCTCGACCCGGCTGGCCGACGGTCGCGAGCTCATCTACTACGACCTGGGCGACGACACCGTGCGGGACGCCGTCGACCGCCGTCCGCTGGACGCCACCGTCACCACGTCCGAGATCCGCCGCGACCCGCTGCTGGGCGATTCCGTCGCCGTCGCCTCCCACCGGCAGGGCCGCACCTATCACCCGCCGGCCGACGAATGCCCGCTGTGCCCCTCCGAGGGCGACCGGCTGAGCGAGATCCCGGACTCGTCGTACGACGTGGTCGTCTTCGAGAACCGCTTCCCCTCGCTGGCCGGGGACTCCGGCCGGTGCGAGGTGGTCTGCTTCACCTCCGACCACCACTCCTCCTTCGCCGGTCTGAGCGAGCGGCAGGCGCGGCTGGTGCTCGACGCCTGGACGGACCGGACCTCCGAGCTGTCGCATCTGCCCTCCGTTGAACAGGTGTTCTGCTTCGAGAACCGGGGGGCCGAGATCGGCGTCACCCTCCAGCACCCGCACGGGCAGATCTACGCCTACCCCTTCACCACCCCCCGCACCGCCCTGATGCTGCGCCAAGTGGCGGCACACAAGGAGGCGACCGGCGGGGAGAACCTGTTCGACGCCGTGCTGGAGCGGGAACTGGCCGACGAGCGGATCGTCCTTGAGGGTGAACACTGGGTGGCCTTCGTGCCGTACGCGGCGCACTGGCCCTACGAGGTCCACCTGTATCCCCGGCGCCGGGTGCCGGACCTGCTCGGGCTGGACGAGGCGGCGCGCACAGAGTTTCCCCAGGTGTACCTGGAACTCTTGAAGCGCTTCGACCGGATCTTCGGGGAGAACGAGCCTCCGACGCCCTACATCGCGGCCTGGCACCAGGCGCCGTTCGGCCAGCTGGAGGACTTCGAAGGGGTGACGCGTGACGACTTCGCGCTCCACCTCGAGCTTTTCACCATCCGCCGTACGTCCGGCAAGCTGAAGTTCCTCGCGGGCTCCGAGTCCGGCATGAACGTCTTCATCAACGACGTGCCGCCGGAGCGCGCGGCCCAACGACTGCGGGAGGTAGCGAGTTCATGAGCGGCAAGTACCTGGTGACGGGAGGGGCCGGCTACGTCGGCGGTGTCGTCGCCCAGCATCTGCTGGAGGCCGGTCATGAGGTCGTCGTGCTCGACAACCTCTCCACCGGCTTCCGGGAAGGCGTTCCCGCGGGAGCCGCCTTCGTCGAGGGCGACATCCGGGACGCCGCGAAGTGGCTGGACGCCTCGTACGACGGCGTCCTGCACTTCGCCGCGTCCTCGCAGGTCGGCGAGTCGGTGGTGAAGCCGGAGAAGTACTGGGACAACAACGTCGGCGGCACCATGGCGCTCCTCGGCGCGATGCGCGAGGCCGGAGTGCGCCGGCTCGTGTTCTCCTCCACGGCGGCGACGTACGGCGAGCCCGAGCAGGTACCGATCGTCGAGTCCGCGCCCACCCGGCCCACCAATCCGTACGGTGCCTCCAAGCTCGCCGTCGACCACATGATCACCGGCGAGGCGGCCGCCCACGGGCTGGCCGCGGTCTCCCTGCGCTACTTCAACGTGGCCGGCGCGTACGGGCAGTACGGCGAGCGGCACGACCCCGAGTCGCATCTCATCCCGCTCGTCCTCCAGGTGGCCCAGGGCCGGCGTGAGGCGATCTCCGTCTACGGCGACGACTACCCGACGCCGGACGGCACCTGTGTGCGCGACTACATCCACGTCGCCGACCTGGCCGAGGCCCATCTGCTCGCACTGCGGGCCGCCGTGCCGGGCGAGCACCTGATCTGCAACCTCGGCAACGGCGAGGGCTTCTCCGTGCGGCAGGTCGTGGAGACGGTCCGTCAGGTCACCGGCCATCCGATCCCCGAGGTCGTGGCCCCCCGCCGGGGCGGCGACCCGGCCGTCCTGGTGGCGTCGGCGGCCACCGCCCGGGAGAAGCTGGGCTGGAACCCGTCGCGCGCGGACCTCGCCGGAATCGTCGCGGACGCGTGGGAGTTCGCGCAGCAGCGCGCCAAGCAGGCCAACTAGAACGTCACGAAGGGTCAGGGGTCAGGGCATGAGCGAGTCCAGCGAGGCCGTCGCGGGGTCCGTCGCCGAGAGGTTCGAGGAGCTGTACGGGGCCGCGCCCGACGGGGTGTGGGCGGCACCGGGCCGGGTCAACCTCATCGGCGAGCACACCGACTACAACGACGGCTTCGTCATGCCGTTCGCCCTGCCGCACACCGCCGTCGCCGCGGTGTCCCGGCGGGAGGACGGAGTGCTGCGCCTGCACTCGGCCGACGTGGAAGGCCCGGTCGTGGAACTGCGCCTTGACGCCCTCGCCCCCGAGTCCGACAAGCGCTGGACCGCCTACCCGGCGGGCGTGGTGTGGGCGCTGCGCGAGGCCGGGCACGCGGTGACCGGCGCGGACATCCATCTCGCCTCGACGGTCCCCGCGGGCGCGGGCCTGTCGTCGTCGGCCGCCCTGGAGGTCGTGGTCGCCCTCGCCCTGAACGACCTGTTCGGCCTGGACCTGCTCGGCTGGCAGCTCGCCCGGCTGTGCCAGCGCGCGGAGAACGTCTACGTCGGCGCCCCCGTCGGCATCATGGACCAGACGGCCTCGGCCTGCTGCGAGACCGGGCACGCCCTGTTCCTCGACACCCGCGACCTCTCCCAGCGCCAGATCCCCTTCGACCTGGCGGCCGAGGGCATGCGTCTGCTCGTCGTCGACACCCAGGTCAAGCACAGCCACAGCGAGGGCGAGTACGGCAAGCGCCGCGCCGGCTGCGAGAAGGGCGCGGCCCTGCTGGGCGTCGACGCGCTCAGGGACGTTCCGTACGCCGGACTCGACGCGGCGCTGGAGCGGCTGGGCGACGAGGAGGAGGTCCGCCGTCTGGTCCGGCACGTGGTGACGGAGGACGAGCGGGTCGAACGGGTCGTGTCCCTGCTGGAGTCGGGCGACACCCGGGCCATCGGCCCGGTGCTGGTGGAGGGCCACGCCTCACTGCGCGACGACTTCCGCGTCTCCTGCCCCGAACTCGACCTGGTGGTGGACACCGCCGTCGCCTCCGGCGCCCTCGGCGCCCGCATGACCGGCGGCGGCTTCGGCGGCTCGGCCATCGTCCTGGCGGAGGAGGCGGACGTCCCGACCATCACCAAGGCCGTGGAGGAAGCCTTCGCGTCCTCCGGCTTCACCGCCCCCCGCGTCTTCGAGGCGGTGCCCTCGGCGGGGGCGCGGCGGCTGCGCTGACGGTCAGCCCAGCCGTTTGGTGAGGGTGTACTCCGTGATCCCCGGCGGATAGTCGGGGATCACGCAGACCACGTCGTAGCCCCGTTTCCGGTAGAAGTCCGGGGCCTGGAAGTCCCAGGTCTCCACGCGGGACGCCGTGCAGGCGCGTTCGGTGGCGGCCAGGCCTTCCGCCGCCGAGAGCAGGCGGGAGCCCAGGCCGGTGCCGCGGTGGCGGGCGTCGACCCAGAGGTAGGTCACGTGCAGCCAGGTCGTCCAGGTGTGGCCGACCAGACCGCCGGCCAGTTCGTCGTTCGCATCCAACGCCCACACGTGCAAAGGCGATTCGCGTTCGTCCGGGGTTCCGCGCAGCGCCCGCAGGATCGTGGAGGCCGCGGTGTTCGTCTCCCGTAGCCGCCTGCGGAGCAGATCACGTCGGGCCTTGTCGACTTCTGTCTCAAGACGAAACATGCGGCACACCATAAACGCCTCAGGCCGCAAGTTCTGCAAATAACCTTCCGCTCCCGGCCCCCGCCCGTACCCTGAAGAACAGTGCCGGTGGGGGCCGGCGCCGTTCAGGGGGCGAGACAGTCGGGTACGGCGTCCGAGGTGGGGTGGCGGTGGTCGCGCGGCGGCGGCCGTGCGGCGGCGGCGGCCCGTCCCACGTCCAGTGAGTGAAGTGACAAGGGCCTCGGCGTCGTACCCGCGCCGGTGTCGTCCTCCGACGATGGGGTAATCCCCTGCTCTATACGGAGCTTGGGGAAGGGGGTTTCGTGGTTCGCATTCGAGTCCTGGTCGTCGACGACCATCGCATCTTCGCCGAGTCACTGGCCGCGGCCCTGGCCGCAGAGCCCGACGTCGACGTGTCCGCGGCGGGCAGCGGCCCGGCGGCGCTGCGCTGCCTGGAGCGGGCGGCCGCCGAGGGGCGCCGGTTCGACGTGCTGCTCGTCGACGCCGATCTGGGCGGCAAGGTGCCGGGCGGCCGGCCCGCCGTGCCCGTGCAGGCCGGTGACGAGGACGGGCTCGTCGACGGGATATCGCTGGTCACCGGGGTGCGTTCGGCGCAGCCGCAGGTACGGATCGTCGTCCTCGCCGAGAAGGACGACCCGGCCCGGGCCGCGCTCGCCCTCCAGGCGGGTGCCTCCGGATGGGTGGCCAAGGACTGCTCGCTGAACCGGCTGCTCACCGTCATACGGGGCGTGCTGCGCGACGAGACGCATCTGCCGCCCGCGCTGCTCACCGGCGTACTGCGGGAGCTGACCGCCGCCCGCAGACACCGCACCGAGAGTGAACGGCTCGTGGAGTCGCTGACCCCGCGCGAGCGGGAGGTGCTCCGGTGCATGGTCGCGGGACTGGGGCGCAAGGCGGTCGCCGAGCGCCTGTTTCTGTCCCCGCACACCGTGCGGACCCATATGCAGAACGTCCTCGGGAAGCTGGGGGTGCACTCCACCCTGGCGGCGGTGGCCCTCGCCCGGCGGGCGGGTGTCGGGCCCGTCGACCTAACCGGGGATGTTGTCGAACGGGGCGGTCAACTGGCGTAGCAGCCCGGCCAGTTCGCCCCGCTGGGCGCGGGTGAGTTCCGCCAGGATCGCCCGCTCCTGGGCCAGCAGTCCGGCCAGCGCCTGGTCGGCGCGGTCGCGCCCCTCGTCCGTGAGCCGGACCAGGACACCGCGCCGGTCACTGGGGTCGGGCAGCCGCTCCACCAGGCCCTTCTTGGTGAGGCGGTCGATGCGGTTGGTCATCGTGCCCGAGGTGACGAGCGTCTGGGTGAGGAGCTGGCCCGGCGAGAGCTGGTACGGGCTTCCGGCGCGGCGCAGCGCGGTCAGGACGTCGAACTCCCAGGACTCCAGGCCGTGCTCGGCGAAGGCGAGCCGGCGCGCCCGGTCCAGGTGCCGGGCCAGTCTGCTCACCCGGCTGAGTACCTCGAGCGGTTCCACGTCGAGGTCCGGGCGTTCCCGACGCCACGCCGCGACCAGCCGATCGACCTCGTCCTCCATGGTGATCAGTGTAGTGGTTGTGTCGATGTGAAGTCTCTTGATATCAAGTCTCTTGACGTCGAGATGGTTGCCGGGTGACGCTGGGTACCCGTCCACCGGTCATCAGGAGGCTCCATGTCCGCAGCGACCCCCATCTGGGACCCGGCCCAGTACCTCCGTCACGCCGGCCACCGCACCCGGCCCTTCACCGACCTGCTCGCCCGCGTCCCCGACCTGCCGGGGGGCCCGCCCCGCATCGCCGACCTCGGCTGCGGCGCCGGCAACGTGACGGCCCTGCTCGCCGAGCGCTGGCCCGCCGCCCGGATCACCGGCTACGACAACTCGCCCGAGATGCTCGACAAGGCCCGCGCCGACCACGAGGGCGGCGGACTGGACTTCGCCCACGCCGACGTCCGCACATGGACGCCCGAGGAGCCGCACGACCTGATCATCAGCAACGCCACGCTGCAATGGGTGCCGGGGCACGCGGACCGGTTCGGTGACTGGATCGACGGGCTCGCGCCCGGCGGCACCTTCGCCTTCCAGGTCCCCGGCAACTTCGACGCCCCCAGCCACACCCTGATGCGCGAACTGGCCGCCTCCCCGCGCTGGCGCGGCCGTCTCGCCGACGTCCTGCGGCACTCGGACGCCGTCCTGCGCCCCGAGACGTACCTGGAGCACCTGACCGCCCTCGGCTGCACGACCGACGCGTGGGAGACGACGTACGTCCATCTGCTGACCGGGGAGGACCCGGTCCTCGACTGGGTGAAGGGCACGGGGCTGCGTCCCGTCCTGACGGCTCTGGAGGACGAGCCCGAGGCCTGCGACGCGTTCGTCGACGAGTACCGGTCCGCCCTGCGAGCGGCCTATCCGACCGGCCCGCACGGCACCCCGTTCCCCTTCCGCCGCGTCTTCGCGGTCGCCGTCCGGGAGGCGTGATGCTCGCCGCCGTCGACCATGTGCAGCTCGCCGCCCCGCCCGGCTCCGAGGAGCGCCTCCGCGCGTACTACGCCGACGTCCTCGGCATGACCGAGGTGCCGAAGCCGCCCGCCCTGGCCGCGCGCGGTGGCTGCTGGTTCGAGGCGGGAGACGTACGCCTCCACCTGGGCGTCGAGGCCGAATTCCGGCCCGCGAGGAAGGCCCACCCCGGCCTGAGAGTGACCGCCATCGAGGCGTACGCGGCCCGACTGGCCGCCCACGGCGCCCCGGTCACCTGGGACGACAACCTCCCGGGCCACAAACGCTTCTACTCCGAGGACCCGGTGGGCAACCGCCTGGAGTTCCTGGAGCCGCGCTAGCTCTTGCGGCGCCCTATCAAATGCGGCTTCGGCTCCAGGCCGTCCAAGCCGTGCCACGCCAGGTTGACCAGGTGGGCCGCCACCTCCGCCTTCTTCGGCTTGCGGACGTCCAGCCACCACTGGCCGGTCAGCGCGACCATGCCGACCAGCGCCTGCGCGTACAGCGGGGCCAGCTTCGGGTCGAAGCCGCGGCTCTTGAACTCGCGGCCCAGGATGTCCTCCACCTGGGTGGCGATGTCCGAGATCAGGGAGGCGAACGAGCCCGTCGACTGGGGGATGGGGGAGTCACGGACCAGGATGCGGAACCCGTCCGTGTACTCCTCGATGTAGTCGAGCAGGGCGAACGCCGCCTGCTCGCACAGTTCGCGGGGGTGGCCGGCCGTCAGCGAGCCGGTCACCATGTCCAGCAGACGCCGCATCTCGCGGTCCACCACCACCGCGTACAGGCCCTCCTTGCCGCCGAAGTGCTCGTACACCACCGGCTTGGAGACCCCGGCCTTCGCCGCGATCTCCTCCACCGACGTGCCCTCGAAGCCCTTCGCCGCGAACAGGGTGCGGCCGATCTCCAGCAGCTGCTGGCGGCGCTCCGCACCGGTCATCCGGGTGCGACGGGTGCGCCGCGGCTTCTCGTTGCTCGGGGTGCTGCTGGAGTCGGTGGCCACACCGACCATCATGCCGCCTCGACGCGTTCCTTCCCGCGCCGGGCGCCGTCTTCCGCGGTGCAGCGGCGCGAATCGATACGCGAGCGTGACGGCCACCGCACGTCGTACGCCCAGCCCAGTTGCTCGAACCAGCGGATCAGACGGGCCGAGGAGTCCAGCTGCCCGCGCTCCACACCGTGCCGCGCGGACGTCGGGTCGGCGTGGTGCAGGTTGTGCCACGACTCACCGCACGACAGGACCGCCAGCCACCACACGTTCCCCGACCGGTCCCGCGACTTGAAGGGGCGCTTGCCCACCGCGTGGCAGATCGAGTTGATCGACCACGTCACATGGTGCAGCAGCGCCACCCGGACGAGTGACCCCCAGAAGAAGCCGGTGAACGCTCCCCACCACGACATGGTGACCAGACCGCCGATCAGCGCGGGCAGGCCCAGCGACAGCGCCGTCCACAGGATGAACTGCCGGGAGATCGCCCTCAGCGTCCGGTCCTTGATCAGATCCGGCGCGTACTTGTCCTGCGGGGTCTGCTCCTCGTCGAACATCCAGCCGATGTGCGCCCACCACAGGCCCTTCATCAGCGCCGGGACCGTCTCCCCGTACCGCCACGGCGAATGCGGGTCGCCCTCGGCGTCGGAGAACTTGTGGTGCTTGCGGTGATCGGCCACCCACCGCACCAGCGGCCCCTCCACCGCCATCGACCCGGCGATCGCCAGCGCGATCTTCAACGGCCGCTTCGCCTTGAACGACCCGTGCGTGAAGTGACGGTGGAAGCCGATGGTGATGCCGTGGCAGCCGAGGAAGTAGAAGAACACCAGCAGCCCGAGATCCAGCCAGCTCACCCCCCACCCCCACGCCAGCGGCACCGCCGCCACCAGCGCCAGGAAGGGGACCGTGATGAAGAGCAGCAGCGTGATCTGCTCGATGGAGCGCTTGCGCTCACCACCCAGCGTGGCGGAGGGCGCCGCGTCGTCGGACCGGGGTTTCTTCGTGGCTTCATCGAGCACGTCGGAGCTTGAGGTCATGCGTGTCCCCTGTGGGGTATGTGGACTGAGGGTGGGTGCCGGGCCGCCGGAAACGCACTGTGATCCTACGGTTCCGTAACCTACGGCAACGTAAGTATGGCAGCGCGTCGCCCGGCGGCAAGAGCCCGTGAGCCTGCGCGTCCGGGTCGACACCTATCCTTGAAGTCGGTCGGACAGCGCGGTCCGCTCTGATTTCTTCCCGGACGTCCGGCCCGTATGCGGCGCACGCCGCGCGAGACGCCGTCCGGGTTCCCTCCCAGACGAGCTTCAACACTGCAAGGAGCCGCACCTGTGAGCAGTGCCGACGACCAGACCACTACGACGAGCAGCGAGCTGCGCGCCGACATCCGCCGACTGGGCGACCTCCTGGGCGAGACCCTGGTACGGCAGGAGGGCCCGGAGCTCCTCGACCTCGTCGAGAAGGTGCGCCGACTCACGCGTGAGGACGGCGAGGCCGCCGCCGAACTGCTGCGGGGCACCGAACTCCAGACCGCGGCGAAGCTGGTCCGCGCCTTCTCCACCTACTTCCACCTGGCCAACGTCACCGAGCAGGTGCACCGCGGGCGCGAGCTGCGCGCCCGCCGCGCCGCCGAGGGCGGACTGCTCTCCCGCACCGCCGACCGCCTCAAGGACGCCGACCCCGAACACCTGCGCGAGACCGTGCGCCACCTCAACGTGCGCCCCGTCTTCACCGCACACCCCACCGAGGCCGCCCGCCGCTCCGTCCTCAACAAGCTCCGCCGGATCGCCGCCCTCCTCGAGACCCCCGTCATCGAGTCCGACCGGCGCCGCCTGGACACCCGCCTCGCCGAGAACATCGACCTCGTCTGGCAGACCGACGAACTGCGCGTGGTCCGCCCCGAACCCGCCGACGAGGCCCGCAACGCCATCTACTACCTCGACGAACTCCACGCCGGCGCCGTCGGCGACGTCCTGGAGGACCTCACCGCCGAACTGGAACGCGTCGGCGTCCACCTCCCCGACGACACCCGCCCCCTCACCTTCGGCACCTGGATCGGCGGCGACCGCGACGGCAACCCCAACGTCACCCCCCAGGTCACCTGGGACGTCCTCATCCTCCAGCACGAACACGGCATCAACGACGCCCTGGAGATGATCGACGAACTGCGCGGCTTCCTCTCCAACTCCATCCGCTACGCGGGAGCGACGGAGGAACTGCTCACCTCCCTCCAGGCCGACCTCGACGCCCTCCCCGAGATCAGCCCCCGCTACAAGCGCCTCAACGCCGAGGAGCCCTACCGGCTCAAGGCCACCTGCATCCGGCAGAAGCTGGAGAACACCAAGCTCCGCCTCGCCAAGGGCACCCCGCACGAGCCCGGCCGCGACTACCTCGGCACCGGCCAGCTCATCAGCGACCTGCGGATCATCCAGGCCTCCCTCCGCGAACACCGCGGCGGCCTCTTCGCCGACGGCCGTCTCGCCCGCACGATCCGCACCCTGGCCGCCTTCGGCCTCCAGCTCGCCACCATGGACGTACGCGAACACGCCGACGCCCACCACCACGCCCTCGGCCAGCTCTTCGACCGCCTCGGCGAGGAGTCCTGGCGCTACGCCGACATGCCCCGCGACTACCGCGGCAAGCTCCTCGCCAAGGAGCTGCGCAGCAGAAGGCCCCTCGCCCCGACCCCGGCACCCGTGGACGCGGCCGGCGAGAAGACCCTCGGCGTGTTCCAGACCGTCAAGCGGGCCCTGGAGGTCTTCGGACCCGAGGTCGTCGAGTCGTACATCATCTCCATGTGCCAGGGCGCCGACGACGTCTTCGCCGCCGCCGTCCTCGCCCGCGAGGCCGGCCTCATCGACCTGCACGCCGGCTGGGCGAAGATCGGCATCGTCCCGCTGCTGGAGACCACGGACGAGCTCAAGGCCGCCGACACCATCCTCGAGGACATGCTCGCCGACCCCTCCTACCGGCGGCTTGTCGCCCTGCGCGGCGACGTCCAGGAGGTCATGCTCGGCTACTCCGACTCCTCCAAGTTCGGCGGCATCACCACCAGCCAGTGGGAGATCCACCGCGCCCAGCGCCGCCTGCGCGACGTCGCCCACCGCTACGGCGTCCGCCTGCGCCTCTTCCACGGCCGCGGCGGCACCGTCGGCCGCGGCGGCGGCCCCACCCACGACGCCATCCTCGCCCAGCCCTGGGGCACCCTCGAGGGCGAGATCAAGGTCACCGAACAGGGCGAGGTCATCTCCGACAAGTACCTCATCCCGTCACTGGCCAGGGAGAACCTGGAACTGACCGTCGCGGCCACCCTCCAGGCGTCCGCCCTGCACACCGCGCCCCGCCAGTCCGTCGAGGCACTGGCCCGCTGGGACGCCGCCATGGACGTCGTCTCCGACGCCGCCCACACGGCCTACCGCAAGCTCGTCGAGGACCCCGACCTGCCGACGTACTTCCTGGCCTCCACACCCGTCGACCAGCTCGCCGAGCTCCACCTGGGCTCGCGACCCTCCCGCCGCCCCGGATCGGGCGTCTCACTCGACGGACTGCGCGCCATCCCGTGGGTGTTCGGCTGGACCCAGTCCCGGCAGATCGTCCCCGGCTGGTTCGGCGTCGGCTCCGGCCTCAAGGCCCTGCGCGAAGCCGGCCTCGACACCGTGCTCGACGAGATGCACGAACAGTGGCACTTCTTCCGCAACTTCATCTCCAACGTCGAGATGACCCTCGCGAAGACCGACCTGCGGATCGCCCAGCACTACGTCGACACCCTCGTCCCCGACCACCTCAAGCACGTCTTCGACACCATCAGGGCCGAGCACGAACTCACCGTCGCCGAGGTCCTGCGCGTCACCGGTGAACAGGAACTCCTGGACGCCGACCCCGTCCTGAAGCAGACCTTCACCATCCGCGACGCCTACCTGGACCCGATCTCCTACCTCCAGGTCGCCCTCCTCAAGCGCCAGCGCGACGCCGCCGCCGCGGAGGAACAGCCCGACCCGCTGCTCGCCCGCGCCCTGCTCCTCACCGTCAACGGCGTGGCAGCCGGCCTGCGCAACACCGGCTGACCCCAGCGCACACCACACAAGGGTGCCCCCGAGCCCGTACGAGGCCGGGGGCACCCTTGTGCGTTCACGCGAGCGCGCGTCAGCCGGCGGACCTCCGGCGGCGGAACACCAGGAAGCCGCCCGCGGCGACCAGCGCGGCGGCGACGCCGGACAGCAGACCCACCGGGGCGCCGTTGCCGGTCTCGGCGAGATCCCCGGAACCGCCCTGCGGAGCCGAGGACGCCCCGGTGGCCGGCGCGGCGGACGACGACGAGGCCGACGCGGAGGCGGAGGGCGCGGCGGCCGGCTCGGTGGAGGTCGAAGGCTCCGCGGAGGGCTCGGTGGAGGCGGACGGCACCCCGCCCCCCTCCTCCTCGTCCCCGCAGTCCGTCCAGAACACCTTGTGCTTGGCCGAACCGTGCTCGCCCTCGAAGTTCCAGAACAGCTTGTAGTGCCCGTCCGGCAGCGACAGGTCCTCGGTGCGGCCGTGGCCCTCGCCGTCCAGCGTGATCGCGCCGGAGTCGACGGTCTCGCCCTTGGCGCCGGCCGTCGGGGCCCAGGCCTCGATGCGCCAGTCGACCCGCTGGCCGGCGTCGAAGCCGAAGGCGTCCAGGTAGAACGTGCACACGTGCGGCTCGTTGCGGCGCAGCTCCTCGCCGGTCGAGGCATCGTGGATCTTGACCGTGCCGTTGTCGCCGGGCGGCGTGGCGTGCGCCGCGGGAGCGGCCAGCAGGGCGGTGGAGAACGCGGCGGCGACCACGCCGACGCGAGTGGGGATACGCATGAGGCAGTCCATCTTCGAGTGACGAACGGGGAAGATGTGGAGGGGGCGGTTCAGCGTCGTGCCCGTCCTGACCTCAGGTCAAGCACGAAGGGGCAACGCACCATTGCTTCACACATGGCTTCACACATGAGACGGACGGGAAAGCCCGTCAAAACACCTCAGACAGCCAGGAAAGCCGCCGTGAGCAGCGCCGTCCCCGCCAGGGCCATCACCCACGCCACCCGCGTCCGCAGCAGCCCGCCCGCCACGACGACCGACGCGAGCAGCAGCGCGCCGCCCAGCGGAACCCAGGCGTAGAGAATCCCACCGGGACCCGAACGGACCGCCTCCGCGCCGCCCGGCTTCAGCACCACCGTGTAGGTCTCCCCCTTCTCCACGGCCACCGAGTTCTCCAGCTCGACCTCCGCACGCGGCTGCGACCCCCCGGACAGCGGCGTGTACGGACCCGCGCACGTCCGCTCACCGCACCGCGTCACGTCCACCGTGCCGCGCTCGCGCCCCTTCGTCAGCATCGCGTGCTGCGCCGTCCCCCACGACGCCCACACCCCCGCGATCAGAATCAGCGCGGCGACCGTGCCCATCGAGGCGAACCGGCCGAACCGCAGCACGGTGGAGGAACCACGTGAGGAACGGACCGCAGAAGACATGGCCGAGATCCTTGGCCATGACCTCGCGGCCGGTCAACTCGGGCGGGCTCCGGCGACGGACAAGTCGACCGATGTCCGTATCAGCAGGTCACGAGTTGTACGTGCCCTGCGCCCGCTCCAGCCCCTCGATCACCAGACACTCCACCGCGTCCGCCGCCCGGTCCACGAAATAGTCCAGCTCCTTGCGCTCCGCCGACGCGAAGTCCTTCAGCACGAAGTCCGCCACCTGCATCCGCCCCGGCGGCCGCCCGATCCCGAACCGCACCCGGTGGTACTCCCGCCCGAACGCCTTCGTCAGCGACTTCAGCCCGTTGTGGCCGTTGTCCCCGCCGCCCAGCTTCAGCCGCAGCGTCCCGTAGTCGATGTCCAACTCGTCATGGACCGCCACGACCCGCTCCGCCGGCACCTTGTAGAACTCCCGCAGCGCGTTCACCGGCCCGCCCGACAGATTCATGTACGACATCGGCTTCGCCAGGACCACCCGGCGGTTCCCCGGACCCGGCGGCCCGATCCGGCCCTCCACGACCTGCGCCTGAGCCTTCCCCGCCCGCTTGAACCGGGCACCGATCCGCTCCGCCAGCAGATCCGCCACCATGAACCCCACATTGTGGCGGTTCATCGCGTACTCCGGCCCCGGATTGCCCAGCCCCACGATCAGCCAGGGCCCCGCCGCACCGGCCGCCGCATCCGTCGTCACGTCCATGTCTCCTTCATACGCGCCTTCCGCGTCTTCCTACGCGCATACGCGTCCTCATACGCGTCGGCCGCTGCCCCCGCACGGGAACAGCGGCCGACGAAACGACGACTCCGAAGAGGATCAGGCCTCCGCGGCCTCTTCGCCCTCTTCCGCGGCACCCTCGGCGGGCGCCTCCTCGGCCTGCGCGGACAGCACCTGAAGGACCACCGCGTCCTCCTCGACGGCCAGCGTCACACCGCTCGGCAGCTTGATGTCCTTGGCGAGGATCGAGGCACCGGCCTCCAGACCCTCGACGGACACGGACACGCTCTCGGGGATGTGCGTGGCCTCGGCCTCGACCGGCAGCGCGGACAGGACGTGCTCCAGCAGGTAACCACCCGGGGCCAGCTCACCCTCGGTCTGGACCGGGATCTCGACCTGGACCTTCTCGCCGCGCTTCACCAGCAGCAGGTCCACGTGCTCCAGGAAGCCCTTCAGCGGGTCACGCTGCACGGACTTCGGAATCGCCAGCTCGTTCGACTTGCCGTCGATGTCCAACGCGATCAGCACGTTCGGCGTACGCAGGGCGAGCAGCAGCTCGTGACCCGGGAAGGTCAGGTGCAGCGGGTCCGAACCGTGCCCGTACAGGACACCCGGAACCTTGTTCTCACGGCGGATACGGCGCGCGGCACCCTTGCCGAACTCGGTGCGCGTCGCGGCGGAGATCTTCACCTCGGACATGATCACTCCTCGAAGTCAGAAACGGACGTGGTCACCCGGCCACGAACGGCCTGCTACGAAGAGCGCGTCGATAACGGACAGCCGTACAAGCCTCAGAAGAAGCGGTACGGCCTCCCTCGCCGAGCAACTTGGACAGTCTACTCGGACCAGGAGGCCGCACCCAAAACGATCACCGGGAACCGCAGGGAAACCCGGCTGCAGAACCCTTACTGCTCGTCGAACAGGCTCGTCACCGAACCGTCCTGGAACACCTCACGCGCCGCACGCGCGATCGTCGGCGCGATCGACAGCACCTTGATCTTGTCCAGCGACTCACTCAACTCACCCGGAGTCGGCAGCGTGTTCGTGAACACGAACTCACTCACCCGCGAGTTCTTCAACCGGTCCGCCGCCGGACCCGACAGCACACCATGCGTCGCCGTCACGATGACATCCTCCGCACCGTGCGCGAACAACGCGTCCGCCGCGGCACAGATCGTGCCACCCGTGTCGATCATGTCATCGACCAGGACGCAGATACGCCCCTTCACATCACCGACGACCTCATGCACCGTGACCTGATTCGCCACGTCCTTGTCCCGGCGCTTGTGCACGATCGCCAGCGGCGCGCCCAGCCGGTCGCACCAACGGTCCGCCACCCGCACACGGCCCGCGTCCGGCGACACCACCGTCAGCTTCTCGCGGTCCACCTTCGCGCCCACGTAGTCCGCCAGCAGCGGCAGCGCGAACAGATGGTCCACCGGCCCGTCGAAGAAGCCCTGGATCTGATCCGTGTGCAGATCCACGGCCAGCAGACGGTCCGCGCCGGCCGTCTTCATCAGATCCGCGACCAGACGCGCCGAAATGGGTTCACGACCCCGGTGCTTCTTGTCCTGCCGCGCGTAACCGTAGAACGGAATGATGACCGTGATGGACCTGGCCGACGCACGCTTCAGCGCGTCGATCATGATCAACTGCTCCATGATCCACTTGTTGATCGGAGCGGTGTGGCTCTGGATCAGGAAACAGTCGGCACCACGGGCCGACTCCTGATAGCGCACATAAATCTCGCCATTGGCGAAGTCGAAGGCCTTCGTCGGGACAACCCCGACACCCAGCTGGTGGGCGACCTCCTCGGCAAGCTCGGGGTGGGCGCGGCCGGAGAAGAACATCATCTTCTTCTCGCCGGTCGTCTTGATCCCGGTCACAGCACTATCTCCTCAGAGGTGTCGCAGCAGCTGGTGGGGGTGCGGATGTGCACTTATCACGGTACGCCGTGTTTGAGGTGGCGGTTTCCGGTCAGTCCTCGCCGGCCGACTCCCGGGCAGCCGCCTCCGCCGCCTTCGCGGCGGCACTCCCCGGACGCTTACGAGCCACCCAACCCTCGATATTCCGCTGCTGACCACGGGCCACGGCCAGCGAACCCGGCGGCACATCCTTGGTGATCACCGAGCCGGCAGCCGTATAAGCACCGTCCCCGACCGTGACAGGCGCCACAAACATGTTGTCCGAACCCGTCCGGCAGTGCGACCCGACCGTCGTGTGATGTTTGTCCTGCCCGTCGTAATTGACGAACACGCTCGCCGCACCAATGTTCGAGTACTCGCCGATCGTCGCATCCCCCACATACGACAGATGCGGAACCTTCGTCCCCTCACCGATCGACGCGTTCTTCGTCTCCACATACGTACCGATCTTGCCCTTACGACCCAGCCGCGTCCCCGGACGCAGATACGCGAACGGCCCCACAGAAGCCTCCGGACCCACCTCGGCACCCATCGCCACCGTGTTGTCCACCCGCGCCCCGGCACCCACCCGCGTATCCGTCAGCCGCGTGTTCGGCCCCACCTCGCACCCCTCGGCGAGATGAGTCGCCCCGTGCAACTGCGTCCCCGGATGGACCACCACGTCCTGCTCGAACGCCACGGTGACATCGACCCACGTCGTCGCCGGGTCGACCACCGTGACCCCCGACAACATCGCCGCCGTCAACAGCCGGTCATTCAGAATCCGCCGCGCCTCCGAGAGCTGCACCCGGTTGTTGATCCCCGCGATCTCCCGGTGATCCCCCGCCACCGACGCACCCACCCGATGCCCCGCCTCGCGCAGAATCCCCAGCACATCCGTCAGGTACTCCTCACCCTGACTGTTGTCCGTCCGCACCTTCTTCAACGAGTCCGCCAACAGCGCCCCGTCGAACGCGAACACACCCGAGTTGATCTCCCGGATCTCCCGCTGCGTCTCCGACGCGTCCTTGTGCTCCACGATCGCCGTGACCGCACCGCTGTCGTCCCGCACGATCCGCCCGTAACCGGTCGCGTCCGGCACCTCCGCCGTCAGCACCGTCACCGCGTTGCCATCGGCGGAATGCGTCGCGGACAGCTGCCGCAGCGTCTCACCCGTCAGCAGCGGAGTGTCCCCGCACACGACCACCACGGTCCCGTCGACGGAGCCCCCCAGCTCCTCCAGACCCATCCGCACGGCATGCCCGGTGCCGTTCTGCTCCGCCTGTACGGCGGTACGCACGTCCGGGGCGATCTCCGCGAGGTGCGCGGTCACCCGCTCGCGGGCGTGCCCCACGACGACGACCAGGTTCTCCGGCTCCAGCTCACCTGCGGCGGCGAGCACATGCCCCACCAGGGAACGGCCACAGATGTCATGCAGAACCTTCGGTGTGGCCGACTTCATACGGGTGCCCTCACCCGCTGCGAGAACGACGACGGCTGCCGGGCGATTGGCGCTCACGGGATGCCCTTCGGCTGTGTTGGGGTGGGGGTGACATCCGCAGGATACCGGGGTGTTTGTGGGGGGACATGAGAGCGGGTCCTGACCGGGGTGACCGGTCAGGACCCGAACCTACGGCTCCCGGGGAAGGAATCGAACCCTCATTCAAGAGACCAAAACTCTTTGTCCTACCATTAGACGACCCGGGATAGCTTGCCCGCTATGTCCGATTTACTAGATCGGCTGCGGTGACAGCCCCTACTATGCCGTACCACCAGCCTTCGACGCGACGGTGTAGGTCGGCGCTGCCAAGAAGAGCGATGCGCAGACAGCCGTAGTAACCCTCGCCGGTGTTCGTTCGGTTGGTCTTGGGGTTGTGTTTCTTGAGGCTGGTCTTCAGGAGGTCGCCAACCTCAATGCCAACCTGGTGCGCCCAGAAGGCCTCGGCCTTGGGGATGTCTGCGGACTCGTGGATGTTGACCGAGAAGCGGCGGCGGTGGGGTTCCACGCCGAGTAGGTCGAGCCAGAGCAGGAACACCTTGATCATGTTCGGGTCGCTGTTCACGAAGATGACGCGCCGGTTCGTGCCGTTCTTGGCCTTGGCTCCTTCGGACCAGTAGAGCCCCACCCCTACCAGGAACAGTTCGCGCGAGGTGAGAGGCCCGATCTCGCTGTATGCGGTGCTCCGTAGTTCTTCCCGTGCGGCGGCGCGATTCTCGACCGCACGCTTTACGCCCCGTCGTGCCGCCGCCATGTCCGGCCTGCCGGGCCGACCCGGTGACGGAAGGTCCCGCACCCAGAGTGAGACCGAGCTCTTGGAGCAGCCCAACTCGGCCTGGATCTGGTTGTACGTCCAGCCTTGGAGACGAAGCTCCCGTGCCCTGGCCTTGAGGTCGTCCTTTGCTCGCGGGCGCTTCGTCCAGGCCGGCGGGGGCTCCCCCTTCACCAGCTGGTTGAGGATGTCGTTGTTGTAGACCTTCAGCTCGTCGCGGATCTGCCGGAGGCTGTAGCCCGCCCTCCGCAGCGCGACCGCCTGCTCGCGCAGGCCCTCGAAGTCGGCGTATTTGCCTGGTGCATGTGTCACACGCATACCGTCCGGGCGGAATGCTTGCTTCCCCCTCGAACGGTGACCGATTCAGCAGTTCGAGGGATTTCCGGGCGTAACGCGTCCGATCGGTCACCGTGTGTGGTGTGGTCCAGTCGTGGAAACTCGCCGGAAAACCGGCGCCTACCGCCCGTAGGCTGGACACATGACCGCGACGGGGGAAGAGCATGTGACGGCCCGGGGAGGGCCGTGGTGGTGGGACAGGCGGCGGAGTGCCGCGCTCGATGTGGGGCTCGCG
This sequence comes from Streptomyces sp. NPDC031111, assembly GCF_055570675.1. Lineage (NCBI taxonomy): Bacteria > Bacillati > Actinomycetota > Actinomycetes > Kitasatosporales > Streptomycetaceae > Streptomyces > Streptomyces sp. NPDC031111. The sequence goes on from NZ_JBVIGS010000019.1 coordinate 69,374, forward strand.
GTGGTGTCCGCGGTGGAGTGCGGGCTCGAGGGGATCCCGTTCGCGTGGGAGGCGGGGATACCGGCCGCCGTCGGGGTGGTTTTCGGGCTGCTGGCGGGTTCCGTGCTGCTGGTGCGGCGGAAGTGGCCGATCGCGGTGGTGCTCGTGGCGATCGCGGTGACGCCGGCGGCGATGGGTTTCCTGATGGGCATCGTCGGTCTGTATTCGCTGGCGGCGTCCGAGGTGCCGCGGCGGATCATCGGTTCGCTGGCCGGGATGCAGCTGGTGGGTGTGCTCATCGTGATGTTCGTGCGGTTGCGGCAGGACATCGCGAAGGAGGACGTGGACGTCGGGGACTGGATCGTGCCGTTCGCGTCGATCACCACGGCGTTGGGGGTGACGGCTCCTCCGTTGCTGCTGGGTCTGTATGTGGGGGCGCGGCGGCGGTTGATGGAGAGCCTGCGGGAGCGGGCGGACAGTCTGGAGCGGGAGCTTCAGCTGCTCGCGGAGCGGGCGGAGGAGCGGGCCGAGTGGGCGCGGGGCGAGGAGCGGACGCGGATCGCGCGGGAGATGCACGACGTGGTGGCGCATCGGGTGAGTCTGATGGTGGTGCATGCCGCGGCGCTTCAGGCGGTGGCGCGGAAGGACCCGGAGAAGGCGGTGAGGAATGCCGCGCTGGTGGGGGACATGGGGCGGCAGGCGTTGACGGAGTTGCGGGAGATGCTCGGGGTGCTGCGTTCCGGTGGGGACGGTGTGCGGCGGCCCGAGCGGGATGCGGTGCCGTTGGCGGCGGTGGGGGCGGCGGCTGCGGCTGCGGCGTCGCGGGCGGTGGACGAGGCGGACGGCCCGTGTCTGTCGGAGATCGATGAGTTGGTGGGGCAGTCGGCGGCGGCGGGGATGGTCGTGGATCTGTCGGTGGAGGGGGAGGTCCGGTCGTATGCGCGGGAGGTGGAGTCGACGGCGTTCCGGGTGGTGCAGGAGGCGTTGACAAATGTCCACAAGCATGCGGCGGGTGCGAAGACGTATGTGCGGTTGGCGCACCGGGTGTCGGAGATCGCGATGCAGGTGGAGAACGAGCCGCCGTCGGGGGCGGCGTCGTCGGCGGGGCTGCCGTCCGGGGGGAATGGGCTGGTGGGGATGAAGGAGCGGGTGTCCGCGTTGGGTGGGGTGTTCGTGTCGGGGCCGACGGAGGCGGGTGGTTTCCGGGTGTCGGCGGTGATTCCGGCGTCGTAGTCGGTGGCCGGCCGGCTGTGGGGTTCAGCCGGCGGTGAGGCGTACGGGCTGTATGCCGGAGATCAGGGTGGCGAGGGCGTGGTCGATGTCGGGGCCGAGGTACCAGTCGCCGGTGTGGTCGAGGGCGTAGACGCGGCCCTGGGTGTCGATGGCGAGGAGGGCCTGGGTGTCGGTTTCGGCGCCGAGGGGGCAGACCTCGGTGTCGAGGGCGCGGCCGAGGTCGCCGAGGGTGCGGGCCAGGTGGAGGCCGTGGAGTGGGTCGAGGTGGAGGGTGGCGGGGGCGATCTGGCGGCCGGGGCCGGTGGGGGTGATGTGGAGTCCGCCGAATTCGGCCCAGGCTTCGACGGCGGCGGGGAAGACGGTGTGGCGGTGTCCTGCGGGTGAGGTGTGGTCGCGGAGGGTGTCGGCCCAGATTTCCGCTTGTTTGATGTCCCAGCGTCCGGGTTGCCAGCCGGCGGCGCGCAGGGCGGCGTCGACGAGTACGGCGAAGCGGGTGGTCGAGGTGCGGTCGGTGTGCATCTGCCCTTCGTTCGTCGAGGTGGTGGGGTGGTGCGGGGGTCGGGGTCAGGTGCCGTTCGTGGCCGGGTCGATCGTGCGGACGCCGAAGTGGGCGCTGAGGGCGGTGCAGGCGCGGCAGGGGGTGGCGTAGCTGCCGTGGAGGGGGTCGCCGTCCTCGCGGATGCGGCGGGTGGTGAGTTTTGCTTGTTTGAGGGCTTTGCGGGCTTCGCCGTTGGTCATGGGTTTGCGTGCGGCGCGTTTGCTGCGTGCGGCGTCGGCGGTGGTGATGTGCCGGGAGATGAGGATCGTTTCGGCGCAGCGGCCGGTGAAGCGGTCGCGTTGGTCGCTGGTGAGGGTGTCGAGGAAGTCCTGGACGAGGGGGTGGAGGGCGGGGGGTGTGTCGCCGCGGGCGGCGGTGCCGGTGAGGGTGGTGCCGCGGACGGAGAGGGCGGCGGCGATGGTGGGCAGGATGCCGTCGCGGCGGTGGTGGAGGGTGGGGGTGTGGGGGGTTTCGGTGGCGCTCCAGCCGATGCGGGGGTCGCCGGAGCGAGGGTCGCCGGAGGGGCCGCTGTGCGGCCCTGTCTGCGTCATGTTCATGATCATCATCCCCTCCCGAGCATCGCCTCGGTGGTCACAGAGTGCCAAATCGCGTGGCTGATGCGGAAGCTGGGGCCGGGTGACACGCCCGGGTTTGGGCGGGCTGTCACGGGAGGGTGACGGCTGGTCACGGAAGCGGAGGGGTGGATGACCGGCGCCGGTGACCGGTGGAGGCGTACCGCATAGGCTGTCGGCACCGCGATCCATGCGGTGACCGCGCGGTTGTGCGTGCGGGCGCCGCGGGGGTCGTGGCGGTAATTCAGTCGAGACAGACGTGACAGTCGAATACGTTCCGTAACGGCCCGAAGGTGGGCGGTGGGGGACGTACAGAGTGCCGCAGGGGGCAACCGCCATGACGACAGGTCGGCTCGGGCAGCAAGCCGCGCCGCCGAACGCGGCCTATGCCGGGCAGGTCGTGCACTTCCCGGATCCGGTGCGGGCGGCCCGTCACCCGAGAGGGGTACGGGTGGACGAGCGTGGTTACCCCGATTTCTCGCCCTATGCGCGTGCGGCCGCGGAGATCGCGGAGCCGCCGGAGGGTTTCGGTGTGGACGAGCTGCGGCTGACGGACTATGTGTCGGCGAACGCGGCGCTGGCGGCGAGCGGTCATGATCTGTGGGACACGGTGCCGGCGGTGGCGACGCCGCACGGCTGGACGTGGCATCACGTGGTGGGTTCGCGGCGGCTGGAGCTGGTCCCGGTCGATGTGAAGGCGCTGTTGCGGCATCACGGTGGTGTGGCGACGTCGGCGGTGGATCACGGCAAGCGGGGCACGCGGCCGTTGCAGGAGACGCGTCCGGCGCATTTCGGGCTGCCGAAGTCGGGTGTGGCGGTGTCGGAGTCGCAGGTGCTGGGGGTCGAGGAGGACCTGGGGTACCGGTTGCCGGGTGCGTACCGGTCGTTCCTGAAGGCGGCGGGTGGTTGCGCGCCGGTGGGGACGGCGTTGGACGCGGAGCTGGGGCTGCTGGTGGACCAGCCGTTCTTCACGGTGCGGGACGAGGCGGCGGTCAACGATCTCGTCTACGTCAACAAGTGCCTGCGTGATCATCTGACCAAGGACTATCTGTGCGTCGCTTTCGTGCAGGGTGGTCTGCTGGCCGTCAAGGTGCGGGGTGAGCGGCAGGGTTCGGTGTGGTTCTGCGCGTACGACGACGCGCGGGACGTGGATCCGTCGTGGCCGCCGGCCGAGCGGGTGGAGCGGCTGCTGCTGCCGTGCGGGGATGATTTCGACGCGTTCCTGTCCCGGCTGGCGGGGTCTCCGCCGGAGCTGGAGACGGTGGCGAATCTGATGGTGGACGGTGGGTTCGCGCGTGCCGTTCCGGTTTCTTCCGCGGGGGAGTGAGCTTCGGCGATGGTGACGTTCGCGCAGGCGCAGGAGCGTGCGGAGGAGTGGGTCAACGGCGATGTGCCGTCGTACCAGCACCGTGAGGTGCGGGTGCGGGAGTTCGACCTGGGGTTCGTGGTGTGGGCGGAGGACCGTGCGGACGGTCCTCGTTCGGACGGGGGCGCCCAGCGGCTGGTGATCGCCCGGGACAGTGGTGAGGCGACGCTGTGGCCGGGGCTGCCGGTGGGTGAGGTGATCCGCCGGTACGAGGAGGAGTACGGCCGTGCGGAGTCGGCGCCGGAACCGGCGCCGGCGGCGGCGCGGGTGGATCTGAATCAGACGTCGTTCCTGTTGAGTCCGCCGGAGTGGTTGCAGGAGGCGGCGGACCGGCTGGGGATTCCGGATCGGCGCGGTGAGAGCGCGGGGTCGGCCACGGGGTCGGCCGCGGGTTCCTCGGGTTCCGGTGCCGGGGCTTCGGCGCCGGGTGGGTCCGCCGGGGCGGGGAGTGGTGCCGCGTGGCCCGCTGCCGGGGGGAGCGGTGCGCAGCCGGGTGCCGGTGCGCCGGCCGGGGCGACTCCGTGGGCGGGTACGGACACCAACGCCGATGCCGGTGAGGACCGTTCCGTACCGCTGCCGGAGACCGTGTTCGCGCAGCAGTTGAGCGAGTCCGGCGACGAGACGCCGCCGCCCGCCTCGCCGCCGGAGGCGAAGACGGCGCTGATGCCGAGTGGCAGCCAGCTGCCGCCGACGGCTGTCGCGCCGGCGCTCCAGGATCCCAACGCGCCGCTGGGGGCGCCGGGTACGCCCCCGCCGCCCACGCAGGGCGGTGCGCCGTACGGCTATCCGCAGGGTTCCGGCAGTGCGCCGGGTACGCCCCCGCCTGGCGTTCCGGGCGCGCAGACGCCCCCGCAGACGCCTCCGCCTGCCGGTCCGGGTGCGTCGGAGCGGCCGCTCGCGGCCAACGCCGGGGACATCGCGGACGCCGCGACCAGCAAGGCGACCCCGCCTCCGCGGCGCGGTCCGGGTGCGGCGACGCCGCCTCCGCCGCCGGGTGCGCCGGGGACTCCGGGGGCGCGTCCGGGCGGTACGCCGCCGTCCGCTCCCGCTGCGCCGGGTGCTCCGGCGGGCGGGTACGTGCCGACGCAGATGGTGTCGTCGCTCGGCCCCGAGGGGCCCGAGGCGCCGGCCGGTTCGACCCCGCCGCCCGGGGCTCCGACGCCGCCTCCGCCGCCCGGCGCGCCGGGTGGTACGCCGCCGGGCGGTGTCCACCACGCGGCGACGATGCTCGCCGACCCGTCCGGCATGGGGCCGGCCGGTCCTGGCGCGCCCCAGCCTCCGGGGCCGCCCGGTGCCCCGGGTGCGCCCGGTGCTCCCCAGCCGCCTGGGCCGCCCGGTGTTCCCGGTGCGCCGGGTGCTCCCCAGCCGCCGGGTGCTCCCGGTGCGCCCCAGCCCGGCGCCCCGGCTGCCCCCGGGGGTCCTGGTACCGGAGGCGGGCGCGGGCCGGTGCATCACGCGGAGACCGTGCTGGCCGCGCCTCCGGTGGGTGGTCCCGGTACGCCTCCGCCCCCCGCTCCCCCCGGCATGCCCGGCGGCGCGCCGCCGATGCCGCCCGGCGCGATGCCCCCCGGTACCCCGCCGCCCGGCGTCCCCGTGCCGGGGCAGCCGCCGGCGTACGGCTATCCGCAGCCGCCCGCCGGGCAGCCGACGGTCGGCCCCGGCTACCAGGCGGTGCTGCGCTACCGCGCGCAGGACGGTTCCGAGCAGCAGCTGATCCGGCGTTCCGCGCCGGGTACGCCGCACCCGGAGTGGCAGATCTTCCACGAGCTGCGCGCCATGAACGTGCCGCCGGACCAGGTGCTGGAGCTGCACACCGAGCTGGAGTCGTGCGAGCTGCCGGGTGCGTACTGCGCCCGGATGATCCGGGAGCAGTGGCCGCAGGCACGGATCACGAGCATCGCCCCCTACGGCACGGATCACGCGAGCCGGCAGCAGGGCATGCAGCAACTGCTGGCCCACCAGGGCGAGTTGCACCAGGTCGCGGACGGGCCCGCGCGCCCGGCGCCCGTGCGCGCCCCGATTCCGCCGGTGCCGCCGGTGCCCCCGGTTCCGCCGGAGGCGATCGCGCAGGAGCTGGCGGGGGCGTTCGGGCCGGGCGTGTTCCGGTTCGAGCAGGCGGCGGTGTCCCGGCAGGGCGTGCCGCCGGTCGTGGCGCACACGCTGGTGGCGGCCGGTCTGCCGCTGGACATGGGCCCGTTCTTCTGGGCGCAGGCCCAGCCGGGCCGTCCGGTGCCGACGCTGGCGGAGCTGGCGGCGGAGCGGGGTGTGCAGCCGGCCTCGGACGCGGGCTCGTACCTGGTGATGGGCAGTGATTTCGGCAAGGCGATCTGTGTGCAGTACGGCACGGCGAACATCGTCGCGGTGCCGGTGGAGGCCGGGCCGGGCGGTGCGCCCGTACCGCCGCAGTTCGTGAACACGGGGCTGCCGGAGTTCGCGCGCTGTCTGGCGCTGCTCGGCCGGATGTGGCGGCTGCGGTTCGGGCTGAACCAGGAGCAGGCGGGCCGCTGGACCGTCGACTTCCAGGCGCAGTTGGCCGCGCTGGACCCGGCGGCGCTGGGGTCGCCGGAGAGCTGGTGGTCGGTGCTGCTGGAGCAGATGTGGGACGGACTGCTGTGACCCGTCGGCGCTGAGCGGCGCCGTCGTACGAGGAGCCGGGCCCGGTCGTCAGGACGACCGGGCCCGGCTTTCGTGTGTCCTCCTCGCGGAGTGTCGCGTTATGAACACTTCCGTGTGATCCATCAAGATGTGCGCGATTCATCCCATTTCGTGCTCGGTCTTTCGTGCTGGGCTTCGAGTCCGTCGGAGGAGAGGGGTTCCAGGGTGAGCAGCGCATCGGTGTCGTCGCAGGGCTTCGAGGTCGTACGGGGGCGTGGCTACCGTCCCTTGCAGGTCATCGCGTTCGTCGAGGCCCTCTCGGACGATCGTGACGCCGCCTGGGAGCGGGCCGCGCGGCTCACCGTGCTGGCCCGGGAGATGGAGGAGGAGCTGGAGCTGCTGCGGGTGCGGGTGGCGGGGCTGGCCCCGCAGACGTACGAGTCGCTCGGGGAGGGCGCGCGGCGGCTGTTCGAGCTGGCGGGGGAGGAGGCGACGGCCGTACGGGAGTCGGCGCGGCAGCACGCGCGGGACGTCACGGACCTGGCGCGGGACGACGCCGCGGGCGTGGAGGAGGCCGCGCGGGCGTACGCGGAGACGGTGCGCGCCGAGGCGGACGAACGCGCCGGGGAGCTGCTGGCGGCGGCCCGCGCGGAGGCCGACGGGATCCGGATCGGGGCCCGGCGGGAGGTGAAGGAGCTGCGCGGGGAGACGCTGACGGCGTTGCGGGAGATGCGGGAGCGCACCTCGGGGATCCTCGCCGAGGCGGCGAGGGAGCAGGCGGAACGGCTGGACGGGGTGGAGCGTGAGGAGGCCGCGCGGGTGGCGGCGCTGGCCGCCCGTCAGACGGAGGCGGAGGCGGCGGCCGAGCGTGTGCTGGCCGAGGCGCGGCAGGTCTTCGCCGACGCGGAGGAGTCGGCGCGGCGCCGCGCGGAGGAGGCGCGGGAGCGGGCGGCGGAGCTGCTCGACGAGGCGCGCGTCCGCGCGGAGGGTGTCGCGCGGGAGACCGAGCGGGTGCTGCGCGACCACGCGGACCGACGGGAGGACGTGCAGACGCACATGGACCACGTGTGCGCCAGCCTGAGCGCCCTGACGGGCCGGGTCGTGGAGTGACCCGGCCCGAGGGTGTCCGCGTGGTCGCACCCGCTGCGCGCCTCGGAGGCGGCGAGGCGGCGATGTGCGCGCCCTCGCGGCCGGGCTCGCGGCCGCCGCCTCCGAGGCGTCCGCCCGGCACGCTCCTCCGCTGCCTCAAGGCACCCGGGTACGACCGGTACGCGGGCGTCCGCCCGGCGCTTCCCCGGCATCCGGCCGGGGGCGCCCCGGAGCGCGCACCTGAGGCCGTGAGGTCGGCTCGCCGGGCGGACGACGGGAAGGGCGGGCGGGCCCTGCGGGCTGCCCGGGTCAGTCGCTCCGGCGGGTGGCGCCCGCGAGGATCCAGCTCTCCACCGCCTCGTACTGCCTGCGGTGTTCCTCCGCCCTCGCTCTGCCGGAGAGCATCGTGCCGAGCCAGCCGAAGGCGAAGCCGGCGGGGATGGAGAGCAGGCCGGTGGTGGTGAAGGGGAACCAGTTGAAGTCGGCGTCGGGGAAGGCGGCGACGGGCGAGCCCGAGACCAGGTTGGTGCCGGGCATCAGCAGCAGCACGGTCAGCGAGCCGCCGATCAGGGTGGCGAGCAGGCCCGTCCGGGTGTAGCGGCGCCAGAAGAGGCTGTAGACGAGGGCCGGGGCGATGGCGGAGGCGCCGATGCAGAAGGACAGGGTGACCAGGGGTTGCAGGCTGTGGTGCTGCACCAGGGTGGCCAGCAGGATCGCGGGGACGCCCACCGCGAGCGCGGAGAGGCGGGCCAGGGTCATCTCGCGGCGCGGTGACATCTCCTGGACGCGGGCCGCGAAGACGTCGTGGGCGAGGGAGTTGGCGCAGGCGAGGATCATGCCGGCGACGGAGGCGAGCACGGTCAGGAAGATGGCCGTGGTGACGGTGGTGAACAGGAAGGTCTCGGTGGTGGTCACCTCCGGGCCGAACGCGGCCTGCGAGCCGAGCAGATAGGCGGTGTTGCCGCGCGGGTCGGCCTGGGCGATCGCGGCCCGCCCGATCAGCGCGGTCGCGCCGAAGCCGATGACGGTGATGACCAGGACGAACAGGGCCACGCACGACACCGCCCAGGACATCGAGCGGCGCACCTGGCGGGCGCCGGAGGCGGTGTACATGCGCATGGTGACGTGGGGCAGGCAGGCACCGCCGAGGACGACCGTGAGCTGCGAGGTGATCATGTCCAGGCCGGGGCTGGCGCCGCCGTGGAACTGGAGGCCGGAGGAGAGGAAGGCGTCGCCGACGCCGCTGCCCTCGGCGGCCGCGTCGAACAGGGCGCCCGGGCTCCAGTCGAACCGGTGCAGGATCAGGGCGGCGACGACGATTCCGGAGCCGAGCAGCATCACGATCTTCAGGATCTGGATGAGGGCGGTGCCCTTCATGCCGCCGATCGCCGCGTAGCTGATCATCAGGGCGCCCACGCCGATGATGCAGCCCGTCTGGAGCGACTCGCCGGAGAAGCCGAGGATGAACGCCATCAGCTGCCCGGTGCCGGCGAGTTGCACCAGCATCATCGGCAGCAGCGCGGCGAGGGTGACGGAGCAGGCGGCGATGCGGATCGCGCGCCCTCCCGGCATACGGCGGGTCAGCGCGTCGCCCATGGTGAACCGGCCCGCGTTGCGCAGGGGTTCGGCCAGCAGGAACATCAGCAGCATCAGGGACAGGGCGGTGCTCAGGGCGAGGACCATCCCGTCGTAGCCGAACAGGGCGATGACGCCGCCGGTGCCGAGGACGGTCGCGGCGGAGATGTAGTCACCGGCGATGGCGAGGCCGTTGCGCATGGGGGAGAGGGAGCCGTAGCCGGTGTAGAACTCGTCGAGGTCGTCGCGGTCGGGGCCGGTCATCACGCACAGCAGCAGGGTGACCGTGACGACGGCGGAGAAGCCGACGAGGGCCATGGACTGCGCGTTTCCGCTGAACTCGGGGCTCATCGCAGGGCCTCTCGCCGGTCCCGCCGGGCGTCCAGCGCGCTCTGCCTGCGGATGAGCTCCGCGAGGGGGTCGACGTGGCGCCGCGCGGTGCCTTCGTACAGGGCGATCGCCAGCCAGGTGACGGGGACCTGGAGCACGGCGAGCAGCAGCCCGGTGGGTACTCCTTCGGTGGCGGTGCCGGTCATGAAGTCCGGCGCGAACGCCGAGAGGACCAGGAAGAGGACGAAGTAGCCGAGGGCGGTGAGGGTGGCCGTGCGCCGCTGCCAGCGGTAGGCGCTGCGCAGATGGCGCAGGTCGCTGTGGTGGCCGAGCGGTGCGTGGTGCGGTGTCCGCCTCGGCTCCGGGGCGGCGGGGGCGGCCGGGGGCTGCCAGGGGTAGGTGGCGTGGGTGGGGGCGGGGGAGGGGGCGTACGGGGGTGGGTCGTACGACTGCTGGGGGCGGGGGTCCCGGTAGGGGTACCGGTGGTACGGGTCGGTGGACATCCCGTGCTCCTTGCGTGGCTCGGGTCCGTGCGGGGACGGCAGGGAGGGGGGTGGGGGGAGCGGAGACCGCACGCTACTCGCGCGTACGGGGGCGCGCTGTGTTTTGGCCAAACTGAGCGGTCGGTATGCGCTTACCATGCGGATTCGGGGCCTGACCTGGGGTGTTACCCGCATTAACTCAGACTTTTGGAAGCCGGTGTCACATGCGCGGCGGCTCCCCGCCTCTTGTCGGCGGAACAGTCCGACGAGGAGAGGAAACCGCCATGAACGTCGTCGTCTTCGGTGCGAACGGGCCGACCGGACGGCTGGTCGTCGCCCGGGCGGCCGCGGAGGGGCACAGCGTCACGGCCGTCACCCGGCATCCGGAGGACTTCCCGGTCCAGGGGCCGCGGGTACGGGTCGCGCGGGCGGACGTGTACGACCCCGGCGCCGTCGCGCGGGCGCTGGAGGGGCAGGAGGCGGTGGTCTCGGTGCTCGGCGTCCCCTACGGCCGCGAGCCGGTCAGCCTGTACTCGACCGGCATCACGCACATCACGCGGGCCATGGCCGAGCACGGTGTCCGGCGGCTGGTCGCCGTGACCTCGACCATACTGTTCGACACCCCGGCCCCCGGCGAGACGCTCCTGTTCCGCCGGGTGCTGGAGCCGGCCGTCGCCCGCTTCATGGGCCGCACGGTCTACGACGACATGCGGCGCATGGAGGACATCGTCCGCGCCGGCGCCCTCGACTGGACGGTGATCCGCCCCGGCGGACTGTTCGACGCGCCGGCCGTCAGCGACTACCGCGTCGGCACGGCACGCCTGCCCGGCCGGTACACGGCACGGGCCGACCTGGCCGACGCGGCGCTGCGACAGGCGGTCGGGGGCGGGCACGTCCGTGCGTTCGTCGACGTACGGACGACCGAGGGCACGCCGACCTTTCTTCAGCTGCTCCGGAAGGAGGCGTTCGGGTGAGGTGCCGCCCCTTCGGTCCTTCAGTCCTTGAGCACCGGGAACCTGCGCGGGGCGAGCACCAGCAGCACCAGGAACGCCAGGGCCGCCGCGCAGGCCGCGCCGAGATGGACCGCGTGCACGGCCTCCGCGATGGCCCGGCGGGTCGCCTCGGGCACGGTTCCCGCGTCCAGGGCGCGGGTGACGGAGTCCAGGTCGCTCGCGCCGCCGAGACGTGAGGCCAGGACGCCGTTGGCGACCGCGCCGAAGAGGGCCGCGCCGACGGTCTGCCCGGTCTGCCGGCAGAAGAGGATCGACCCGGTCGCCGTGCCGCGTTCCTCCCACGTCACCGACGACTGCACCCCGATGATCAGCGGCAGTTGGAAGAGACCGAGGGCGGCGCCCAGCAGGAGCATCAGCAGGGTGGGCTGCCACGCCTCGCCGGGATAGGGCAGGAAGGGGAACGCGAAGAGGACGAGCGCGGCCGAGCCGATGCCGAGCATGGCGGTGTTGCGGAAGCCGATGCGGCGGTACACGTGCTGGCTCAGGGCGGCCGACACCGGCCACGACAACGTCCATACGGAGAGCACGAATCCGGCGGCCACCGGGGCGAGGCCGAGAACGGACTGGGCGTAGGTGGGCAGGAAGACCGTCGGGGCCACCATCAGCAGACCCAGCGCGCCGAGCGCCAGGTTGACGGCGGCGATCGTGCGGCGGCGCCACACCCAGCCGGGGATGATCGGCTCCGCCGCGCGGCGCTCCACCACGACCACGACCGCCAGCAGCGCGACGCCCCCGGCGAACAGGGCCAGCGACGGGGCGGACAGCCACGGCCAGGCGACACCGCCCTGCACGAGCGCGGTGAGGAGGACACCACCGCAGGCGAAGATCGCGAAGGCGCCCGCCCAGTCCACCCGCGCGCGGCGGACCTTCTCCCGCCGGGGCTCGTGCAGGTGACGGACGATCAGCCACAACGCCACCGCCCCGACGGGCAGGTTGACGAGGAAGATCCAGCGCCAGTCCGCGTAGGAGGCGAGCAGCCCGCCGACTCCGGGACCGGCCACCGCGGAGACCGCCCACACGGTGGAGAGGCGGGCCTGGATCCTGGGGCGCTCCTCCAGCGGGTACAGGTCGGCGGCGAGGGTCTGCACCGTGCCCTGAAGGGCACCGCCGCCCAGCCCCTGCACCACGCGGAACGCGATCAGCGCGGCCATGTTCCAGGCCGCCGCGCACAGCAGCGAGCCCAGCAGGAACAGCGCGGCGCCCGCGACGAGGACCGGTTTGCGGCCGAAGGTGTCGGAGAGCTTGCCGTAGACGGGGAGGGTGACCGTCACGGCCAGCAGATAGCCGGAGAAGAGCCACGAGAAGTAGGAGAAGCCGCCCAGGTCGCCGACGATCTGCGGGACGGCCGTGGAGACGATGGTGGAGTCGAGTGCCGCCAGCGCCATCGCGAGCATGAGCGCGGCGACCACGGCTCCGCGCCGCTCGGTCGCGGCGGGTCGTGCGCTGTCGCGTGTCACCGGTCTGGTGCCGTCCACCGGGAGCCCCTTCCACACAGTTGATTGCCCCTTGCACGTGTCTGCCGTGGCACAGCTTCGCACTTGACCCTGACGTCGCGGGAGGGTGGAGCCTGGACGGGCCGAGGGGATGAGCCGACCCCGAGACGGCATCCGCCCGCCGGAGGACTGCCCCTAGGGGTACCTCCGTACTACGGGTCGGGGAGGGTTCGTACCGGCGGAGGACGAGACCGGGCGGGGGTCGTCCTTAACCTGGCTTTACGCCGCTGGGGGGCGGTGAATCCCAGCGGCGGGGGTGGGGTTTTCCCCAGGAAGAGACTGCGCTGAGCACCAGCGCGTAGGAACCCCGTCCCCCGCCAGACTGAAGCACGTCGCACCACCACAACGCACCAGCGGCCGCCGGATCCCACGGAGGGCGCCGGGGCACCGCTTTCATCTTGCTGACCGACATAGGAGACATACCGTGACATCGGCTGTGACCATTCCCAGGCACGGGGGCACTGGAGGGCGTACGGCCGTTGCCGCGCGGGCGCGGCAGGTCGTGAAGGCGTACGGGTCCGGTGAGACCCGTGTCGTCGCCCTCGACCATGTCGACGTGGACATCGCACGCGGCCAGTTCACCGCGATCATGGGCCCCTCGGGGTCCGGCAAGTCCACGCTGATGCACTGCCTCGCCGGGCTCGACACCGTGACCAGCGGTCAGATCTATCTGGACGAGACCGAGATCACCGGCCTGAAGGACAAGAAGCTCACGCGGCTGCGCCGGGACCGGATCGGCTTCATCTTCCAGGCGTTCAACCTGCTGCCGACGCTGAACGCGATCGAGAACATCACGCTGCCCATGGACATCGCCGGCCGCAAGCCCGACAAGGCGTGGCTGGACCGGGTGGTGGAGACCGTCGGACTCGCGGAGCGGCTGAAGCACCGGCCGACGCAGCTGTCCGGCGGTCAGCAGCAGCGGGTCGCCGTGGCGCGGGCGCTGGCCGCCCGCCCGGAGATCATCTTCGGTGACGAGCCGACCGGAAACCTCGACTCCCGCGCCGGCGCCGAGGTCCTCGGCTTCCTGCGCCGCTCGGTGGACGAGCTGGGCCAGACCATCGTGATGGTCACCCACGACCCGGTCGCCGCCTCCTACGCGGACCGGGTGCTGTACCTCGCGGACGGCCGGATCGTCGACGAGATGCACCAGCCGACGGCCGATCAGGTCCTGGACCGCATGAAGGACTTCGACGCCCGGGGGCGCACGTCATGACCGTGCTCAAGACCTCCATGCGCAACTTCTTCGCGCACAAGGGACGGATGGCGCTGTCCGCGGTGGCGGTGCTGCTGTCGGTGGCCTTCGTGTGCGGGACGCTGGTGTTCACGGACACCATGAACACGACGTTCGACAAGCTGTTCGCGGCGACCTCCTCCGACGTCACGGTGAGCACCAAGGACTCCTCCGACAGCGGTGAGACGACCGCCGGCAACGGCAAGCCGCCGGTGATGCCGGCCTCCGTGCTCGACGAGGTGCGCACGGCGGACGGCGTGAAGTCGGCCGAGGGCACGGTGTTCTCCACCTCGGTGACCGTCGTCGACGGCGACAAGGACAGCCTCTCGCCCACCAGCGGCGGCCCGACCATCGTCGGCAGCTGGAACGGCAACGACGCCCGCACCATGAAGATCACCTCCGGTGCGGCGCCCAAGGGCGCGGACCAGATCATGGTCGACGCCGACACCGTCGACAAGCACGACCTGAAGCTCGGTGACGAGATCGGCGTCATCAGCGCGCTCGGCACCCACATCGCGAAGATCTCCGGCATCGCCGACTTCACCGTCACCAACCCCGGTGCCGCGATCTTCTTCCTGGACACCGGGACGGCGCAGCGGGCCCTGGTCGGCGAGAGCGGCGTCTACACCAACGTCAACGTGACCGCCGCGGCCGGCGTCAGCGACGTACAGCTGAAGAAGAACGTCGCGGACCGGCTGGGCGGCGAGTACAAGGTGCAGACCGCCGAGGAGACCGCGGAGGCCAACCAGAAGGACGTCGAGGGCTTCATGAGCGTCATGAAGTACGCGATGCTCGGCTTCGCCGGGATCGCCTTCCTCGTCGGCATCTTCCTGATCATCAACACCTTCTCCATGCTGGTCGCCCAGCGCACCCGGGAGATCGGCCTGATGCGGGCGATCGGCTCGTCCCGCAAGCAGGTCAACCGCTCGGTGCTGGTCGAGGCGCTGCTGCTCGGTGTCCTCGGCTCGGTCCTCGGGGTCGGCGCGGGCGTCGGTCTCGCCGTCGGCCTGATGAAGCTCATGGGCATGATGGGCATGGAACTGTCCACGGACGACCTCACGGTGGCCTGGACGACCCCCGCGATCGGACTGCTCCTCGGTGTGGTCGTCACGGTGCTCGCCGCCTATCTGCCCGCCCGCCGCGCCGGCAAGATCTCCCCGATGGCCGCGCTGCGCGACGCCGGTACCCCGGCGGACGCCAGGGCCGGCTGGATCCGGGCCGGGCTCGGGCTCGTCCTCACCGGCGCCGGCGGCTTCTCCCTCTACCTGGCGGGCAGCGCCGACAAGGCCACCGACGGGTCCCTGTGGCTGGGCCTGGGCGTGGTGCTGTCCCTGATCGGCTTCGTCGTCATCGGTCCGGTGCTGGCGAGCGGAGTGGTGCGCGTCCTCGGCGCGGTCCTGCTGCGGGCCTTCGGGCCGGTGGGCCGCATGGCCGAGCGCAACGCCCTGCGCAACCCGCGCCGCACCGGCGCCACGGGCGCCGCGCTGATGATCGGTCTCGCCCTGGTGGCGTGCCTGTCGGTGGTCGGGTCCTCCATGGTCGCCTCGGCCGGCGAGGAGCTCGACAAGGCCGTCGGTACGGACTTCATCATCCAGAACGACAGCGGTCAGCCGATCACCCCGCAGGCCGTCGAGGCCGTGAAGTCGGCGCCGGGCATCGACCGGGTCACCGAGTACAAGTGGACCGAGGCGGACTTCACCACACCCGACGGCAGGACCGTCGACGAGACCGCGATCACCGCCGCCGACCCGACGTACGCGACCGACCTGCGGGTCGAGACCGTCGCCGGCGAGCTCAAGGACGCCTACCGGCCCGACTCGATGTCCGTCCACGAGGACTTCGCCAAGGACCACGAGGTCACGATCGGCTCGAAGATCGAGGTCGCCTTCAAGGACGGCTCGACGGGCTCGCTGACGGTCCGGGCCATCACCAGCAGTGAGGGCGTGGTCGACGCGGGCGCGATGTACACGTCCATCGACACCCTCGCCAAGTACGTCCCGGCCGACAAGATGCCGCTGGACCAGCTGGTCTTCGCCTCGGCGAAGGACGGGCAGAAGGACGCCGCGTACAAGGCGCTCAAGGACGGGCTGCACGACTACCCGCAGTACACCGTGCGCGACCAGACCGACTACAAGGAGGCGCTGAAGGACCAGATCGGCCAGCTGCTGAACATGATCTACGGCCTGCTGGCCCTGGCGATCGTCGTCGCGATCCTCGGTGTGGTGAACACGCTGGCCCTGTCGGTCGTGGAGCGCACCCGGGAGATCGGCCTGATGCGGGCCATCGGCCTCTCGCGCCGGCAGCTGCGCCGCATGATCCGCATGGAGTCGGTCGTGATCGCCCTCTTCGGTGCCCTGCTGGGCCTGGGCCTGGGCATGGGCTGGGGCGCCACCGCGCAGCAGCTGCTCGCCCTGGAGGGCCTGAAGGTCCTCGACATCCCGTGGCCGACGATCATCGGTGTCTTCCTCGGCTCGGCGTTCGTGGGCCTGTTCGCGGCCCTGGTCCCGGCGTTCCGCGCCGGCCGCATGAACGTCCTGAACGCCATCGCCACCGACTAGCCACCGCACACGGGGGTTGCGGGGGAACACCGGCGCCGGAGAGTCCTTGGGGGGACTTTCCGGCGCCGGGTTGTTTCCGCCAGCCGGTCCGGCGTTTGAGGAGGAGGCCCGCCAGGGCGGAAGGGGGGTTCGGGGGCGGGGGCCTCTGGGGTTGGGCTCTCACGTGGGTGGGCCACCGGCGCCGGTTCGTGCATGCAGCCCGTCCGGCGTTTGAGGACGAGGCCTGCCAGGGCGGAAGGGGGGTCCAGGGGGCGGAGCCCCCTGGCGGGTCGAGCACCCACACCGGCTCACCGGCAACGGTCGTTGTCCACAGCCCCGACACCGGGGTTCTCCAGCGACGTACGCTGGAGAACCCCGGCCCGCCGCGCGTGTCGGGCCCGTCGTGTTGCACACCCCCGGACGGAAAGCGCCCCGAATGAGCCTGCACGGTCTGCTCGACGCCGTAGTCAAGGACACCGCCCTCGCCGAAGCGATCGCGGCGGCCGCAGACGGCAACCGCATGCACGTCGACCTGGTCGGCCCGCCCGCGGCCCGCCCCCTCGCGGTCGCCGCGCTGGCCCGCGACTCCGGCCGCCCCGTACTCGCGGTGACGGCGACCGGCCGCGAGGCGGAGGACCTGGCCGCGGCCCTGCGCTCCCTGCTCCCGCCGGAGGGGGTCGTGGAGTACCCCTCCTGGGAGACGCTGCCGCACGAGCGGCTCAGCCCCCGCAGCGACACCGTCGGCCGCCGCCTGGCCGTACTGCGCCGCCTCGCCCACCCCCGCGCCGACGACCCCGAGACCGGCCCGGTCTCCGTCGTCGTCGCGCCCGTGCGCTCGGTCCTCCAGCCGCAGGTCAAGGGCCTGGGCGACCTGGAGCCGGTGTCCCTGCGCACCGGCTCCACCGCCGATCTGAACGAGGTCGTCGAAGCCCTCGCCGCCGCCGCGTACGCGCGCGTGGAGCTCGTCGAGAAGCGCGGCGAGTTCGCCGTACGGGGCGGCATCCTGGACGTCTTCCCGCCCACCGAGGAACACCCCCTCCGCGTCGAGTTCTGGGGCGACGACGTCGAGGAGATCCGCTACTTCAAGGTGGCCGACCAGCGCTCCCTGGAGGTCGCCGAGCACGGACTGTGGGCCCCGCCCTGCCGTGAGCTGCTGCTCACCGAGGACGTGCGGGAGCGTGCGCGGGCCCTGGCCGAGCAGCACCCGGAGCTGGGCGAACTGCTCGGCAAGATCGCCGAGGGGATCGCGGTCGAGGGCATGGAGTCCCTGGCCCCCGTCCTCGTCGACGACATGGAGCTGCTGCTCGACGTGCTGCCCAAGGGCGCCATGGCCGTGGTCTGCGACCCGGAGCGGGTGCGCACGCGCGCGTCGGACCTGGTGGCGACCAGCCAGGAGTTCCTCCAGGCGTCCTGGGCGGCCACCGCCGGCGGCGGCGAGGCGCCCATCGACGTGGACGCCGCCTCCCTGTGGTCCATCGCGGACGTCCGCGACCGGGCCCGCGAGCTGGACATGATGTGGTGGTCGGTGTCGCCGTTCGCCGCCGACGAAGAGCTGGACGCGGACACGCTCAAGCTCGGCATGCACGCCCCCGAGACCTACCGCGGCGACACCGCGCGGGCGCTCGCCGACACCAAGGGCTGGCTCGCCGACGGCTGGCGCACGGTGTTCGTCACCGAGGGCCACGGCCCCGCCGCCCGCACGGTCGAGGTGCTGGGCGGCGAGGGCATCGCGGCCCGCCTGGACACCGATCTCGGCGAGATCACCCCGTCCGTCGTGCACGTCGCCTGCGGCAGCATCGACCACGGCCTGGTCGACCCGGCGCTCAAGCTCGCCGTCCTCACCGAGACCGACCTGACCGGTCAGAAGGCGTCCGGCCGCGAGGGCGCCCGGATGCCGGCCCGGCGCCGCAAGACCATCGACCCGCTCACCCTGGAGGCGGGCGACTACATCGTCCACGAGCAGCACGGCGTGGGCCGCTACATCGAGATGGTGCAGCGCACCGTGCAGGGCGCCACCCGCGAGTACCTGGTCGTCGAGTACGCCCCCGCCAAGCGCGGCCAGCCCGGCGACCGGCTCTACATCCCCACCGACCAGCTGGAGCAGATCACCAAGTACGTCGGCGGCGAGGCCCCCACCCTGCACCGGCTCGGCGGCGCCGACTGGACCAAGACCAAGGCGCGTGCCAAGAAGGCGGTCAAGGAGATCGCCGCCGACCTGATCAAGCTGTACAGCGCCCGCATGGCAGCCCCCGGGCACGCCTTCGGGGCCGACTCGCCCTGGCAGCGCGAGCTGGAGGACGCCTTCCCGTACGCGGAGACCCCCGATCAGCTCACCACCATCGCCGAGGTCAAGGAGGACATGGAGAAGTCGGTCCCCATGGACCGCCTGATCTGCGGCGACGTCGGCTACGGCAAGACCGAGATCGCGGTACGGGCCGCCTTCAAGGCCGTACAGGACGGCAAGCAGGTCGCCGTGCTCGTCCCGACGACGCTGCTGGTGCAGCAGCACTTCGGCACGTTCAGCGAGCGGTACGCGCAGTTCCCGGTGAAGGTGCGGGCGCTGTCCCGCTTCCAGACGGACACGGAGGCGAAGGGGACGCTGGAGGGCCTGCGGGAGGGGTCGGTGGACGTCGTCATCGGCACCCACCGTCTGTTCTCCTCGGAGACCAAGTTCAAGGACCTGGGCCTGGTCATCGTCGACGAGGAGCAGCGTTTCGGCGTCGAGCACAAGGAGCAGCTGAAGAAGCTGCGCGCCAACGTCGACGTACTGACCATGTCGGCCACGCCGATCCCGCGCACCTTGGAGATGGCGGTCACCGGCATCCGCGAGATGTCGACGATCACCACCCCGCCGGAGGAGCGCCACCCGGTGCTCACCTTCGTCGGCCCGTACGAGCAGAAGCAGATCGGCGCCGCCATCCGCCGCGAACTGCTGCGCGAGGGCCAGGTCTTCTACATCCACAACCGGGTCGAGTCGATCGACCGCGCGGCGGCCCGGCTGCGCGAGATCGTGCCCGAGGCGCGGATCGCCACCGCCCACGGCCAGATGTCGGAGTCGGCGCTGGAGCAGGTCGTCGTCGACTTCTGGGAGAAGAAGTTCGACGTGCTGGTGTCGACGACGATCGTCGAGTCCGGCATCGACATCTCCAACGCCAACACCCTGATCGTGGAGCGCGGCGACAATTTCGGCCTCTCCCAGCTGCACCAGCTGCGCGGCCGGGTGGGGCGTGGCCGGGAGCGCGGGTACGCCTACTTCCTGTACCCGCCGGAGAAGCCGCTGACGGAGACCGCGCACGAGCGGCTCGCGACCATCGCCCAGCACACGGAGATGGGCGCGGGCATGTACGTGGCGATGAAGGACCTGGAGATCCGCGGCGCGGGCAACCTGCTCGGCGGCGAGCAGTCGGGCCACATCGCGGGCGTCGGCTTCGATCTGTACGTGCGGATGGTGGGCGAGGCGGTCGCGGACTACCGGCGGCAGCTGGAGACGGGTGAGATCGAGGAGGAGCCGCCGCTCGAGGTGAAGATCGAGCTGCCCGTCGACGCGCACGTCCCGCACGACTACGCGCCGGGCGAGCGACTGCGCCTCCAGGCGTACCGGGCGATCGCCTCCGCGAACTCGGAGGAGGACATCAAGGCCGTACGGGAGGAGCTCGTCGACCGCTACGGCAAGCTGCCGGAGCCGGTGGAGAACCTGCTGCTGGTGGCGGGTCTGCGGATGCTCGCCCGCGCGTGCGGTGTCGGGGAGGTCGTGCTCCAGGGCAACAACATCCGCTTCGCGCCGGTGGAGTTGCGCGAGTCGCAGGAACTGCGCCTGAAGCGCCTGTATCCGGGCTCGGTCGTCAAGCCGGCCGCGCACCAGGTGCTGGTGCCGCGTCCCAAGCCCGCGAAGGTGGGCGGGAAGCCGGTGGTCGGACGGGATCTGCTCGGCTGGGTCGGGGAGTTCCTGACCTCGGTGCTGGGGTCCTGATCCGCGGAACGAGAAGCCGTCCACGGCGAAGGTCGCCGTGGACGGCTCGGAACGGGTGACGCGAGGCCTACGGCTGGTCGGGACGGTCGCGGTCCATGCCGAGCCGGCGTTCGGCCTGCTGCTGCCCGGTATCGATCTGCTGCTCGTACTTGCCGCCGGTCCTCTCGTTCATTTTCCGTTCCGCGGCGTCCGAGGCCTGCTTGGCCTTCTCGCGTGCCGCCTTGTTGCTCTTGAACTTGTCGAGGATGCCCATGCAGAGCTCCTTCCGGAGGTGACTCAGAACCGACGATACGCGCGCTTTGCGACGAATGCCCATATGGGCACCGAATTGGTCTGGACCTCTCACTCGTTACGGTGAGATCCGGATCGATCCCCGGCCGTCAGGGCAGGGATTCAGAAGAACAAAGGGAGGGGCGCGGTGACGCGATACAGGGGGTGGGGCGTTCGGAGCCGGCGCACGGGTCCGGCGGTGATCGCCGCGGTGGCTCTCCTCGCCGGGTGCGACGGAATCCAGGACGCCGGCTCCCCGGCCGGCGGCGGAGGGGGGAGCGCCTCCACCGGCGGGCGCGCGGTCAGCCCGCTGGACAACCCGGACGGCACCGGACCGGGCCTCGCGCCCGTGACCGGCGACGCGGACCGGGACGCGGCCGTCGCGCTCATCACGAAGGTGACGACCAAGGGGCGCGGGCCGAGGACGGGCTACGACCGCGACGAGTTCGGCTACGCCTGGATGGACACGGCCGACGGGGTCCCGCTGGCGAGGAACGGGTGCGACACCCGCAACGATCTCCTCCAGCGCGACGGACAGGACGTGCGCTTCCGGTCCGGCTCCGACTGCGTGGTGGTCGCCCTGACCCTGGCCGACCCGTACACCGGCACGACCATCGAGTGGCGCAAGCAGGACGCCGCCGAGGTGCAGATAGACCACGTGGTGCCGCTCTCCTACAGCTGGCAGATGGGCGCCTCGCGCTGGCCGGAGGAGAAGCGGGAGCGGCTGGCCAACGACACCCTCAACCTGATCCCGGTCCAGGGCCGGGCCAACTCGGCCAAGGGGGACTCCGGACCGGCGGCCTGGCTCCCGCCCGCCAAGGGCGTCCGGTGCGCGTACGCGGTCCGGTTCGCGCAGGTCGCCCTCAAGTACGAGATGCCGGTGACGACGGCCGACCGGCGGATGATGCTGGCGCAGTGCGGCGGCTGAGGGTCAGCCCAGGGCGTCGAGGTCCAGGACCTCGCCGGCGGGCTTCCGCACCGGGACCGGCTTCTCGTAGTCGCTGAAGGTGAGGGAGCCCGGCTCGGTCGTGGACGTGCTGTCGAACCGCAGCAGGTACGGCGCGCCCTCGGTGGCGACGTACAGGGTGAAGCGGTCGTCGCCGTCCCGCGCGTTCAGCGTGATCGCGGGCGTGCCGTCGAGGGTCGTGGTCTTCCCGCGGGTCGCCTCCGTGTCGCCCTCCTCCGCGTCGCCGAAGATCTGGTCGAGGTCGCAGAAGCCCGCGAAGTCCTCGGCGTCGGAGCCCTTGGCGGACGTCTTGGTCCACTTCCCGGCCAGCAGCGCCACGGCCGCGTCCACGCTCTCCTTCGGCTGGCCCTCGCTCTGGGCCCGCAGGAACCTCTCGTCGTACTTCATGTAGACGGTGTCGCCGGTCATGAGCAGTTCGGCCTCGCCCTTGCCGTCCATCCCCATCGTGCCGGCGCACTCGCCCCGCTTGTTCAGGGCCATGTCGATGTGGATGGTGCCGCCGCTCCTGTCGTCGGGGACGTCGCCCGTCATCCGCAGGGACGACGCCCCGGTCGTGGCCTTGAAGGCCTTGTCGGCGATCTCGCCGCCGGTCAGCCCGGCGAACGGGCCCTGCTTCGGCTTCGGGGAGCTCTTCGCTTCCTTCTCCGTGCCCTGTCCGGGCGAGGTGCTGCTCTTCCCGGCCTGCTCGCGCGAGGAGCTGCTCTTCCCGGCCGAGTCGCGCGAGGTGCTGCTGTTCGCCTTGTCCTCGCTCCCGCAGCCGGTGAGGGCGGCGGTCGCCACGGCGGCGAGGCAGAGAGCGGTGAGTGCGGTGCGGCGCATGACGGTTTCCCCCCGGAATGGTCAGAAGTTGCCGTTGCCGATGATCTCACCGTCGGCGTCATAGACGGTGACGAGGCCGTTGTCGCTCTGCTTCCAGTCGGCGAACGCGGAGGCGATGAGCTTGGCGGGGCCGGTGCCCTCGCCCATGATGCCGCCGGTGAAGTCGGTGTAGACGTCGGCCGCGTCGAGGATGTCGTTCTGCTCGTCGGCGCCCTGCACCTTGGTGACGTGCGAGACGGCGTCCTTTTCCTGGGGCGTGCCGTTCTTCCGCACGAACGCCTTGAACTGCTCGGCCTGGGAGGCCTTCTCGGTGCCCTTGTCCTCGGCGGGCTTGGCGTCGGAACCGCCGTCCGACTTCGAGCCCCCGTCCGACTTGGCCCCGCCGGACTGCTGCCGCGCGGACGCCGAGGTGCCGTTGTCGCCGGACCCGCCGTCCGAGTCACCGGAGTTCGCCGAGACCGCGCCGATGACGACGATCCCCACGACGGCGCCCAGCGCGATCTTGGTCTTCATGCCCATGACTGTGTCCCCTCCCGAGACGGCGACCGCCACCTGTCGACGGCCGCTCGTTCACGAGGACAATGAGAACAGGCGTTGTGAACGAAGTCAACGCGATTCATCAGTAGTGACTAGTACACGTCTGTGAATCATGGGATCGTGTCATCGTCGGTATGCTCGTCGTCACACATGGCAGAGGGCGAGCGGGGCGGGGTGCCGGGCATGCAGGACGACGCGACAGAAGTGACGGCCGCGGGCATCGCACGGCTGGCCGGCGTCGGCCGTGCCGCCGTGAGCAACTGGCGCCGGCGGCACACCGACTTCCCCGGGCCGGTCGGTGGCACCGGGACCAGCCCCTCGTTCGCGCTGCCCGAGGTCGAGGGCTGGCTGCGCCGGCACGGCAAGCTCGCCGAGGTCCCGCTGAAGGAACGCGTCCGGCAGCAGCTCGCCGGCCACCCCGCCGGGCCCGTCACGGCCCTCACCCATGCCGGCTGCGTCCTGCTCCTGATCCACGACCGTCCCCCGGTCTGGCTGGAGGTGAGCGACGGCACCGACGAACGGCTCGCCGCGCTGCTGCCCGGAGCGCTGGAGCAGGTGCTCACGCCGCGGCTCGGCGACACGGACGGCTCCCGTGTGAACTCACCGTTTCCCGTGAACTCACCGGTTTCCGTGAACTCACCGGCTCCTGTGAACACCCCCACCGCCCCCCAGCTGCTCCCCTCCGTCCCCCTCCTCCGCGCCGTCGCCGCGCTCGCCGCCGAACTGGGCGCCCGGCACACCTTCGAGTTCCTGCTCGGCCGGCACCTCGACGCCAACCCGCGCCAGTACCCGGCCACCCCCACCGACCTCGCCGGACTCATGGCGGGCCTGGCCGGCACCGCACGAACCGTCCTCGACCCGGCCTGCGGCACCGGTGCCCTGCTGCGCGCCGTCGGCAACGGCCCCGGCCGACGGCTGTACGCGCAGGACAGCGCCCCCGAACTCGCCGCCCTCACCGCGCTCCGCCTCGCCCTGCACACCCGCGCCCCCGTGCACGCCGCCGCCGGCGACACCCT
Source organism: Streptomyces sp. NPDC031111 (assembly GCF_055570675.1). NCBI lineage: Bacteria > Bacillati > Actinomycetota > Actinomycetes > Kitasatosporales > Streptomycetaceae > Streptomyces > Streptomyces sp. NPDC031111. The sequence goes on from NZ_JBVIGS010000019.1 coordinate 92,986, forward strand.
GCGCGCCGACGCCCACCCGGAACTGCGGGCCGACGCCGTCCTGTGCCACCCACCGTTCAACGAGCGCGACTGGGGGCACGACGAACTCGCCTACGACCCGCGCTGGGAGTACGGCTTCCCGGCCCGCACCGAGTCCGAGCTGGCCTGGGTGCAGCACGCGCTCGCCCGGCTGCGGGACGGCGGCACCGCCGTGCTGCTGATGCCGCCCGCCGCCGCGTCCCGCCGCTCCGGACGCCGGATCAGGGCCGACCTGCTGCGCCGGGGCGCGTTGCGCGCCGTCGTCGCGCTGCCGGCCGGCGCGGCACCCCCGTACAACGTCCCGCTGCACCTGTGGGTGCTGCGCCGGCCCGAACAGGCGCCCGCGCCCCCGGAGCTGCTGCTCGCCGACGCCGGGCACTTCGCCGGCGAGGGGCGCGGCGGCCCGGACTGGCAGGGCGTGCGGGAGACGGTCCTCGACGCCTGGCGCGCCTTCGACCGGGCCGGCCGGCTCGACGAACGGCCGGGAACCGCCCGCTCCGTGCCCGTCGTCGAACTCCTCGACGACGACGTCGACCTGGCCCCGGCCCGCCATCTGCCGCCCCCGGCCGCCGCGGACGGCGCCGGCCGGCTCGCCGACGTACGCGAACGGCTCGCCGAGACCCTGCGGCTGACCGCCGACCTCACCCCGCCGCCCGTGGACCCCGCGCGGCCCCCCGCCGGACGCCGGCCCCTCACCACCGTCGGTGAACTCGCCCGCGCGGGCGCCCTGGTGATGCGTACCGGCGGAAACGGCGGGCACGCGCGCGTGCCTGTCCTCACCGACCACGACGTACTCGCCGGAACCGGCCCCTCCGGGATGCTCCCGGAGAGCGAGGAGGAAGCCGTGCTCACCGAACCCGGCGACGTCGTCGTCCCCGTGCTCGGCGGGGGCGCCGTCGCGCGGGTGATCGACGACACGACCGCCGGGGCCGTCCTGGGCCGCAACCTGGTGCTGCTGCGCCCCGATCCGGAGGCGCTCGACGCGTGGTTCCTCGCCGGGTTCCTGCGCGGCACCGCCAACCACCGCCAGGCGAGCAGCCACGCGTCCACCGCCACCCGGCTCGACGTGCGCCGCCTGCGACTGCCCCGGCTCCCGCCGGCCGAACAGCGGCGCCACGGCGCCTGCTTCCGCGCCGTCGACGAGTTCGAACGGGCGCTCCGACAGGCGGGCCGGCTCGGCGAGCAGCTCGTCCGCGGGATGTACGACGGCCTGGCCGACGGGACGATCGCCCCCGACTGAGCCCACCGGACGCCCTCAGGACGCCCCCGGAGCACAACGGTTCGGTACATCCCGGGACCGGTTGTCCCCATCGGCCTATACGCTCGGACCCTCAACGGAGTTTCCACCGGCTACACCTGTCCAGGAGCAGTCATGTACGGCCACGGCGTGGCGCCGCCGAACCGCAGCGCGGCAACGATCATCACCCTGCGCGTGCTGTTCGCCGCCGCCGGGTTCCTGTCGTGCGGGCTGCTGGCGTGCGTGCCGCTGTTCCGGATCGCGTTCCTGCGGGGACGCGTACTCGACTGGGCGGCGGCCTGGGTGAGCATCCCGCTGTCGATCAGCTGCCTGGCGGTGGTCGGTTCGCTGCCGGAGACGGACGTCCGCACCGACATAGCCCTGGCCGTGGTCCTGATCCTCGGGGCGAGCGCGGGCGCCTACTTCCTGACGGTGGACATCCGCCTCCACCGGCAGCCCGGCCCGTACGGGGGCCCGGTGCCGCCGTCGCCGCACGCCACGACGATGCACTCCCCGGGCGGCCACGCCCCCTACGGCTACCCGCAGCAGGCCGCGCCGTACGCGCCCACGCCGGTGCCGGGGCCCCCGGCACCGCACGCCCCGATGCCTCCCACCCCGGTGCCCCACACCCCCGTACCGCCGCAGCAGCCGCCGCCGCACCCCGGGCCGGCCCGGATCGACCAGGTGCGCGCCGAGCTGGACGAACTCAGCGACTATCTGCGCCGCCAGGACGGACAGCAGGGCAACCACGAGGGCGGAAGGTGAGCGTGACGACGGGACGTGTCGTCGCCGGCCGCTATGAACTGTCCACGCTCATCGGACAGGGCGGCATGGGGCAGGTCTGGACGGCCTACGACAAACGGCTGGACCGGCGCGTGGCGGTGAAACTGCTCCGCCCGGACAAGGTGGCCGGCCAGGAGGCCGACGAACTGCGCCGCCGCTTCGTGCGCGAGTGCCGGGTGACCGCGCAGGTCGACCACCCCGGCCTGGTCACGGTGCACGACGCGGGCAGCGAGGGCGAGGAGCTGTTCCTCGTCATGCAGTACGTCGACGGCGCCGACCTCGGCGACCACCTCGCCGAACACGAGCCGTACCCGTGGCAGTGGGCGGTCGCGGTCGCGGCGCAGCTGTGCGCCGTACTGAGCGCCGTGCACGCCGTGCCGATCGTCCACCGCGACCTCAAACCGCGCAACGTGATGGTGAAGCAGGACGGCACGGTCACCGTGCTCGACCTCGGCGTCGCCTCCGTCATGGACAGCGACACCACGCGTCTGACGCACACCGGTTCGCCCATCGGCTCGCCCGCCTACATGGCGCCCGAGCAGGCGATGGGCGGCGCGGTCGGCCCCTACACGGACCTGTACGCGCTGGGCGTGCTGATGCACGAGCTGCTCAGCGGCGACGTGCCGTTCGCGGGCTCCACGGCGCTCGGGGTGCTGCACCGGCACCTGTACGAGCCGCCGCCGCCCGTGCGCCGGCTCCGCCCGGAGGTCCCCGAGGCCCTGGAGGCCCTGGTGCTGCGCCTGCTCGCCAAGGACCCGCAGCACCGCCCGGACTCCGCTCAGGAGGTCTACGAGCACCTGGAGCGGCTGCTCCCCGCGCGGGGAACGCCCACCGGCGCCCCCCTGGACCCCACCCGCCCCTTCCTGCGCCCGCACGCCCCCTGGCCGGACCGCGCGCGTACACCCGCTCCCCAGCCGGCGCCCGCCGCGCCGTCCGCGCCGGTGGCGGAGAAGGCCGATGTCGCCGCCGCCGTGGACGAGGTGAAGCGGCTGCTCGGCGAGGGCCGCATCACCCAGGCCGTCGACATCCTCGGCTCGATCCTGCCCGTCGCCGCCGAGCAGCACGGCGAGCACTCCCCGGTCGTCCGCACCCTGCGCAAGCAGTACGCGGCCACGCTCCTGGACGACGGCCAGTACCGGCGCGCCCTGCCCGAACTGCGCCGCCTCGCCGACGAACGCGCCGCCGAGGCCGGCCAGGCCGACCCGCAGTCCCTGCGCCACCGCTACGAGGCCGCGCAGTGCCTGGAGCAGCTCGGCGAACCCGCGGCGGCGCTCGCCGAGTACCGGGCGCTGCTGCCGTACTACGAGAACCAGTACGTCGCGGCCGGCGACCCGCAGCTCGCCCATGACGTGCGGCGCCGCATCGGCCATCTGCTGCTCGCCCTCGGCGACCGGGCCGCCGCCCACGACACGCTGGTGCGGCTGCTGCACGACGTGGAACGCGTGCAGGGCCCCGGGCACCCGCTGGCCGCCGACATCCGGCGGACCCTCCAGTGGCTGGGACAGGTGCGCGGATAGGCGGGTGCGGCGCGGGCGGTGCGGGCCGCGCGGCCCGCGCGGAGAGGCCGTACGGCCGTACGCGGTCCGGGTGCCGGTGCCGGAAGTCGACGTGAATCGTTGGTCGAATGGGTTGGCCAGAGCTTGGCCGATGCCTACCATCGATCACCGCAAGACTTTGTGCACCGCCGCACAAGCTCTCCTCAGGAGGTCTCCTTGCACCGCCGCCGTCGCACCGCGCTCCTCCTCACCGCCGCGATCGCCGCAGCGGCGCCCCTGCTCACCGCCTGCGGCAACGACGCGCACCCCGGTGCGGCAGCCGTCGTCGGCGGCGAGCGGATCACCGTGTCGCAGCTGGAGAACCGGGTCGACGAGGTCCGCGCCGCCCAGCGGGCGGCCGTACCGGACGACGCCCAGTACCAGCAGGCCATCGCCCGGACCGGCAGCCTCACCCGGGACACCCTGCACGGCATGGTCCTGGACCGGGTGCTGGAGCGCGCCGCGCGGGACGCGGGCGTGAGCGTCAGCCCCCGGGAGGTCCAGCGGATGCGGTCCGGTCTGGAGCAGCAGGCCGGGGGCGCCGAGGGGCTGGAGGCGGCCTGGCTCCAGCAGTACGGCATCCCGCCGCAGCGCCTCGACGAGAACCTCCGCCTCCAGATCCAGGCCCAGAAGCTCGCCCAGCAGCTCGGCACCGACACCAGCCGGCCCGAGTTCTGGCAGGCGCTGTCCGAGGCGAGCAAGGACCTCGACGTGGACCTCAACCCGCGCTACGGCAGCTGGGACGTCGAGAAGAGCAGCCGCGTCGACGCCAGGACGCCGTGGGTGCGGGACGTCACCACGGCGGCGGAGGCGCCGCAGGCGCTCTGACCGGCCGGACCGCCTGTGGATAACTCCGGAGGTGTCGGCGGGGTGGGCTAGTTTCGGAGCGTGAACGCAATCAGTCCCGCTCCGACCACCGAAGCCGACGCCCCCGGCCGCGTCGTCCTGCTCACCACCAGCCACCGGGTCGCGCCGGGGCTGCTGTCCTGGCCGGCCTGGCAGGCCCTGCACGCGGCCGACCGGGTGCTGTGCGCGGACGGCGCCCATCCGCAGCTGCCGTATCTGCGGGAGGCGGGCATATCGGTCGAGGAGGCGGCACCGACCGCCGAGGAGGTCGTCGACGCCTGTGCCGGAGGGCGGACGGTGGTGGTCGTCGCCACCGGCGAGGGCGAGCCCGCGCTCACCGACGGCCTGGCCCGCCTCGCCGGGTCCGGGAGGGTCCGGATGCCCGAGCTGGAGCTGCTGCCCGCCTCCTACGACCTGCCGGGCGCCCGGTTGCTCGACCTCGTGCAGGTCATGGACCGTATCCGCGCCGAGTGCCCGTGGTCCTCCCAGCAGACCCACAAGGGCCTGGCGAAGTACGGCATCGAGGAGGCGTACGAACTCGTCGAGGCCATCGAGGAGGGGGACCGGGACGAGCTGCGCGAGGAGCTGGGGGACGTCCTGCTCCAGGTCGTCTTCCACGCGCGGATCGCCGAGGAGCACCCGCAGGAGCCGTTCTCCGTGGACGACGTGGCCGGCGGGATCGTGGCCAAGCTGATCCACCGGCATCCGCATGTCTTCGGCGAGGAGACGGCGGCCACGCCGGAGGACGTCAAGGAGCACTGGCTGCGGACCAAGGCGGTCGAGAAGCGGCGCGAGTCCGTGACCGACGGCATCCCCCTCGGGCAGCCCGCCCTCGCCCTCACCGCGAAGCTGGCGTCCCGCGTCCGCACCGCCGACCTCTCCGTCCCCCTCCCGATGGGTGAGGGCATCGGCTACGAACTGCTCGCCCTGGCGGTGCGGGCGGAGGCGGCGGGGGTTGATCCGGAGGCGGCGTTGCGGGCGGCGGCGCGGGTGTATCGCGACGCGATTCGCTTCGCGGAGGGGCGCGAGGGCTGAGAGCGGGGGTGCGGCGCCCGGGAGGGTTTTTCGCCCCCGCCGCCCCTTCCCGTCCCGTCCCCGGGGGCTCCGCCCCCGGACCCCCCTTCGCGCAGTTCCCCGCGCCCCTGAGGGTGCTGCCCCGCGCCCCCTGAGGTGTCCCGCCCGTTAGGGTCGCCGCATGCATGACCAGCCCGCCGCTCCCGAACTCTTCACCTGGGAGTTCGCCGCCGATCCCTATCCCGCCTACGCCTGGCTCCGTGAGCACGCGCCCGTGCGCAGGACGCGGTTGCCCAGTGGGGTCGAGGCGTGGCTGGTCACGCGGTACGTCGATGCCAAGCAGGCCCTCGCCGACAGCCGGCTGTCCAAGAACCCCGCGCACCACGACGAGCCGGCGCACGCCAAGGGGAAGACCGGGATCCCCGGGGAGCGGCAGGCCGAGCTGATGACGCACCTGCTCAACATCGACCCGCCGGACCACACCCGGCTGCGCCGGCTCGTCAGCAAGGCGTTCACCCCGCGCCGCGTCGCCGAGTTCGCGCCCCGGGTGCGGGAGCTCACCGACGGGCTCATCGACCGGTTCGCGGACAACGGCTCCGCCGACCTCATCCACGAGTTCGCCTTCCCCCTCCCCATCTACGCCATCTGCGACCTGCTCGGCGTCCCGCGCGAGGACCAGGACGACTTCCGGGACTGGGCGGGCATGATGATCCGTCACGGCGGAGGGCCGCGCGGTGGCGTCGCCCGGTCCGTGAAGAAGATGCGCGGGTATCTCGCCGAGCTGATCCACCGCAAGCGCGAGGCGCTCCCCGCCGACCCCGCCCCCGGCGAGGACCTCATCTCCGGCCTCATCCGCGCCTCCGACCACGGTGAGCACCTCACCGAGAACGAGGCCGCCGCGATGGCGTTCATCCTGCTGTTCGCCGGTTTCGAGACCACCGTCAACCTGATCGGCAACGGCACCTACGCCCTGCTGACCCACCCCGGTCAGCGTGAACGTCTGCAACGGTCCCTCGCCGCCGGGAAACGCGGTCTGCTGGAGACCGGCGTCGAGGAACTCCTGCGCTACGACGGTCCGGTGGAGCTGGCCACGTGGCGGTTCGCCACCGAGCCGGTCACCATCGGCGGGCAGCACGTCGCGGCCGGTGACCCGGTCCTCGTCGTCCTGGCCGCCGCGGACCGGGATCCGGAACGGTTCGCCGACCCGGACCTGCTCGACCTCGGCCGGCGCGACAACCAGCACCTCGGATACGGCCACGGCATCCACTACTGCCTGGGCGCCCCGCTGGCCCGCCTGGAGGGCCAGACCGCGCTCGCCACCCTGCTGACCCGTCTGCCGGACCTGCGGCTCGCGGTGGAACCGGCCGAACTCCGCTGGCGGGGCGGCCTCATCATGCGCGGACTGCGCACCCTCCCCGTGGAATTCACTCCTGTCCCCACGGCAGGACCCGCGCAAACATGACACGCCCTCAACTCTGTGATCTTCACGTGATCTGCGCGGCATGAACTTGTGACAAGTGATCGTCTGCCGATACGTTCACCCATCAAGTGCGGTGTATCGGTATCCCTTCGCCGCGCCGGTCATTGCTGTCTCGCGAAAGGTCTCCGCATGCTCTCCGGGAACGGTCGGCACCGTCGCCCCCGCCAGGCTCCGGCTCTCCTCGTCGCGGCCGGAGTGACCGGCTCCGCCATCGCGATCCCGCTCCTCGGGGCGGGCAGCGCCAGCGCGGCCGACGGCTCGACCTGGGACCGCGTCGCCGAGTGCGAGAGCGGCGGCTCCTGGAGCCAGAACACCGGCAACGGCTACTACGGCGGCCTTCAGTTGACCCAGGACGACTGGGAGAACTACGGCGGCCTGGACTACGCGCCCAGCGCCGACCAGGCCAGCCGGGGCCAGCAGATAGCCGTGGCCGAGAGGGTCCTCGCCGACCGGGGGGTCGGCGCGTGGCGGGCCTGCGGACTGCTCGCGGGCCTGAACCAGGACTCGGCGTCGGCGGACATCGACACGGGCGTGTCGGAGGACCCGACGTCGGACCCGTCCGGCTCCTCGGACGACTCCTCCGACTCCTCGGATTCATCCGATTCCTCGGACTCGTCCGGATCGTCCCACTCCGGTGAATCGTCCGCTTCCTCCTCTCCGTCGGCCACCGCCGACCCGTCGTCCGATGGTGAGGATTCGGCCGATGAATCGGCTGAGTCGGACAAATCCACCGAGTCGGGCGGCGATTCGGACACCGGCTCGGACGACGGATCCAGCGCCTCCCCCTCCGCCTCGGCCACCCCGAAGAGTGACGAGTCGGACAAGTCCGGGCAGAGTGAAGGTTCTTCGGCGGTCACCGAGGGGCAGAACAGCGGCAATGGCCGCCACCGCGGCGCCAGTGCCGAGGAGGGCGCGGGTGCGGACCGCACGCCCGGTTCGTCCGGCCGGCATGCCTCGCGCGGAACCGACGCATCCCGCGACGCCGCCGACGGTTCGTACACCGTGCGCACCGGCGACAGTCTGTCGTCCATCGCCGACTCCCTTGAGCTCGACGGCGGATGGCGGTCGCTCTACGCCGAGAACGAGCAGGTCGTCGGCGCCGACCCGGACCTCATCCTGCCCGGCCAGGAGCTCGAGGTCGGGGTCGAACCGGGCGAAAGGTGACACCCGAAAGGGCATGGACGCGGCGGTAGTTGGCGTCATGGTTCGCGGTGAATGTCCGGTTTAAAGGCTGTGAGAGATAGGTCTCAGAAGCCCTGATCGTCTTTGAAATTCCGCGGATCGCGTGTCTACGGTCGTGACCGCTCGCCACCGCGGGCCCCGGCTGCCGCCACGCCGAATCCTGCCAGTGGCAGCACGGGAACAGTCGTCGCGTCATGCGCCGTAGGCAGGAGCGGGGGACCCAAGGTAAGCGCCGTGTCCGGGCAGTTGACGCCGGATCCGGCTTGGGGTGAAGCCGCGTCCCGGGAGGGACGTGGCCGGGCAACTCAACCGGCCCGAACCCGACAGCTCACCTCGCAGGCGTCGGTGAGGGGATCCATCCATGCTGTTTTCCGGCAAGGGCAAGCACCGTCGTCCGTCCAAGGCCACCCGCGCGATCGCCGTCGCCGGTGTCGCCTCCGCCGCCGTCGCCGCCCCGCTGATGGCGGCCGGCAACGCCTCCGCCGCCACCGCCTCCGAGTGGGACGCCGTCGCCCAGTGCGAGTCCGGCGGCAACTGGTCCATCAACACCGGCAACGGCTACTACGGCGGTCTGCAGTTCTCCGCCTCCACCTGGGCCGGCTACGGCGGCACCCAGTACGCCGCCACCGCCGACCAGGCCACCAAGGCCCAGCAGATCGAGATCGCCGAGAAGGTCCTCGCGGGCCAGGGCAAGGGCGCCTGGCCGGTCTGCGGCAAGGGCCTGTCCAACGCCGCCTACACCGGCTCCGCCTCGGACGACTCGGGCTCCTCGCAGAGCACCGGCTCCACCGAGACCCGTGAGGCCGAGCAGAAGGCGTCCCGCTCCGCCGAGCGCCCGGCCGCCGAGCCGAAGGCCGAGAAGAAGACCGTCACCACCCCGACCGGCAAGAAGGTCGCGAAGGGCGACGGCGAGTACAAGGTCGTCAAGGGCGACACCCTCAGCTCCATCGCCGCCGAGCACGACGTCGAGGGCGGCTGGGCCAAGCTGTTCGAGCTGAACGACGACATCGTCGACGACGCCGACCTCATCTACCCGGGCCAGCAGCTGCACCTGAAGTAAGCAGCAGCGGCCTCCCCGCTCCCCGCCCCGGTGCGTTTTCCCCCGTACGCACCGGGGCGGGGTTTTCACGTCATGACCGGCACCGGTTCCGTCCTGTTTCCGGGAAACGTCTTTGTTCCGTTCGGAAACAATTTACTCTCGGTTCTGTCCACGGGACGGTCGACCGCTGGCCGATCGCCCGGAGCCGGTTAGGCTCGGTCTCGCAAGACCCCCCGGGGTCCTGCTCACCCGCGTCACATCCAAGAAGGAGATGCTCGTGCCGTCCATCGACGTCGTCGTAGCCCGGGAAATCCTGGACTCCCGAGGCAACCCCACGGTCGAGGTCGAGGTCGGCCTCGACGACGGCAGCACGGGTCGTGCCGCCGTCCCGTCCGGCGCCTCCACCGGCGCCTTCGAGGCCATCGAACTCCGTGACGGCGATGCCAACCGTTACCTGGGCAAGGGCGTCGAGAAGGCCGTACTGGCCGTCATCGAGCAGATCGGCCCGGAGCTCGTCGGCTACGACGCCACCGAGCAGCGCCTGATCGACCAGGCGATGTTCGACCTGGACGCCACCGACAACAAGGGCTCACTCGGCGCCAACGCCATCCTCGGCGTCTCGCTCGCCGTCGCCCACGCCGCCTCCGAGGCCAGCGACCTGCCGCTCTTCCGCTACCTGGGCGGCCCCAACGCGCACCTGCTCCCGGTGCCGATGATGAACATCCTGAACGGCGGCTCGCACGCCGACTCCAACGTGGACATCCAGGAGTTCATGATCGCCCCGATCGGCGCGGAGTCCTTCTCCGAGGCCCTGCGCTGGGGTGCCGAGGTCTACCACACGCTGAAGAAGGTCCTGAAGAGCAAGGGCCTGGCCACCGGCCTCGGCGACGAGGGTGGCTTCGCCCCGAACCTCGGCTCCAACCGTGAGGCCCTCGACCTCATCCTCGAGGCCATCAAGGAGGCCGGCTACACCCCCGGCGAGCAGATCGCCCTCGCCCTCGACGTCGCCGCGTCCGAGTTCTACAAGGACGGCTCCTACACCTTCGAGGGCAAGGAGCGCTCCGCCGCCGAGATGACCGAGTACTACGCCGAGCTCGTCGACGCGTACCCGCTCGTCTCCATCGAGGACCCGCTGTTCGAGGACGACTGGGAGGGCTGGAAGACCATCACCGCCAAGCTCGGTGACAAGGTCCAGCTCGTCGGCGACGACCTGTTCGTCACCAACCCGGAGCGCCTGGCCCGCGGCATCGAGGAGGGCGCCGCCAACGCCCTGCTGGTCAAGGTCAACCAGATCGGCTCGCTGACCGAGACCCTGGACGCCGTCGAGCTCGCCCAGCGCAACGGCTTCAAGTGCATGATGTCCCACCGCTCCGGCGAGACCGAGGACGTCACCATCGCCGACCTGGCCGTCGCCACCAACTGCGGCCAGATCAAGACGGGCGCCCCGGCCCGCTCCGAGCGCGTCGCCAAGTACAACCAGCTGCTGCGCATCGAGGAGATCCTCGACGACGCCGCGGTGTACGCCGGCCGCTCGGCCTTCCCCCGCTTCAAGGGCTGAGCACCACTCCTGTAGGAAGCGTCGTACGTACGTCCCCGTACCCGGTCCCGTACCGTGTGCGGGGACGTACGCACGTATGACGGTGAACGAGAGGCGGAGCCATGGCGGTGAAGGACCGGGACCGTTTCTCCACCGCGACCAGGATCCGGCTGATCGGTGAGCAGACCGCCGCCCGGGTCTACCGCTCGCAGACCAAGCGCCAGGCCCGCCGCTCCCGGCTGACCGGCCGGGCGGCGCTGCTCGCCCTGGTGGTCTGCTCCCTGATCGTGGCCCTCGCCTACCCCATGCGGCAGTACGTCTCCCAGCGCGCGGAGATCGCCGACCTCCAGCAGGAGCAGGACGAGACCCGCCAGCGGGTCGAACGGCTGCGCGACATGAAGGCGCGCTGGCAGGACGACGCGTACGCCGAGCAGGAGATCCGCCGACGGCTGCACTACGTCATGCCCGGCGAGACCGGCTACATCGTCATCGACCCGGGTACGGCCCAGAAGTCCCGCACCGATCTCGAGGCCGCCGACCGCCCCTGGTACTCGAACGTCTGGGACGGCGTCGACAAGGCCGACGCCGCCGACCAGTGACCCTTTGCAGAAAGCCGTAGAAAGACACTATGGACACGCCCGCCCGTCGCCCGACCACCACCCCCCAAGGACAGCGCTCCGCGCTGACGTTGTTTGATCTGCCCACGACCCCGCGCACCGAGCCCACCGACGCGGACGTCGAGGCCTTCAAGCAGCAGCTCGGGCGGCCCCCGCGCGGTCTGCGCGCCATCGCGCACCGCTGCCCCTGCGGGCAGCCGGACGTCGTGGAGACCGCGCCGAGGCTGCCCGACGGCACGCCCTTCCCCACGCTCTACTACCTCACCTGCCCGAAGGCGAACTCCGCGATCGGGACGCTGGAGGCGAACGGCGTGATGAAGGAGATGACGGAGCGGCTGGCCACCGACCCGGAGCTGGCGGCCGCGTACCGCGCGGCGCACGAGGACTACATCCGGCGCCGCGACGAGATCGAGGAGCTGAAGAACTTCCCCAGCGCGGGCGGCATGCCCGACCGGGTGAAGTGCCTGCACGTGCTGGTCGCCCACTCGCTCGCCGCCGGCCCCGGGGTCAACCCGCTGGGCGACGAGGCGCTGGCGATGCTGCCGGAGTGGTGGCGCAAGGGCGCGTGCGTGACGCTGCCCGCGAAGGAGGACGGCAAGTGACCCGGGTCGCCGCCATCGACTGCGGTACGAACTCCATCCGGCTGCTGGTGGCCGACGCCGACCCCCGGACCGGTGAACTCGCCGATCTGGACCGGCGGATGACGATCGTCCGGCTCGGCCAGGGCGTCGACCGCACCGGCCGGCTGGCGCCGGAGGCGCTGGAGCGGACGTTCGCCGCCTGCCGCGAGTACGCGGAGATCATCAAGGAGCACGGCGCGGAACACCTGCGCTTCGTCGCCACCTCCGCCTCCCGCGACGCCGAGAACCGCGACGAGTTCGTGCGCGGCGTGCTGGACATCCTGGGCGTGGAGCCCGAGGTCATCACCGGCGACCAGGAGGCCGAGTTCTCCTTCACCGGGGCCACCAAGGAGCTGACCGGACGGACCGACCTGCACCGTCCGTTCCTGGTCGTGGACATCGGCGGCGGCTCGACCGAGTTCGTCGTGGGCGACGACCACGTACGCGCCGCCCGTTCCGTGGACGTCGGCTGCGTACGGATGACCGAGCGGCACCTGGTGCGGGACGGGGCGGTGACGGACCCCCCGACCGAGGAGCAGATCGCCGCCATGCGCGCCGACATCGAGGCGGCCCTCGACCAGGCCGAGGAGACGGTGCCGCTGCGCGAGGCGCACACCCTGGTCGGCCTGGCGGGCTCGGTCACGACCGTGTCGGCGATCGCCCAGGACCTCCCCGAGTACGACTCCGAGGCCATCCACCACTCCCGTGTCTCCCGCGAGCGGGTCCGCGAGATCACCGAGTGGCTGCTGCGCTCCACCCACGCCGAGCGCGCCGCGGTCCCGTCCATGCACCCGGGCCGGGTCGACGTGATCGGGGCCGGTGCCCTGGTGCTGCTGTCGATCATGGAGCGGATCGGCGCGGAGGAGGTCGTGGTGTCGGAGCACGACATCCTCGACGGGATCGCCTGGTCGGTGGCGTAGGTCTCCTTTGCTACTGACGAGTAGCCCTCCGCTGAGCAGTCGGGATAGCGTTTGAGCGACCCCCGGGGGCCCTTTTCGGGCCCCCTGGGGGGACCCCGCCGGGAAAGTTCGTGAAGTTCTTCACAAGGAATTGGCCCCGGAGGAACGAAGAACCGGGTTCGGTTGACCCATTCGGGCCCTCAACACCCCTTTGAACACGTTCAGAAGGTGTCGAAGGGGACCCGGCCGAAGGGTGCCGTGCGGACTCGGCGAACGGCCTCACCTCGGCCCCGGACCTACAGAGAGGCAGCTCACGCGGCATTGACAACGTCCTGTGCGGGGCTCCGGTTCCCGTTTCCCGCTGTGATGTGGATCAAGAAGCGCGGGATGGTAACACAGGCCCTGTCGAAGCTTGTGAAGGGGCGCACGAGGTACCCCCCTGAGGCGGGTGGATACTCGATGGCATGAGCACCACGGAGCGTCCCAGGATCCTCGTAGTAGGCGGTGGGTACGTAGGCCTGTACGCAGCTCGGCGCATCCAGAAGAAGATGCGTTACGGCGAGGCGACCGTCACCGTCGTCGACCCGCGGTCGTACATGACCTACCAGCCCTTCCTCCCCGAAGCCGCCGCCGGCAGCATCTCCCCCCGGCACGTCGTCGTCCCGCTGCGACGCGTGCTCCCCAAGGCGGAGGTCCTCACCGGCCGGGTCACCACCATCGACCAGGACCGCAAGGTCGCCACGATCGCCCCGCTGGTCGGCGAGGCGTACGAGCTGCCCTTCGACTACCTGGTGATCGCGCTGGGCGCGGTCTCCCGCACCTTCCCGATCCCCGGCCTCGCCGAGCAGGGCATCGGCATGAAGGGCATCGAGGAGGCCATCGGCCTGCGCAACCACGTCCTCGAGCAGCTCGACAAGGCCGACTCCACCACGGACGAGGAGATCCGGCGCAAGGCGCTCACCTTCGTCTTCGTGGGCGGCGGCTTCGCCGGCGCGGAGACCATCGGCGAGGTCGAGGACATGGCCCGCGACGCCGCCAAGTACTACAAGAACGTGTCCCGTGAGGACATGCGCTTCGTCCTCGTCGACGCCGCCGACAAGATCCTCCCCGAGGTGGGTCCCAAGCTCGGCAAGTACGGCAAGGAGCACCTCGAGAGCCGCGGCGTCGAGGTCTACCTGTCCACGTCGATGGACTCCTGCGTCGACGGCCACGTGGTGCTGAAGAACGGCCTCGAGGTCGACTCCAACACCATCGTGTGGACGGCCGGCGTCAAGCCGAACCCGGCCCTGGCCCGCTTCGGCCTGCCGCTGGGCCCGCGCGGCCACGTCGACACCGAGCCGACGCTCCAGGTCAAGGGCACCGACTACATCTGGGCCGCGGGTGACAACGCCCAGGTTCCGGACCTCGTGGGCCGCAAGGCCGGCAACGAGAACGCCTGGTGCCCGCCGAACGCCCAGCACGCGCTGCGCCAGGCCAAGGTCCTCGGCGACAACGTGGTCTCCGGTATGCGGGGCTTCCCGCAGAAGGAGTACAGCCACGCCAACAAGGGCGCGGTGGCGGGCCTCGGCCTGCACAAGGGCGTGGCGATGATCGTCATGGGCAAGATGAAGATCAAGCTCAAGGGACGTCTCGCCTGGTACATGCACCGTGGCTACCACGGCATGGCGATGCCGACCTGGAACCGCAAGATCCGCGTCTTCGCCGACTGGACCCTCGGCATGTTCCTCAAGCGCGAGGTCGTGTCGCTGGGTGCGATCGAGTCGCCGCGCGACGAGTTCTACGAGGCGGCGAAGCCGGCGCCGGCTCCTGCTGCTGCCGCGCAGGAGCCGAAGAAGACCGAGGCGAAGGCTTCCTGACCTCCGGTCACTGAATTGCCCGAAGGGGCCGCCCGCCATCCGTGGTGCGGGCGGCCCCTTCGGCGTTGCCGTGGGTCGAAGTCACCCACTGGGGCTCCGCCCCAGACCCCGGGTCTTGCCCACCCGCCCGACTCGGTGGGTTGAAACGCACCCTCTGGGGCTCCGCCCCAGACCCCGGCCTTCGCCCACCCACCACCCGACTCGGGAGCTGAGAGCGTGCCCTGCGGGGTGACCTTTCGAGCCACCGAGTCGGGTGGTGGGTGGGCATAGGCGGGGGTCCAGGGGGCGGAGCCCCCTGGCGGGGTGCGGGTGCGGAGTCCCTGCGGGCGGGTTCGAAGGGGGCGAACCCCTGCGCGCGGGGTTGAAGGGGCGAACCCCTGCCATTCAGCGTTTTGCTCAGAGATGGCGCGCGCCGGGGACTGCCAACCCCGGCCGCAGGTGTTTACGTGGTGACGACATTCCGGGATTCCCCGTCACGGAGGTGTACACCATGCCAGACGCCGCCTCGCGGCTGAAAGGTCACGTCGAACAGCTGATCAACGCCCCGCTCCCCGTCCGCGTCCGCGCCTGGGACGGATCACAGGCCGGCCCCCCGGGCGCCCCGACCCTGGTCGTACGCAACCGCCGAGCCCTGCGCCACCTGCTCTGGAAGCCGGGCGAACTGGGCCTCGCCCGCGCCTGGGTGGCCGGCGACCTCGGCATCGAGGGCGACCTCTACACCGCGCTGGACCTCCTCGCCGGCCTCGTCTGGGAGCGCGGAGAGGACGCCCGCACCCTCACCCAGGCCCTGCGTGCCCCCGACGTCCGCTCCGCCGTCCGCGGACTCGTCGCCCTCTCGGGCCTCCCGCTGCCGCCCGCCCCGCCCCGCGAGGAGGCCCGCCGCCCCCGCCGCGGACTGCACACCAAGCACAGCGACCGGCGCGCCATCAGCCACCACTACGACGTCGGCAACGACTTCTACGAGCTCGTTCTCGGCCCCTCCATGGTGTACTCCTGCGCCTACTGGCCCGCCCCGCCCCCGCGGGGCACCCTCGAACGGGCCCAGTACGACAAGCTGGAGCTGGTCTCCCGCAAGCTCGCCCTCGAGCCCGGTCAGCGCCTCCTCGACGTCGGCTGCGGCTGGGGGTCCATGGCGATCCACGCCGCGCGTGAGCACGACGTGAGCGTCGTCGGCATCACCCTCTCCCAGGAACAGGCCGCCTACGCCCGTAAGCGCATCGCGGACGAGGGACTGACCGACCGGATCGAGATCCGCGTGCAGGACTACCGGGACGTCACCGACGGCCCCTACGACGCCGTCTCCTCCATCGGCATGGCCGAACACGTCGGCTCCGAGCGCTACCTGGAGTACGCCACCGCCCTGCACCGCCTCCTCAGGCCGGGCGGACGGCTGCTGAACCACCAGATCGCCCGCCGCCCGCAGCGCGACGAGTCGTCGTACCAGGTGGACGCGTTCATCGACGCCTACGTCTTCCCCGACGGCGAACTCGCCCCGCTGGGCACCACGGTGTCCCTGCTGGAACGTTCCGGTTTCGAGGTCCGCGACGTCGAGTCGATCCGCGAGCACTACGCGCTCACCCTGCGCCAGTGGGTGCGGAACCTGGAGTCCGACTGGTCCCGGGCGGTGGCGCTCACCACCCCGGGACGGGCCCGCGTCTGGCTGCTGTACATGGCCGCCTCCGCGCTCGCCTTCGAGCACAACCGCATCGGCGTCAACCAGGTCCTCGCCGTCAGAACCCCGGAGTCGGGCACCTCCGGCCTCCCTCTGCGCGCCCGCACCTGGAACTGACCCCCACGGCAACGGGCCCCGCTCCACCATCGGAACGGGGCCCGCGTCCTGCGCCGCGTCGCGCTACTCCGCCTTGATCGCCTGGAGCATGTTCAGCCGGGCCGCCCGCCGGGCCGGCCACAGCGCCGCGAGGACACCCACCACCGCGGCCAGCAGCAGGAAGATCCCCATCCGGGTCCACGGCAGGACCAGTTCGTACGTCGCCATCCTCGTGCCCATCAGTTCACCGGCCGCCCAGCCGAAGAACACGCCCAGACCGATGCCGAGCACCCCGCCGAACAGCGAGATCACCAGGGACTCCAGCCGGACCATCCGCTTGATGCCCTTGCGGTCCAGACCGATCGCCCGCAGCATGCCGATCTCCTGGGAACGCTCGAACACCGACATCGCCAGGGTGTTGATGACGCCGAGGACCGCCACGATCACCGCCATCGCCAGCAGGCCGTAGACCATGTTCAGGATCAGGGTGAACATCGTCGCGATCTCGTTGGAGAGGTCCTGCTTGTCCTGGACCTTGATCGCCGGGTTGGTGCCGAGGGCCTTCTCCAGCGAGTCCTTCGCCGCGTCGGAGGCACCGTCGGCGGTCTTCACCATGACCATCATGTCGGCCGGTTCCGACTCGTGCGGATCGAGGGTGGCGGTGTCGATCATGATGCCGCTCATCATCTCGTTGGCCTCGTAGACGCCGGAGACCGTGAGCTTCTGCTTCTCGCCGTCCTGGTAGGCGACGGTGAACTCCGAGCCGGCCTTCCAGCCGTACGACTTCGCGGTGTCCTCGTCCACCACGACCCGCGCGCCGCCGACCTCGAAGGCGCCCTCCGCGAGCGGGAAGTCGGTCAGCTCGTCGAACGTGGCGCCGTTCACGCCGGTCAGGAACTCGGTCTGCCCGTCGATGCGGGCGTCCGCGTTGCGCATCGGGCTGGTGGCGGTGACGCCACCGGCCTGCTTCAGCTTCTTCTCGACGTCCGGCGACAGCGGGTTGCCGTTCGCCATGGACACCATGTAGTCCGCCTCGATCGCGGAGGCCGCCATCTTGTCGATGGCGTTCTGAAGGCTGCCCGCCATCACCGTCATACCGGTGATCAGGGTGAGCCCGATCATCAGCGCGGACGCGGTCGCGGCGGTACGGCGCGGGTTGCGCACCGAGTTCTGCCGGGCCAGCTTCCCGGAGACCCCGAAGACGCGCAGCACCGGGGCCGCGGCGGCGATCAGCGGGCGGGACAGCAGCGGGGTCAGGACGAAGACACCGATGATCAGCAGCACCGCGCCGAGACCCATGGGGGCCTGGCCGTCCGAGCCGTCCATCGTCGTGGCCGCGAGGACCACGGCGACACCGGCCGCCGAGAACAGCGCGCCGATCGTGTTGCGCAGCACCAGCGACTTGGTGGTCGCCTTGGCGTGCACCGCGCTCATCGCCGCCACCGGCGGGATCTTCGCCGCCCGGCGGCCGGGCAGCCACGCGGCGAGCATGGTGACCAGGATGCCGACCGCGAACGCGGAGCCGATCGTGCCCGGGCTGACCACGAGGGGGCCGTCGGGCATGGGCGCGTCCAGCGTCCCCATCAGGGAGCGCAGCCCCGCGCCGATGCCGACACCGGCGACCAGACCGGCGACGGCGGCGACCGTGCCGACCACGAACGCCTCGATCAGCACCGACCGCGTGACCTGGCGCCGGGAGGCGCCGACCGCGCGCATCAGGGCCAGTTCCTTGGTGCGCTGGGCGACCAGCATGGTGAAGGTGTTGGCGATGATGAACGTACCGACGAACAGCGCGATGCCCGCGAACACCAGCAGGCCCTGCTTCAGACCGCTCATCGAGGAGGCGATCGCCTCCGCCTGGTCGTCGGCGAGCTTCGTGCCCGTCGTGGTCTCCACGACGTCGGCCGGCAGCGCCTTCTTCAGCTGCGCCTCCAGCGCGGTGTCGCTGACCCCGGCCTTCGCCTTGACGTCGATCTCGTCGAAGGTGCCGGCCTTGCCGAACAGCTTCTGCGCGGTCGCCGTGTCGAACAGCGTGAGGCTGCCGCCGGCGGCGACATTGCCGTCGTCGGTGGTGAAGACGCCGGTGATCTCCGGCTCCAGGACGGGACCGTCGACCGACATCCGCACGGTGTCGCCGACCTTGTAACCGGCCCGCTTCGCGGTCTCGGAGTCGATGAGGATCTCGCCCTCACCCTTCGGCGCGTGGCCGCTGACCAGCGGATACCGGGGGTCCTCGGGACCCCAGTAGTTGCCGCCCTGCGACTGGAAGCCGTCGCCGATCAGCTTGCCGTCCTTGTCGGCGATCGCGGTGAAGCCCCCGACGACCCCGATGGCCTGCTCGGCGCCGGGCACCTTCGCGCTGTCGTCGACCAGGGCGCGGGTCAGCTCCCGGTGCTCGCCGACCTTGTCGCCCTCGGCCTCCTCGTACTCGGGGGTGACGGCGACGTCGACGTGGTCGAAGCCCTTGGCGGACTGCTTCTGCAGGGCGTCGGAGAGGCTGTTGGTGAAGACCAGGGTCCCCGACACGAAGGCCACGCCGAGCATCACGGCGAGCACGGTCATCAGGAGCCGGGCCTTGTGCGCGGACACATTGCGCAAGGCGGTACGGAACATGGAAGTCTTCTCGAGTCCAGACGTACGAGGGAGGGGGGCGGGCGGAGGAGCGGGCGCGGGCGTCAGCTGGTGCGGCCCTTGGCGTCGAACTGCTTCATCCGGTCGAGCACGGAGTCGGCCGTCGGCCCGTACACCTCGTCCACGATCCGGCCGTCCGCGAGGAAGACCACCCGGTCCGCGTAGGCGGCGGCCACCGGGTCGTGGGTCACCATGACCACGGTCTGCCCCAGCTCGCGCACGGAGTTGCGCAGGAAGCCCAGCACCTCGGCGCCGGAACGGGAGTCGAGGTTTCCGGTGGGCTCGTCGCCGAAGATGATGTCGGGCCGGGAGGCCAGCGCCCGCGCCACGGCGACGCGCTGCTGCTGGCCGCCGGACAGCTGCGAGGGCCGGTGGCTCAGCCGGTCCGAGAGCCCCACCATCCGGATCACGGTGTCCAGCCACTGCTTGTCCGGCTTGCGGCCCGCGATGTCCATCGGGAGCGTGATGTTCTCCAGCGCGGACAGCGTCGGGAGCAGGTTGAACGCCTGGAAGATGAAGCCGATCTTGTCCCGGCGCAGCTTGGTGAGCTGCTTGTCCTTCAGCGAGCCCAGCTCGGTCTCGCCGATGCGCACGGAACCGGAGGAGAAGGTGTCGAGGCCGGCCACGCAGTGCATCAGCGTGGACTTGCCGGACCCGGACGGGCCCATGATCGCGGTGAACTCGGCCTGCTGGAAGGCGACGGAGACCCGGTCCAGGGCGACCACCTGGGTCTCGCCCTGGCCGTAGATCTTCGAGAGCTCCGTGGCGCGCGCGGCCACGGCGGTGGTCCGGTCGGCGAGGGATGCGGTGGTCACGGGATGGCACTCCTGTCGGGACGACGTGTTCTCGGGAACGGTCTTGCGGGACGTCGACCATCGTTCCGCCGGTTCGCCGCCGTGTAGTCAGCCGCTGCTCCGGTTCCGGGGGGCGACTCGGGAGGGACCACCGGGCGCGGCGTCATACCTCAGGATGACGGCGGACCCTGACCCCGGGGCGCGCGGGAACAGGTGGAGCGCCCTTGTCCGGGCGGTGAAATTCCGTCATTCCGCATGCGCGGCGGAGCATCGCACGCAAGGCTGTTGGCACGTGCTGACGGCGAGTTCCGAGTGCTGATGCTCCCTCAGGCGCCAATAAAATAAGACAAGATCGGCCCATCCCGCCGATGTCTGAGGGAGGGTCACCGATAGGCTCGGAACCGCGAAGCGGAGCCCATGGCCTGCCCGGATGGTGGAATGCAGACACGGCGAGCTTAAACCTCGCTGCCCCTGAGCGGGCGTGCCGGTTCAAGTCCGGCTCCGGGCACCACCACGCTTCCTCTCCCTCCTCGGCGACGGCACTCCGCCGCCCCCTCCCTCTCGCCCCTCCTTCCCTCCCGCTCCCGCGCACGCGACCGAGTGACCCGTCCGGGTGAACGGAGGATCTCCGGCCGGTTCCGGGCCGGTACCGGGTCGGTCATGGTTCGGGTCCCCGCGGTGAGGGGAATCACGAAGCCGCGTAGCGTGTTGCGCAGCACAACGAGGGAAAGATCCTCCCCAAGCATTAGGGTCAATCCTTTGCCTACCTATTACTCTTGAGCCAAGGCCGCACTGTGCGGCCATGGAGGAGTGAAATGAGGAGCAGAAACCCGGTCTTCTCGCGACGGGGGTTCAGCCGCGACAACGGCTACGCGGGCTTCAACACCGCGCCGCAGGCCGGGGGTCCCGCTGTCGCCACGCAGGCCAACCCGTACGCGCAGCCGACGACGGGCAATCCGTACGCCCAGAACCCCTACGCGCAGCAGGACCTGCAGTACGGCGCACCGCCGCAGGCGCCGGTCACCACCGACCGGATGACCATCGACGATGTCGTCATGCGCACGGCGAGCACGCTCGGTGTGCTCATCGTCACCGCCGCGCTCTCCTGGGCCCTGCTGCCGGTCGACGACGCCAACATCAGCCGGTCCTACGGCATCGGCATCGGCGCCGCGCTGATCGGCATGGTTCTGGCGCTCGTCCAGTCCTTCAAGCGCAAGGCCTCGCCGGCGCTGATCCTGACGTACGCCGCGTTCGAGGGCGTCTTCCTCGGCGTGATCTCCAGCATCGTCGACAACCGCATCGCCGACGGTGCGGCCATGCAGGCGGTGATCGGCACCATGGCGGTCTTCGCCGGTGTGCTGGTCGCCTACAAGGCGGGCTGGATCCGCGTCAACCGCCGCTTCTACGGCTTCGTGATGGCGGCCGCGCTCGGCTTCATCCTGCTGATGGCCGTGAACCTGCTGTTCGCGGTGTTCGGCGGCGGTGACGGCCTCGGCTTCCGCAGCGGCGCGCTCGGCGTCGTCTTCGGCGTCATCGGCATCATCCTCGGTGCCTGCTTCCTCGCCCTGGACTTCAAGCAGGTCGAGGACGGCATCGCCTACGGTGCCCCGCGCGAGGAGGCCTGGCTCGCCGCCTTCGGCCTCACGCTGACGCTGGTGTGGATCTACCTGGAGTTCCTGCGGCTCATCTCGATCCTCAACAGCAACGACTAGCGGACCGGCGGCACACAGCCGCGGCACCGCAGCCGTACGACAAGGGCCCCGGGTTCGTCCCGGGGCCCTTTTGTCCTGCGCGCTAGAGCAGTTTGCGCGCGGCCCTCCTCAGGTCGTACTCGTGGACGATCGCCTTGGCGTGGCCGTACGCCAGGTCGTATTCGTGGCGGAGCCAGCTGACCTTCTCCTCGAAGCGGAAGAGCGCCGGGCCTTCTTCGACGGTGCGCAGCCAGTCGGAGATCTCACGACCGGTGCAGTGGGGAATGCGGGCGAGCATGTTGCGATGGGTCTCTGCGGAGAAGACTTGGGACATCGGCGCCTCCGGACGCATGGGATGTAAGCCGGTCCTTCAGGTCACCGTGCCTGAGCGTTCGCCCGTTGGCAACAGTCCTGCCGCGCCGCGTACGCTCGCCGCGTGGTTGATACGACGCCCTTCACCCGTGCCGTGGATCATTTCGCCGACCGTCTGCGGGCCGCCCCGCAGAGCCGGCTCCAGCGGGGCGGGGCCGCCGAGGCGCTCGCGCTGGCCAGGGAATTGGCGCGGCGCACCCAGCTCGTCGAGGAGCCGGGCACCGAGCCCCGGGAGATGCCCGACGCGGGCATGTTCGCCGCCGCGGACCAGATCACCGTCGCCGGCCGCGACCTGGCGCTCGTACTGAAGAACGAGGACGAGGTCGAGGAGGCCGTACGGCTCGTGGAGGAGGCACGCGGACGCGCCGGGGTGTAGGGGTGTCCGCAGCCGGGCGTCAGAGGGACGCGATGACGCGGTCCGCCAGGATGTAGACGTTCTCCTCGCCGCAGGAGAAGGTCAGCGTGTACGCCCCCGAGATGCCGGAGCCGCCCAGCAGGAACGGGGTCTCGCCCGCGCGCAGGGCCCCGGCCAGGCGCTCCGCGGTCTCGCGGTGGCCCGGCGTCATGCACAGCGTCGTACCGTCGGCGAAGACGTAGACGTCCAGCGTGCCCAGCGGTCCCGGGCGGACGTCGGTCAGCTCGGTCCGGGCGGCGGCCAGCTCCTCCAGGGTGGTCACCGTGCGCTCGTGGTCGTTCACGACCGGCGAGGGGTTGGGGACGAAGTCCGGGTGCGAGGGGTGACGGCGGCGGGCCGCGGCCAGCTCGGGGGAGTCCCCGGAGTACTCCTCGGCGTCGGCGCCGGGCTCGGTCACCGGCTCCAGGCCCACGAAATCGGCCTGCCGGGGCAGGAACAGCTCGCTGTCGGCCAGGCCCAGCAGGGAGGGCGCGTCGGAGGCGTCACGCGCCTCCTGGGCGGCCCAGAAGGCACGGGCCTCGGCGAGTTCGCGCTCCCGCTCCTCGGCGAGCGCGTCCGCCACGGCGGCGCGTATCTCGTCGGTGCCGGCCGCGCGGGCGGAGGGGACGTGCGCGCGGGTGGCGGCGGCGCGGTTCTCGGCCAGCTCGGTGTGCAGGGCCGCGACCTGGCGGCGCAGCACCATGATGCTGCGCAGGACGGCGACGCCCACGGCGCCGGTGGCTGCCGTGGTGATCAGCAGGGCGATCGGCATGGCGCTCACTGACGTACTCCCGGTTCAAAGTCGACCCCCGACTTCCTACATCAGCTTGAAGGGCGGACTAACCATCTGTCAGTGCGTAACGTCACGAAACGGACAGGTCTTTGGTGGAGTGCCCGAAAGGGGTCCGGTCCTGACCTGCGCGAATCCCGCCGGCGAGGGAGATAGGTCACATCCTGGGGGAGATTGGATCACGAAACGGCCCGGCCCCCCGGAGTTTCCGGGGGGCCGGGCCACGGCCTCACCGACCGTACCGCGACGGCTACGGTGTGCCCGCGGTACGGGGTTCAGCTCAGGCGCTCGATGACCATCGCCATGCCCTGGCCGCCGCCGACGCACATGGTCTCCAGGCCGAACTGCTTGTCGTGGAACTGGAGGGAGTTGATGAGCGTGCCGGTGATGCGGGCGCCGGTCATGCCGAAGGGGTGGCCGACGGCGATGGCGCCGCCGTTGACGTTCAGCTTCTCCAGCGGGATGCCGAGGTCGCGGTAGGAGGGGATCACCTGGGCGGCGAACGCCTCGTTGATCTCGACCAGGTCGATGTCGTCGATGGTCAGGCCGGCGCGGGACAGGGCCTGCTTGCTGGCCTCGACCGGGCCGAGGCCCATGATCTCGGGGGAGAGGCCGGAGACACCGGTGGAGACGATCCGGGCCAGCGGGGTGAGGCCGAGCTCGCGGGCCTTGGTGTCGCTCATGATGACGAGCGCGGCGGCGCCGTCGTTGAGCGGGCAGCAGTTGCCGGCGGTGACCAGGCCGTCGGGGCGGAAGACCGGCTTCAGGCCGGCCACGCCCTCCATGGTGACGCCGGCGCGGGGGCCGTCGTCCTTGGAGACCACCGTGCCGTCGGGGAGCGTCACCGGGGTGATCTCGCGCTCCCAGAAGCCGTTCTTGATCGCCTCCTCGGCGAGGTTCTGCGAGCGGACGCCGAACTCGTCCATGTCCTGGCGGGTGATGCCCTTGAGGCGGGCCAGGTTCTCGGCGGTCTGGCCCATCGCGATATACGGGTCGGGGACGAGGCCGTCCTCGCGCGGGTCGTGCCAGGTGGAGCCCTCCGACTCGGCGACGGCGGCGGTACGGGCCTCGGCCTCGGCGAACAGCGGGTTGCGGGTGTCCGGGAGGCTGTCGGAGTTGCCCTTGGCGAAGCGGGAGACCGTCTCGACGCCGGCCGAGATGAAGACGTCGCCCTCGCCGGCCTTGATGGCGTGCAGGGCCATGCGGCTGGTCTGGAGGGACGAGGAGCAGTACCGCGTGATCGTGCAGCCGGGGAGGTGGTCCATCCCCATCTGCACGGCGACGATGCGGCCGAGGTTGTTGCCCTGCTCGCCGCCGGGGAGGCCGCAGCCGAGCATCAGGTCGTCGATGTCCCTCGGGTCCAGCTCGGGGACCTTGGCGAGGGCGGCCTGGATGATCGTGGCGGTGAGGTCGTCCGGGCGCAGGTCCTTCAGGGAGCCCTTGAAGGCGCGGCCGATGGGGGAGCGGGCGGCTGAGACGATCACGGCTTCGGGCATCGGGGCTCCAGAGGGTAGGGGTGGCGCGTAGCGCCTCATTGAGGGGTGGTGGTCGGGCGACGGGAGGGCATACCGGTTGGTTGGTGCGGGGCTTCTTGGGAAGTTACCCGGACGTATGAGCGGGGTCACGGGTGACGCCATGTGACATGGACCGCAACTGTCTAAGCGCTTGCTTGGCATGAGCGCGGCCGCACCCACCCAGCCGCGCCCCGCCCGCCTCCGCGGCAGCACCGCCGCACTCCGCGGGCAGTCGTGCCGCCCCAGCGGCACGACTGCCCGCAGCTGCGGAGGGGTTACGTCGACTGGGTCGAAGGTTCTGGTTCTGTTTCTGGGAGCCTGCGGCGCCGGCGGCGCTTCAGCAGGGCCCACGGCCCCCGCGGCCCCGTCGGCATCGCCGCGGTCACCTCCGTGCCCGCCTCCGACGCCGCCTCCGCCGCCGCCCGGGCCACCGGCAGGAACCCCTCCCGGCGGGCGGCGTCCGGACGCTCCTCCTCCGCCGGCCACAGCCCCAGCGCCGCACACACCGTCGGCAGCACCGCCATCGCGGCCGTGGCGTACCCCTCCACCGAGGGGTGGTAGCTGTCGGGCCCGAACAGCTCCCGAGGGTGCGCCGCGAACTCCGGCCCCAGCAGGTCCCCCAGCGACACCGTCCGCCCGCCCTGCTCGACCACGCCGATCGTCTGCGCCGCCGCCAGCTGCCGGGAGGCCCGCCGGGCCAGCCAGCGCAGCGGCTGCCGCACCGGCTCGATGGTGCCGAGATCGGGGCACGTGCCGACGACCACCTCCGCACCGGCCGTCCGCAGCCGGCGCACCGCCGAGGACAGATGGCGTACGGAGTGGGCGGGCGGCATGCGATGGGTGACGTCGTTGGCGCCGACCATGATCACGCAGACGTCGGGCACCCGGGACGGATCCGACAGCGCCAGCGTCACCTGCCGGTCCAGATCGTCGGAGCGCGCCCCGGGCAGCGCCACGGTGCTCAGCCCCACCGGACGTTCCGCGATCGCCGCGACCCCCGACGCCAACAGCGCGCCCGGCGTCTGCCCGGCCCGGTGCACACCCTGCCCGGCCGCCGTGGAGTCGCCCAGCATCGTCAGCCGCAGCGCCGGCTCGCCCGGCACCGTGTACGCGGCGCCGTACAGCCCGTCCGCGTTCGGCACGTGAGGCGTCGTGCCGTTGCCCACCCGGCGCCGCGCCAGCTGGGCCTCGGCCAGCAGGAGCCCCACGGTGGCCGCCCCGGCCAGGCCGATGCCCCCACCGCCGTACGCCGCGCCGGCCGCGATCCGCCGGGCCACCCTCGCCCTCGACATGCCCGTCATGCCTCGCCGCCACCTCCTCGAACCCGTACACCCAGTGCTTGCCCCGTACGGACGGTGGTCCAATCCCAACAGGGAGTGAACGACCCCGCCGGGTCCGGGCCCGTGAGGGCCTAGGCTGGCATCACCACTACGACCACCTCTTTTGCAGCATCCGGAGACAACGGTGCAATTTCACGACTCGATGATCAGCCTCGTCGGCAACACCCCGCTGGTGCGGCTCAACAGCGTGACCAAGGGCATCAGGGCGACCGTCCTGGCCAAGGTGGAGTACTTCAACCCGGGCGGCTCCGTGAAGGACCGCATCGCCCTGCGCATGATCGAGGCGGCGGAGCAGAGCGGGGAGCTGAAGCCGGGCGGCACCATCGTCGAGCCGACCAGCGGCAACACCGGGGTCGGACTCGCCATCGTGGCCCAGCAGAAGGGCTACAAGTGCATCTTCGTCTGCCCGGACAAGGTCTCCACGGACAAGATCAACGTATTGCGGGCCTACGGCGCCGAGGTCGTCGTCTGCCCGACCGCGGTGGCGCCCGAGCACCCCGACTCCTACTACAACGTCTCCGACCGGCTGGTGCGCGAGACGCCGGGGGCCTGGAAGCCGGACCAGTACTCCAACCCCAACAACCCGCTCTCCCACTACCACTCCACGGGTCCCGAGCTGTGGGAGCAGACCGAGGGGAAGATCACGCACTTCGTGGCCGGCGTCGGCACCGGCGGCACCATCTCCGGCACCGGGCGCTACCTGAAGGAGGCCAGCGACGGCGGCGTGAAGGTGATCGGCGCCGACCCCGAGGGCTCGGTGTACTCCGGCGGCTCCGGGCGTCCGTACCTGGTCGAGGGTGTCGGCGAGGACTTCTGGCCGACGGCGTACGACCGTGACGTCGCGGACGAGATCGTCGCCGTCTCCGACAAGGACTCCTTCCAGATGACCCGCCGGCTCGCCAAGGAGGAGGGCCTGCTGGTCGGCGGCTCCTGCGGCATGGCGGTCGTGGCGGCGCTGGAGGTGGCCTCGCGGCTCGGCGAGGACGACGTGGTCGTCGTCCTGCTGCCGGACAGCGGACGCGGCTACCTCAGCAAGATCTTCAACGACGAGTGGATGGCCGACTACGGCTTCCTGGAGGACGCCGGCCCCAGCGCCCGCGTCGGCGACGTCCTCGACGACAAGGAGGGCGGCCACATCCCCTCCCTCGTCCACATGCACCCCGACGAGACGATCGGCCAGGCCATCGAGGTGCTGCGCGAGTACGGCGTCTCGCAGATGCCGGTGGTGAAGCCGGGCGCCGGTCACCCGGACGTGATGGCCGCCGAGGTCGTCGGCTCGGTGGTGGAGCGGGAGCTGCTGGACGCGCTGTTCAGCAAGAGCGCCTCGCTCGACGACCCGCTGGAGAAGCACATGTCCGCGCCGCTGCCGCAGGTCGGCTCCGGTGAGCCCGTCGCGGACCTGATGGCCGTGCTGGGCAAGGCGGACGCGGCGATCGTCCTCGTCGAGGGCAAGCCGACCGGCGTGGTCAGCCGCCAGGACCTGCTGTCCTTCCTGGCCAAGACCGGGAAGTGACGGCGTGTTGACGGCGCGTCGGGCGAACCACCGGTGAACCCGTAGTGAACGGCCGGGTGTTGGCGCGTTCGTGATCTTCGTGGACTTCGCGGAAGTGGTACGAGCGTGTCACGTCCGCGCAGCACTCGCTTAACACGGGTCCGGCACATTGGTGGGTGTCGGCAGGGCGGGAGCGGCTCCCCGTTCCGGCCGGCGACCGAACGGCGTCGAAGGACCTCCGGAGCGGCTCCCGGACCTCCATGGACGCCTCGGACGCGCCGTCCGCCTCAACGGGCGCGCGTCCCTCGCGGGGACCGCCGTCGTCCCGCCCCCCGGTCACGGGGGTGCGGCGGTCCCCGCGCAACAGGTCCCCAGGGGTGTTCCCCTAGTCCTCCCAGTCGCTGTCCTGCGACGACTTCCGGCGGCCGAACAAGCCCGGGTTGGTACGGACGGCCTGGACGACGTTGACGCCGACGATGCCCAGCCAGGTGACCACCAGACCGGGCAGATGGCCCACACCCCCGCCGATGGCGGACAGGGGCACCGCCAGGACCAGCGAGACGATCCCGAATCCGAAGCGCTCGCCCCAGGTGTCCGTGACCTTCGGCGACCGGGAGTCCCGCGCCACCGTCATCTGCTGCTCGGCGAGCTGCCGGCGCACCCGGCGCTCCACCGCGCCGTCGATGCGCTGGTCGACCTTCTCCAGGAACGAGTCGACCAGCGCGGACTCGTACTCCTCGCCCAGTTCCCCGCGAGCCCGCAGGGAGGCGTGGAGTTCCTTCTTCAGCTCGGTGTCCCGCGCGTCCATTCCGGTCATGCGTCCCACGCTAGGCAGGTGGGAGGCCGGTGGCACTGGGGATAGCCCCCCTTTCGGCCTCGGGTTCGCCGGGGCGGACCGGCCGGGGCGCGGCTACTTCTTGCACATCTTCTCGTCGGCCCGCGACTGTTTGGCATCCACCTTCTTCGGCGGGGCGACGGGGACGCCGGCCTTCTTGAAGTCCGGGCCGAGGGTGAGGACCATCGGGGTCGTCGCGTCGGCGTCCGTCGTGCCGGGCTTCAGGGCGGAGGCGGGCAGGCCCATCAGATCGGCGAGCGCGCGTGCCTGGTCGGCCTGGTTCGGCGCGTACTCCAGCCGCGTCTTGTCGACCTTCGCCGGTGCGTTGCCCTTGTTGGTGGAGGCGGCCACGCCCTCTTCGGTCCGGAGCCAGACCAGGGTGTCCTGCGCGGCACCCTGCGGCCCGCCGCCGTTGAAGACGTCGACGCGGACCTCGGACGCCTCGGCCCGCGGGCCCTCCAGCAGTTCGGCCTGCTTGTCCTTGGCGTCCTTCTCCTTCTTCTTCACCTCGGTGAGGGAGGTGTCGTTCTGGAGCATGCTGAAGAGCTTCGGTGCCTCGGTCGGGTGCGGTACGACGGTGACGGGCGTGGGCTCGGCCGGATTGTCGACCACCGGCAGGGTCATCAGGGTGATGTTCTTCAGGTCGATCTTGCCGAGTTCCCTGGCGAGGGTGAGCAGCTTGCCGGGGCTGCCTATGCCCTTGTCGACGGTGAGGGACTTGGTGGCCGCGTCGGCGACGTCGAGCAGCTTCGTCGGGCTGTCCAGCGTGTCCTCCTTCAGCCGGCGGAGCATCGACGCGACGAACTTCTGCTGCATCTCGATCCGGTCCAGGTCGCTCTCGTTCTTCAGACCGTGCCGGTTGCGGAGGAACGACAGCGCGTCCTCGCCCTGGATCGTGCTCTCCCCGGCCGGGAGGTCGAGCCCGGAGCCGCCCTCCAGGTCCTTGATGGGCTCGTCCAGGCACACCTTGACGCCGCCGACCGCGGTGGACAGGGTCTTGACCGCGTTGAAGTCGAACATCATGAAGTGGTCGACCTCGAGGTCGGTGAGCTCCTCGACGGTGAGCATGGTGCAGCCCGGGTCGCGGCCGTTCACCCCGTAGGACTCGTTGAACTTGGTGGGGACCGTGGAGCCGGGTATGTCCTTGGTCGAGCCGTCGGACTGTTTGGACGTGCAGTCCGGGATGTCGATCATCAGGTCCCGGGGGATGCTCACCACGGTCGCGTTGCTGCGGTCCTCGGCCACGTGGAACAGCAGCGTGGTGTCGGCGTGGCCGGTGACGTTGGTGCGGTTGCCGTAGTCCTCGTTGCCCTCGCCGGTGCGGACGTCGTTGCCGATGACCAGGATGTTGACCGGCCCGTCCGCGAGGACCTTGTCACTGCCCACGTCACCGATGTCGACGGTGTTGATGTTGCCGTAGAGGCGGTCGTACCAGTAGTACGCGAACGCGGAGCCGCCGACGAGGACCAGGCCGAGGACGCCTCCCGTCCACATCAGCGCCTTCCTCTTGCCGCTCCGCTTCTGCTTGCGCTCGCGGCGGCCGGCGCCGGTCGTGTCCTGCGGGGCGGGTGCCGCCGCGCGGCGGCCGCGCTGGGCGGGGACCCGGGGCGTGGGAGAACCGGGGCGGGGTGCTCCCGGCCGCTGCGCTGAATCGTTCAGTCGCAGTTCGTACTCGCCGGTACGAGGGTTGAGCACCCACTGGTCGGCAGGATCGGTTCCATCCGCCTGCCCACGACTCTGCGCGTCCACGCTCGTTCCCGTTCTCCGTCGGATGCCACTGGGGTCACAAGCGCCTCAAGACGCTCTGTTGTTCGAGGAGTTACGCTATCCGGCCGATTCGGGATGCGGTGACGTCGTAGCAAAATCGTCGAGTTCCGGATCTGTCGCACAGCGGAACGCCCGGCCGGATGGTTCCGGCCGGGCGTTCCGCTCAGCTCTCGGTCATTGCTCGGTCACGGCCGGTCGCTCACCCGGAGGCGCGGGCGGCGAAGACCTGGCGGACGAACCGCCGCTGCCAGGGCACCTCGACCGCGCGGGAGTGGTAGTTCCGCCGCACCCACTTGACCGCCTCCTTGGGGTCCATGCCCTCGAAGACGCAGATCGCGGACAGCGCCGTACCGGTCCGGCCGACGCCACCGCCGCAGCAGACCTCCACGCGTTCGGTCTCGGCGCGCTCGTGGGCGAGACGGAGTTTGCGCATCGCGTCCATGGGGTCGGCGGGGAGCCAGAAGTCCCGCCAGGGGACCCATACGGACTCCCAGGGCGGATCGGCGGGCTGATGGTCGGTCAGGTGCACCGCGAACGTGGGGGTCTGTCCCTCCGGCAGGTCGTATCTGAGGCCACGCCCCCGGATCAGCCGCCCCGAGGGCAGCTGGATCACCTTGGGAGTATCGGCGTTCCACAGTTCGGTCATGTCGAATCCTGTTTCGATCGGTCGCGTAGCAGCGAATTGCCTGCCATCGTCATCATCCCCAGGGGGATCTGGGGAAGCACTTGTTGCGCATGGAAGACCAGTGCGAAGGCCAGCCCTTCGGCCTCACCGAGGACGCCCGCCGTCGCGCCCAGCACGGCCGCCTCGAAGGTGCCCAGCTGACCCGGCAGGGTCGGCAGGATGTTGGACACCTCGACCGACAGCAGGACCAGCACCAGGACGGCCGCCGAGAGCCCCAGACCGAGGGCCTTCGCGACGGCCGTCGCCGCCGCGAGGTCGAGCGCCCGGGTGGCGACCCCGGCCGCCCCCACCTCGGCGAAGACCCGCGGGCGGCGCACCGGTCCGAGCGAGGTGCGCGCGTCGAAGACGATCCGCCGCAGCCGGCTCTCCCGGGTCGGCGCGGACGGGGTGCGCGCGACCCGCACGATCAGCACGGACTCCACCGTCAGCACCGCCAGGTACGCCCAGGCGAGGGCCACCGCCCAGCCCGGCACCCCGCTGCCCGGCCACCAGACGACCACCAGGAAGGGCACCAGACCCAGGCTGGAGAAGAACTTGCGGACCAGCATGAGCGTGACGGTCACCGTCCTGGTCACCCCCTCGCGCAGGAGGTAGCCGACCCGGACGAACTCGCCCACCCCCTCCGGGCTGACGGCGGCCGCCGCCTGCACGGCGAACTCGATCCGCACCAGCAGGGGGAACCGGATCCGGGAGTCGGTGAACATGGCGTTCCAGCCGAGGGCCCGGGTCACCTGCGAGGCCACGTTGGCCAGGACGGCCACGGCCAGCCAGCGCGGGTCGGCGTCGGCCAGCACCTCCCACAGGTGGTCCGGATCCATGCCCCGCAGGGTGATCACCAGGCTGACGGCCACCGCGGCGAACAGCAGGGCCCGGATCACCCTGTCCCGCGTGCGGCGGTCCTTCGGCGGGGGCCCGGCCGGGGTCACGGCTCCCCTTGGAGCCGGACGGTGCCCGAGTCGCCGTCCACCGTCAGCAGGTCCCCGGTGACGATCCGCGAGGTCGCGGTCCTGACCCCCATCACCGCCGGGATGCCGTACTCGCGCGCCACCACCGAGCCGTGGGACAGCGCGCCCCCGACGTCGGCCACCACCGCGCCGGCCCGGGCCAGGAGCGGCGCCCACGCCGGCGTCACCTGACGCACGACGAGGACTTCCCCCTTCTCCAGCGCGTCCGACTCCGCGATCTCGTGGACGACCCTGGCCCGGCCCGTGTGGCTGCCCGGGCTCACCGCCGAACCGCTCAGCCCGCCCTCCTCGTCCTCCGGCCGCTCGACCCCGAACAGCGCCAGGGAGGTGATGTCCGAGCCGAAGAGCATGATCCGGGCGTCGGCGGGGACCACATCGGGCGGGTTGAGCCGCCGCTGCCACTGACGGCGCATACGGCGCTCGCGCACCAGGCCGCGCCAGCCCGCGTCACCGGTGCCGGTCCTCACCCAGCCGGACAGTTCGTCCCCGGTCAGATAGAAGACGTCGTCGTCGGCGTCGAGCAGTCCGGCCCGCACCAGCCGGCGGCCGAGATCGAGGTATCCGGCCCGCATGAACGGCCAGCCCAGGGTGAAGTGGTGCAGCGCCTCGTCCCGTACGCCGCTCCAGTGGTTCGCCCACCGGTGGACCCCGCGCCGCAGCGGGCCGAGCGGCCCGCGCCCGAGACGGCGGACCGGGTCGGCGGCGCCGGTGACCGGCACCGGCGCCGCGGCCGGTTCGCCGGCGGCCGCGTCGCCGCGGCGGCCGGCTATCACCGAGCGGAGCATCGAGGGATCGTCGATCGCGGTGGGCTCGGCCGGGTCGAGGCTGTACACCAGGTGGCCGAAGCGCCGCAGATACGCGTCGAGCAGCCGATCCTCCTCCTCCGGGTCCGCGGAGGCGACCCGGTCCAGGGCCCGGTCGGCCTGGTGGGCCAGGCGGTCCCCGCCCACGAGCAGGGCCCCGGCGGTGAGTCCGGCGGTGCGCCGGCCGCCGCGCGCGAGGACCGCCTCCAGCAGCCACTCGGTGGTGTTCCAGTGCCAGGCGAGGCCACCGATGACCGCCCAGTAGCGGGCGCTCAGCTCCTCGATCGTCCGGATCCGCCGCAGCACCTCGACCGGCGTGAGATCGGCGAGGGGCGTGTCCCGCACCCGCTCCAAGCCGTCCCGGAGCGCGGGCAGCACCTCGCCGCGCCAGCGCCGCTCCACGGGCGAGAGGTGGAAGCCGAGCCAGCGCGCGGTGAGCCGCAGGGTGCGCAGGGGGTGCCGGGAGAGGGGGAAGTCGAACCGCAGATAGGCGAAGCCGTTGACGGTGCCGTGCATCGGCTCCGGGATCAGCGGGCTCCGCGCGCGTCGCTCGGTCGGACCGCCCCAGTTGGTGGCCCACCGGTCGATCAGCGTCGGGAACAGTGTGGTGGCGAAGAGCGGGGAGAGCGGATCGGACAGCCACGAGTCGCAGATGCTCATCCGGGCCCACCGCGCGCCGGGGACCTCGCTCACCCAGTCGCCGAACCGGTTCGGACGCGGAACCGCGGCGGTGATCGGACGGGCCTGGAGCAGGTGGAGTCCGTCGTCGTCCAGGGCCCACTCGATGTCCTGCGGTCCGCCCAGCGCCCGCTCCACCGCCAGCGCCGTCCGCACCAGCTCGCGGAGGGGGCCCTCACGCCCCCGCGTCTCGCCCATCCGCTCCCCGAACGCGGTGCTGAACGCGGGCGCGTGCGGCTCGCTCCGGGCGAACGCGGCCCGGTTCGGCTCCACCACCCCGTCGACGAGCTGCGCGCCGAGCCCCTCGACCGCCTCCACGAGGACCAGATGATCGGCCTCCGCGACCGGGGCCTCCGCCGTGAACACCACCCCGGCCCAGGTGGGGTCCACCATCGCCTGCACCACGACGGCCATCGCCGGGGCCGCGCCGTCCAGGCCCGTCCGGTCCCGGTAGATCCCGGCGGCCGCGGAGTGCCGGGACCGCTGACACCGGCCGACGGCGGCCAGCAGCTCCTCGAAGGTACGGACGCCGAGCACGCTCTCGTACTGGCCGGCGGCGCTGCTCGCCGCGCCGTCCTCGCTGGTGGCCGACGACCGCACGGCGACGCCGTGCGGCGCGTGCAGGGACTCCCAGCGCTCCCGTACCCGCGCGACCGCCGAGGGCGGGAGCCCCGACCCGCCGGGGCTCCCGTCGTCCTCCTCCCGGCCCGCCGAGGCGGCGAAGAGGTCCACCGGGAGGCAGAAACCGGGCGGCACGGGGAAGCCCGCCGCCGCCAGCCGGCCCAGCCCCTTGGCCTTGCCCCCGACCCGCTCCACGGGCAGCTCGGCGGCCTCGATGAGATCCACGACGTCCTCAGCCACGCTCTGCCCACTCCACCCACTGCTGGTAGAACCGCCGGAACCGGCGGACCGCCTCGTCCCCCGGCACATAGATGCCGTGCCGGTCGCCCGGCAGCAGGGTGTCGAAGACCGGGAGGTCCTGGCGCGCGGCCACCTGCACCTCGGCACGGTGGACCAGCGCGCGCAGCAGGCCCACGATCCCCGCGCCGTCGGGGTCCACGGCGGCGTTGATGTGCTGGACGCTGTGGTGCTCCCCGATCGGGGTGACCGCCAGGACCATCCGGTACAGGCGCCGGCCGTCGGCGAAGTACTCGATCTCCTGGCAGCTCGCCCAGCCGCGCATCCGCAGGGTGAACTCGTCGGCGTTGAGCCCGAACACGTTCGACACCGCGCCCAGCGGGCCCCGGTACGAGGGCCAGGTCAAGGTCGCGTCGCAGCGCTCCTCCGGGCCGCCGTCCGCCGCCCCGGCCGCCTCCGTCGAGCCCGGCGCCCCGCCGCTCAGCGCCCTCTCGCGGGCGGCCGGGAACGTGATCCGGGCCTCCCCGGCCACGGTCAGCCCGTGCAGGGCCACCAGGTGGTCCGGATCGTAGGTGTTCTCCAGGATCCTCCGGGTGGTGGCCCGGGTCGGGTCGGCCAGCCGGAAGGCACGGGTGCTCGGGAGCCGCCGGGGCCGGAGGTCCGGCAGGTCCGGCGGTTCGTGGCGCGGCGGCCCGGGGCCGTACCAGACCCACACGTAGCCCGAGCACTCGCGGGTGGGCAGCGCGGTGACGGCGGCCCGGGCCGGCGGGCGCCGTCCCGGCACGGACACACACGCCCCGGTCCCGTCGAACCGCCATCGGTGGAACGGGCACTCCAGCGTCCCGTCGACCACCTTGCCGCCGTACAGGGCGGCGCCCGCGTGCGGGCAGACCGCGCTCTGCACATGGGCGCGGCCGTCGTCCCCCCGCCAGGCCACGTACACGTGCCCGAACAGGGTCGCCCTGCGCGGAGCGCGCCGTAACTCCGTCGAGGGGAGCGCGACGTACCAGCCCGAGGCAAGGTGCGTCACCGGTCGCGCCGACGCGGTCAGCCGCTCGGACGTCCTCTTCCTCATCCGGTCCCCTCCGCGCCGGCCCGCCGTGGTCCTCGTGTCGGTGTCCTCACTCCGTCCCCCGCCCCGTCCAGCGGCGGTGGAACTTGCGGAACCGCAGCACGCCCTCGTCGTCCGGGGTGTTGATCGAGCCGTCGGTCTCCTCGGCGTCCCGGTAGATGCGCAGGTCCGCGCGGGTGCCCCACCAGTGCTGGAGCCGGTACGCCCAGAAGACGGGGGCGGAGCCGAGCAGACCGCCGGCCCGCGGCATGACGGTCCAGCCGTGCATCGTGGTGGCGCCCTCGGACACCGGCGTCACGGCCAGCAACTCGTGGGCCACCGGGCGGTCGTTCAGCTCGAAGGTCAGCACCTGGTACGAGGGCGTCGAGCGCAGGTGCAGACAGAGCCGCCCCAGTCCGCCCGGGCGCCGGTCCAGCGGTCCCGGGAGGGCGATCGAGTCGGTGGTGATGCGCGCCCCGATCGTGTGCTTGTTCTCCTCCGTGTCCCAGGTGAGCCGCAGATCGCCGGCGATCCCGTGGACCAC
Organism: Streptomyces sp. NPDC031111; assembly: GCF_055570675.1. Taxonomy (NCBI): domain Bacteria; kingdom Bacillati; phylum Actinomycetota; class Actinomycetes; order Kitasatosporales; family Streptomycetaceae; genus Streptomyces; species Streptomyces sp. NPDC031111. Next base: position 128,621 of record NZ_JBVIGS010000019.1, read on the forward strand.
CGGGAAATGGGGCAGGTCGAAGCCGTTCTCCAGGACCCGGCGGGCCGGCGCGTTCGTGTCGAAGACGAACCGGTAGCGCCGGTGGGCCGGGGACGTCCGGTCCAGGTGGGGGAAGTCCGGCGGCGGGTACTCCGGGACCGCCGAGCCCACCCAGGCCCAGACGTAGCCGAGCCCCTCCCAGGACGGGTGGACCGGGGCCGAGGCGCCGCGCGGCACCCGCCGGGTGGCGGGGGCGGCCACGCAGGTCCCCTCGCTGTCGAACCGCCAGTGGTGGAAGGCGCAGCGCAGCGCGCCGTCCACCACCCGGCCCAGCTCCAGTGCGGCGCCCTGGTGCGGGCAGAAACGGTCCATGACCACGGCCGCGCCGTCGCCCGCGCGCCACACCACCACCTCCGCCCCGGCCACCGCGGCGGCCCGGGGCCGCCGTCCCACCCGGGTGGAGCGCTCGACCACGTACCAGCCGCGCGCCAGATCGCGCGGCGGTTCGAGAGCGCGGGGCGGCTGCCCCCGCACCGGCGCGAGACTCATGTGCCGACCTTTCCGTCGTCCGCCGCCCGGTCCACCCACGACTGGTAGTAGCGGCGGAACCTGAGCAGCCCGTTGTCGTAGCGCACGTACACCGTGGGCTGGGCGTTGCGGGTGGAGTCGTAGACGGGCACGTCCTGGAAGGTCCCCGCGCGGTTCTGGACCCAGAACAGGACGTAGTGGAAGAGGGTGCGGTGCCACCGTCCGGTGCGTCGGACGCCCGCCCAGCCGACCTGCCGGGTGGCCCGGTCCCCCTCGGGGACGATCCCCATGATCACTTTGTAGATCTCGGTGCCGTCCACGTACGCCGTGAACCGCTGTCCGCCCGGCCAGCCGTCGACCAGCAGCTCCATACGGCGGCCCATCGCGAAGGTGGAGACCACGCCGGTGAGCCAGCCGAGGGGGGAGCGGCGCAGGGGCGGCCGCCAGGGCCGGCCGGAGAACCACACGCCGAACCAGGCGTCGTCGCGGGACAGCGGCGGGCCGTTGTCCGCCGCCTCGGACTGCTCGGTCAGGACGCGGAACTCCACGCCGTCCAGGTCCAGTCCGTGCAGCGCGCTGAAGTGCTGGTGGTCGACGGCGTTCTCCAGCAGTTGACGGACGGTCCCGGTCGTGGAGTCGTCGTAGTGGAAGCCGAGGTAGCGGCGGGGCCTGTGGGACAGCGCCGGGAACTCCGGCAGTTCGAAGAGGGGCTCGGCGGAGCCGTACCAGACCCAGACGAATCCGTGGGCCTCGCGCGTGGGGTACGACCGGGTGCGGGCGGTCGTCGGAATGCGCGGGACGCCCGGGATGGCGGAGCAGATCCCGTTCCCGTCGAAGCGCCAGTGGTGGAAGGGGCAGCGCAGCTGTCCGTCGACGACGTCCCCGAGACCGAGGTCGGCGCCCTGGTGCGGGCAGTGCGCGGCGACGCACCGGGCCGCTCCCCGCCGGTCGCGCCAGAGCACCACCTCGCGCCCGAACAGCCGCATCCGGTGCGGTCCCTTGCCCAGCTTCGAACTCCTGATCGCGGCGTACCAGGAGGCGGCGATGTTCGCCCCGGCCGGGTTCGGCGGGACGGCCGAGGGCGGGCTGGTCTCCAGCTCCTCCGGGGAGCCGTGCGCGCCGATCACGCGGCGGCCCGGTCGTGCACGACCTGGGCGGCCCAGCGGAGCATCGACGCGCCCTCACCGAACCCCTCGAGCTCCTCGACCGCCCGAGTGATCAGTTCGCGTACCCGTTCGCGCGCCTTCTCCACACCCATGAGCCGGGGATACGTCCACTTGCCCGCGGCCCGGTCCTGGCCGACCTCCTTGCCGAAATCGTCGAAGCTGGACGTCTCGTCGAGTATGTCGTCGACGATCTGATAGGCGAGGCCTAGGTTTCTCGCATAGGTCGTGAGGCGGGATATGTCGTCCTGCGACGCGCCTCCGAGAATCGCCCCGGTGACCACCGAGGCCTCGATGAGGGCTCCCGTCTTCTTGATGTGCATCTCCTCCACGGTCCAGGGGTCGACCTGCTCGCGTCCCTGGCAATGGAGGTCGATCGCCTGACCGCCGGAGAGCCCGGACGGGCCCACCACCTCGATCAGTTTGGCCATGACGGCCAGGAGTCTCTCCGGACGCAGTGCACCGGCGTTCTGGAGGATGAACTCCAGGGCGTAGGCGAGCAGTGCGTCACCCGCCAGCAGTGCCATTCCCTCGCCGAAGACCCGGTGATTGGATGGATTTCCACGCCGGAAATCATCGTTGTCCATGGCCGGCAGGTCGTCGTGGATGAGCGACGCCGTGTGCAGCATTTCCAGGGCGCAGGCGGTGGGGAGAGCGATCGCCACATCGGTGTCGAAAATCTCAAAGGTCAACAGGCACAGAGTGGGGCGGATGCGCTTTCCGTCGGCCAGTAACGAATAGGCCATCGCCTCACGCAGCCGAGGCGGTTCCACCGAGTCCACGGAGGAGCGCAGCTTTTCGTTCACCTGGCGGCGGAAATTCTCCATCGGGACCGGGAAATCCACGTCCGCCTGGGCGTTGTCAACTGTGAAGGACACGAGCGTTCACTCCCCCATGTATTCGCTGAACACGTCGTCGAGTGACTGGGCGGCGCTGTTGGAGCCGTGATTCTCCTCAGGCCGGCAGCGGTCTGCCGGTCACGCTCATGCGCTTCAGCCAGCGGTCCGTGCCGTCGTACCGCGGCCGGAAGGCCCGACGGCCGTGCACGGCCCGGTAGTTGTCCACGATCAGCGCGTCTCCCTCGCCGACCACCACGTCGCGCTGGACGCGGCTCAGCTCGTCGACGACCGCCGCGAGGGCCTCGGCGGCCTCGGCGTCGCCGGGCAGGGCGGTCGTGTAGGGCGCGTCGATGCGCAGGCAGGGAGCCTCGGGGTCACCGAAGAGGACGGCGACCGGCTCCGGGTTGTCGTTCATCTCGTGCGTGCGCCGGAGTATCTCGCTGTCGGGGGCGAACTCGGCCAGCTGGCGCAGATGTTCCAGGTCGGGGCGGATGAGGAAGCGCTTCTCGCGGAGCACGGACCGGTGGTGCCGGCTGAGCCGCACGTCGTGGACGCTGCCGAGCGTGGTGGGTATCCGGTCGGGGTTCCTGATGCCGAGGAGCGCGAGATAGCGGCACCGGTCCTGGTGGAAGCCGTCCTCGGTGTGCCACTCCAGGGCGACCGAGCCGTGACCGCTCTGCTCCTCCCGGTCGCTCTCGACCGGGAACAGGTTCTGCACCATGCGGCCCCGCTGGATGGTCGGCCAGGCGAAGACCTCGCCCAGGCAGACCGCCAGGAGGGCCAGTTGGGCCTCCTCCAGATCCTGCCGGCTGTCGTCGAGGGCCTCCTGCCAGGAGAGCGGGGTGGGCCCGCAGCGATCCGGGTCGACCCGCAGTCCCGAGATGTGCAACGCGCACAGGGAGGGTGATTCCCTCAACTCACTCAATACCGCGAGAAGTGAGTCCGGTATTCGATGGACGTGCTCTTCGAGGCCCTTATAGAAAAGGGGGTTCGCAGGAGATCCCAGTGCCGTCAGTGCGGCCTCGGCCGCCGTGCACAACTCGGCCGCCTCTTTGGCCGGGAGTAAGTGTTCAGAAATGACGTCCATTGCATGCCCCCGTGGTGTGCGGAAGGTCTTGCGCGTCAGCCTGGGCGGTGCAGATCATAATGGTACATCATGTTCACCGTCCGTTCGGGTGAACGTAGCCCGGAATTCGCCATTCCGCCATGGTGGTTGCGCGTCCGCGGATCGGGCCGGCCGTGCGGGATACGACTCCAGGAGGCTGGATTGAGCACGTTGACCGTCCTGAGGACATCCGCTTCTCGGCGCGCCAAACGCCTGTTGACCTCGGTCGTCACCCAAGTGACCCCACCGGTGCGCCGAAGTACCGAGGTGGCCGTATCGGAGGGCGTCCACGCCCCTGTCCTGGGGGCGTCCCTGAAATGGCAACTTCGTGCCACGCCCATACGCTTGACAGCGCGATACCTCGCATTCGCGATGAAGCGCGGCCGTCTCGCGGCACTTGCTCCGGAACCGGTCGGAGGCCGCATCTTCGGGCAACTCGCGGGGATTCGGGACGCCTGCGTCGAAAGGGCCCTGGCGCGGCTCTGCGCCCGCATTCCCGAGGGCGCCCGCGCACACCGGGACATCGCGGAACTCGCACAAACGGAATTCGCGGTCCGGAAAGGAGCGGTGGATTCCGGCCAGTTGCGCCGCCTCATGGAACTGGCGCCCAGCGAGCTGCGCGTCGTCCGTGACCTCGGCCGTTCATGGCGGCGCCCCGGCGACGAGGCGCTCCGCGAGGCGCTTCGCCCGGCCGAGACCCTGGCCTATGTCGCCTCGGACCTGACGCGGTACGCCGGCGACACCGCCACGGTCGAACGCACCAACATCTACGCCGCCTTCGTCGACGCCTACGGTGACTCCGCCGCCGAGCGGCTGCGCGACGAAGTGGCCGATTTCAGAGCCCAGTTCGAGAAACGGCTGCTGTCCCTGGAAGCGGCGGACCGCGAACGGCTCCGGCGCGCGGTCGCGCGCCACTGCGCCGCCGCCTGGGGCGACTATCCGGATCCGGCGGTCGAACGACACGAGGAGGAGAGCACGGCCGAGGGGGTGTCCAGCGCCGTCGTCCTCTTCGGCATGCTGTGCGTGCTCGGATGGCTGGTCGCCTATGCGGCCATCATCTACCGGGGCTTCGCCGACCAGACCTACGGAGTACCGCTCGCCGCGCTCTTCGCCAACCTCACCTGGGAGTTCGCCTACGGCTTCCTCCTGGACCCGCTGGGCGACTACTTCCACACCGCGAGCGTCTTCGGGTTCCTGGTCGACGCCGTCATCGCCTGGCAGGTGTGGAAGTACGGCGCGGCCCAGTTCCCCGACAGCGCCCTCGGACGGTACTTCCGCCCGCTGTTCGGGCTGTGCCTGGCCGTCGCCCTGTCGGTCAACTACCACGCGTTCATCGATCTGGCCGATCCCGACGGGGAGTACACCGGGTTCGGGATCAACCTGATGATGTCGATCCTCTACATCAAGATGCTGGAGGACCGCGGATCGCCCGCGGGCCAGTCGATGTACATCGCCGTCGGCAAGTGGCTGGGCACGCTGTGCGCCTGGATCGCCACGGCGCTCACCGTCACCACCACACCGCAGCGGACCTGGCCGACGAGCTGGTCCGACTTCACGCGGAAGGCACTGGGCAACCGCTCGTACCCGCTGACGCCGCTGATCAACGTCATGTACGGGTGGACGTTCCTGCTCGACGCCGCCTACTGCGTCCTGCTCCACCGCCGCCTGCGAGCCGCCGGAATGTCGCCCTGGCGCAGGTTCTGACAGTGCTCCACTCCACCACGGGGATGCCGTTCCGCGATCGGACGGCAGGAAGGGAATGGCCATGAGCGCGACTCGTCAACAGGTCGTCGACTACTTCGAGGGAACCCGCTGGGACTACCGCCATCTGTGGCGCAGCGAGAAGGCCGGCGCCCTGCACTTCGGCTTCTACGACCAGGGGATCCGGAACCACGTCACGGCACTGCGCCGGATGACCGGCTACCTGGCGTCGGTCGTCGGGATCACCCCCGAGGACCGGATCATGGACGCCGGCTGCGGGATCGGCGGCTGCGTGATCCGCATCGCCGAGCGGTTCGGCTGCCGGGCCACCGGTGTCAACATCACGCCCTTCCAGGTCGAGGCCGCGCGGGAGGCCGCCCGCCGGGCGGCCGTCGACGACGTCGTGGAGTTCGTGGAGGCCGACTTCACCGACACCGGGCTCCCCGCGGAATCGCACACCGTGGTCTGGGCGCTGGAGAGCGTCGTCCATGTCGACGACAAGGAGGCCTTCGTCCGCGAGGCCCACCGGGTGCTGGCCCCCGGCGGCCGGCTGATGATCGCCGAGTACCTGGTCCGCGAGGACCCGGCACCCACCCCGGCCGAGGAGGAGGAGCTGCGGACCTGGTGCCGGGGGTGGGCGATGCCCGGCCTGCTCACCGACGCCGAGTACGAGCGGCTGCTGCGCAAGCAGGGCTTCGAGGACATACGGATCGTGGACATCTCCCGGTACGTCGCCCCCTCCCTGCGGCGGCTGGGATGGCTGGTGCGGCTGCTGGGACCCACCGCGCCGGCCTTCCGCCGGCTCGGGGTGCTGGCCCCGGTGCCCGCCGACAACCTGATCGCGTCCGCCGCGCAGATCCGGATGTTCGACGCCGGTGTCTGGAACTACAAGGTGGTCACGGCCAGGAAGCCCGGCGGCACCGCCGCAGAGCCCACGGCGTGACCGGCGCCGGAGCCGGGACCGCCGCCCGGTACCTGGTGGGCTCGGCGGTCTCGGCGGTGGCGCTCGTCGTGCTGGCCGCGCTGGTGGCAGCCGGGAACGGTGCCGTCAGGGCCTTCGACGCGGACGCCCGGGACCTCGTCGGCCGTGCGCTCGGGACGTCCGGCGACGACTGGCTCGGCGCCGGCGGGTGGGCCGACGTGACCGGCTCGGCCCTGCTGGGGGTGGGCGTACTGGCCGTCCTCGGCCTGCTGCTGGCCCGCCGCCGCTTCGCCGCCGCCCTGTGGGTGCTCGCCGGCCTGACCGCGCAGTTCGCGGCGGAGACCCTGCTCGAATCCCTCGTGGGCCGGACGGCCCCGGTGCCGGCCGACGGCACACCCGCCGACACCGGGTTCAGCTTCCCGTCCGGCCACACGGCCACGGCGACGCTCGTCCTCGTGGTGCTGCCGGCGGTGGTGTCCGCCGGCACACGGCTGTGGTGGCTGTGCCTGGGGGCCGGCGCACTCCTCGTGACGGCCGTCGGGATCTCCCGCGTCCTGGCCGACGCCCACCACGCCGCCGATGTCGCGGGCGGCTGCCTGCTGGGACTCGCGGTCGGTCTCGCGGTCGCCTGGCGCCTCGGCGCCCGCTCCCCGAACACCTTCGGAAAGGAAGCGTGATGAACAACGCGGTCGGCCTCGCGTCGACTCCCCTGGGAAAGGCCGCGGGCATCGTGCGGGACTACGTGCTGCGGATGTACTACGTGGTGGACGAGGTGCCGCGCCGGCAGCGCCTGCGGCTGACACCCGTACTGCTCGGCGTCGAGTACCTCGTCTACCGCGTCGACTCCCTGGCCGAACGCAACGCGGCGGTGGACCTCGACGCCGTACGGGGCAGCGACTACGAGGCGTTCCACACCTACAAGAGGGCGTTCGAGAAGGCCCTGCGGGCGCTCGGGGCGTGGAACGAGGACGTGGCCTTCCTGGTCGACGAGGCGGAGCGGTTCATCCGCCTGGAGAACGGCACCACCTCCCGCGGGACCGTCACCCGCGAGGACGCCCTCGCCATGGTCGAACTGCGGCCCACCGACGTACGCCTGCTGCGCGCCATGACCTTCGCCCTGCGCGGGCGCCCGATGGACCCCGCGACCCGGGACCTGCTCTGGCCGGTGGAGGTGCTCGCGGACATCGCGAACGACCTCCGGCACTACGAACGGGACGTCGCCTCGGGCACCTTGAACGTCTACTCCCTGTTCGTGGAGCTCTTCGGCGACGCGGCCGCCACGGAGCTCCGACGCGAGGTCGACCGCTACGAGTCGATGTTCCTCGAGCGCCTCTCCGCGCTGCCGCCCGAGCGGCGAACGCGGATCGCGGAGGTCTGCCGACGCCGCTACACGGCGGCCCGTGAGCCCTACCCCCGGGCGATCACCCACCCCCCGGCCCCCGCGCCGCCTTCCCGGCCCGCGGGCACGGGCCTGCGCAAGGGCGCCGTCGTCGGCGCCGCCCTGGCCGTCGGCGCGCTCGCCGCGGCCGTGCACCGGCGCGGACGGCCCCGGACCTCGCCGGCCCCCATCTCCTTACCGTTCCGCACGACGAGAGGACGTACGCCATGAGCGGCCCGACGCGCCCAGTCCCGGTCATGTTCAACCCGCTGTCCGACGGCTTCATGGAGGACCCGCACCCCCACTACGCCGAGGTGCGCCGGCACGCGCCGGTGCACGAGCACCCGGGCGGCTTCTGGATGGTCTCCCGGTACGAGGACGTGGAGGCGCTGCTCCGCGCGGACCTCTCCGTCGACAAGCGCAACGCGCGGGGCGCCGCCGATCCCGCGCGCCCGCCACGCCTCAAAGGACTCGCGCTGATCGACCAGGATCCACCGCACCACACCAGGCTGCGCAAACTCGTCTCCCAGGCGTTCACCCCCCGGGCCATGAGCGGCATCGAACCGGTGGTGCGCGACCTGGCCGGAAAGGCGCTGGACGACCTGGGCCGGGAGGGTGGCGGAGACCTCGTCGAAACCCTCGCCTTCCCGCTGCCGTTCGCCGTGATCACCCGGATCCTCGGGATGCCGAAGGTCGACACGGCGCGTCTGCGTGAGCTGACCGGCCTGCTGATACGGCTGGGGGAGCCCGGCGCGGGCTCCGACGCGAAGTCCGGCGTCGAAGCCGCCGACGCCGAGATGGTGGAGCTGGTCTCCGACGCGATCTCCCGCAAGCGCCAGGACCGCGGCAACGACCTGCTCACCGCCCTCATCGACGCCGAGGACGACGGCGACCGGCTGAGCCACGACGAGCTGGTCGCCCAGGTCGCCATGATCTACGTCGCCGGCTACGAGACGACGGTGAACCTGATCTCCGGCGGCGTCCTCGCGCTGCTGCGCCACCCCGACCAGCTCCGGCTGCTGCGCGCCACACCCGGCCTCGACCGGAACGCGATCGAGGAACTGCTCCGGTACGAACCCCCGGTGCACCTCGCCCGGCGCATCACCCTCCGTCCCCATCGGGTGGGCGGACACGACGTCCCGGCCGGCTCGGTCGTCCTCGCGAGCCTGGCCGGCGCCAACCGCGACGAGGAGTTCTGGGGCCCGGACGCCGACCGGCTGCGGCTCGACCGGGAGAACGCGCGCCGGCACGTCTCCTTCGGCGGCGGCGCCCACTACTGCATCGGCGGGGCGCTCGCCCGGATCCAGGGACGGATCGCCATCGGCGAACTGGTCCGCCGCTTCCCGGACCTGGAGCAGGACGGCGAGGTCCGCTGGAACGGCCTGCTGAGCCTGCGCGGCGCCGCCCACCTCCCGGTCCGCCTCTGACCGTCCGCCGGGGGACGACGTACGCCGCGCCCACGATCGTGCGTCCGCACACGTGCGCCTGTATAACGGCATGCAGGAGTTGCGATCGGTGAATGGGTCGAGGGGGACGTCACGTCATGAGCGGCACCGAGAGCCCCGCCGCGCGCCTTCAGGCGCTCTTCGAGGGGCACCGGCTGACGCCGACCCAGCGGCGCATCGCCCACAGCATGGTGCGGCGCGCCGCCGACGTGCCGTTCCTGTCCAGCGTGGAGCTGGCCGAGCTGGCCGGGGTCAGCCAGCCGTCCGTGACCCGGTTCGCCGTCGCCCTCGGCTTCGACGGCTATCCCGCGCTGCGCCGGCATCTGCGCGAGGTGGCGCCCGCCGAACCCGCCCCGGGGACCGGCTCGTACAACGAGTACCAGCAGGCCGTCGAGGCCGAGATCGAGAACCTGCGGCATCTGGCGGAGGTGCTGGCCGACCCCCGGCCCGTGCGGCAGGCGGGGCGGGTGCTGGCGGGGAGCCGTCCGCTGCCCGTGCTGGGGCTGCGGGCGGCGGCGGCCCAGGCGCACGGGTTCGCGTACTTCGCCGCCAAGGTCCATCCGGACGTCCGGCTGCTCAACGAGGGCGGCACGATGCTCCACGACCGGATCGACGCCGCCGCGCGGGCCGGGGCGAGTGCCCTGCTGTGCTTCGCGCTGCCCCGGCATCCCCGCGAGGTCGTGGACACCCTCGTCCACGCCAAGGAGACGGGGCTGACCGTGGTGACCGTCGCCGACTCCCCGTTCGCGCCGGTCGCCAAGGTGTCCGACCTGCTGCTGCCCGCCGCCGTCGGCACCGGGCTGGCCTTCGACACGGCGTGCGCGCCGATGCTGCTGGGCCGGGTGCTGCTGGAGGCGATGTGCGACGACCTGCCCGACGCGCAGGCGCGGCTGGAGGAGTTCGACGCGAAGGCGGCGGCGCGCGGCCTGTTCGTGGACTGACGGCACGAGCGGCGGCACGGCTTCCGGGTTCTCAGACTCGTCTCACCTTCCGCCGCTAACCTCCTGTGCGCACTGAGTTCACTGACGTGAGACACGGGAGGCTGGACGTGACGCGCGGAGGACAGGGGCTGGCCAGGGTGGCCGTCGTCGTGCGGGCCGGGGCCGCGCCACTGTGGTGGCTGGGAGTGGTCGCGGCGGGCACCGGGGCCCTAGTACCGGGACTGACCGGGCGGCGGATCGGTGTACTGGCGGGAGCCGCGCTGTTCATCGTGGCGGCCGCCGTCGTGGCGTACGGGCGGCGGGGCCGGTATCGCGCGTCGGCCCGCTCGGCGGCCCGGGCGGGGCGGCACGACGTGCTCCAGGACCGCGCGGTGACCGTCCGCAACTGGCGCCGCGGGCACCGCTGGTGGCTGCTGCTCGCCTTCCTCGCCGCGCTGGGCACGGCGTTCGCGGTGCCCGCCGCGGGCGGTCTGCTGCTCGCCGGGTGCGGGGCCGGCCTCTGGCTGAAGGCGGCCTGGATCGGCCGTCTGGAGCGGGACGGCGAGGCCCTGCTCTGGGTGCGCGTCGACTGGCTCCGGGCGGGGGTGGGCCGGCCCGCAGGCAGGACGGTCAAGGGCTACCGCACCACGGGGATCGCGGCCGGCGACGCGGCACCGGGCGGCGCCCGCCGCCGGGCGCCGGCCCTCGTGTGACCTGCTCGTGTGACCTAGCGGATCAGGGCGTCGGTGTGGGCGGCGCCCGACTCCGCGACGATCTCCTCGATCGTCTGGGGGCCGCGTACCGTCGCGAAGGTGACGCCGGACCCGCCGTCCGGGGTGAAGCCGTAGACGCCGGGGCGGGGGAGCGAGTTGTAGGCGTAGTGGTGGGCGAAGTAGTACGCGCCGGTGTCCAGCGCCGCCGCGTAGTCGCCCTGCTCCAGCAGCGGCAGTGACTGCGCCTGGGCGAGCAGGTCACCGGCGAAGCACGCCGGTCCCGCCACGTCCTGCACGACCGGCGTGCCCTCCTTGGGCCGCCCCTTCGCGTCGTACGCGGCGATCCTCAGCGGCCACGACGCCGGCGCGTACACCGTCCGCGTCGCCACCTGCACGCCGGCGTGCGTCACCGCGACCGGACGCCCGCCCGCGCTCTTGGCGTACTCCACCCGCGCGACCACCGTGCCGTGCTTGGCCAGCAGCGACCGGCCGAACTCGGTGACCAGCCCGTACCGCCCGTCGAACAGCCCCGGCACCGTCTCCCTCAGCAGCCGTGCGTACCGCGTGTACGTCGGCGTGCTCGCCTCGGAGGCGAAGTTCACCGGCAGCCCGCCGCCGATGTCGACGGTGTCGACCTGGTGTCGTCCCGCGCGCCGGTTGATCTCCTCCGCCAGTTCGTACGTCTCCGCCACACCCCGCGCCATCATCGACAGCGCGATGCCCTGCGACCCGGTGTGCGCGTGCAGCCTGGTCAGCCACGGCCGGTCCAGATACGCCCGTACGACCCACTCCCGCGCCCCCTCGTCGCGCAGCGCCACCCCGAACTTCGAGGTCGCCGTGGCCGTGGACAGGGCCTCGATGGACCCGCCGCCGACCTGCGGGTTCACCCGGATGCCGATGGGGGAGCGGGAGGCGGATTCCGCCATCAGGGCGTCGAGGCGGGCCAGCTCCTGCGGATTGTCCGCGTTGACGGCGATGCCCAGCGCGAGCGCCTCCCGCAGCTCGGCGGGTGTCTTGGCCGGCGAGTCGAGGACCGTCCGCTCGGGCTCGACCCCCGCCGCCCGCGCCAGCGCCAGCTCACCCGGGCTCGCCACCTCCGCGCCGATGCCCTCCTCGCGCAGCAGCCGCAGCACCGGCACCAGCGGGCTCGCCTTCACCGCGAAGGCGTGCAGCACCGGCGTGCCGGGCGCCGTCACCGTCTCGAACGCCGCCCGCAGCTCGGCCGCCGACTCCCGGATGCCGGTGACGTCGAGCAGGGCCACCAGGGGGCTGTCGGCGTCGAGCAGTCCCTGCTCCACGGCGGCCCGCACCGCCTCGTCCCGTCGGGCCGCCCGCCCGGCGGCGTACGGGTCCACCTCGTCCGTCCGGTCGTCGTCGTAGGCCACCACCGCGTCCCCCGTCCCCTTGGCGTTCTCCGTGTTCGCGCGCATGAACCCAGCCAAACATCCCCCGCACGGCGGTGCCGACCCGCCCCCGTCTTGACTAGTTCTATTCAGCTGACGAGGATGTGAATATCTGCAGTAATCGTCGGCAGTACAGGAGGCAGACCATGTCCGGACCCCGCCCTGTCCGAGCGCCGCGCGGCACGGAACCGAGCGCCCTGGGATGGCAGCAGGAGGCCGCCCTGCGGATGCTGCAGAACAACCTCGACCCCGAGGTGGCCGAGCACCCCGACAAGCTCGTCGTCTACGGCGGCACCGGCAAGGCCGCCCGCGACTGGCGCTCCTTCGACGCCATGGTCCGCACGCTGAAGACCCTCAAGCAGGACGAGACGATGCTCGTCCAGTCCGGCCGCCCCGTCGGCGTCATGCAGACCCACGAATGGGCCCCGCGCGTCCTCATCGCCAACTCCAACCTCGTCGGCGACTGGGCCAACTGGGAGGAGTTCCGCCGCCTGGAGGCCCTCGGCCTGACCATGTACGGGCAGATGACCGCCGGCTCCTGGATCTACATCGGCACCCAGGGCATCCTCCAGGGCACCTACGAGACCTTCGCCGCCGTCGCCGCGAAGAAGTTCGGCGGCACCCTCGCCGGGACCATCACCCTCACCGCCGGCCTCGGCGGCATGGGCGGCGCCCAGCCGCTCGCCGTCACCATGAACGACGGCGTCGCGATCTGCGTCGACTGCGACCCCCGCGCGATCGACCGCCGCATCGAGCACCGGTACCTCGACGTGAAGGCCGACTCCCTCGACCACGCCCTCCAGCTGGCCGTCGAGGCCCGGGACCGGCGCAAGCCCTTGTCCATCGGCGTCCTCGGCAACGCCGCCGAGCTGGTCCCGCAGCTGCTCGCCATGGGCGCCCCCATCGACATCGTCACCGACCAGACCTCCGCCCACGACCCGCTGGCGTACCTCCCCGTCGGGATCGCCTTCGACGACATGGCCGACGCCGCCGTGAAGGACCCGGCCGGTTTCACCACCCGGGCCCGCGAGTCCATGGCCCGGCACGTCGAGGCGATGGTCGGCTTCCAGGACGCCGGCGCCGAGGTGTTCGACTACGGCAACTCCATCCGCGGTGAGGCACAACTGGCCGGGTACGAGCGGGCGTTCGCCTTCCCCGGCTTTGTGCCGGCGTACATCCGGCCGCTGTTCTGCGAGGGCAAGGGACCCTTCCGGTGGGCCGCGCTGTCGGGCGACCCCGCGGACATCGCCAGGACCGACAAGGCGATCCTGGAGCTGTTCCCGGAGAACGAGTCCCTCGCGCGCTGGATCAGGATGGCGGGGGAGCGGGTGCACTTCCAGGGGCTGCCCGCGCGGATCTGCTGGCTCGGGTACGGGGAGCGGGACAGGGCCGGTGAGCGGTTCAACGACATGGTGGCGAGCGGGGAGCTGGCCGCGCCCATCGTGATCGGGCGGGACCATCTCGACTGCGGGTCGGTGGCCTCTCCCTACCGGGAGACCGAGGCGATGCGGGACGGGTCCGACGCGATCGCCGACTGGCCGTTGCTGAACGCGATGGTGAACGTGGCCTCCGGGGCGTCGTGGGTGTCGATCCACCACGGTGGGGGTGTCGGCATGGGGCGGTCGATCCACGCGGGGCAGGTGACGGTGGCGGACGGGACGGCGCTGGCGGGGGAGAAGATCCGGCGGGTGCTCACCAATGACCCGGGGATGGGTGTGATCCGTCATGTCGATGCCGGGTACGACATCGCGGAGTCGGTGGCGGGCGAACGGGGTGTGCGGGTGCCGATGCGGGAGGGTGAGTCGTCGTGAGTGTGCCGAGCGGCGACCGTCCGGTGGGGGCTGAGGTCTCGTCGCCGGCTGCGGGTTCGGCTGTGCCCACCTGTTCCGCCCTGCGGAACGACTGCCCACAGCCTGTGCCGGCTTCCTTTCATGAGATGTGGGCGCAGTTGTTGCCCATCGGGCGCAGTGCCGTCTCCGGGGGTTACCGGAGGTTCGCGTGGACCGGGGCCGACTTGGAGTGTCGGAGGTGGTTCGAGGAGCAGGTTCGCAGCCGGGGGCTGAGCTACGAGGTCGATCGCAACGGGAACCAGTGGGGCTGGCTCGGGGATCCCGCGCGGGGGGACGCCGTCGTCACCGGGTCGCATCTGGACTCCGTTCCCGACGGAGGGGCCTTCGACGGGCCCCTGGGGGTCGTGTCAGCCTTCGCCGCCCTCGACGAACTGCGCCACCGAGGCGTGCGGTTCGCCAAACCGCTCGGCATCGTCAACTTCGGGGACGAGGAGGGCGCCCGGTTCGGGCTCGCCTGTGTCGGCTCCCGGCTCACCGCCGGGGCGTTGACGGTCGAGCAGGCCCACCGGCTCACCGACGGGGACGGCATCACGCTCCCCCGGGCCATGGAGGCCGCCGGGTACGACCCCGACGCCATCGGCCCCGACCCCGAACGGCTCGACCGCATCGGCGCCTTCGTCGAACTCCACGTCGAACAGGGCCGGTCCCTGGATCTGTCCGGCGACCGGATCGGCATCGCCTCCGCCATCTGGCCGCACGGGCGCTGGCGGTACGACTTCCGGGGCGAGGCCAACCACGCCGGCACCACCCGGCTCGCCGACCGGCGCGACCCGATGCTGTCGTACGCCGAGACCGTCCTCGCCGCCCGCCGCGAGGCCGAACTCGCCGGAGCCGTCGCCACCTTCGGCAAGATCGCCGTCGAGCCCAACGGCGTCAACGCCATCCCCTCCCTGGTGCGCGGCTGGCTCGACTCCCGCGCCGCCGACCAGGAGAGCCTGGACACCGTGGTCGGCGGGGTGGAGAAGGCGGCCCGCGCCTACGCCGCCGCCCACGGCGTCACCCTCGACGTCGAACGTGAGTCCTTCACCCCCGTCGTCGAGTTCGACCACGCCCTGCGCGACGAACTCGCCCGCGTCCTCGGCAGCGACACGGACCTCAAGGTGCCCGTCCTGGGCACCGGCGCCGGACACGACGCCGGAATCCTCTCCGGACGCGTCCCGACCGCCATGCTGTTCGTGCGCAACCCCACCGGCGTCTCGCACTCCCCGGCCGAGTTCGCCACCGAGGACGACTGCGTGGCCGGGGTCCTCGCACTCGCCGACGCACTGGAAGGACTGGCCCGCACGTGACTGCCACCCAGCGGACGTACTGGCTGGAGCACGCCTGGCTCGGCACCCATGTCGAGCCGGGCGTGACCCTCGTCGTCCGGGACGGCCGCATCACCGCCGTCCGCCAGGACACCCCCGCCCCGCCGCCCGGCGCCGAGATCCTGCGCGGACTGACCCTGCCCGGACTGGCGAACGCCCACAGCCACGCCTTCCACCGCGCCCTGCGGGGCAGCGTCCAGGTCGGCTCCGGCACCTTCTGGACCTGGCGCGAGACCATGTACGCCACGGCCGACCGGCTCACCCCGGACAGCTACCACGCGCTCGCCCGGGCCGTGTACGCCGAGATGGCCTTGGCCGGCATCACCACCGTCGGCGAGTTCCACTACGTCCACCACGCCCCCGGTGGCACGCCCTACGCCGACCCCAACGCCATGGGCGAGGCGCTCGTCGAGGCCGCCGCCGAAGCCGGTATCCGCATCACCCTCCTCGACACCGCCTATCTCTCCTCCGGCTTCGGACAGCCCCCCACCACCCACCAGCTCCGCTTCTCCGACGGCGACGCGGACGCCTGGGCCGAACGCTGTTCAGTTCTCAAGGAACGGGATCACGCGCGGATCGGGGCGGCGATCCACTCCGTCCGGGCCGTACCGGCGGAGCAGTTGGCCACCGTGGCGCGGTGGGCCGAGGAGCGGCGGGCCCCGCTCCATGTGCATCTGTCCGAGCAGACCGCCGAGAACGACGCCTGCCGGGAGATCCACGGGTGCACCCCGGCGCAGCTCCTGGCCCTCCACGGCGTCCTCGGCCCGCGCACCACCGGCGTCCACAACACCCACCTCACCGCCGAGGACATCTCCCTCATCGGCGGCAGCGGCACCGGCACCTGCATGTGCCCGACGACCGAACGGGACCTCGCCGACGGCATCGGACCCGCCGCCGCCCTCCAGAACGAGGGCTCCCCGCTCTCCCTCGGCTCCGACAGCCACGCCGTGATCGACCTGCTCGAAGAGGCCCGCGCGATGGAGCTGAACGAGCGGCTCCGCACCCGCACCCGCGGCCACTGGACGGCCGCCGCCCTGCTGCGGGCCGCCACCGCCGACGGACATGCCGCCCTCGGCTGGGACGGCATCGGGAGCATCGAGGCCGGGGCGCGCGCCGACCTCACCACCCTCGCGCTCGACTCGGTCAGAACCGCGGGGCCGCTGCCCCGGCTGGGCGCCGAGACGGCCGTATTCGCCGCGACGGCAGCGGACGTCCGCCACACGATCGTGGGAGGCCGCCACGTCGTACGCGACGGGGCGCACACGCTGGTACCCGATGTGCCCGGAGCCCTCGCGCAGGCAGTCGAGGCACTGCGCGCCTGACGACCACCCCTGAGGACACCATGAGCAGCACCGTCATCAGCAACATCGCCACGCTGGTCACCAACGACCCCTCCCTTGGTGACAATTCCCCTCTCGGTCTGGTCCGGGACGCGGCCGTCGTCATCGAGGACGACCGCGTCGTGTGGACCGGTGAATCAAGCAAAGCACCCGCCACTGACAACCGGGTCGACGCCGGCGGCCGGGCGGTCCTGCCGGGCTTCGTCGACTCCCACTCCCACCTGGTCTTCGCGGGCGACCGCACCGAGGAGTTCAACGCCCGGATGTCCGGCCGCCCCTACAGCGCCGGCGGCATCCGCACGACCGTCGCCGCCACCCGGGCCGCCGACGACGCGGAACTGGAGGCGAACCTCACCCGTTTCCTCGACGAGGCGCTCCGCCAGGGCACCACCACCTTCGAGACGAAGTCCGGGTACGGCCTGACCGTCGAGGACGAGGCCCGCGCCCTGCGCCTGGCCGCCCGCCACACCGACGAGGTCACCTACCTCGGCGCCCACATCGTCGCCCCCGAGTACGCCGAGGACCCGGCCGGCTACGTCGCCCTGGTCACCGGCGAGATGCTGGACGCCTGCGCGCCGCACGCCCGTTGGATCGACGTCTTCTGCGAGAAGGGCGCCTTCGACGGCGACCAGGCCCGCGCGATCCTCACCGCAGGAAAGGCGAGGGGCCTGCACCCGCGCGTCCACGCCAACCAGCTCTCGTACGGCCCCGGTGTCCAGCTCGCCGTCGAGCTCGACGCGGCCAGCGCCGACCACTGCACCCACCTCACCGACGCCGACGTGGACGCCCTCGCCGGCGGGAACACCGTCGCCACCCTGCTCCCCGGCGCCGAGTTCTCCACCCGCGCCGAGTGGCCGGACGCCCGTCGGCTGCTGGACGCCGGGGTCACGGTCGCGCTGTCCACGGACTGCAACCCCGGCTCGTCGTTCACGTCCTCCGTCCCCTTCTGCATCGCCCTCGCGGTGCGGGACATGGGGATGACGCCGGACGAGGCGGTCTGGTCGGCCACGGCGGGCGGAGCCAGGGCCCTGCGCCGCGACGACATCGGCCGCATCGCCCCGGGCGCCTACGCGGACCTGCTGCTCCTCGACGCCCCGTCCCATGTCCATCTGGCCTACC
This sequence comes from Streptomyces sp. NPDC031111, assembly GCF_055570675.1. Classification (NCBI taxonomy): domain Bacteria; kingdom Bacillati; phylum Actinomycetota; class Actinomycetes; order Kitasatosporales; family Streptomycetaceae; genus Streptomyces; species Streptomyces sp. NPDC031111. Next base: position 146,333 of record NZ_JBVIGS010000019.1, read on the forward strand.
GTCCCGGTGTGCCCCTGGTCCGCGCGGTCTGGCGGAAGGGACGCCGAGCCGAGCGGCGGGAGGTGTGAGACGGGTCCGTCACCCCGCCCCGGCCCGCCACCGCTGGTCCGCCCGGCCCGCCTCCCGGACCAGTGACACCGACCCGTCGCCGTCCGGTGTCACGGCGTGGTCCGGCGCGACGGCCGGGCGGATCACACCGCGCGCGTCGACGGCGAAGCGGAGGTTCTGGCCGTTGCGCCCGTCCACCGAGTCGCACTGCCAGATGCCGACGCCCCGGTACACCGCGCCCCGGCTGTCCAGGCAGTAGTCGGGGTCGGCGGCCGACTGGAGCACACCGCGCTCGGCGTCGACCCGCCACAGCTGGGTGGCGGAGGAGGTGCAGCGGGCGGTGACGACGTCCGTGCGGTTCTCCAGCTCGCCGTCGATGTCCAGGCACAGACCCGAGTCCAGGTTCACCACCTGGGCGTACGTGCCGCCCGGCGGGGGATACGTCGGCGTGGTGCGGGTGGGCGTGGGCGAGGGGCGCGCGGTGCGGGACGGGCTGGGCTTCGCCGTCCGCGACGGCGAGGGCGAGGGCGAGGTCCGCGTCGGGGACGCCGTGGGCGACGACGGCGCGGTGGCCGTCACCGTCACCGGCGGCGGGACGGACGAGGGGACGGTCGTCCGCGCGGCGCGCTCGGACGGCGCGTCGGTCGGCGACAGCAGGAAGAGCAGCAGCGGCACGACGGCCACGCCGAGTGCCGTCGAGGCCAGCGCCAGGCGTCGCGACCGCGGCCAGACGGGAACGGTGCCGAAGCGGGTGTCCGGCTCCGCCGCGACCGGACCGGAGACGGCGTACGCCGTGCCCGCCCACGGCAGCAGTCCCTCGGCGAGGGTGGTCCGCGGGTCGTCCCGCAGGGCGCACAGCTCCGCGTGGGCCGCGGCGCAGTGGGCGCACCGCGCCATGTGCGTGTGCAGGTCGGCGCTGTCGCGGGGGCTGTCGGGCCGTACCGATTCCTCGATGAGGCGGCGGAAGTCGGCGCACCGGGGGTCGTCCGAGGCGGCCAGCCGGGACCGCAGACAGGCCTGGCCCAGGGTGTGCAGCGCCGGGTCCGTGCCGTAGGCCACGTCCTGGGGCGTGACGCCGAGGAAGGCCGCCGTACGGTCCGCGGGCTCGCCCTCCACGATCCCGTACCAGAGGAGGCCCTGCGCCCGGTACGGCAGTGTCCGGAAGGCGGTGAGCATCGTGGGGACGGGGCCGTCGGGGCCGGAGGAGCTGAGCACGAGGTGCAGCCCGGGGTCGAGCCCGCCGGCCCGTCCGTCCACCGCCCAGGACGCGGCCACCTGCGCGGTCAGCAACAGCAGATGGTGCCTCAGCGGGCCCCCGGGATCGGTGCCGCGGGCGGTCTGACGGGCGGCCAGCGTGAAGGCCTGCGCGGTGAGCTGGCGCGCGGTCGAATCGCCCGCGGCGCACCGGCGGGCGTAGGCGAGGACCGAGGGGCCGTGCCGTGCGCGCAGTTCCTGGAGGGCCGAGTACGCGGTCGGCGTGTCACCGCGCAACGACTCGGTCAGCCGTGTGTCGGGCACCTCGGAGTGCGCTCCGTGGCGCCCGCCGTCGGACCCGGCACCGTCCGCGCTCCCGTCCCCCCGAGCCATCCCCAGCCTCCCGGCACCCGTGGGCCTGCCCGGCCCGCCCTCCGACCTACCGGCCGGTTTGCGCGCCCATAGTGGAGGAAGACGGCCCCCCGGGAAAGGGGTGACCGCGGGTAAGGGGGCGCGCCCCGCGCCCGGCGGGCGCCCGGTGCCCGGAGGGGGCATCCGGCGCCCGCAGGGCGCGGGGCGCGGTCACGGACGAACGCTCCGTCACTCCTCGAGCGTGAGCCCCTTGCGCAGTTTCACCAGTGTGCGCGAGAGCAGGCGCGAGACGTGCATCTGGGAGATGCCCAGTTCCTCGCCGATCTCCGACTGGGTCATGCCCGCGACGAAGCGCAGCGAGAGGATCTTCCGGTCCCGCGGCGGCAGTTCGGCGATGAGCGGCTTCAACGACTCGACGTACTCGATGCCTTCGAGCCCGTGGTCCTCGTAGCCGATCCGGTCCGCCAGCGCGCCCTCGGCGTCGTCCTCCTCCGGCTGGGCGTCCAGCGAGGAGGCGGTGTACGCGTTCGACGCCGCCATGCCCTCGACGACCTCGTCGTTGGTGAGGCCCAGGCGCTCCGCCAGCTCGGCCACCGTCGGCGCGCGGTCGAGCTGCTGGGCCAGTTCGTCACCGGCCTTGGCCAGGTCGAGCCGGAGCTCCTGCAGCCGGCGCGGTACGCGCACGGACCACGAGGTGTCGCGGAAGAAGCGCTTGATCTCGCCGATGATGGTCGGCATCGCGAAGGTGGGGAACTCCACACCGCGCGACAGCTCGAAGCGGTCGATCGCCTTGATCAGGCCGATGGTGCCGACCTGGATGATGTCCTCCATCGGCTCGCTGCGCGAGCGGAAGCGGGAGGCGGCGAACTTGACCAGGGCGAGGTTCAGTTCGACGAGCGTGTTGCGTACGTACGAGTACTCGTGGGTGCCTTCCTCCAGCGACTCCAGGCGCTCGAAGAGGGTCTTGGACAGGGCCCTGGCGTCGACCGGGCCCACCTCGTCGTACGGGGGGATCTCCGGGAGTCCGGCGAGTAGGTCGTCCGGGACGACACCCGGGTCGTCCTGCTCGATGGGATCCAGATGTTCCGGAAGGGGTGTCGACGTCGCTTTCGGGGTAGGCGATGCGTCGAGCCGGGGTGACATGATGTCCTCCATCGTTCTCGGCATATGGCTGCCGAAGCCGATACGTGCACTGCGGTGTGCGGCGCCTCCAAAGCCGGCCGTGGTCGGTTACGTGTCCTTACTAGCCCTACCCGCTATCCCGAGCAGACCGCAAGTGCGTTATGTTCTCATATGTCCATTTGTGTGTGATTGTTCGGCTGTCGGAGCATGGCCGGAAGGCGTAATGTTCGAGGACGTCAGCAGGCAGCCACGACCTCGGGAGAGAGAGACGGCATGGACCGCGGGACGGTCGGCAGCGCACAGTCGGGCCGGCTTCTGGTCGAGGTGCGAGAAGAGGGCCCCAGTGCCGTCGTGACCCCGGCGGGTGAGTTGGATCACCACACCGCCGATCTGTTGCGTGAGCCACTGGAGGACTGCCTCGCCAAGGGATTCAAGCGGCTTGTCATCGACTGCTCCCGGCTTGAGTTCTGTGACTCCACGGGGCTGAACGTGCTGCTCGGCGCCCGGCTGAAGGCCGAGGCCGCCGGGGGCGGGGTCCACCTCGCCGGGATGCAGCCCGTGGTCGCGCGCGTTTTCGAGATCACGGGAGCGGACGCGGTGTTCTCCGTCCACGACACTCTCGAGGCGGCGCTCGCCGACGATTCCGCGTGACTCGCCGCGCCTTTCCGCGCGCACACGGGCGCGAATATGGGGGTGTCCCCTCGGCCCGCTCGGGCAGGAGTCATCCTGAACGTGCCGGACGGGGTGGTCGCGAGGGTGCCGGGAACCGGCTGAGCCCCGCGCGCGTGACTGAACGGGTACGGAATCTTGTGAATCGTGAACTGGTGACACGGTGAGGTGAAGCGCTGATGAGCACCACCCGGCCCTACTCGCCGGGGGACCACGGTCCGGAGCCCGGCGGCGCTTCCGGGACGCCCGGGGGCGGCGCTTCGGCGGGGAGCGCGTCCGACGGGGGCGTTGCCGTGCCCACGGCGCCTTCGGGGTCCTCCCGCCGGCTGAGCTTCGACGGCCAGAGCGGTGTCGTGCCGCTCGCCCGTGACTTCACCCGCCAGGCGCTGTACGCGTGGGGCTGGCTGCCCGCGGCCACCGCGGATCAGCGGGCCGCCGCCGAGGACGTCCTGCTCGTCGTCTCGGAGCTGGTCACCAACGCCTGTCTGCACGCCGAGGGGCCGGATCTGCTGGTCATCACCTGCGAGAAGAAGGTGATCCGGATCGAGGTCACCGACCGGGGGACGGGGCAGCCGGCTCCGCGGACCCCGCACCGGGCGGGCCGCCCCGGCGGCCACGGCATGTTCATCGTGCAGAGACTCTGCCTGGACTGGGGGGTCGTCCGGGCCCCGGACGTCACGGGCAAGACGGTCTGGGCGGAGCTCGGAGCCCCCGCGTAGCGTTTTCGCCCCCGCCGCCCCTTCCCGTCCCGAACCTGGGGCTCCGCCCCAGACCCCGCTCCTCAAACGCCGGAGGGGCTGAAATCAGCCCCTCCGGCGTTTGCGCCCCCTGGGGCTTGTGGCCGCACGCCCGAAGGCCCCGCATCCAGCCGGATGCGGGGCCCTTCGGTGAGCCGTGGGGGGAAGGCTCAGCGCACGTCGCCCATGAGGGCCTTGACCTTCTTGCGGTACATCCACACCGCGACACCGGCGACCACCGCAAGGCTCGCCTCCATCGCGACGATGCCCGTCTTGTTCAGGTCGACCCCGGCGATGGAGAGCAGACCGGTCGTCGCGTCACCGGCGGTGACCGCCAGGAACCAGACACCCATCATCTGCGAGGCGTACTTCGCGGGCGCCATCTTCGTGGTGACGGACAGACCGACCGGGGAGAGCAGCAGCTCACCGACGGTCTGCGTGAAGTAGATCGCCACCAGCCACAGCGCCGCGGCCTTGTGACCGCCCTCGGCGATCGACAGCGGGGCCAGGAAGAGGAAGAAGGAGACACCGACCAGCATCAGACCGGAAGCGAACTTCACGATCGTGCTCGGCTCCTTGCCGCGCCGGTTCAGCGCCAGCCAGATCCACGCGAAGACCGGGGCCAGCGCCATGATCAGGACCGGGTTGACCGACTGGTACCAGGAGACCGGGAACTCCCAGCCGAAGACGCTGTTGTCGGCCGACGAGTCGGCGAAGATCGACAGGGTCGAGCCGCCCTGGTCGTAGATCATCCAGAAGATCGCCGCGGCGACGAAGAACCAGATGTACGCGGACATCTTCGACTGCTCGGCGGTGTCCAGGTCCTTGTCGCGCTTGATGCGGGCGATCACCATCACCGGGACGATCACACCGAGCAGCGTCAGCGGGACCAGGATCCAGTTCAGGGTGTAGTTGCCGCTGAAGCCGATGACGGCGTACGCGACGACGGCGATGCCCGCCCACAGCGCGGACTTGCGCAGCGTCGAGGCCTTCTCCTGCGCGGACAGCGGCTTCGGGACGACGCTGGAGCGCGCGTCCAGGTGACGGCTGCCGAGCAGGAACTGCGCGACACCGAGACCCATGCCCAGCGCGGCGAGCGCGAAGCCCAGGTGCCAGTTGACGCTCTCACCGATGGTGCCGATGATCAGCGGCGCGGCGAAGGCACCCAGGTTGATGCCCATGTAGAAGACGGTGAAGCCACCGTCCCGGCGCGGGTCGTCCGGGCCCTGGTAGAGCTGGCCGACCATCGTGGAGATGTTGGCCTTCAGCAGTCCGGAACCGATGGCGACCAGACCGAGGCCCGCGTAGAAGGTGCCGGAGGACGGCAGGGCCAGCGTCAGGTGGCCGAGCATGATGATTCCGCCGGCGACGGCGACGGTCTTGCGGGGACCCCAGACACGGTCGCCGAACCAGCCGCCCGGCATCGTGAGCAGGTACACCAGCGAGAGGTACACCGAGTAGATCGCGGTCGCGGTGCCCGCGCTCAGCCCGAGGCCGCCCGGCGCGACGAGGTACAGCGGGAGGAGAGCCCTCATGCCGTAGTAGGAGAAACGCTCCCACATCTCGGTCATGAAGAGAGTGGCCAGTCCGCGGGGGTGGCCGAAGAAGGTCTTCTCGGAGCCGGGGGTGCCCGGAGTGACCGAGTCCTTCGTCAGGCTGGACGCCATGGTCGTTCCTTGCTGGTCGGGACGCGTCGCGCGAGCGTGTACGCGCCCGGTGGGGGGCGGCCGGCACCGGCGGGTCCTACCGTCCACCCCACGCCCGAGGGCAGCCGATCCGGATCACGGAGCGGCGGACGGCGACCACCGGGATCCACGCCTGTACGCGCGTCAGTGCGCGGTCCAGGCCCGGCCACAGGTCATTCCTTCCGGGGCCGGCCCGGAAGCCGGCCCGCACACAAAAGAGACCCTCAGCGTGGAGTGCGCCAAAGGTCCCCGTGGTGCAACAGGCGTTGACTCACCATACGGCAGGACACTGCCGGATATGGAAGGACTTGAGACACGGATCACAGGTTTTGGTGGAACCGTGATCACCCATTCGAAGGTCCTTCCCAGGATCGCACCCCACAGCCGCAGGTGTGCAACCGGGCACCGGAGGTGAGAAACGGGTATGCCGGAGGTAAGAGTCAACGCTCGCGATCACACCTCGGGGCCATGGGCGGCGGGACTACCATCACTGGCATGACCCGTGTACTGCTCGCCGAGGACGACGCGTCCATCTCGGAGCCGCTGGCCCGCGCCCTGCGCCGGGAGGGCTACGAAGTCGAGGTGCGTGAGGACGGACCCGCCGCTCTCGAAGCCGGAATGCAGGGCGGCGTCGACCTGGTGGTGCTGGACCTCGGGCTGCCGGGCATGGACGGCCTGGAGGTCGCCCGCCGGCTCCGCTCCGAGGGGCACACGGTTCCGCTGCTGATCCTCACCGCCCGCGCCGACGAGGTGGACACGGTCGTCGGCCTGGACGCGGGCGCCGACGACTACGTCACCAAGCCGTTCCGGCTCGCCGAGCTGCTGGCCCGGGTGAGGGCCCTGCTGCGGCGCGGTGCCGCCGAGCCCCAGCAGCCGCCCGCCACCCACGGGGTGCGCATCGACGTCGAGTCGCACCGGGCCTGGATGGGCGACGAGGAGCTCCAGCTCACCGCGAAGGAGTTCGACCTGCTGCGGGTGCTGGTGCGGGACGCGGGCCGGGTCGTCACCCGGGACCAGCTGATGCGCGAGGTCTGGGACACCACCTGGTGGTCCTCCACCAAGACCCTCGACATGCACATCTCCTGGCTGCGCAAGAAGCTGGGCGACGACGCCGCCAACCCCCGCTACATCGCGACCGTGCGCGGTGTGGGCTTCCGCTTCGAGAAGAGCTGAACCCCCCGGGGTTCACCAGTGAGTAAGAGAACATGCGCCGCCGCCTGATCCAGTCCACGCTCGCCGTGGTGCTCGTCGTGATCGCCGTCTTCGGCGTCTCCCTGGTGATCGTCGAGACCCGCACCATCAGTGAGAGCGCCAGGGAGCGGGTGGAGTCCGAGGCGGTACGGCTCGCCAGCATCGTCGACAGCCGGCTCCTCGTCGAGGACAAGGTCACCGCCGAGATCATCAGCGACCAGGTCACCGAGGACCGGTACGCCGTCATCCGGATCCCCGGCAAGCCGCCCATCGAGGTCGGCACCAAGCCGGACGGCGACGCCATCAGCGCCACGGCACCCGGCGAGGAGGGCGAGACGGTCACCGTCCAGGAGCCGCGCTCCTCGGTGACCCGGGAGGTGGCCCGCACCCTGCTGATCATCGGACTGGTGGCGCTGCTGGCGGTGGTCGCGGCGGTGCTGCTGGCGGTCCGCCAGGCCAACCGGCTCGCCTCACCGCTCACCGACCTCGCGGAGACCGCCGAGCGCCTCGGCTCCGGAGACCCGCGCCCCCGCCACCGCCGCTACGGCGTTCCCGAGCTGGACCGGGTCGCGGACGTGCTGGACCGCTCCGCCGAGCGCATCGCCCGCATGCTGACCGCCGAACGGCGCCTCGCCGCCGACGCCTCCCACCAGCTCCGCACCCCCCTGACCGCGCTGTCCATGCGCCTGGAGGAGATCACCCTCACCGACGACCCGGACACGGTGAAGGAGGAGGCCACGATCGCGCTGGCGCAGGTCGAGCGGCTGACGGACGTGGTGGAACGGCTGCTGACCAACTCCCGCGACCCCCGCACCGGCTCCGCGGTCACCTTCGACCTCGACGAGGTGATCAAGCAGCAGCTCGCGGAGTGGCGCCCCGCCTACCGCAGCGCGGGCCGGGCGATCGTCACCTCCGGCAAGCGGGAGCTGCGGGCGGTGGGCACCCCGGGCGCGGTCGCCCAGGTGCTGGCCGCGCTGATCGAGAACTCGCTGATGCACGGCGGCGGCACGGTCGCCCTGCGCACCCGGGTCACCGGCAACCAGGTCGTCGTCGAGGTCACCGACGAGGGCCCCGGCGTCCCCGCCGAGCTGGGCTCGCGGATCTTCGAACGGGCGATCAGCGGCCACAACTCCACCGGCATCGGACTCGCCGTCGCCCGGGACCTGGCGGAGGCGGACGGCGGCCGACTGGAGATGCTCCAGGCCAAGCCGGCCGTCTTCGGCCTGTTCCTGTCCCGCACGCCTCCGCAGAAGTCCCCGGACGAGGAGAACCGCAGGACGGTCCGCTGACGGCTGGGCGACAGGACGGCTGGGCGACAGGCCCTACGGAACCCGCTGCCTGGGGCGGTGGCCCTCGTCCTCGGGAACCTCGGCCACCGGTGCCGGCTCACGGGCCGGCAGGGCGCGGAAGACCCAGGTGCGGTACGACCAGAAGCGGAACAGGGTCGCGACGCCGATGCCGAGGAACTTGAAGATGTTGCTCTGGAGCGGGCTGTCCCAGCCGAAACCGTACGTCGCCGTGTACAGCACGCCGTTCTCGATGACCAGTCCGATGGCGCTGAACAGCAGGAACAGGGACATCTCACGGGTGCGCCCGGACTTGTCGCGGTCCCGGTAGGTGAAGTAGCGGAAGCCGACGTAGTTGAAGATGATCGCCACGACGGTGGCGATGACGCTCGCCCGCACCACCTGGAGGTCGGTCACCTGCCGGACCAGGTTGAACACGCCCAGGTTGACCAGTACGCCGGCTCCCCCCACCGCGCCGAACTTGGCCACTTCCCGGAAGAGCCGTTGAAGCCCCGAGGAACCACGTTCCATCGTCTGAAGGCTCCCGTCCGTCGAATGCGTCAACTCAGTCATGCTAACCACCCGCACGCGCGATCTTCCTGCGGACGCGGGCCGTTGATCGCGGACCTTCCCGTGGGAGGGGCGCGAAATCGGCCACGGTGGCGCGGGCCGATACCCTGGGGGCGTGACGTTCCCGGTAGTCGGCATGGTCGGCGGGGGGCAGCTCGCTCGTATGACACACGAGGCGGGCATCCCGCTCGGCATCAGGTTCAAGCTCCTCAGTGACACTCCGCAGGATTCCGCGGCGCAGGTGGTCGGCGATGTCGTCGTCGGCGACTACCGCGACCTGGACACGCTGCGCGCGTTCGCGCGCGGCTGCGACGTGATCACCTTCGACCACGAGCACGTGCCCACCGAGCACCTCAGGGCCCTGGAGGCGGACGGCATCCCCGTCCGCCCGGGCCCCGACGCGCTCGTGCACGCCCAGGACAAGGGCGTGATGCGCGCGAAGCTCGACGCGATCGGCGTGCCGTGCCCGCGGCACCGCATCGTCGCCGACCCCGCGGACGTGGCCGCGTTCGCGGCGGAGGGCGATGGCTTTCCCGTCGTGCTGAAGACCGTCCGCGGCGGATACGACGGCAAGGGCGTGTGGGTCGTCGACTCCGTCGAGGAGGCCGCCGAGCCGTTCAAGGCCGGTGTGCCCGTCCTCGCCGAGGAGAAGGTCGACTTCGTGCGCGAGCTGGCCGCCAACGTGGTCCGCTCCCCGCACGGCCAGGCCGTCGCCTACCCCGTCGTCGAGTCCCAGCAGGTGAACGGCGTCTGCGACACGGTCATCGCCCCCGCGCCCGGCCTCGACGAGGGCCTCGCCCTGAAGGCCGAGGAGATGGCGCTGAACATCGCCAAGGAGCTCGGCGTCGTCGGCCACCTCGCGGTGGAGCTGTTCCAGACCCGGGACGGCCGCATCCTTGTCAACGAACTCGCGATGCGCCCGCACAACTCCGGCCACTGGTCCCAGGACGGCGCGATCACCTCGCAGTTCGCCAACCACGTGCGCGCCGTCCTCGACCTCCCGCTCGGCGACCCCCGCCCGCGCGCCAAGTGGACGGTCATGGTCAACGTCCTCGGCGGCGACTACCCGGACATGTACTCCGCGTACCTGCACTGCATGGCCCGCGACCCCCAGCTGAAGATCCACATGTACGGCAAGGACGTGAAGCCCGGCCGCAAGGTCGGACACGTCAACACCTACGGCGACGACCTGGACGACGTGCTGGAGCGCGCCCGTCACGCAGCCGGCTACCTGAGAGGCACGATCACCGAATGAGCCCTGTTGTCGGCATCGTCATGGGGTCGGACTCCGACTGGCCCGTCATGGAAGCGGCGGCCAAGGCCCTCGACGAGTTCGAGATCGACTACGAGGTCGACGTCGTCTCCGCGCACCGCATGCCCCGCGAGATGATCGCGTACGGCGAGCAGGCCGCGGACCGGGGGCTCAAGGCGATCATCGCGGGCGCGGGCGGCGCCGCGCACCTGCCCGGCATGCTCGCCTCGGTCACCCCGCTGCCCGTCATCGGTGTGCCCGTGCCGCTGAAGCACCTCGACGGCATGGACTCCCTGCTGTCCATCGTGCAGATGCCGGCCGGTGTCCCGGTCGCCACCGTGTCCGTCGCCGGCGCCCGCAACGCGGGCCTGCTGGCGGTCCGGATCCTCGCCGCCCACGACGAGGAACTCCTCGGCCGCATGCGGGAGTTCCAGCAGGACCTCAACGACCAGGCCACCGAGAAGGGCAAGCGCCTGCGCGCCAAGGCCGAGGGGTCCGGCGGCGGCTTCGGATTCGGCAAGTGAGCGGGGTGGGTTCGATGACGTCCCTCGACGACGCCCGCGCGCTGCTGGCCGAGTTCCCCGTCGTCGACGGGCACAACGACCTGCCGTGGGCGCTGCGCGAGCAGGTCCGCTACGACCTCGCCGCCCGTGACATCGCCGGTGACCAGTCCGCGCACCTGCACACCGACATCCCCCGGCTGCGCGCGGGCGGGGTCGGCGCGCAGTTCTGGTCGGTGTACGTCCGCGCGGACCTGCCCGACCCGGTGCCGGCGACCCTGGAACAGATCGACTGCGTACGGCAGTTGCTGGCGCGCCACCCGGAGGACCTGGCGCCCGCGCTGACCGCCGCCGACATGGAGGCGGCGCGCGGACAGGGCCGTATCGCCTCCCTCATGGGCGCGGAGGGCGGCCACTCGATCGCCAACTCCCTCGGCACCCTGCGCGGGTTGTACGACCTCGGCGTGCGCTATCTGACCCTCACCCACAACTTCAACGTGGCGTGGGCGGACTCGGCGACCGACGAGCCCGGTGTGGGCGGTCTGTCGGCGTTCGGCCGCGAGGTGGTGCGGGAGATGAACCGGCTCGGCATGCTGGTCGACCTCTCCCACGTCGCCGCGACGACCATGCGGGACGCGCTGGACGCCACCTCCGCGCCGGTGATCTTCTCCCACTCCTCCGCCCGGGCGGTCTGCGACCACCCGCGCAACATCCCGGACGACGTGCTGGAGCGGCTGCCCGCCAACGGCGGCGTCGCGATGGTGACGTTCGTGCCGAAGTTCGTGCTCCAGGCCGCCGTCGACTGGACGGCCGCCGCCGACGAGAACATGCGCGCGCACGGCTTCCACCACCTCGACACCACCGCCGAGGCGATGAAGATCCACCGAGCCTTCGAGGAGGCCCACCCGCGCCCCGTCGCGACGGTGTCCACGGTGGCCGACCACCTGGACCACATGCGCGAGGTCGCCGGCGTCGACCACCTCGGCATCGGCGGCGACTACGACGGCACGGCCTTCACCCCCGACGGCCTGAACGACGTCTCCGGCTACCCGAACCTGCTCGCCGAGCTCCTCGACCGCGGCTGGTCCAGGTCCGACCTGGCCAAGCTCACCTGGCAGAACGCGGTACGGGTCCTGGCCGCGGCGGAGGACGTGGCCCGCGACCTCCAGAAGACCCGGTCCCCGTCCAACGCGACCCTGGACTCCCTGGACGCCTGACCTTTCAGCCCGTCCGGCGCAACCCAGCCCCTCCGGCGTTTGAGGAGCGGGGTCCGGGGCGGAGCCCCGGGGACGGGAAGGGAAGGGGCGGAGGGGGCGACTCAAATACCCCGAACGCCCCACCCACCAGGAACCCCCCACCCGCCCCGTGCGACGGTGACCGTATCGCCGAGGTCACCGACGTACGGAGCCCGTGATGGCCGATCTCCAGGACGACCTGCCCGCCACCGCCGAGATCGGCCGCGTCGAGGACCCGTACCCCGAGGAGGCGGTACTCGTCGCACCGGAGACGTACGAGCCCGTCTCCGACCCGGACGCCGAGCCCCTGACCCGCGCCCGCGCCGTCCTCACCGCCCACCCCGTCGCCGACGGCTACAGCGGACTCCCCCGGGCGCTGCGCCGACTGCCCTGGTACGACCTCGACCTCGGGGAGAGCGCCGTCGACGCGGACGTGCCCCGGCTCCGCGAGGGCAGCGTCGGCGCCGTGTTCTGGTCGCTGCACCTCCCCGAGGGACTCGACGGCGACCGGGCCGTCGGCGCCACCCTGGACCAGCTCGACCTGGCGAAGTCGGTGGTCGCCGCCCACGACGAGGGCCTGCTCCCCGCCCGGACCGCGGGAGAGGTCAGCGACGCCCGCAACCGCGGCCGGGTCGCGGTCCTGTTCGGCCCCGCCGGAGCCGCGGCTCTCGGCGACTCCCTCGGCGTCCTGCGCTCGCTGCACACCCTCGGAGTGCGCGTGCTCACCCTGGCGGGCGCCTCCTGGGCGGGAGCCTCGGGACTGACCCGGTTCGGCGAGGAGGTCGTCCGCGAGATGAACCGTGTCGGCATGATCGCCGACCTCTCGTACGCCTCCCCGCCGACGATCCGCCGCGTCCTCACCCTCTCCAGGGCGCCCGTGCTGTTCAGCCGTTCCGCCGCCGGCGAGCTGCGCCCCCACCCGGCCAACCTTCCCGACGACCTGCTCGCCGACGTCGGCAGGGCCAAGGCCCTGTGCATGGTGCCGCTGACCGCCGAGCAGTCCGGTCCGACCGTCCGCGACGTCGCCGACCACCTCGACCACATCCGCGCCACCGCCGGACCGGAGAGCGTCGGCCTGTCCGGCGCGTACGACACCGGCGACACCCACCCCCAGGAGCTCCGCGACACCTCCTGCTATCCGAGGCTGATCGCCGAACTGCTGCGGCGTGGCTGGGACGAGACCGAGGTCGCCCTGCTGACCTGGGGCAACGTCCAGCGGGTACTGCGCGGCGCCGGCTTCACCGCTCACGCGGCCCAGCAGCGCCGCCCTCCGTCGACGGCGACCATCGCCGAGCTGGACGGCTGACGGCGGGAGGGTCAGGGCTGTTCGATCCGGCAGAGGCAGAAGGGGTGACCCGCCGGGTCGGCGTACACCCGGAAGTCCTTGCTCTCGTAGTCCTCCCGGTCCAGCACCCGCGCCCCCAGCGCCAGCACCTTCTCCTCCGCCGTGTCGATCTCCTCCCAGGTCCCGCCCGCGTCGAAGTCGAGGTGGAACTGCTGGGAGTCGTGGTCGGCGCGCGGCCACTCGGGCGGGGTGTGCCCCGGCGCCCGCTGGAAGGCCAGCCGCGGCCCCGCCGGGACCTGGAGCACCACCCAGTCCGCGTCCTCCTCCACGGGCGTGCCACCGGCGACCGCCGCGTAGAAGACCGCCAGCTCACGCGGGTCGGGGCAGTCGAGGACGACGGAACGCAGACGGGCCACGGCGGCCATGGGTCCTCCCGGTGTCAGCAGGTGTCAGCAGGCGCAGAGACAGAACGGGTGCCCGGCCGGATCCGCGTAAACCCGGAAGGTCCGCGCGCGGTCCTCGGCGTCCAGCGGCCTCGCGCCCAGCGCCAGCACCTCCTTCTCGGCGGCGTCCAGGTCCTCGACCGTCAGGTCCAGGTGGAACTGCTGCGCGCCGTCGTCGGACGGCCACGTCGGCGGGACGTACGCCGGGGCGGCCTGGAAGGCGAGGACCGGACCGCCGGGCACCTTCAGGTCCACCCACTCGCCCTCGTCCACCACCGTGCCGCCCACCACCTCGGCGTAGAAGTCCGCCAGCGCGCGCGGGTCCGGACAGTCCAGGACGACGGAGCCCACTGTGGCAAAGGACATGACTGCCTCCTTGTTGTTACCTTCAGAGCGGGGTTACGGGTAACCGTTACCGCATGCTGCCGCATGGGGGGTAACGTCGCAAGGGAATAGCGGGAGGTAGCGTCCAGGCATGAGTGAGCGAGCGGCCCCGCCCGGGGGACTGGTCCTGGTGCGGGACCTGGTCAACACGCTGGACATCGAGTCGGGCGCCGACGCGCTGGACACGGCGGACGTCCGGGCGCGCTTCGGACTCACCGAGGACGCCGTCGCACCCGCCCGCGAGCTGCGCGAGTCGCTGCGCGCCACGCTGCTCGCCCACGCCGGACACGCGCCCCACCGGGAGGTCACCCCGCTCGGCGAGCTGCTCGCCCGTGCCCCGCTGGTGGTCACCGTCGACACGGCGGACGGCTCGGCCGCCCTCGTCCCCGTCGACGACGGGCCCCTGCTCTCGCGCATAGCCGGCGCCGTCGCGGAGGCGGTCACGGCGGACACCTGGAACCGGCTGAAGGCGTGCGAGGCCGCGGACTGTCACTGGGCGTACTACGACCGCAGCCCCGCGGGACGCGGCCGCTGGTGCTCCATGCGGGTGTGCGGGGCCCGCGCGAAGATGCGCCGCTACCGGGCGAAGGGGGCGTGAACGCTCCGCTGGGTCTCCGTGGTCGTCCGCGGCGCCGTCGTGGCTGGTCGCGCAGTTCCCCGCGCCCCTTCAGGGCGCGTGACGCCGGGCGTCGTTGTGCCCCTTTGGGGCGCGTAGGGCCGCCGGGGGCGCATCGCTTGGGGCAGAATGCAGCAGGGCGCCGGTTCGGCCGACTGAGCCTCGGCCGAACCGGCGTCACCCGCGGGATGCCCTATGCGGTGGGGCGACCCATCGCGCGGTAGCGCCAGCCGGCCCGCCGCCAGGCTTCCGGGTCCAGCGCGTTGCGGCCGTCGAGGATCAGGCGGTCCGCCGCCACCTCGCCCAGCGCCGCCGGGTCCAGCTCGCGGAACTCCCGCCACTCCGTCAGGTGCAGCACCACGTCCGCGCCGCGCACCGCCTCCAGCGCCGAATCGGCGTACCCCAGGGTCGGGAAGAGGCTGCGGGCGTTGTCCATGCCCTTCGGGTCGTACACCGTGACCTGGCCGCCCTGGAGGTGGATCTGCCCGGCCACGTTCAGCGCCGGCGAGTCCCGTACGTCGTCCGAGTCCGGCTTGAAGGTCGCGCCCAGCACCGCCACCCGCTTGCCCAGGAACGCCCCGCCGCCCAGCGCCTGCCGGGTCAGCTCCACCATCCGGCCGCGCTGCCGCATGTTGATCGAGTCGATCTCCCGCAGGAACGTCAGCGCCTGGTCCGCGCCCAGCTCACCGGCGCGCGCCATGAACGCCCGGATGTCCTTCGGCAGACAGCCGCCGCCGAAACCGATCCCGGCGCGCAGGAACTTCTTGCCGATCCGGTCGTCGTAGCCGATGGCCTCCGCCAGCTTGGCGACATCGCCGTCCGCGGCCTCGCACACCTCCGCCATCGCGTTGATGAACGAGATCTTGGTGGCCAGGAAGGAGTTCGCGGAGGTCTTCACCAGCTCCGCCGTGGCGAAGTCGGTCACGACGAACGGCGAGCCCTCCTCGATCGGCGTGGCGTACACCTCCCGCAGCACCTTCTCCGCCCGCTCGCTGCGCACGCCCACCACGAGCCGGTCCGGGTGCAGGGTGTCCTCGACGGCGAAGCCCTCGCGCAGGAACTCCGGGTTCCACGCCAGCTCGGCGTCCTCCCCGGCCGGGGCGTGCTCGGCCAGATAGGCGGCCAGCCGGTCGGCCGAGCCGACGGGCACCGTCGACTTCCCGACGACCAGCGCGGGACCCTTCAGATGCGGTGCGAGCGAGGCGAACGCGGAGTCGACGTACGACATGTCGCAGGCGTACTCGCCGTGCCGCTGCGGGGTGTTCACACAGACGAAGTGGACGTCGCCGAACTCACCGACCTCGGCCCAGTCCGTGGTGAACCGCAGCCGCCCGCTGGACCCCTCGATCCCGGCGACATGCCGGCGCAGCAGCTCTTCCAGCCCCGGCTCGTACATCGGGACCTCACCGCGCCGGAGCTTGTCGATCTTCTCCGGTACGACATCGAGACCCAGCACCTCGAAGCCCAGCTCCGCCATGGCAGCCGCGTGGGTCGCGCCGAGATAACCGGTGCCGATCACGGTGATCTTGAGGGCCATGGGAGCTCCAGGGGTAAACGGCATGCAGTGCGGGCCCGAGCATAACCGGGGCCCCCGGGGCGTCAGCGCAGGGCTGTCGCCCAGCTCACCTATCCACAACAGTGGATGAAGGCCTAAAATTTGAGTTACTTAACGGTAGTTAGCGTGACCAGCATCGCAGTGTTTTGGAGCGTGAGAGACCTTGGCCGGATCGGCTGACTTCGACCTGTACCGCCCGTCCGAGGAGCACGACATGCTCCGCGACGCCGTCCGCTCACTGGCCGAGGCGAAGATCGCGCCGTACGCCGCCGCGGTGGACGAGGAGGCCCGCTTCCCCCGGGAGGCACTCGACGCGCTCGTCGCGAACGACCTGCACGCCGTCCACGTCCCCGAGGAGTACGGCGGCGCCGGCGCGGACGCCCTCGCGACGGTCATAGTGATCGAGGAGGTGGCCCGCGTCTGCGCGTCCTCCTCCCTCATCCCCGCCGTGAACAAGCTGGGCTCGCTGCCCGTCATCCTGTCCGGCTCCGAGGCGCTGAAGAAGAAGTACATGACCCCGCTCGCCAAGGGCGACGGCATGTTCTCGTACTGCCTCTCCGAGCCCGACGCCGGCTCCGACGCCGCAGGGATGAAGACCAAGGCGGTCCGCGACGGCGACACCTACGTCCTCAACGGCGTGAAGCGCTGGATCACCAACGCCGGCGAGTCCGAGTACTACACGGTGATGGCCGTCACCGACCCCACCAAGCGCTCCAAGGGCATCTCCGCCTTCGTCGTGGAGAAGTCCGACGAGGGCGTCTCCTTCGGCGCTCCGG
Source organism: Streptomyces sp. NPDC031111 (assembly GCF_055570675.1). Classification (NCBI taxonomy): domain Bacteria; kingdom Bacillati; phylum Actinomycetota; class Actinomycetes; order Kitasatosporales; family Streptomycetaceae; genus Streptomyces; species Streptomyces sp. NPDC031111. The sequence continues at coordinate 163,253 of NZ_JBVIGS010000019.1, forward strand.
AGAAGAAGCTCGGCATCAAGGGCTCGCCCACCCGCGAGGTCTACCTGGACAACGTCCGCATCCCCGCCGACCGCATGATCGGCGAGGAGGGCACCGGCTTCGCCACGGCGATGAAGACGCTGGACCACACCCGCATCACCATCGCCGCCCAGGCCCTCGGCATCGCCCAGGGCGCCCTCGACTACGCCAAGGGCTACGTCAAGGAGCGCAAGCAGTTCGGCAAGCCGATCGCCGACTTCCAGGGCATCCAGTTCATGCTCGCCGACATGGCCATGAAGATCGAGGCCGCCCGCCAGCTGACGTACGCGGCCGCCGCCAAGTCCGAGCGCGGCGACGGCGACCTCACCTTCCAGGGCGCCGCCGCCAAGTGCTTCGCCTCGGACGTCGCCATGGAGGTCACCACGGACGCCGTGCAGCTCCTCGGCGGCTACGGCTACACCCGCGACTACCCGGTCGAGCGGATGATGCGCGACGCCAAGATCACCCAGATCTACGAGGGCACCAACCAGGTCCAGCGGATCGTGATGGCCCGCAACCTGCCGTAGCGGGGTCCGTTTCGTCCGTCCTGTGGTGGTCTTGGGGCCGGGGGCGTAGGACGGAGGGGCGAGGGCCGAGCCCCGGCCCTCTCCGTCCCCCCGGGAGGAACCATGACTCAGCAGCAGCCCTCCACCATGGAACCGATGAGCCGGCAGATGCAGGACTGCATCCAGGCGTGCATGGCCTGCCACAGCGTGTGCGAGGAGACCATGAGCTCCTGTCTGCACATGGGCGGCCAGCCCCAGATGCGGATCATGCGGGCGCTCATGGACTGCTCGGAGATGACCCGCATGTGCGCGGACATGATGATGCGCCGCTCGCCGCTGGCGAACGAGATGTGCATGATGTGCGCGCAGGCGTGCGACATGTGCGCCGAGGCGTGTATGTCCATGCCGGACGACGACCGGATGATGAGCTGCGCCGACTCCTGTCGCCGCTGCTCGGAGATGTGCCGTGCCATGGCGGGCGCCACGATGTGACGCCCCCGGACACAGGTGTGGGGACCCCGCGGGGTGCCCCCCGCCGGTTTCGTTTTTCTTTGCGGTGACCTTTTCTTCTTTTTTTCGCTTGCTCCCCCCCTGTTTCCCCCTCGCCCTTTCCCCAAAACGATTTCCGCCCCTG